>NZ_QKWJ01000055.1 GCF_003353055.1 Cupriavidus lacunae
GGCCATCCGATAGCGCTCGATCACCCGACCCACGCGCAAGCCAATCTTGTCCTGGCCGCGCAGGCGATTACGGGGGCGTTCGGTAGCCTGCTCGATCGCGGCCAGCTCCACCTCGGTGGCCGCTAGCAGCTCGGCGCGCTTTCTCGCGCGCTCCTCGGCCAACGCCGGGTTGCGGCAGACCAGCAGCCGCTCACCCGGATAGCGCGCGCTATCCACTGCGATTAGGCCGCGCTCATCGAACAGCGAGGGCTGCCAGGGGCCGCGCTCCTCGATCAGCTCGGCAATCTGCGGCGAACGCAGCGCGGTGATCCAGCTCATGCCGGCCGGGCGCAGCACCTGCTCGATGCGCGCGGCGGTAATCATGCCGCGATCGCCCACCCACACCACTTGTGACAGGCCAAAGCGCTCCTTGAGCTTGCTGATCTGCACCGCCAGCGTGGCCGGATCGGCGGTGTTGCCGGCAAACACCTCGACCGCCACCGGACAGCCATCGGCGGCGCACAGCAAGCCATACACGATCTGCGGGTCATCGCGTTTGCCGTCGCGCGAGTAACCGTAGCGGGCCAGCGCGCAGTGCCGGCCGGTGACCCAGGTCGAGGTGAGGTCATAGAGCACCAGAACGCCTTCGCTCAGATGCTGGCGGGCAAGGCTACGCTCGATGCGCGGCTGCGCCGCGCCGAGCCAGTCCAACGCGGCGTAGAGCCGCTCGACCTCGAACGCGCCCAGTCCCAGCACCTGCGACAGCGAATGGGTGGCGCACTCGGGCTGCAACATGCGCCAGGTGGCCAGCTTGGAGCCTGGCGCCAGCACGCGCGCCACCACCAGGGCCAGCACCAGTGAGCGCACTGGGGCAGGCGNATAGAAACTCAACCCTGCAAATCAAGGAAAATATCGTCAAAAATAGATTATTTACATGGGAACAAATAAAACGATAGAAATGGCGCAAAGGCGCGCCACCTCTGGCTTGGCAGGGTTTCGGGCTCTCAAACTTCGGCCTAGTATTCAGAGTGGCCCGGAATTCTTTCCGGGCGCCTGGAAGCGGTGGAAGGCATTGTCGGAAATGGCAAGCACTTGCGGGATGTCTCCATCTTCAGGCGATGTGCCCTGGCTCTCAACCCTTTACCTGAGGAACTCTGCCATGAAGCGGATTCGCATTGCTGCCCTGGCGTTCGTGCTCGCGGGCTGCGCCATGAACCAGGGCACGCCAGGCAGCGCGCAGGCGTCGCGCACAGAGAGTTGCAAGGCGACGTCAGAGCAGGAAATCGCGGCGCTGTTCGATCGATGGAACCAGTCTCTGCAGACCGGCGATCCCCGCAAGGTGGCGGCCAACTATGCGGAGCGGTCGATTCTTCTTCCTACGGTATCCAACAAGCCTCGCCTGACCGTCGCGGAGAGAGAGGACTATTTCCAACACTTCCTGCAAGACCGTCCCTCCGGGAAGATTGACTTCCGCAGCATTGAACTGGGCTGCAATTCTGCCGTGGATGCCGGGCTCTACACTTTCACCTTTGCACGGACAGGTGCGGTCGTTAAGGCCCGCTATACCTACACCTATCGCTGGGATGGTACGCAATGGCTGATTACGAGTCATCACTCGTCGGCCATGCCGGAGAAGATGTAGCTGAGGCCGGCCGGCTCGCGCCGGGTTGCTCATCATTCGTGCCTGGCGATGAAAGCTTCAACAGCGTCGTGCAGTAGTGCGGGCTTTTCCAGGAAGATGAAGTGGCCACCGTCCAGGGTGGAAAACTCGGCTCCCGGAATCCGTTCCGCAAGCTCCGCGGAGAAGTGCGGCGGGGCGCAGAAGTCCCGCTCGCCCACCAGCACCAGGGTCGGTGTCGTGATCGAGGGAAGATCATCGAAGGCGTCGTGCCCCACGATCATGTCGATCCGGGCAAGGCCGATCTCCGGCTCGAATGTGCCAGCCGATGCAATGTTCACCCACGCCTGCACCTGCTCCGGGTGCTCGCGGTGGAATTTCGGGTCGAAAAGGAATAGTGCGTTTGCCTCGGTGGACGCGCGCAGCCCGGAATCCGCCAGCATGCGTCGCCGCATGTCGAACTGACGGCGGTAGAACGCGTCCGCGCGTGCAATCGAAGAGACGATGGTCGCGCTGCGCAACAGTTCGCGATGCTGGATCGCCAGCAACTGCGCGATGGCACCCCCGGTCGAGGAGCCGACCACGTGGACCGGCCCGCATCCGACCGCCTCGATAACCCGCGCCATGTCCCGAGCGTGTTGCGCAATGGTCATGTCGCGTGCGGTGCGCTCGGACTCGCCGGTACCGCGGTGATCAGGCACGATCACTTGGTGATGCCCGGCGAACAGATCGATCTGTGGGCCCCAGGATGCGCCCACTCCCGCAAGCCCCGCCAGAAGGAGAACGGGCGAGCCTTGGCCCTTTGCCTCGTAGTGGATCGAGACACCGTCGGACGTTACGTATGGCACTTTGCTTCTCCGGGTTCAATGCAACGTGAAGGAGAGGTCGAACGCGTCGACGATCGCGCCGTAGAATGGATATTAGCGCCGCCGGGCGTGTTTGCATCTGGTTGGTGCATCTGAACGTATAAGGGAAGGTCATCAGGCGGGTACCAACCAAAGGAGAAGGCACATGAAGTTCATGCTGACATTCGCGTGGGCTCCGAACACGCAGACACGGGCGGCAGCGATCGAGCGGTTCCTGGCAATGGGAGGGCTCCCGCCGGAGGGAGTCAGGTTACTGGGCAGATGGACGCAGACTGATCTCAGCGGTGGTTTCGATCTGCTTGAAACCGACGATCCGAAGAAGCTGACAGAATTCGCCCTTCAGTGGAGCGATCTGATGCGTCTGACGATTACCCCTGTCATCGAGGACCAGGAACTCGGCGAGGTTCTTGGGCGCGTGGTCAAGTAGATCCCTGCAAGCCACCCATCGGCGCCATTTTCCATGAACGCACCCGAACCCGCCCGCAGTTACCGCACGCGGCACCGCGATGCGCGCGTGGGTGGGTTTGGACGCCGCTGGCGTACAGCCCTGGTCGTCACGGCCTTGCTGCTGAGTTACGCGGCTGTCGATATTTTCTTGCCGCTCCGTCGTGACCTGACCCAGTTTGATCCTGTCGCAGTGGGCGAGCTGGAAGCGAAGATGTGGCGCTCTTACTATGAGCGCCGTCACGTTTCGCTGTTTCTCGAACTGGCGCAAACCTTGCGCACCCAGTATCGCTTCCCCTTGCTTCGCTCGTATGTCGGCGCCTATTACGGGGCATCGGCGGCATTTGTGTTCAAGGAAGGCAGAGAGCGCAGCGATTACGAGAAGGCATTGCCAACGCTGCGCACTTACTTCGGCATGATCCGGAATACCGGAAGCATCGATTTCGATGTTGGACGCGCCACCACGCTGGAGCTGGAGTGGTGGATCGTGCATCGGGAGCGGGAGCGCTATCCGTCTGATGCCTTGGGACATGCGTGCGCCGAAGCCGCGGCGGCACTCTACAGGGTTCCTGCGGCCTCAACACTCGAACATGGTCGCTTGCGCGCGCAAGCCATGCTCTTGCGCGATGCACGCGCCGAGGCCGGTGGTGTCACTGAACCGGAGTGGGCGAACATCGGGCTGCTATTGCAGCAAAGTTATCGCGCGCTTCGCGGTGCGGTTGCGTCGGCGTCAGGAACGTCTGGCAACCTTGACTCAGGCAAAGAACCCTGACGAGCTTCGACGCTGCGAGGAAATTTCTGGCGTTCGGTGATTGGCCTGGGCGCGTCGGATATGCGCACGTAGTCCCAACCGAGCTGGTCGGCATGCGGCGCCTTGCCGCTCAGTCCAGCGCAAGCCCAGCGTGCGCCAGCAACTGGCGAAACACAGCCAGGCGCGCATCGCCAGTCTGCGCCAGCCGGTCGCAGACATAGAGGTATTCAGGCATATCGCTGTGTCCGCGCAGCGCATCCTTGCACTCCCGCTCTGAGATCTCCAGGTGGACGCCAGTCAGCACCGCGCGGCCCTTGCCAACGCGTGTACTGACGATGGCGGGCGGCGTGCCATCGATGCCCGCGTAGACGGCCAGGACCTGCGTGTCGAGGCCGGGTGCGTCGCCAAAGTCGAAGCGGCAGCCACCGTGGTAATGCGTGTAGAGCGACATCGGCACATCGGTCAGCTTGTCCGTGGTCCGCAGTTCCACCGCGGCCGTGGTGCGCGGCGTGCCGTCATAGAGCATGCCGCCGGTCAGTTCGGGCAGCGAGCCCACTGCCACGGCATCGACAAAGCGTAGTTCGCGCGGGCCGCAGATTGCCCCCCTGGTGCCGGCATGAAAAGCCAGTTCCCGGCACGCGTAGTAAGCGCCCGCGCAAATCCCGAGGTAGACGCCGCCCTGCTCGACAAAATGCCGGATGCGTGCGTTCGGCGCGCCGTTGAGCAATGCGCAATAGGGAAGGTCGGCGCCACCTGGCATGACAAACAGCACCGCGTCATCGAACAGCGTGGCGTCGTGCCGGATCTCGTCTGCCATTACCGCACGGATTTCATAGGCGCCGGCATGAAGCTGGTGCCCGATGGTCCGCATCAGGCATGCGGTCCATTCGGAAGCACCGGCGTCGACATAGGTGAGGATCTGGGGTCTTGGCATGCCGGCATCCGTTTCTTGTAGTTTCCGACTTTAGCCGTTCCGGACCGAAAACTCCAAGCCGGGATCCTCGGCAGTCCTGGCCCCGACCGCGGGCGCCGCCGCGCCGGTCAAGGCTTCTGCGGCTGCCCCAAAGCCGGAGGCGCCGGTGGCGGCAGAGGCGTCGCCACGGGTTCCAGTCCCGTGCTGCTGACGATCGCGGCCGCCGCCGGCGAGGCCAGGAACCTGACGAAGCGGGAAGATGCCGGCGTCTGTCGGCCTGCGATCGCTCCGGCGGAAAAGTACACCTTCTGCTGCAACTCGGCAGGCAACGGACCGACGTAGTCCAGTTCCTTGAAGGGCAGCAGCTCGCTGACCTGCTGGAAGCCGATTTCGGCATCGCCTCGCGCCACCACGGTGCCGACACGCTCGCTGTAGATCTTGCGGGCCTTGTCCTTGATCTTGTCCGCGACGCCAAGCCGGGCGAACAGTTCGCTGGAAAGATACGTCCCGCTGGCGCTGGCGGAATACGCGATGGATTTGGCGTTGAGCAGGGTCTGCGTCAGCGCCTCGGTCGTGCTGATATCCGGCTTTGGCGTGCCCTTGCGCACGGACATGCCGATCAGCGAGCGGGCCAGGTCGACCCGGCTGCCGGCGGCCACCTTGCCTTCCGATACCAGCTTCTCAAGACCCGAGTCCGCCAGGATCACCACATCGAAGGTCTCGCCGCGTGCCAGCCGGCTGGGGATGGAATCGGGCGCATTGCCCATCGACGCACCGTAGGCCGTGATGACACGGTCCTGCGTGGCGGCCTCGTACAGTGGCACGAGCTGCTGGTAGGCGGCCGTAAAGCCGCCCGAGGTGATCACGCGGATCTCGTCTGCCTGGGCCGGAGCGGCCAGCCAGAGCATGAGAACCAGCAGGGCAGGCCTGGCGGCCAGGATGTTCAGCTTCATGTCGTCTCCCTGTTATTCACTGCTGCGGGCGGCGGCGCCCGTCAGTCTTCTTTCATATTGGCTGCGCGCGCGATCGGGCCGAGGCGAGCCTTTTCGCCTGCCAGGAACCTGGTAAAGTCCGCCCGCGTCCCGCCCATCGGCTGGATACCTTGCGGGATCAGCCTGGCGCGCAGTTCAGGGGACTTGATCGCGGCGTCGATGGCCTTGTTCATCTTGTCGAGGATCGCGTCAGGGGTCCCGCGCGGGGCGAAGACGCCGGACCAGTGGCCGATGAAGATGCCGGGATAGCCGAGTTCCGTGGCGGTGGGCACATCCGGCATTGCGGCAATGCGCGTATTCCAGGTGGAAGCGATCGCTCGCAGCTTGCCGCCCTTGATCTGCGGCAGCACCACGACGCTGGCCTCCGAGGTCGCGTCGACCTGTTTCCCGACCACGGCGACCATGCCTTCCGAGCCGCTCTTGTAGGGGATGATCTCAAGCCTTGCGCCGGTCGCCAGCTTCAGCATCTCCGCGACGAAGTGTGGCGTGCTGCCGGTACCCGCCGTAGCGAAATTCAGGCTCTTGCCGCCTTTGCCGCTGGCAACCAGGCCCTTGAGGTCCTTGATCGGGGAGTCAGCGGGCACCACGATGATCGACGGGCTGACCGCCAGCATGGCGACGGGGACCAGGTCCTGCTCCTTGTATGGCAGGTGGGTCTTGATCATCCCGTTGGTGATGACGCCGGCCGCCGGTGCCAGGAAGGTATAGCCGTCCGGCGCGGACTTGGCCACGTAGTCGGCACCCAATACCGAACCGGCGCCGGGCTTGTTCTCGACGATGATCGGTTGGCCGAGCTGCTTCGAGGCTGCTTCGGCCACGGCACGGGCAACCAGATCGTTGGCGCCGCCGGGGCCAAACGGCACGACGAACTTCACCGGCTTTGCGGGCCAGGCTTCGGCCCAGGCGGTCAGGGTGCAGGCGCTCAGGGTAAGGGCAAGCGCGAGATGGCGAACTGCGAGTTTCAAGGCAAGTCTCCGGGATCGGTCTCTTTCTGTGCGCTTTTCGGCACGACACGACGTCCCGATCAGGCATTGCAAGCCTACCGACGCGAGACTATTCTGTGAATTGCAATATTCTGATGACTCAATGCATGCCACGCATTAATTTCGCCCTGGAAGACTTACAGGCCTTTGTCGCGACGGCCGAAAAAGGAAGCTTCCGCATGGCCGCGGAAACCCTTCACATTTCACAGCCAGCGCTCAGCCGGCGGATCGAAAAGCTGGAAAAGACGCTCGGCTCTCGTTTGCTGGACCGGACCACGCGCCGCGTGGAGACCACGAATATCGGGCGGCAGTTCCTGGAAGAAGCCCGCGCCGCGCTGGATATCCTGGATAACGCGGTGTTCCGGCTCGGCGATGAGGCCACGCTGCAACGCGGCCTGGTGACGGTGGCGGCCATACCGTCCGCCGCACTGCATTTCCTGCCCCATGCGATCCACGTGTTTGCCAGCCGGCATCCGGGCGTGCGCGTGCGCGTGATTGACGAAAGCGCCAGCACGGTACTGGCCAGCGTCCTGTCGGGAGAATCGGATTTCGGGCTCAATTTCATGGGCGCGCAGGAGTCCAGCATCGAGTTCCGCGCCATCCGCGCCGAGCGCTATCAACTGGCAATGCGGCGCGACCACGAATGGTCCGCGCGAAAGTGCGTCGCCTGGGAGGCGTTGGCCGGGCAACGGATGGTCAGCGTGTCCAGGCAAAGCGGCAATCGCGCCCTGATCGAAAATGCCATCGCCCACCTCGAGCGACGCCCCACCATTCATTACGAAGCCAACCACGTCGTCGGCGTGCTGGCGCTGGTTGAAGCGGGTCTTGGCATGGCCGTCATGCCTGGCATGGCGGTGCCGCGGGATCATCCCCGGCTCTGCGCAATCCCCCTGGTCGAGCCTGAGGTAGACCGCGTCCTTGCGCTGATACGCCGTCGCGACAGGCCATTGCAGCCTGCCGCGCAGGCACTGTATGAGACGATCACGCTGGAAATGGCGGGTGCTTAGCTTGTTGCCTGTTCACCCGCGCAACATCTGCCCAGGCAGCAGGCAACTCACCACCACCTTATGCGACGGCCGGGAAATCCAGTGTCGTGTCGTTCACCCGATTCACCATGTTCGTGAAAAGAATCGCGCTTACCGCCTGAATCGCCTCGACGATCTGTCCATCGCTGTAGCCCGCCACGCGCACCGCCTCCAGGCTGGCCGCCGGCAGCGTGCCGCGGGTGCTGACCAGCTCCATCGCGAAGCGCGTCAGCGCGTCGATCTTCGCATCGTCCGGGTAGCTGCCCTCGCGCAACTGGCGCGTCTGCGCTTCCGTATAACCAGCCATCTTCCCCGTCAGCGTATGCGCGGCCACACAGTAATCACAGCCGCTGTGCTCGCTCACCGAGAGGTTAATCGCTTCCAGTTCGAGGGCGGACAGCGAGCCGCCCTTGAGCACCTGGTTGGTTTGCAGGGCCTGCGCCAGCACGGCAGGGGCATTGCTGCCGATGGTGGCATAGGCGTTGGGTACCTTGCCGACGGCCTTCCGGATGGCGCCGAACAGTTCGGCGGCCTTGCCTGTGGCTTGCGCGACGGGAGTGGTATGCAGGCGGGTGGTCATGAGCGATCTCCGGTTCATTCAAAGGTTGAGGGGAATCACCTGGGTTGACGTGCGGCGCTTCCTTGGACTTCATGGTAGGTGTCCCGGTGATCCGGAGGGATTAGAATCTGCTCATCTTTTTGCTCGATCGTCTCATCCCATGGACAGCCTCAGTGAACTGGTCCGCCTGCTGGCGCCTTCCGGCACGGTCGACCTGCATTGCCGCGTCGCCGGCGCCTGGTCTGCGCACAATGCGCAGGCCGCTCCCGGCCACGTGCCGTATCACGTGATCCTGGACGGCCGCGCGGAGGTCCTGTTTGGCAAGGAGGCCTTGTGGGTCTCGGCGGGCGATGTCCTGCTGTTTCCGCACGGGGCCGCGCACACTATTGTCGGCGTCAAGGGCAGGGCCCGGCGCGCTGCGGAATCGCGCAGTTTCAACGGCGTGATCACGGAAATCACGGTAGCCGGCGCTGCCGCGCCGCTGGACATCCTGTGCGGCACCTTTGTCCTCGGCAATTCCGCAGACATCCTGCTGCGCTCACTGCCCGAGGTGCTGTGCGTCACGACAGCCCCTCGCGACGCGGACACCGCCAGCCACGATTCCGACTGGCTGCGCGGTCTCATTGGCATGATGCATGTGGAGGCAGACCGGCCCCAGCCGGGCGGCGCGGCCATCATCGCGGACCTGTCCACCGCGCTCTTCACCATCCTGCTGCGCACGCTGATCGCGCGCGGATCGGTGGCACAGGGATTGCTCGCCCTGATGGCGGATGCCCGCATGGCGCAAGCCGTGGATGCCGTGGTGCGCGCGCCGGAGCAGCCCTGGAGCGTGGATCGCCTCGCGGCCGTCTGCAACGTCTCGCGCGCGACGCTGGCACGGCGCTTTGCGCAGCTGGGAGGCATCACGCCACTGGAACTGGTCACCACGCTGCGCATGGAGCGCGCCGCGCGGCTGTTGCGACAGGATGAGCTGCCCGCCGCCACCGTGGGCGAGCGATGCGGCTACGCATCGCAGGCCGCGTTTGGCCGCGTGTTCAAGCAGCATTTCGGCATGGGGCCGGGCGCATATCGGCGCCGGCATCGCGAGCAGCGCAGCGTGGCCCCTGATACCCCATAGCCCGGCGGCATGTCGGTCGCCGCATCTAGATCGCGCGTTCTTTTCCGGCCCGGTACGGCGCGCGGAGGTCCTTCTTCAGGACCTTGCCATTCGGGCTGCGCGGCAAGGAGGGCACGAGCGGCAATGGCCTGTGGCTGCTGCCGCCTGCGGAACTCGCCAGCATTGGCGGCAACTTTTCACAGGCGCTGCTGCGTGTCATGGCACTGCGCGATCCACCCGATCGCATCATCATCGAAGCGAGCGGAGTGTCCGACCCGTGGAAGATCGCCCAGGTTGGGCTGACGGGGCATCGCTTGCGCCTGGACTCGGTCATCGTCCTGGCCGATGCGACATCCGTTCGCCAGCAGGCCCGTGATCGTTACATCGGCGATGTCCTGCCAAGCCAGCTGTGCGCCGCCGACCTGCTGCTGCTGAACAAGACAGACCTCATTGACGAGCATCAGCGCTCCGAGGTTGCGCGCGTGGCTGGACACGGTGGCACCGCGAGCGCCCAACAAAGACACCGTGAACGGGGCCGTCTCCACGAACATCCTTCGTTTGCCACGAGTTGCCTGCGTCGGCTTGTTTGCAACTCGCCACTCGAGGAAGAAGAAAACATTGCCCCTTCCGCTTTTCGGAATGGTGCGGACGTGGATCCGTTGAATGCATGTCAGGCGGCACTAGAGCCAGAAGTGCCGGAGGATCTGCAATGGGCAGGTCTGGACGATCCCGGCAAGACGTGGGCGTGAGGCGTGGACGGTGAGGCCGGTTGCATAGGTCCCAATCCGTCCGCTGAACTCACGCGCCGCCGGTCGCAAGGCAAAGTTACTTCAGGTGAATGAGGACTGTTCCCTCCGATATCTCCGGCGCGCCCACGCCCGTGCTTCCGGCATTTTTCGCGATCCAGTCCTTTGCCTTCTGGACGCTTTCGTCAGTGCCTGTCTTGTCCTGGCAAACAGTCACCGAGAATCCGCCGTCGCCGCTGCGTGCGAGGGTGTAGCCGACAAAGCCATTGACCGAACGCATCAGTTCTTCGACCTCAGCCGTGCGCGTCTCCAGCAGATCGAACAACTCCTTTGCACCCTTTCCGGAAAATCTCCTTATAACAGTTTGCATGATTGCGTCCTCCTGTTTGACCAGTGAGACAAGCATGCCGCACGAACAATATTTGCAGCATGTAACTTCTCTTTCCGACAGCATGTAGTGCGTGGAAGTAATTGAGAGGGCCGTGCACCTGACGTCCGCGACCCATATCAAGTGTAGGAACTGTACCGTCGTAGTAAACGTGAGAAGTGGTGCAATATCCTGCTCTTCAGCCAACGTCTGCAATTGGCCGGAATGGGCCGCCACCGGAACATCGAAGTTCGGGCACGCGGGGGTTCTTGCATGGCCCGGCGGAAGCGGGACCGGCTCGGTGCGAACTGACAAAACCAAACAGCCTCCACGAAATCCCGGCGCGGTTCAGCTAGTATGGGAGGGCACCCTTGCTGAAGACAAGTGCTATGCCAAACACATGTGCGAGCACAGCGCACAAGCCAGCGCTTGTTCCTGGGTCACCTTCGTGAGGAGAGATCGCCATGAAAGGATCATCTATCAAGGTGGGGGTCATCACAGACCAGACCGGTCCGCTCTCGTTCATGGGTATCGCCAATGCCAATGTCGCGAGGATGGTGATCGACGACATCAATGCAAAGGGTGGCTTGCTCGGGCGACAGGTCGAGTTGTTTCTCGAAGACAGTGAAACCACAGATAGCGTGGCGGCGGCCAAAGCGACCACGCTGGTGCAGCAAGATCAGGTCGATGTAATCCTCGGCGGCATTTATAGCTCCACCAGGCAGGCCATCAAAGGTCCTGCGGTAGTGCAGGGCAAAAAGCTCTACATTTACCCGGAGCAATACGAAGGGCAGGAATGTGACCCGCTCATCTTCTGTACCGGTCCAGTGCCTGCCCAACAGGTCGAACCTCTCATTCCGTGGCTGATGCAGGAAACGGGGGTGAAAAAATTCTATTTGCCGTCGGGCGACTATATCTGGCCGCACACGATGAACAGGAAAGTCCGTCAGGTGGTCACGGATAATGGTGGCGAGATAGTCGGAGAGGAATACTTTCCACTCGATCACGCCGACTATGGCGGGACCATCGACAAGATCATGTCCAGTGGCGCGCAGGTGGTATTCAATACTATCGTTCCACCCGGGCTCACCCCATTTCTCGCCCAGCTTCATGACTCCGGCTTCGCGAAGCGAGGCGGACGCATCATCTGCACGTACTTCGACGAGAACTTCCTGAACCTGGTGCCAGCCGCACATGTGGAAGGTCTGTACAGTTGTCTCGACTACTACCACGACGTCAGCGACTCGTTCAGCAAGAACCTGGTCGGGCATTACGACACGCTCTATCCGGGCAGTGCCAAATTCACAGCTGGCAGTGCGTGTTCCGGGCTGTACCGAGGGCTGAGGCTCTGGGAGGCTGCCGTGAAAGAGGCCGGCTCGCTAAATCAAGACGATGTCATCAAGGCACTGGACCACGCGAGGATCGCCGAGGGACCGGGTGGTCCGGCCGAGATGGTTCCGGGCCAGCATCATGTCCGGATGAACATGTACCTTGCCCAAGCGTATGACGGGAATTTCAGGATCGTCAAGAGCCTCGGGGTCATCGATCCGAAAGAGTGCGTGCAGGGTGCCGGATAAGCCAACCGCCCGATCCGCTCAGTCGTCCGTCGACGAGCGGTTGGTGGGAACCGGCCTCCCCTTCTCAAAGAAAATGGGCTGTGAAGCGCGGGCCTAAACTTCCTTCGTGTCGAATATGAGCATGTCAACGCCGGCCTTGGCAAAATTGGCGACGTCTGCTGCCGCTGCGGCGCCCTCCGGCGAAGCCATTGCCTGCTGGAGCGCCGTCAGCGAATCAAAGCTCAGCACCGCAACCAGGTGGAACGGCGAATCGCCGCCCGGGCTTGCAACCGGGCCGCTGCTGACCTCGTAGCGCCGCAGGCCGGCGATCTTCTTGGCGATCGGAACATGGGTCGAGAAGTAATAGGAATCGAACGCCGCCGTGTCCGCAGGCTTCTTGTATAGCACCACTAGCTTTGCCATCGTGGTTTCTCCAAACGTGAGTTAGACAGAGCCTGAGCTCGCTAGGGATCAGTACAGGCATCAATGCAACCGGCTGGCAGCCGACCGTTGACCTGCATGCCGGGTAGTACTTGGGACTTGGCTTACGAGGGCGCGAGCCGGTTTCGTATAAGCTCGCTCACCTTGTTTGGGATTGTCGTGCTAGCCAAAGATATTGCGGCCGCTGTGCCTGGCGCGCTCCGTTTGGTCTTCGGCACAAGCCGACTGACTCTTACCGAATGCGGCGCACGGCTTCGAGCATGGAATGCCCTTGACTTGTCAGGCGGGGGTAGGCGTGGTCGCTAGCATGACCATGCTCCAACGTGACCAGCTTGTGCGCCAACAAGGTGTCCAGTTGCTCGGGCTCGAGGTCGTCGATCTCCTGCGCGTCGCCAAGCAGCAGTAGCGCGGCGATTTCATGCGGGCTTAACATGTCGGCCTCCTTTGTCGTGGTTGGAAAAAACGAACTACGACTGCTGCCCCGAGCTCGATGCCACAGTGGACGGTGGCGACGGCGGGGGGTGCCTCGGTGCGAGGATGCGCGGGGAGCGTGCACCGAACGGCCACAATAGACGTCTTTGTCGCCGGCATCAAGTCAGTTATATGCGGCAATGCCGCAAAGTGAGGCAGCGGCCAGAGTCTCGAAAGGTGGTTGCCACGGGCACGCGGCTTGCTCGCGGCAGGAATCCGGGGACGTTGCCCTCAGGTGATTGCCCTGAGCAGGCGAACGCAAACAATCTCCGGCGGCGTCACGATCAACGACTGCATCTGGCACTTCGGCCAGGAGTCGCAGCCTTTTGGCGGCGTGGGCGCCAGCGGCATGGGCGCCTACCACGGCGAATGGGGGTTCCGGACCTTCAGCAAGGAGAAGCCGGTCTTTCTGCAAGCGCCGGTGAATGGCGTCGGCTTGCTGCACCCACCCTATGGCAAGACGTTCGAACGGATATGGCGGGGAAAGCTGGACCTATCTGCAAACCGGCTACAAGGGCTCGTTCTGGACGGGCGCCGCTGACAAGGACGGGAATTTGCTGGTGGCAGGGATGCGGGGCACGATCTACCGTAGCGTCGATAACGGCCAGTCGTGGACCAGAATGCAGACCGGCGTCAGCAGTTCGATTACGGATCTGGTGACGACAACTGATGGCATTGCAGCGGTGGGGTTGGAGGGCGTTGCCTTGCAGAACACGAAGGGCGGGTCGTTCGCCCCGTTCACACAGGCGACCCAGGCGGATTGGGCCGATCTGACGGCGGCGGTTCTGGCAAAGGATGGGAAGCTGGTGATGTTCTCCGGCCAGGGACCGGTCAGTCCCCGCTGAATGATCCCAGGGCTATTGCCTTCCCGCATTGCAACAAAAATCGGGAGCCGCGCGACGATCGGCACGTTCGCTGTATATGGGGTCCATGGTGACAACACCAATGCTGTTGGCGAGTTCAACGTCTATGCTCTCAATGTCGGCAGGATGAAGGTGCCGGGGTGCTACGCAGACCGCTTCCGCCGTGGCTATAGCCAGGCAGAGACTGGGTTGGCGGGCCACAGCAGCGGCGACGTCGTTTGCGGCGCAGCAAGAGCAAGAGCCGGATCGGCGCTTGAGGGGTCAAGGATATCGAGGAGCAGCGGTGGATTCCTATGCCATTAGCGGTGAAACGCCAGGCGACTCGCACCTGCAGCAATCCCGCGCAGCCCTCACGCTTGCTGCCCTGGGCGTCGTCTACGGCGATATCGGCACGAGCCCCCTTTATGCGGTCAAGGAAACCTTCAATCCAGCCCACGGGATCCCCCTCGTCACCGAGAACATACTTGGCGGCATCTCCGCGATCCTGTGGGCGCTGATGGTGGTCGTTTCGCTCAAGTACGTGATCCTCATCATGCGGGCCAACAACAGAGGGGAGGGCGGCATCATGGCACTGCTCGCGCTCGCCCTGTCGTCCGTGAAAAAGGTCGGTCGTTCCCCGACGCCGATCCTGCTCGTGGGATTGTTCGGCGCCTCGCTCTTCTATGGTGATGCCGTGCTGACACCTGCCATGTCGGTACTCTCGGCGCTCGAAGGCATTGAGGTGGGCACTACCGCGCTGCAGCCTTATATCTTGCCGGCATCCGTGGGTGTGTTGATCGCGCTGTTCGTGTTCCAGCGGCATGGCACCGCCGCCATCGGCGCGCTGTTCGGGCCTGTCACGATCGTATGGTTTCTCGCTCTTGCCGCTGCGGGCATCCACGGCATTGTCCAGTATCCCGCTGTCCTGGGCGCGCTTAGCCCGCTGCACGCGCTCGGTTTCGTTACACAGCACGGGTTCGCCTCGTTCGCGGTGCTTGGGGCGGTGCTGCTCGCGTTCACCGGTGCCGAAGCGCTTTACGCCGATATGGGGCATTTCGGCAGTGCCCCGATTCGCCTGGCCTGGTTCGGCCTGGTATTCCCGGCGCTGGCGCTCAACTACCTGGGGCAGGGCGCCCTCATCATTGTCAATGCAAAGGCGATCGGGAACCCCTTCTACCTGCTCTATCCGTCGTGGGCCCTGTATCCGATGGTTGCCCTTGCAACCGCCGCAACAGTGATCGCGTCGCAGGCGACGATCTCGGGTGCCTACTCGCTGACGAAACAGGGAATCCAGCTAGGCTATCTGCCACGCATGAACGTGGTGCACACATCAGAACGTGCCATCGGTCAGATCTACATACCGACGCTCAACGGGATGTTGCTTGTTGCGGTTCTGGTTGCCGTGCTCGGCTTCGGATCTTCGTCCAATCTCGCTTCGGCATACGGTGTCGCAGTCACCGGAACGATGTTGACTACGACCATTCTCACCTTCTTTGTGATCCACTACGGTTGGCGCTACAACCTGCTGCTAAGCCTCTTCGCAACCGGGTTCTTTATCGCGGTGGATATGGCTTTCGTTTCCTCCAGCCTGTTGAAGGTTGCCGAAGGTGGCTGGTTCCCGCTCGTTGTCGGGGCCGGGATGTTCGTCGTGATGCTGACATGGGTCCGCGGCCGGCAAGCCCTGCTGGATCGGCTCCAAAGCACCGACATACCCCTTAAGTCGTTCCTGGATTCGCTGTTTCTCTCACCGCCGCCGCGTGTGCCCGGCACGGCGGTGTTCCTCACCCCGACACCGGATGTGGTGCCGCATGCGTTGATGCATAACCTCAACCATAACAGGGTGCTACATGAGCGCGTCGTGTTCCTTACCGTGAAGATGAAGGATGTGCCATCGGTGCCGGTGACCGAGTGCGCAGCCGTCGAAGCGCTTGGTCATGCCTGCTACCGGATGACATTGCGCTTCGGCTTCATGAACCGGCCCGACATTGCGCAGGCGCTCGCTGCACTGCCTCCAGCGTCAGGCCTGGAGTTTGACATCATGGAGACCTCGTTCTTCCTGAGTCGCGAGACCATTGTCCCTGCAGCCAGCGTCCCCAGTGGCATGGCGCCATGGCGTGAACGACTGTTTGCCACGATGACCAGGAACGCCGGCAACGCTGCCGATTACTTCAACATACCGGCAAATCGCGTGATCGAGATTGGCACGCAGATCCAGTTATAGATCGTCTCGTGCCCAGAGGATTATCGGGAACACGCAGCCTGGCTGTTCTCATCATGGATTCAAGGCTTAGGTCAAGGGGCGTTCTTGCGACGCGGGCACATCCTGCTCAACCGATGGTTGGGCGACTGCCGGAATCGGGGCGCCAGGAACGAGCCCGTAGCTGGACATGACTGCCAACAACTTCTGGCGGTCTGGCGGCCCGCCGGCGTTCACAACTCCCTGTACATCCAGAAAGTATTGCGCACCCAGGTCAGGGGTAAGGACGATCAGCGCCTTGGCAGTGGCTTGATGAGGGTTGCTGAACGCATGAACGGAGCCCTTGGGTGTGTGCATCCACTCACCCGGTGCCAGATCCCTGACAACACCGTCAACGGAATAACGGATGAGCCCCTCCAAGGCGTATATGCATTCTTCATTGTGGGTGTGACTATGTGGCGGCGGAACGTTTGCTCCCGGGGCGATCGTCAACTCGAAGACGCCCATGCCCTTCGTGGCGGATCCGTCTATGAGATAGCGCACTGTCAGGCCACCAATTGTGATTGGCTCAAGAGCGGATACGTCTGTGGTCATCGCGAATACTCCGAACAGGAAAGGTGTCATCAGCGGCGGCGCCGGGGCAACAAATCTGAGATGCCTGGCTACCAGGCCTGGCGCAGACGACTGGGTCGATAGTACAAGCATACTGTCTGCAGCCGAGCGCACAAGAATGTGCGGCCGCCCACGGAAGAAGCTGATTGAATCTGCAACCGGTTCGACCGTCTGGGTACACTGCCTGCCCTTGACTGCTGGACTGTGGGCACACCGTGGCGCATGCGGGCAGGCGTCGAGCTGTGTTTGCCAGTTGTTCGGCTCATTCTGGCATCCGTTCAGCGAGGTTCCAACGGCCGCAATTGGGGCCCGGCCAAGCCAACTTCCTGAAGAGTGTCTCCATCCTTGGCGGCATGCTGGTTATCCTTGCCACGGAATCATCGCGCGAGCAGGCAAAGAACTGATGACTGAGTCAGGCAGGCACAGGCTTGGCTTGCCACTGCTGGCGGCATAGCGCCGCTAACATGAGTACCGGCAGCAAGACACACCAGAAGCTAATGGCAGCGAATGCCAATGCACCCAGCACGGCTCCGGCAGCAAAGCCCGCCACAGCCGGCAGCATCTTACGCAGGCGCGCGCGGATCGCGCCCGCTTGCTCGGGCCCGGCTGTCAAGAGGTCAACCAAGTCGATCACGATCTGGGTAGTGTTACCGGTCATAATAGTGGTGGGTCCCAGGTCGGCCAGCGCGGTACGGGACAGTGCGTTCTGGATGCCCATCGCCACGACAGCTAACATGCCGGCCAGCGTTGCCAGCGAAGAGCCGGCACTGAGGCCCGCCCGGGCGAGCGTTGCCAACAGGCCAGTGCCCACAAACAGCAACAGGAATACGCATTCGATGGCAAGCAGCACGGCCACGGCCGGACGCCGGCGCTGCACCAGCCACGACTCGAGCAGCCGCGTTGTCGCAACCGCTCCAGCAAAAGCGGGCAAGGCAAGGAGCTTGGTCGCCAACCCCTCGGAGCTTCCTGTCAGTTCCACCCCGATCATGATGAAGTTGCCCGTGACGTGAGCCGTGAACAGCCCGAACAGGGAAATGAAGCCGACCACGTCCACAAAGCCAGCAACATATGACAGCACGCAGCCGTGCACGCTATTGTTAATGGGCTTGTGGCTCTCCGGAAACGATGTCCTCCCGACTTCCTTCATCGGCTTATCTCTGCTCGCGTCCGCGCTACGGCTCCCCATCAGCGTGAGACGTCGTCCCGTTCGACGGTGCCGTTGCTCCGGGTGCCTCCAAGTTCCGCCACAACCTTGGGCGGCGCGCCTGAGATCTTGGGCACGCATTCCGTGCGGAACCACGCCACGGTGATCGGCTCACCGGCTATCACGCGTTTGACCGTCGGCACGACCTGCTCGCCGATCAGCATGCCAAGCAGACCGAGCAGTGCGATTGCCGGTGGCGCGGGTGAACGCACTTGCAGTAGGGCATAGATGATCCCGACGAGGATCCCCGCTCCGAACGACACGAGATAGAGCTTCATTTCAGTCTCCCTGTTCCGATGCCGTCCGGCCGAGACGGCGCAGGTCGTGCCATGCCACCAGCACGAATCCCCCCGCCAGCCCGATGTGCTCGAAGAAGGCGTTCTCCATCATCATCCGATCGGGCATCGGCACATTCCAGAACGCGTTGGCCAGGAACGACGCCATCAAGGTGAACGCCGCCAGCGCCAGCGCCCCGACCCAGCGCCAGTATCCTGTCAGGATCATCGCCGACGCGCCGAGCTCCAGCGCGATGACCAGCGCCGCCATCGGAGCGGCCGGCCCCAGGCCAAAATGGTTCATTTCGGCGATGGCGGCCGGGAAGTCCAGCGCCTTGGTGAGCCCGCCCTGGAGGTAGGCGGCGCACAGTGCCAGGAGCGCCAGCCACCGGATTGCCGGCGTGGCCAAACGGGCCAGGCCGGCGCCCGCCGCTGCATGGGGATGCGGGATACGCTCGGTCATCGTTGCCGCCTCGCTGTCAGAATGCCCAGCAGGAACAGCCGAGCGCGCCCCAGAATTGCCGGTGGTCGGCAACCGGCACCTGCGCGGCCCAAGCGGCGGCATGGGCGTGGCCATGCACACCGCAACGGCGCGCGCAACCGCATGTCACGCTCAGCGCCGCGGCTGATTGAACACCCTGGCGGCGCGCCTGATAACCTCCGTACGTCCGCACCGGCGACCAGTCCGGCATGGCTGGAGGGATTTCGGGAGACAGTTTGCCGAAATCGCCATCGCCATAGACCACCTTGCCGCCGAGCAAGGTCAGTACCGAGGTGATATCCCGGATCTCATCGCCGGGAACGGTGAGGTAGTCGCTCGACAGCACGGCCAGGTCCGCAAGCTGGTCAACGGCAATCCGGCCCTTCTTGCCTTCCTCGTTGGAGAACCAGGTATTGGCCTCGGTCCAGAGCCGAAGCGCCGTCTCACGGTCGAGGAGATTGGCCTGCGGATACAGCGACAGGCCGCCGAGCGTCTTGCCAGTCGTCAGCCATGACAGTGACACCCACGGGTTGTACGAGGCGACGCGCGTGGCGTCCGTGCCTGCGCCCACCTTGATGCCGCGCTCAAGCATCTGCTTGATCGGCGGCGTGCGCTCTGCCGGCTTTGCGCCATATCGCTCGACAAAGTACTCGCCCTGGTAGGCCATGCGGTGCTGCACGGCAATGCCGCCGCCCAGCGCCGCAATGCGGTCCATGTTGCGGTCGGTGATTGTCTCGGCGTGGTCGAAGAACCAGTGCAGGCCGTCGAACGGCATGTCGCGCGCCACTTTTTCGTAGACATCCAGCGCGCGCGAGATGGTCTCGTCGTAGGTGGCATGCAGTCGCCATGGCCAGCGGTTCTCCACCAGCAGGCGGATCACGGGTTCGAGGTCGGCCTCCATCGACGGGGGCATCTCCGGCCGCGCCACGCGAAAGTCCTCGAAGTCGGCTGCCGTATAGACCAGCATCTCGCCGGCACCGTTGTGGCGGTAGAGGTCATCGCCCTGGCCTGGTTTGACCTTGGCGGCCCAGGTACGGAAGTCGTTGAGTTCGTCCTTCGGCTTCTGCGTGAAGAGGTTATAGGCGAGCCGCACGGTGAGCAGGCCCTCCTTGTGAAGTTCCTCGACCACGGCGTAGTCCTCGGGGTAGTTCTGGTAGCCCCCGCCGGCGTCGATCACGCCTGTCACGCCAAGGCGGTTCACTTCGCGCATGAAATGCCGCGTAGAGTTCTTCTGGTACTCGGGCGGCAGCCTGGGTCCCTTGGCCAGCGTAGCGTACAGGATGGTCGCGTTGGGCTGGGCCAGCAGCAAGCCGGTCGGGTTGCCCTGGGCGTCGCGCACAATCTCGCCGCCGGGAGGCTCAGGGGTGTCCTTGTTGTAACCCACGGCGCGCAGCGCGGCTCCATTCAGGAGTGCGCGATCGTACAGATGCAGAACGAACACCGGCGTATCCGGCGCCGCCGCGTTCAGCTCTTCGATGGTCGGGAGGCGCTTCTCAACGAACTGGTGTTCAGTGAAGCCGCCCACCACGCGCACCCAGTGCGGGGCCGGCGTGCGCAAGACCTGATCCTTGAGCATGCGCATGGCGTCGGCCAGCGAGCCCACGCCGTCCCAGCGCAGTTCCATGTTGTAGTTCAGGCCGCCGCGGATGATGTGCATGTGGCTGTCGATCAACCCCGGGATCACGCGCCGGCCTCCGAGGTCAATCACTGTCACGGAGTTGTCACCGAGGGGCATGACGTCCTGCTTGCTGCCCACGGCCATGAACTTGCCGCCGCGGATGCCTACGGCCTCCGCTTGGGGTCGTTGTGGATCCAGCGTGGTGAAGCGGCCATTCACCAGGATCAGATCGGGCTTCTCTGAGAGAGACATCGCAATCGCTCCTGCCGGCCGGCGGCGTCATGCCGCGCGGCCGGAGTCGGGGATATCGAAAGAGGGTGAGAGGGCTGCCGATCAACCGGCCGGCACCGCAGGCACGATCTCATGGGTACCACTGGCGCGCCGTGGCGCCTTGTGCACCATGGTGTAGGCGTAATCCACGCCCATCCCATATGCGCCAGAATGCTCCTTGACCAGCTTCATCACCGCGTCATACCCGGGAAGACGTCGCGGTCGCTCATGATGGTCTCCAGTCGACGACAGCAAGCGACCGTCCCGCGCCGGCTAACGGGCGGGCACGGACCTTGGCGAGTTCAAAAACGAGCGTGGGCCAGGCAACGCTTCACTACTATAGAAAGTCACGAGGATGGCGGGTCGTTTTTTTGGGCTTGCGGCGAACAGTCTGGCTGCTTGTGGCAAACACTCGCTTGTACCGGACGCCAATCGCTGCGAGCTCAAAGAACCCGGCTATTGGGAATGAACAGCCATCTCGTACATCAGGGCACGCGGCTCGGCGGCACAGGCCGACTGACCAACTACCGGACCGTCTTCGGTCTGCGCCGCGACGAGCCGCTGGCTTATGGACTCGCGCTTGACCCGGCAATCCTCCTTCTGAATAATCATAGATGCCCGGATCAGGGTCCGGCATGACGACGTGGTGTGTTGAGAGATCATGGGCGATAAATCCAGCAAGCAGACTATCGAATACGGCATCGTACCCGTCGACGTGATGGCATCGATGTCGGGGCTCGATTTTGTCCGCGCGATCTTCGCGGGACGATTGCCGGAGCCGCCGATCATGCAGACGGTCGAGCCGTTCGACTGCACGGCTGAGCCCGGCGCCGTGGTGATTCACAGCGTGCCGGGTCTGCGCCACTACAATCCGATCGGCTCGGTGCATGGCGGCTACGCCGCGATCCTCCTGGATTCCGCGATGGGGCTCGCGGTGCAGAGCACGCTTCCCGCGGGCACTGGCTACACCACGCTGGAATTCAAGATCTCATTCGTGCGCGGCATGAGTGAGACGAGCGGCGTGATCCGCACCGAGGGCCGCGTGCTCAACGCCGGCCGCCGCGTCGCCACTGCCGAGGCGCGCATCACCGATGCAACAGACCGGCTGCTTGCGCATGCGACGACAACGTGCCTTGTGTTCGAGATTCCGAGGGGGAACGCGACAGGCTGAGGTTGAATTGGAGACCTTTGCCGACGTTACGAAGGGCTTAGCTAGCACTGACTGGAGCACTGACGCTCCAAAGTATTTCGAAGAGGCTCATCTGAAAAGCAAAGAACTCCGGGCTTTGGATCGACAGTGCGTAGTGTTCGGCGCGTGAGGAAATGATGGACACTTTGTCGTCGAACAGATAAGTTGTCACACCGATTTCAAAGTCCTCCGGTGCGCACCGGAGTTCTCGCCGGTCTTTTTTTGACGATCGCCATAAATCCCGAGAATCGCCCGGCCCAGTACGAATGACGCGCATATTGATCCCCGCCTTCGCGCGACGGGCTACAAGATCATTGATGAATTCAAAGCCTGGGGTACGGAACAGTTCGCTGTTAGACATGATCGCGCTGACTTCCTTCGATTGACATTCCAGCGTTTCACTCATGACAGTCTTGATGCCCTCCATTCCCGAGAAAAATCTGACTTTCGGTTTTCCTCCAGAGGAATTGTGAATGGAGCGGAGTTGAGGGAGAACCTCCTGAATGATCTGACGCTGAGATTCGATCTTGCGTAACAGCATGATCGGATCCTGTGGAATGACATAAGAGCGCGCGCCTTTCTGGATCGTCGATACGAAGCCCGACGCTGCGAGCCGGTCCAGCACTTCGTAGGCATTAGTTCGCCCGATACCTGCTTTTTGTGCGATTGCAGCAACAGTTGCTTCGCCCAGTTCCAGTGAGGCGAGGTAAAAGTCGGCCTTGTGGCCATCAATGCCCGCCGCTTGCAGCATTTCAACCATGTTCATGGATCGGATCCTCTGCTAGTCGACGCTCCAGATTTGAGGCGAATGGCACACCTGGCTCGCTCGGGGTGCCGCGCCGACCCCAAGAGGGACTACCGCCATTACCGGACCGTAAGCTAGACAAAATGTGGCCCATTGCCAGCCGTATTTTAGCTCCACCCCAATGTAGTCCGAGATAGCGGCCGGTGTTTTGGCGGAGGCAATCATGCGCGGGTCTCCTCGTTCTTTGCCGTCTTGCGAACAGCCATAGTGCCGGAGACGCCTTGCTGCAATGTGCCGGACGCTGCGATCGCGTCGTCTGATGCGCGCTTCACGGCAGAGTGGATGGCGCCACGGAAATATTGTTGACTGATCGGTATGAACTGCTCTCCGGCAAGCATGCCGAGCAGGCCGACCAGTGCAACGAGCGGCGGAGCCGGCGACCGTACGCCGATCAGGTAGTAGATGACGCCGACCAGAACGCCGGCACCCAATGAGAACAGATAGATTTTCATCGGCACATTTCTCTTGCAGTTTCTGGGCACGACGGTCCGGCCACGCCATTAGGCGGTATGGGGCCGGACGCGGGCCATCAAATGAGACGGAGGGCCGCCGATTACTTTGCCGGAACCGGAGGCAAGATCTCGTGAGGGCCCACCGCTCGCTGTGGGGCTTTGTGCACCATGGTGTAGGCGTAGTCGACGCCCATTCCGTATGCGCCGGAGTGCTCCCTGACTACGCTCATGAGGGCGTCATATGTATCGCGACGCGCCCAGTCGCGCTGCCATTCGAGTGCCACCTGTTGCCACGTCACGGGTACGACGCCGGCCTGGATCATGCGCTGCATGCCGAAGTCATGTCCTTCCTTCGTAATGCCGCCCGAGGCGTCGGCCACCATATAGATCTCGTACCCGGCTCCGGCCATGGCGCTGAGCGCGAAGGTGTTGTTGCAAACCTCCGTCCACAAGCCCGAGACCACGATCTTCCTGCGACCGTTCGCTGCCAGCGCGTCACGAACCTTCTGGTCGTCCCACGAATTCATCGAGGTGCGCTCGAGCAGGGGCTGGCCGGGGAAAACGTCGAGCAGTTCCGGGTAGGTGAATCCCGAGAAGCTTTGCGTTTCAACGGTCGTGATGGTGGTTGGGATGTTGAAGATCTTCGCTGCCCTGGCGAGGCCAACGACGTTGTTCTTCAGCACCTGCCGGTCCATGGACTGGACGCCGAATGCCATCTGCGGCTGGTGGTCAATGAAAATCAACTGGCTGTTTTGCGGGGTCAGTACTTCAAGCTTGGGATTGCTCATGATGGGATCCTGTCAGGGTGTAACGGTTAGGCTTGCTTCAGCGCGTCGATGGCATCCAGCACGTGTGTGCTGTACGTCATGGCGGCGCCGGCGTTCAGGTTGATGGCGACGCCGAGCGCCTCTGCGATCTCTTCGTCGGACACACCGAGCTTGACTGCCTCGGCTGCATGGAAGGCGATGCAACCATCGCAGCGCGTGGTGACTGCGACGGCCAGCGCGATGAGTTCACGCGTCTTCGCGCCGAGTTGCTCGGTTTTGGCGCCCGCACCAGCGATAAGCCCAAAACCGCGAATAGTGTCCGGCGTGCGCGTTGACAGTTCTTTGAGGCGAGAACTGATGTCCTGTATTTCCTGTTTCCACTCAAGCATGGGATGACTCCGTGAGATGACTTCGAAAGGGATGTTTGTGGCCTGGTCCGGCAGCTCGCGTCGGCGCGTGCAAAGCGCGCGACGGTTGCGTCGAGCTACCGGTTACGTTCAACGCTGGATGCAGAACGAGATCACGAGGTCCATCCTAGGAGTCGGACATTTGACTGTCAAAGCTGCACGCATCAACTTCCATAAATAACATTTAACTATATGATTGATAACGATAATATGTGTACTATAGTGGCGAACGAAACGGCATGAAGTGCGTTCACAGGCGTTGGGGGACGAGCGATGCATGAGACCGGCGTCGACAAACCGCGGGTTTCACGCAAGCAGATCCCGCGACGACTGATACGCCCACGAAGGCGTAAGAATTGTTGAGCCTGGAGGGCTCCGGCTTGGTCGCTTGGGTATTGCGAGATGTGCAGAGAATCGACGGGCCGGACGCATCGACGTAGGACACTCGGTCATCGTCATCGCCGTACGCGATGACTGGGGCGTTGGGTGTGCGCCGTCGATTGAGATCGACACCTCGGCATTGAACGATTGCCACGTAGTTTGGGCATCTGCGGGTAACAGCAACTCAGAGCCGGATCAACGACGCCCATCCTGATTCTCGTGCTAAGCGGAAGACTTCATAAGGTAAGCATTCGCGCGACTACGGTTGCAAGGGTTCCACTTACCAAACATAAGCCTACCCAGCCCGCCAGGATAAACACGCTATCTCGTAAGCGCATCTTGCACTCCAATTCAGATTCTTCCAGGCCGAAAATGAGAGCTACGGAAAGCCTCTCACCTCGGCTCGGTCCGAAATCATCGTCACGCGTTCTCGCCCTCGCTGAAGACATCGAACTGTCCCTGGGCCTCTCATCGCCGGATATGGCTACGCGATCGACGTCTCGATGCTGTGTTCCGGCGGCGCCGACGGACCGGTTCGATCCCAGCCGGAAAGTGTGCGGATTGATTCTGCCGATGGGCCAGCCTGCTCGCCGGGAGCAGCCTCAGTGCCAATGTCCGGCCCGCAAGCCGGCGATGCCGATACTCCGGTAAGGTCGCGTCCCGCGACGATCCGTGCGGCGTCGGCAAATGGGTCAGCGCTGTCGCGGCGTGTGCCGTCTTTGGGCTCCGCGGCCTGGGCGAGGCCGGCCGCCAGGGCAGCGGCAAAAGTACCCGCGATCAGCAGAGTCTTCAAAGGGTGCAGTTTGTTCATGATGCTCTCCGGCATTCCGGTGATGTGGAAACGATCGGAAACTGACGATCGTGTGTCCGCTGCACGTGCGTGCGGCGCATGTCGAGTCACCCGTTCAGCCTCCACCATACAGCGCGTTCAAACGGTCCAACGTGCCATCCTTCTGAGCACGGATCAGCTCCTGACGAACCTCTTCGCGGGTCTTTCCCATCGGAGCCGGGCGAGCCGTCGTCGGCATCGGGGCCTGACCTGCGGCCGGGGCCGCCTGCGACACCGTGGTGCCGTTTTCGTCGGGGCCGGCAGCCACGTCCATGTCTGCGGCATACACGTGCGCAGCCGCCAGTGCGAGGGTAGCGGCAGCAATCAGTCTGAAATGTTTCATGACAATCTCCAATGCAGTGCAATCAGGAATCCAAAGTCCTATCTGGCAAGTGTGGCGCTCTGGTACGTCGCGTCGCACGAGTGGCAGGGATCTCTTCGCTCCTTGCCAGGCGTCCGGCGTACACCAGTCAAACCACGGCAACGTCCGTCTTATTCCCGATGCGCACGTTTGGTAGCGTCCCGCGTCCCGACAGCGGTTCTGCCGATACTGAGGCAAGCGGTGAGGTCATCCGGACAGGGGTTGCTGCGCCGATCAACGTCTTGACATCGGTGGCCGGTGACCGTGGCGCGGAGGGGGTAGTCAGGCCCGGGGCATCTGCGCAGCCTTGGACAGCACGCGAACGGGCACCGGGTCATCGCGACCTCGCAGGCGTGCCACAAGCTGCGGCAGGTCTGCGGCTGAAACGCCGGCAGTCTGGAAGACTTGTTCTGAAATGATCGCCTCGCAAGCGATCTCTTTTGTCAACTGCTCAAGTCTCGAGGCCACGTTCAACGGATCACCAATCGCAGTGAACGTGACATGCTCGCGAAAGCCAATCTCACCCATGATCGCCCGGCCGCAATGCAATCCAATGCCAAACCGGATTTTCGTTTGCAACTGCTGTTCGAGCGCAGCGTTGAGTTCCTCAATATTGGCTGCCACCAGCGGCACTGCGTCGAGCGCCTGACGGCAAGCGGCGGACGGCTGGCTGTTCAGGCCAAAGATCGCGAGCACCGCGTCTCCCAGAAACTGGTTTGGCAGGCCGCCCGCCTGGACGACCGCGGCGCAGACAGAACTCAGGAAGCGACTGACCACGAACAGGCTGTCGAACGGCAATTGTGCCGCCGCAAGCTTGGTGGAGTTCCGCATATCCACAAACATGAACGCCGCGAACCGCTCTTGCGGCATGACGTCCCGCTGGCGCCGTTGCAAGAAGGCCGAGGCTGCCGCCGGCGGCACCAGCGGCCACACGGAGAGATCGTGGGTCGGCCGCAACTGGCAGGCGAGGCGCACGGTTTGCGGGTCAGCTCCCAGCCGCTCCAGAACGCGCCGCTCCGCCTCGGCCGGCGCGGGCAGCGGCACATCGCTGAGCACGCGCACGCGGCACAACGTGCATCGGGCGCGGCCACCGCAGGTGCTGGCATGGGGAACGCCGGCCATGCGGCTAGTCTCGAGCACCGAAAATCCGAGCGGCGCGAATACCTTGCGCCCGTCTGGATACAGAACGCAGAGCCGCCCGACACGCCGCTCCCGCACCGTGCGCACCAGCCGCGCTGCGAGCACCAGCAGCAGCGCACCACCATCGAAAAGCAAAAAGTCGTTGCGCAGCTCGGCGAGCCAGAGATTTTGCGGATCCGTTCCGATGATCGTCGGACGGGTCGCCGCGGCGCGCCAGACGGGGTCCTGCGCGAGCGCGATCACTTGCCGTCCGCCCTGCAGGAAGCCGAGCAGGGCGAGCACCGGGAGCAGCACAGCGAGGCTCAGCAGCACGCTCCGCCATGCTCCAAACCATGGTTTCAACCGCAACCAGTACCAGATGCCATAACACCCATGCAGCCAGGCGACCACCAACAGCATCAGCTGAATACGGCCGAAGAACGGTGAAGCGATCCAGAACGAGTACAGCAACTGCGCGTAGCCCTTGTCGAGGCCGAACGCGGCAAAGGCAACCCGCGTATTCACAACATGGTTGGCCAGCAGCGGCGGTATGCACAAGCCGAGGACGAGTTGCGCCACCTCGCCCGGCGTCCAATGCAGCGAGCGCCGTTCGTACAGCGCCCACAGACCCAGGAAGAAATGCGTCACCAGCGCGCTGTACAGCACGGTCGTTCCAAGCCATCCCTGCCAGATGAACTTCTGCACAAGCAGATCGCGCTCCAGCCATGCGAGCGAGATATTCCCCAGCGAGTGATTCAGGAGGTGCGTGCCTACGTAGGTGAACAGCACTAGTCCGGAGGTCAGCCGGACCGATCGCACACCCGCCGGCCGTAACCTTTGAAGAAGGGGAAAGAGTGACATGCTCTACTCTCCACGCTCTCGATGCGCCAGCTCTTGCCCACCGGGCGCTTGCATTGCCGGGCCACCTTCTGCAGTGCACGCGGCAGCTTGCGTGCCCCCCGGCGTCGGGACGCAGCCGAATTCGTATCTTACCGTCGCCGGCGTGGAAGGGGCTGGTGCGAGAGATGTAGGAGGCGCATGTGGAGCATGCGCCAGCCGCCCTCGCGATGGACGTGGTGCGGCTGGTGATGGTGCATTGCGTGGAACTGGATGCCGCGGTGCGGGCCAGGTATGGCTGACTGTGAAGCAGTATCCGACCAGGGCGGGCAACGGTGCGTCGGGGGGCGTCGGCTCCGGTCTTGAGCGGATTCCCCCTTCGCCGGCTCACGCCGCCCGCAATGCGGCGCGTTGCGAGCGGGCTGGGGCCATGATCGCAGATCTGGCACCGTCCTGGCTATGCGCCGTCGGTGAAAGGATCGCGCCGATCCGTGACTTTTGCACCCTCTGAGTAGACACCAAATCTGTCTGCCTTCGCGCCATCGGTGTAGGGATCGCGCGGCCCGTTGATATGGGTTTTACTGTCTGGGGTCACGGCTTCGGTGGGGAAGCCGGATGCATGGGCCAGGGCTGCGAACGATGCCAGTGCCGCGACAGCGGCCGAAATCAGGATCTTCATGACGATCTCCAAATACAGTACGGATAGCTTCCAAAGCGCATCGCCGTGAAGGCTACGATTGGGCGCGCGACGCTTGCGGTTTCCGGGATATCGATCATTCCCGGGAACAGGTTCGCCGTGCATCTGTAGAACTGCCCAGCCGCCAGATTTATTCCCACTGGCGTGCCGCAGGGATGAATTACCGAGCGATTACGGTTTCCAGCGAAGCTGCACTGAACGGCTTCATATCGGACCTGCGTGCGCAGCGCGGTGTTCGCGGTGGAATAAAACGGATGCTCCGGCAGTCTTCCTCATGAACCCAATCGGGAGGCCCGTCGGATAGTCCGGCGATCTGCCTCTCGATCCTTACTCGTGAGGGCACCATGTCATCAGATCTTCCATCCAATCCGTCGCGCCGCGGTGCGTTGAAGTGCCTCGCCTTCGGTGGTGCGGGCACCGTCTTTGTCCTGGCCGGCGGTGTCCTCACGCCGGTGGAACTTGCCTTTTCCGCCTCGGGGAAGGGGCCGCCGGCTGCCGCGGGCGTCCCCCTTTTCCTGCAGATCAGCGACACGCATATTGGCTTCAACAAGGAAGCCAATCCCGACGTCGCAGGTACGCTCAGGCAGACGATTGACTTCGTCAATGCCATGCCGGTCAAGCCGGCGCTGACGATTCACACGGGCGACATCACCCATCTTTCCAGGGCGGAAGAGTTCGATCACGCGGCCCAGTTGATGTCGGGGCTGAATATCACCGAGTTGCATACCGTGCCGGGCGAGCATGATGTCACCGATGGGCCTGGGGCGGAGTACTTCAAGCGCTTCGGGCAAGCCTCCGACAATAAGGGCTACTACAGCTTCGACCACAGTGGCGTCCACTTTGTCGGCCTGGTCAACGTGATGCATTTCAAGCCGAACGGTTTGGGGGGCCTGGGCGACGACCAGCTCGCCTGGCTGAAGGCCGATCTGAAGGGCCGCTCGTCCAGCACGCCGGTCGTCGTCTTCGCGCACATGCCAATGTGGACGATCTACCAGCCGTGGGGTTGGGGCACCGGCGATGCCGGCGAGGCGATGAGCTATCTGAAGCGCTTCGGTTCGGTCACTGTCCTGAACGGCCATATCCACCAGATCGTCTCGAAGGTGGAAGGCAATATCACCTTCCACACGGCGCGCTCGACGGCCTATCCGCAACCGACGGCAGGCAATGGGCCCGGACCCATGCCGCTGACTGTACCGGGCGATCAGCTTCCCAGGATGCTTGGCGTGACCAGCATCAAGATCATGCGCCACCCGTTCCAGGCGACGCTTGCCGACACGACGCTCGCCTGAACTCCAACCACTGCTCACCAACCAGGGCCAAAATCATGCTAACGACTATTCTTCGCCGCTTCTTCGTCGTCCCCCTCGGGGTCGGGATGCTCGTGGCGGCATCGGTTTCTGAGTTCCCCGTCGCACAAGCGCAGGAGAGCAATGTCGTCGTTGTGAAGAATTTCATGTTCTCGCCGATGGCGCTCACGATCAAAGCCGGCTCGACCGTGACCTGGAAAAATCTTGACGGCGAACCGCACTCGATTGTCAACGACGCCGGCCTGTTCCGCTCCAGTGCGCTCGATCAGAATGACACCTTCAAGTTCAAGTTCGATAAGCCGGGGGTCTACAAAGTCTTCTGCGGCATACATCCGAATATGAAGGCGACAATCACCGTGCAGTAGCGAGCTCCACAGGCGTTAGCGCCGCCAGCCGAGGATGTGATGCATCCGGACCCTGCAGCGTCGTCGCGCGGGGTAGCAGAGCGTCGTGCGACGTTCCGCCGCACGTCATCGGCGGCGCCGCTGCGCGCCGTTCGGTGGGATATTCTCGTCAGGCCCGAATGCGGCCGCGGGTCAGGCGCTCGACGCCAGCCTGCAACCCGGTACCGGCAGCACTGACCTGATCCTCGGCGCGTACTATTACCAGCCAGTCAGCCAGAATTTCGACGCCTTCGTCAACGGCCAGTTCCAGGCGGCGGTGATGCAGCGGCTGCGTGACGTCAATGCGGACTATGCCTGGACACTCCGGATTCCATCGCTGACGTGCGCAAGATGGCTTCCAGCCTCGCCTTTCCGGTCGGGCTGATGGGGAGTGCCTACGCGGGTGGCTACGGCCGGATCTGGCGCCTGCCCGTGAACTTCACCATCGATCGCGCAGGGGTGCTCGCCGATAACGGGTGGGACGATGCCAGTCCGGCCTGGACAGCGGAGAGGCTTGAGCAGGTCGTCACGCCCCTGCTCAAGCGGTATTTGGAGCTTTCCGTTTCCTGAAGCGATCCCAAGGTCAATTGCCGCCGATCGGGCGCAACGTCCAGACGGTTGCGGTATTCGTGTTGTCGTTCACCGCCGCGAATTGTGACTGGCCACTGCTGCTCAGCCCGAATGCGAGGCCGAACGCGGAGCCAGGCGTCGGATCGACCTGCATCTGCGCGATGAATTGCCCTTGGGGCGTGAACTCGACAATTTCGCTCGCATGTGCCGGATCAGGGTTAACCGCGTCGCCGTTCGCTGTGACCAGATCTCCGTTCGGCGCAAGCGCCAATGCCAACGGCCCGTGAAGGTGGCCATTGTCTTGATAGATCACGCTTCCCGGCCCATTGTCGTGCGTGAGCGCCGCAGCGCCCGCCACTGCGAACACCGCATTGTCGTTGGTTGATGCGACATAGAGCACATCGTGGGCCGAGTCATAGGCCAGTCCTGTTGGTCCGAGAACGAGCGCTGCGGGATCGGTTCGGTGCGCGTAGCCGGACGCAATGATATGCGAGCTGTTCAAGAGCGTCGCGCCGCTCGGGCCAATGTTGATGTCGATCCTTGCCACCGTTCCGTTCAACACGTTCGATACGAACGCCGTGACCTGCGATCCCTGATCGAGGATGACCGTCATGTCCCACGGACCGTCCAGGAGGGTTGGATCGTTCAGCTGGCTGAGAAGCTCGCCTTGCGGGGTGATCACCAATAGCGAGCTGGTTGAGCTGATGGCTGAGCCATTCGTCGTCGGAAGATTGCCGACCAGAACGAACCCGCTGTTCAGCACAGCCAGTGCGGTGGTGAGCCCCAGATTGTGCCCCTGGAAAAAGGTGACTGGCTTGCCGTCGGTCACCAGCTTGACGATGGTCGTTCCCGTGCCTTGCTTGTTGGAAGGTGCGTTGAAATTGGACACCACGACGTCCCCCGGCTTCAGTGCATTCCCCGCCGGTACGCCGGCAGGCACGAAAGCAATGCCGTACGGATTGAGGTCATGGTTGGTCGGAACGGTCGACGCGACCGTGGATGTCGGTGGAATGATCGGTTCTCCACCTGCAGGGGAGGATCCCAACGACAGTACAAGGAGGCCGACGCCACACATGACGCCGCATAAATGTCGGAGCATGAACCGGGTTGGGGGAGGGACTTCCGGCGCCTGGATAAATCGCGTGGGTGATTCGAAGGCAAAGAAGTGACGCGAGGCTTCCATTGGGCACCTCCTTCTTTTGAGGTACACCCCGGCTGCGCAATGCTCAACGCGAAATGGCGCTCAATACAAGCGTGGCAGGCGCCTCATTTATTCCCTCAGATGTCCACAGCGCAGCCAATACTTACCCACCTCCGCGCATCGAACCGGACCCAGGGCGATAGCCGCCTCCGCATAAGGGCGACTGTGAATAATTCTAGTTTATCGGGCCCTTCTGTTCGGTCCGGTGTCGACGTTGACGGAGAGCATGCCGACCCAGTCTTCAGGCGTTCATGAACCAGAGCATTCTCGCCAGTGTCGCTGACGCAGCTCTCGCTAGTCAGGATCTGGTGCGCCGGCACGCACACCGTAATCTGTTGCAATCCTGCTCAGTCCGGTGAGACGAGCGAAGGAGCGATACAGTAGGCCGAAGGGACCGGCCACACCACCGAAACACTATCCCAGGGCCGCGGGTCAACCATGACGACGCCGATGGCATCCCGGTGATGCGGCCAGGCAGCCAACTTACTCGGTCGTGCTCGGACTCCAGAAGGCTTGGCCGATCGCGTCGGACGCGGCCAGTTGCGCCACGATGGCGTCGAGCTGATCGCCATCGACGGAGGTCGACATCAGCACCGCTTCGATCTCAACGTCCTGCTCGCCAAACGCATGGACGACCAGGTCGCGGGTCGGATGGTTGCCCGCCTCCAGAGCATCCTCCAGCAACCGCAACGCTTCTTTTTGGCGTGGCCGCGGTGCAATGACGTACACGGTATTGGTGACTTCCACCGCGGGGGTATCGATGGGCTGCTGGTTGATGCGGTTGACCAGCGGACGCAGCAGCGTGTTGGACGCCAGCACGAACAGGCAGCCGAGCGCAGCCTCCAGGATCAAGTCTGCGCCGGCGCTGGCGCCTACCGCGGCCGAGCCCCACAGCGTGGCAGCGGTGTTAAGCCCCCGCACGTTGCCTTCTTCCCGCATGATCACACCGGCGCCGAGAAACCCGATCCCCGAAACCACATACGCCACCACGCGCACGGCACCATCGTGGCCTGCCAGCCGGTTGGCCATATCCACGAAGATGGCCGCGCCCACCGCCACCAGGACGTTGGTCCGCAGGCCGGCGGTGCGCTGCCGGTACTGCCGCTCGTAGCCGATCACCGCACCCAGCACGAATGCCGTGGTCAGGCTGATGCCGGTATCGAGCAACGATTCGAGATTGATGTTCTGGATGGCTTCAAGGGTCATAGCTGATATGGAGCGGGACCAAACCGGTCCCTTTTACCTGCCAGGAATGGCACGATTGTGTCACGCGGCCGTCATGAAGCCCGGCAGCGCGGCCGGGTGTCGACCCGGCCGGAGGTACGGCTTACTGCCAGCCGAACCGGCGGATGTAGACCCGCTTCATCGCCGTGGTCAGCAACGCATAGCCCAGCACGATGCCGACCATCCAGGGGAAGTACGCGGGTGGCAGGACCTGCAGCTTGAAGTACCCGGCCAGCGCTCCCATCGGCAGGAACACCCCGATGGCCATGACCAGGCCGGTCATCACGAGCAGCGGCGCGGCCGCGCGGCTTTCGACAAAGGGCAGCTTGGGGGTGCGGATCATATGCACGATCAGCGTCTGCGTCAGCAAGCCCACCACGAACCAGCCGGACTGGAACAAGGACTGCTTGCCCACGGTATCGGCGCCAAATGCGAACCACATGACCAGAAAGGTGGTGATATCGAAGATCGAACTGATCGGTCCGAAGAAGACCATGAAGCGCCCGATATCACCGGGATTCCACTTGAGCGGCTTCGCCACCAGTTCGTCGTCGACGCGGTCGAACGGAATCGCGATCTGCGAGATGTCATACAGCAGGTTCTGCACCAGCAGTTGCAGGGGCAGCATCGGCAGGAACGGCAGGAAGGCGCTCGCCACCAGCACGGAGAAGACGTTGCCGAAGTTGGAGCTGGCCGTCATGCGGATGTACTTGAGCATGTTGCAGAAGGTGCGCCGCCCTTCGATCACGCCTTGCTCCAGCACCATCAGGCTTCTTTCCAGCAGGATGATGTCGGCCGCTTCCTTGGCGATGTCCACTGCACTGTCCACCGAGATGCCGATGTCGGCCGCGCGCAGCGCCGGCGCGTCGTTGATGCCGTCGCCCATGAAGCCGACAATGTGGCCGTTGGCGCGCAGGGCGTGCACCAGGCGCTCCTTGTGCAGCGGCGACAGGCGCGCGAACACGTTGTGCGTCTCGACCGCCCGCGCGAGCGCGGCGGCGTCCATCTTCTCGACCTCCGGCCCCAGCAACACGCCTTCGATCGCCAGCCCGACCTCCCGGCAGATCTTTGCGGTCACCAGTTCATTGTCCCCGGTGAGGACCTTGACCGTGACGCCGTGCGCCGCCAGCGCCTGCAAGGCGGGAGCGGTGGACTCCTTGGGCGGATCGAGAAAGGCGATGTAGCCGACCAGGGTCAGGTCGCGCTCGTCGGCCACGCCGTAGGTGGCCAGTCCCGGCGGCGTTTCCTTCATGGCCACGGCCACCACGCGCAGGCCCTCCTCATTGAGGTCGTGCGTCACCTGCCGCACCTGCGCCAGCAGCGCATCGTCGAGCGGCAACACCTCGCCTTTGACCTGCACGCGCGTGCAGACACTCAGGATTTCTTCGACGGCGCCCTTGCAGATCAGCTCGTTGTGGTCTTCCCGTTCGGACACCACTACCGACATGCGGCGGCGCTGGAAGTCGAACGGGATCTCGTCCACCTTGCGGTAGTCCCGCACCGGCATCAGCTCCTTCTGCAGCTCGGCATGCTCCAGCACCGCGCGGTCCAGCAGGTTCTTGAGGCCGGTCTGGAAATAGCTGTTCAGGTAGGCATGCTTGAGCACGTCGTCGGAGCCATGGCCAAGCACATCGGTGTGGCGCTCCAGCACGATCTTGTCCTGCGTCAGCGTGCCAGTCTTGTCAGTGCACAGCACGTTCATGGCGCCGAAGTTCTGGATCGCGTCCAGCCGCTTGACGATGACCTTGCGTCGCGACAGCAGCACTGCGCCCTTGGCCAGCGTCGAGGTGACGATCATCGGCAGCATTTCCGGGGTCAGGCCCACGGCCACGGACAAGGCGAAGAGGAAGGCCTCCATCCAGTCGTGCTTGGTGACGCCGTTGACCAGCAGTACGATCGGCACCATCACCAGGGCGAAGCGGATCAGCAGCCAGCTCACCTGGTTCACGCCGGCCTGAAACGCGGTGACCGCGGGCCCGGCGGCCGTCACCCGGGCCGCCAGCGTACCGAAATACGTCCGGTTGCCAGTCTCCAGCACCACCGCGGTGGCTGCGCCGGAGACCACGTTGGTGCCCATGAAGGCGATATTGGTGAGATCCAGCGGGCTTTCGGTATGGCCGCGTCGCTCGGCGAATTTCTCCACCGGCAGCGATTCACCCGTCATGGCCGCCTGGCTGATGAACAGATCCTTGGCGGACAGGATGCGGCAATCGGCGGGGATCATGTCGCCGGCCGACAGCGCCACGATTTCCCCTGGCACCAGGTCGCGCAGCGGCACTTCCATCTTGGCCGGCGGCCGGGAGTGCAACTGCACATTGAAGTATTGCGCGCTGGTTTCCGACGCCGCGGCCGCCAGGTCGCGCCGCACCACGGTGGCAGTGGTGCTGACCATGGCCTTCAGGGCTTCGGCGGCCTGGTTCGAGCGGCGCTCTTGCACGAAGCGGATCAGGGTCGACAGGATCACCATCGTGCCGATGACGAGGGTAGCCTTGATGTCTTCCGTGAGGTAGGAGATCACGGCCAGGACCGTCAGCAGCAGATTGAATGGGTTCCGGTACGAATGCCACAGGTGCAGCCACGCCGGCAGCGGCTTTTCGTGATCGACTTCGTTGGGGCCAAAGCGCTTCAGGCGCTCCTCCGCCTCGGGGCTGGTCAGACCGTCTTCGTGCGAATGCAGCCGCACCAGCACGGCGGCCACGTCGTCCCTGGCCGCCCGCTTCAGGTCGTGCGTCAGGTGCTCCGGCATGGCCCGCGACGGGCCCGGCTCGCCCAGCGATTCGAACAGCGCCAGCCGGCGGAAATGGTGGGCGACCCGGCGCGAGCGAAGGAACCCGCCGAAAAAGGTCGTCAGGAATTGAAGGTTCATGGGATCTCCCTCACGCGCTTCTAAGGCACGCGTAGGCACGGACGACCGGCGGCAAAGGGCTTGAGCGCGGACGAAAGTCGCCCGGCGCTACCCTCGCGGTGCAGGTCGCAAACAAAAAATCGGGAGATGGGCACGCAGAGAACCTGCGTGGATGCCACTACCCGCCGTTATCGGCTAGGCAGTGGCGAGACGTCGCCTTGACTGACTAGCCGTTCAGAGTTCGGCCTGGGGCCGAGCAGAACAACTGTCCATGGGAAAAACCCGTAGTGATGACGGGCCGAAGCATAGCAAAAGGCCACAGCGGCGAGCAAATGATTTTCGCGGCGAACGGGGCCCGCGCGGCGCATTTTTTCCACACCTCACTACTTCCGGCACTTCCCGCCGTGCAATCGCACTAGGGGCCGGTCGTTTTGCCCTCCTGCTGCCCGGCCACCGGGCGCTCCTGCCCCTGCCTGGGCTGCTCGGCCCGCTCTTTCCTCCGCTCCCGCTTCCGGCCTTCATACGGTTCGGCGGGCTTGGGGCTTTGCGCGCGGGGTGCCTCGGCGTCGGAAGCCGCGGCGTTCACAGCGGCTGGCCAGATGAGTGTGGCGAGTGCCACCAGGGCAAGGCCTCTTGAGAAATTGTGCATTTCGAGGCATCCCGCAAAGGAAGGCGCCTGCCGAGGTGGACTCCCGCCGGTCTGGATGGCGCAAGTTCAAGGTGCCTCCACAGGAAAGAGGGAAGACTCCGCCGATGGCGCGCCGGGGCGAGGCCGCCAGCGCGGCCACGAGCGGCGCTTTCTCAATGCACATTAGCAGCTCCGCGCCAATGCTGCGGTAGTGGAACACCTGGCGCATCAGAACGACCGTCACCGCTCCCCATGCGGCGTTTCAGGTCTGAATCAATCTTCTTTTTGATCCATCCGTGCTGCAGTCCGTCGTTTGGTCGGTACCTATTCTGCTTCGGCGTGTACAGAATCCAGATACGACGCCAGCGCTCAGACCAACCCCACTCTGGAATCACCAGGGGCGAACCAGGATCGACCCGGCACTGGCTTGATGGTTGAAGTCCGGTCGTGGCTGACCAGCGTATTCCCGGGCCGCCAGTGCATCGCCCGGAGTTCCTGAACGCTCACCTGTCTCGGAGCCTTCGATGCAACTAGTCATGAAATTCCTGCACCGCGATATCGACGCCGAACCGCGCCACATGAGCGAGGTTGCCCCGCGTCAGCAGGGGCAGATCACCCACGCCCTCGACGGCCGCTCGGTGCCTTTCGCGTTATTCCTTGGCGTGCTTTGCGCGGTGCCGGCTGTATTGGTTGGCGTTCTGCTGATCGTGATCCGAGTGTAAGCCTGCCGCCCATACAGCATTCAGTGTGTTGCACCGACTGGTTGATTCCACAGCTGACTTCGACCGGCCAAGGGCAGGTCTCGGAACATCAAATCTCATTTTTTCGCCTACGCTAACAGTAGCGTGGGCTGACAGGCGGCCGCCTGGGCGGTTCCCGAGAAGCCGGCTGCCGCGCAACCCACGGAATCGCCCGCGGGCAAGGACTTCACGCCATGTCCGGCAATTGTCGCAGGTCGAAATCCCAGTCTTGCTGTTAAGCCACGAAAATGCTGGCCCCTTCTGGTCGTCGTTCCGAGGGCAGTGACCGAACCCTGCTGTATTTCGGCTTGCTGACCCTGTTCATCGCTCTGGCAACGCCGGCCGGCTACCTCGTTGATATACAGACGTCGTACATACTCAAGAACCAGTTGCATGCGACGGCGACGCAGATCTCGACATTCCGGCTGGTCACAGGCATACCCGTGTACGTTGCGTTCGCTTTTGGCCTGGCGCGCGACCAATGGAACCCGCTGGGATTGCGGGACCGCGGCTTCTTCCTGATCTTTGCTCCGGCGACCGCGGTGGCACTCGTCTGGATGGCGTTTTCGGGCTTCTCATACGAGGGACTGGTCATCGGGATGCTGCTGGCAATGCTGTCGTCCCGGTTTATCGCCGCAGCCTATCAGGGGTTGATTGCCCTGGTGGGCCAGGAGAAGCTCATGTCCGGGCGCCTGAGCGCGCTGTTGAACGTAGTCGGCTCCGTCCCGGTCGTTGCCGGAGCGTTTGCCTCCGGCTATATCTCCGATCATCTTGCCGCGAAAGAAGCCTTGCTCCTGGTGGCGATGGCTGCTTTATCGATTGCCGTGCTGGCGCTCTGGAAGCCCGTTTCCGTCTTCGGCCATATCTACGAGAAGCCGCAAGCCAGGGGCGCGGATCTCGTTGGGAATGTCAGGCGGCTGGTGAAGCACAAGGCCGTTTATCCAGCGGTTCTCATCTGCTTTCTGTGGAACTTTGCGCCAGGAGCGGCCACGCCGCTGCAGTTCTATCTGACCAATGAACTGCATGCATCGGATGCCGTTTATTCGTACTACAACGGTATCTTTGCCGCCGCGTTCATCCCGACATTTTTGCTGTATGGCTTCCTGTGCAAGCGGGTAGCGCTGAACAAGTTGCTGTGGTGGGGAACGATCATCGCAGTGCCGCAGATGATTCCGCTGGCATTCATTCACTCAGCCAATCTCGCGCTTGTCCTAGCGGCACCGATAGGGCTGATGGGCGGTGTCGCCACGGCTGCATACTTCGATCTCGCGATGCGGGCCTGTCCGCCAGGTCTGCAAGGAACCTTGATGATGCTGGTGGATGGCGTTCTCGCGCTCTCGGCGCGTGCCGGCGATCTCTTGGGCTCATGGATCTATAACAGCAGCCCAACGTACGGCTTCACATACTGTGTGATCGCGACGACCGCGGTGTACGCGCTGATCCTGCCTTTGATCCCGCTCACGCCGAAAGCATTGATTGCTACCAGGGATGGCGAAGCCAATCCGGAAGTCGAGGCCGAGGTGCTGGACCAGATCCGGGGAGCAGAGCGTACATAGTCACCCATGACCTGGGCGCAAGCACCCGCATCCGGTGGTGTCGTGCTGGGTTCGTTACAGCGCCATGAGCGTGCGGACGCCGCCGCAGTCCGTGGCCGCGTGGACGGCTTACGCAAGTACGTGGAACGGGCGCCGGACGCCGGCGGGCCCGGCGTGTTGCTCGGGCGGGGCTTCCAAAGGGGGCGGAAGGTCCAGCAGCGCGCGCACGTCCCGCTCGATCGCTGCGAGCGATGCGGATCTGGACAGGGAGCGGGCAAAGCGGCCGTCGAGGCCTGGCGGCAGGCGCTGCCACATATTGTCCGAGACCAGCAGCAGGCGCCTCGGCTTTAGCACCAGGCTGGCCAGGCGCAGCAGCTGCCAGCCGTCGGCAAGATCCGGCGGCATGCCGAATACGAGCAGCGCCGGCGCCGGCAGGCTTGCGTTGCGTGCCGCCAGCGCGTTCGGCTCCACCAGTTCCACCCGGCCAATGCCCGGCATTTTGCCTAGCAGGTGCATGACGCCGTGGCGGTAAACCGGCATGTCATCGATCACCACGGCATGTGCCTCGCGGCTGCGCCCCAGGACCTGCTCCCAGGCGGCCGCTCCACGGTTCGTCCAGTTCATCGTTGTTTCCCCCGTTTTGCCGGCGTTGGCTTCGTGGCCAGCGTTGGACCAGAACCTGCAAGGGCAATGCCAGCTCTGGCAAGGCAGTCTCGTGCCATCGTGGGCAAGCGCGGGAGCCAGGCCTGTCGCGGGTTTCCGGGAGATTGACGCAAACCTGCCGGGCTTTGCGGACGACTGGGAGCCCGCGGGAGGGTGTTACGTGTAACGTAACGTGTTCCGCGACGGACCCGGGCCGGAAGGTTGGAGGCTATCGCGCAACACGGCCTATCGGATCGAGGGGGTGATCCATGCGGCGCATTCGGTTGCTCCGCTATCTGGACGTCATCTCTCCCGGTGCAACACTTGCAGGTTGGCCCGGTGACGCACTTCACAGGCGTCTCGCCCGGTGGAAGGTGACGCTTGCATCTTCGATCGACACGGCCACCGCGGCGCGGACATCCGGCCCGAAGACGAGATCGAGACACGTCCAGCCGGAAATAGTCTTGCCACGATGCGAAGCACACCAGTGGCCCGCGCCGAGCAGCAAATCGTCTTCCGTCGTATAGGCGTTCGGCTCGCCGGAGAGACCCGTGCCGAGCGCCTTCAGCAGAGCCTCCTTTCGGGTCCAGATACTGAGCAGGGTGGCAGCCGCATCGGGTCGCATCCGGTCAAGCGCCTCCTCCTCGATCAGAGAGAATATCCCGCGTCCAAGGCCGCCAACGTCCAGGCCGTCAATTCGCCGCTCCACGTCCACGCCGATGCGGCAGTCCCATGCGAAAGCGAGCAGCGTCATCCCGTCAGTGTGGGAAACGCTGAATGCGATCCTTGCAGCGTGCGGCCACTGCACGACGGGCTTGCCGAACGGCGTAACACTAAAGCGCAGAGATTCGGGTTTGCAGGCCAGATAGCCGCCGATCAGCCAGCGGAGCAGGCTCCGCCGGGCAATGAAGTCATTGCGGTGCCATTCGTGGATGTAGGCCTGGGCACGCTGTTGCTCATCCGGGGAAAGCGTGTGCGCGAGCGCCGAACCTACTGGTTCGACCAGAGCGTCATCCAGTACCCACACATGCACGGCGCTTTGCGGCAACGAGAGGCCGCCCGGTTCAGGCAGAGAAAGCGACGCGGTACGTCCTGCGTCCCGTGCGGTGACAAAATCGTGCTGCATATCGTCCGATCCCCGCTCGCGCCTTGTGGCGCCTCTCCAAACACGCCAGCCGTGTCACGCGTTCGCCAAGCCGTCGTCCAGTACCGCGGCGACGACCTGTAGATTCGGTTCGAGGAGCATATCGATATGGCTGCTGGGCACTTCGGCAATCAACAAGCCGCCGCGCGCGACACGCTGCCACAGCGATATCGGGTCGCCGCGATGCTCCTGTCGAATCGCCGCGCGCACATAGGCAATCGGACCCGCGTGATACGGCAGCGGCCGATAGGCCGTCATTGCGAGTCCCATCGTTTCACGCACGCGCCGAAGCGCAGGCGGCAACGATTCGGTGAAGGCGTCCGGCTGGGGCGTCATGCGCCAGGGTCTTATTCCCACGCGACCGGCCGCCTTCCCGAGCAGGTACGTCTGGTAAGCAAAAAGCTGCGACGCAGGCACGGCGCGCAGCTTGCGCCACTGCCATCCCAGATAGCTGCCGCAGTACCGCATCCAGGCACCCCATGGCAGGAAATGCTCGCCCACATAGGTATCGAGCAGGCACAGGAATTTGACGTGCTCGCCGGCGCGCGTCAGCTGTTGCGCCATTTCGAATGCGACCAGTCCGCCGAACGAGTAGCCGGCCAGCGCGTATGGTCCGCGCGGCTGCACGGTGCGCATCTGTTCGATGTAGCTCGCCGCCATATCTTCGACGCGTAGCTGTGTCGGCTCGCCATCAAGGCCTTGCGCCTGCAGTCCATAGACCGGGCGCGAACTGCGCAGCGCGTAGACCATTCCCCAGCATTCCATCACCGAGCCGCTCGCGCCATGCACGATGAATAGCGGTGTCCCGGCGCCGGCGCGCACGGGCACGAGGATCGGCGACCGAGGCGTTGCGGCCTCGTCGATCGCCGCGGCGAGGCGCGCGATCGTTGGCGCGATCAGCAGCGTCGCGAGTGGAACTGTGCGCCCGGTTGACCGATGCACATCGGCGAGCAACCGCGCCGCGAGCAACGAATGACCACCCAGTTCGAAGAAGTTGTCATCGCGACCGATTGGCGCGAAATCGAACAATTTCTCCCATAGCCCCTGCAAATGACGTTCGAGTTCTTCGCGCGCCTCGCCGGCGGATGCCAGTTCGCGCGCCGCCAGGTTCAGTGCCGGATGGTTCCGGATCGCGTCGAGGCACCCCGGATTGCGTAACGCCGCGGCATTGCCGACCGGCAGGCCGTTGACCGCATTGCGCGCGGCCGCTTCGGACAGCTTGCCGTTATGCGTGACCGGCAACTCGTCGACAGCGATGATCCGGTCGGGCACGTGGGCCGGCGACGCGCGACGTGCGAGCTCGCGGCGCACCCGGGCGGCCAGCGCGCCAGTCAGCACGGCGCCATCCTGCAAGACCAGCAGCAGGACGATGTGCTGGTCGTACCTTTGCGCGTGCGTGCGGTCAGGCGGCGCGGTGGGTGAGCGCTGCTCGACCACCAGCGCCTCGCGAATGTCCGGGATATCGCGCAGCACACGATAGATTTCGCCGGGACCAATGTTGACGCCGCGAACATTCAGCACGCCATCGGAACGGCCATGCAGCCGCGCAGTGCCTTCCGGCGAAAACTCGATGCGATCGCCGTGGGTCCAGACACCCGGGTTGCTGCTGAAATAGGCAGCGTGAAACCCCTTGCCGTCCGTGTCGCCATAAAAGCCGAGCGGACGTGACGGAAACGGGTTCGCGCAGACCAGTTCGCCGATTCCGCTGGTGCGGGCACCCTGTTCCCACGCCTGAACATCGAGCGCAAGGCTCTTGCATTGGGCTTCCCCCGCATAGACCGGCAGGTTCGGGTTCCCCAACACAAAGCAGCCGAGAATGTCCGTGCCGCCGGAGATCGACTGCAGGGGCAGCGGCTTCACGTGATCGCGCACCCATTCGAACTGCGCGTCGAACAGCACCGCGCCGGTCGACATCATCGCGCGCAGTGCGGCGAGATCGAATTGCCGCCCTGGCACCAGGCCAGCATCCTCGCACATCTTCAGGTAAGCGGGACTTGTGCCGAACACGGTGACGCGCTCGTCGGCGACGAGGCGCCACAACGCATCGACCGTCGAGATCGGGCCGTCATACGTCACGATCTCGACCCCGGACGCGAGCGCCGACAACTGCCAGTTCCACATCATCCACGCACAGGTGGTGTGAAAGTACATTCGATCGCCGGGCCGCAGGTCGCAGTGCAGCCGATGCTCCTTCAGATGCTCAAGCAGGCTGCCGCCGGCGCCGTGCACGATGCACTTCGGCTTGCCCGTAGTGCCCGACGAGAACATGATGAAAAGCGGATGGTTGAACGGGAAGTGCCGCCACACGAAGTTTCCGGCATCACCACTGCCGATCAGTTCGCCAAGCGAATAGACCCGCTGCCTGACCGTGTCCGGCAAGGTTCCGTCGTCGAGCCGGACGATGCCCTGCAGCGACGGCAACGCAGCAGCCAGACCGGCGACCTTGTCCGCCAGCGCCACGCTCTTGTCGAACGCCCGCTCCGCAGTGTGGGCGAACAGCAGTCGCGGCGCCAGCGGCGCGAAGCGATCGAGGATCGTCTCGACGCTCATCTCGGCCGCGGCAGTCGAGAGCGTTGCACCGAGCGCGGTGACGGCCAGCGCGGCAACGACCGCATCCGCGTCGTTGCGCATGACACCAGCCACGCGGTCCCCTTCGCGCAGCCCCAGCGCCGACAGCGCATGCGCGAGACGAGCTACCCGATTGCGCAGTTCGCCGCGGGTCAGGCGTACACGCCGGCCATCTGCGTAACATGCGGTCAGCGCGGGCGTGTCGGGCGCCGCGACCGCCAGGCCAAGCAGGTTGTCCGCGTAGTTCAGCTGGACCTGCGGGAAGAAGCATGCATGCTCGCACTCGTCGCCGACGCAGACCGGCTCGGTGCTGCCGGACCACGCGAGCCCCTGTGACCACTGCAGGAAGCATTGCCAGAACGTCCGGTACTCCCATACCGAGAAATCGTGCAGTGCAGCGTAGTTTTGGAAGCATTGGCCGGTGTGCGCCTGCAGGGCCGCGGTAAATGCGGTCATTTGCGATGCGGCGGCGCGCTCAGGCGTGCCGCTATAAATGGGAACGCGTCCCATGATCACGCTTGGGCAGTACGACGCGTCTAACAGGTAAAAACGATCCATCCGATCCTCCACGGAGACCGGTACGCCCACTCGAGGCAGCGGCGGGTTCTGATGATCCAGACTAGTGGCCCGCGATCTTTTGCTCTGTACGAAATCGCACCAATTATTACAAGACCGTCAGCAAGGACTGGCCAGCTCGTGTAGACATGGCTGGCGCTTCTGGTATTCCGTTCTTCCTGTTGTCTGCCAAGTGTTGCGTTGGCGCTGTCGGGGGCTTGAAGCGCTTCGGTGAACACAGCATCATGGGCGCCTGGCATGCGCAATCGGGAGCACCGCTATGCAACATCGCCTTGTGTCCGGCCTGTCCCATTGGGACGGCCTGCGGGCGGGCGGTAGCATCGACACCAACACCTGCCGTACGTAGACCTCACGGCCACTTATCTGAACGAGGGCGATGCCCGGGTCGTGCGCCGGCAGGGCCGGGCAGCGCAAGCCTGGCTGGTGCGGCCATTCTTCAATGACCATCTGGCGCTTGGAATCGGCTTTGGTCCGTATTCCGCGCGGGACCATGACGACGGTGGCGGCGTCACGCGTACGCTTGGCCTGTTCACCATGTCGGCGAGCTATCGCATCAGTCCGTCCTGGACTACGCGCTTTTCCTGGCATCGCACTGTCACGACCAATAGCCGAGATACCGATGTGATGGTGCTGGGCCTGGGGTATCGGTTTTAGCCTGCCGGAGACGCCAATCGAGTCGGGCTGGACAGGCTCTGGGCGGCGGCATGGCTGTCGTCCATGGCGGAGCGCATGTGCATCATGACCTGATGTCTTGCCGTGCCATCCGCGCTTGGGGCCATATCGGGACATACCCCTAAGCTATGACCTTTGAAAGCCGTCTGAAAGATTGGCTTTCTAACTTCGATCCATCCCTTCGGGTGTGCGCCTGCATGCCCGGAACACTCTGCGCCTGAGGCTGCGCGCAGTGCGGCGTCGCATTTCCTGTACTGTGAGGAGAATCGCTTTGCGCATACGCAGCCAAAAGGACTTTGCCTCCGGCCTGATGTTCATTCTGGTCGGATTCGGCTTTTCGTGGGTCGCACGCGGCTATTCCATGGGAACGGCCGCGAAGATGGGGCCCGGATACTTCCCATTCCTGCTCGGACTGGTGCTGGCACTGCTTGGTGTGCTGGTGCTGATCGGTTCGTTGTCGTCCAAGGGCGAAGAAGACCATCTCGCACGCTGGGACCTGAAGACCCTGCTCTGGATCCTGGGTTCGGTGGTGCTGTTCGGCCTGCTGCTCAAGCCGCTGGGCATGGTGCTGTCGGTCTTCTTGCTGGTACTGGTCTCCTCGATGGCCAGCCACGAATTCAGCTGGAAGGGTGCGCTGCTCAACAGCGTGGTGCTGGTGCTGATCAGCCTGGGCGCCTTCGTGTACGGCATCAATCTGCAGATGCCGGTATGGCCGGCATTCATTACGGGTTAAGGAGACGGCCAAAAATGGAACTATTCGAACATCTGGCCCTTGGATTCTCCACGGCGCTGACGCTGCAGAACCTTGCCTATTGCTTCCTCGGCTGCGTGCTCGGTACGCTGATCGGCGTGCTGCCGGGCATCGGGCCGCTCGCCACCATCGCCATGCTGCTGCCGGTTACCTACACGCTGCCGCCGGTGGCCGCGCTCATCATGCTGGCCGGGATTTACTACGGCGCACAGTACGGCGGCTCCACCACCGCCATCCTGGTCAACCTGCCGGGTGAATCGTCATCGGTGGTCACCACTATCGACGGCTATCAGATGGCGCGGCGAGGACGAGCGGGGGTGGCGCTCGCCACAGCAGGCCTGGGCTCCTTCTTCGCCGGTTGCGTGTCCACGCTGATCCTGGCTGCGTTCGCCACGCCGCTGTCGGAACTGGCGTTCAAGTTCGGTCCCGCCGAATATTTCTCGCTGATGTGCCTGGGCCTGATCGGCGCCGTGGTGCTGGCCTCGGGCTCGCTACCCAAGGCGGTCGCGATGATCGTGCTGGGGCTGCTGCTGGGGCTGGTCGGCACCGACGTGAACTCGGGAGCCGCGCGCTTCAACTTCGATGTGCCGGAGTTGACCGATGGCGTCGATTTCGTCGCGCTGGCCATGGGCATGTTCGGTTTCGCGGAAATCATCGCCAACCTCGAACAGAAAGAAAATCGCGAAACCTTCACCGATCACGTCACCAACCTGTGGCCCTCCAAGGCGGACTTCAGGCGCATGGCGCCGGCCGTGCTGCGCGGTACCGCGCTAGGCTCCATTCTGGGCATCCTGCCCGGCGGTGGCGCGGCGCTGGCGTCGTTCGCGGCGTACTCGCTGGAAAAGAAGACCTCGAAGTACTCGCATGAGTTCGGCAAGGGTGCCATCGAAGGCGTGGCAGGTCCGGAATCGGCCAACAACGCCGCGGCGCAGACGTCTTTCATCCCGCTGCTGACGCTGGGCATCCCGCCCAACGCGGTGATGGCGCTGATGGTGGGCGCGATGACCATCCACAACATCCAGCCCGGCCCGCAGGTCATGACCAGCAACCCGGCGTTGTTCTGGGGCCTGATCGCCTCGATGTGGATCGGCAACTTCATGCTGATCATCCTGAACCTGCCGCTGATCGGGATCTGGGTCAAGCTGCTGCAGGTACCTTACCGCTTCCTGTACCCGGCCATCCTGACGTTCTGCTGCATTGGCGTCTTCTCCGTCAACAACCAGACCTTCGACGTCTTTACCGCCGCTGGCTTCGGTGTGATCGGCTACCTGTTCATCAAGCTTAAGTGCGAGCCGGCACCGCTGCTGCTGGGCTTCGTGCTCGGACCGATGATGGAGGAGAACTTCCGCCGGGCGCTGTTGCTGTCGCGGGGTAACTTCACCGTGTTCGTGACGCGTCCGCTGTCGCTCAGCCTGCTGATCGCCGCGGCTGTGCTGGTGGCCGTGGTGGCGCTGCCGTCGATCAAGGCCAAGCGCGAGGAAGCGTTCCAGGAAGAGTAGTGCCCAGGCGCCAGGGGCCTGCGAGTACGCCCATGACCTGACCGACAACGCGACATGCCCAGGGCGCACTCAATCCCACACGGTCGACGCTTGCAACTCCCAGCGCTGCAGACGAATCCGTGTCAGATTTTTCTCTATTTCTCCCGGGATCGCTCTTCTGGATAGCACCTCGCTATAGTGGAGACCCATAAGCGCCTTGGCGGCGCCTGCAACAGTGCAGGGGGGAGAAATGGATTGCACGTCGTCCGGTCCACGAGGGTCTAGGGGAACTTCGCGAATCGCACAACAAGCGCGGGCGCCACGCGCAACCCTCGGACAGCCGGGTGTGGCGGAATTACTGCTAAGGTCGGTGATGGAGTCGACGTGCGGCGCATTCAGCCCAGTCGTGTTGACGGCCCACGTTGGCAGGCCATTGCATCAGGGCAGATGCGACGTCGACGCACGTCTGAAGCACGGGGACGGTCGGCAGCAGCGGTGGTTGGCCGAGCTCAGGCAGGCGGGAGCCATCGTTGGTAGCGCGCATGTTGTCCTGAATGGCGAGCTACCGTCAAATAGCTACATGCCATGGCGTAGCGGAATGCTGCCATTTGCGACAAGGCACGACGATGACTTTGCGCAGAGCCTGGCGGTGGCCCGGCTATGCGACAAGTACTCTCAGGGAGAAGCGGCATCAGGTCCAGCATGGCTCACCATCCGCTATTTCCTGGACTTTGGGCAGAGTACAGCGATGCGGCAAGCCCTGACGGTTTCGCCGGTGCGGCATCAACAGCTTGGCCCCTTGTGCCAGCGCGACCTCGAAGTATTCGAGGCAGGAGCCAGGGTCGCTACGCTAACCATTGTCCATGAGAGCCCCCACGGCCAGGCGCTCAAGTGACCCGTGGACGGTCTTGATCGCGGCGGTGCGGCTCATTCCTTCTGCTGCAAAGCGAGCAACTCCCGCTTCGCCGCGGCCAGCACTGCGTCGGCGCGCTTTTCGTCGGCCATCACACGAGACACCACCAGCGCCCCGATCATGGCGCTGACCGCGAACATGGCCTTGTCCGGATTGTCCCCGCCCAGCGCGGCGTCCATCCGGCCGATGAACCGTTCGATGTGGGCCGACATCGCCTCGCGCGCCGGCTCGTCGGCGCGCGCCACGTCGCCCGCCAGCGCGGCGATTGCACAACCGGTCGTGCGCGCGTCGCGGTGCTTGCGGCTCAGATAGCTGCGTACCGTCACGCTGTACTCGAGCGACGCCCTCCCGTTGTTCGCATCGAACGCGGCATTCCCGGCATCGAGCGCGCGTTCGAGCGCGTGCAGCAGCAGGTCGGCGCGCGATGCGAAATGCCCATAGAAGCCGCCGTGCGTCAGGTTGGCGCTACGCATCAGCTTGCCGACGCTGACGGACTCGAGTCCGCGATCCCGAATCTGCTCCGCGGCCTGTTCCAGGATGCGCTCCCTGCTTTGCGCTTTGTCCGCTTGTGAGTGGCCCATCTGTCAAATCCCATGGTTTTTCTTGACTTTCTGCATTGTGATCGTCATTCTCCTGCATGACAACCATCATTTACATAGCAGGTAGCCGCCATGGCCGGGCTGGACGAGATGAACGTTGACCTGGACGACTACGAGGTTCCCTTCAAGGGGATCGTCGAGCAGTCCGTCGCCGGCATCTACATCCTGCAGGACGGCCGCTTCCGCTATGTCAACGAGACTTTCGCGCGCATGTGCGGTCTCAGTCGCGAGAAGTTGCTCGGCGCCCGGCTTCGCGACGTGGCGAACCCCTCGCAGCGCGATGCGCTGATGGCCCGGTACGAGCGCCAGATCAGGGGCGTTGGCGCTGCCGAGCAGTTCGTCATTCGCCGGACCTCATCCCGCAACCCGGGCTCATTCGAAACCCATGGCACCCGCGTGATCTTCCGCGGCCGGCCCGCAATCGTCGGCCTCGGCATCGACACTACCGAGCGCGAGCGGCAACGCGCTGAGCTGGTCGAGGCCAGCGAGCGCCTGCAGGAGTTGGTCGCAAGCGCCAACAATGTCCGCGAGAACGAGCGCCACCGCGTGGCGCGCGAGTTGCACGACGTGATCGGCGGGATGCTGACGGCGATCAAGTTTGACCTGTCGCGGCTGTCGCGGGGCATCGAGGCGCTGGACCGCTATCGCACGCCACGGGCGCGCCAGGATGGCGCGGCGGCGCCGGCGCTCGCCACGCTGGCGCTGACCGCAGCCCAGACCCTCCAGCTCACGCAGGAGACCATCGAAACCGTGCGCGTCATTTCCGAAGGACTTCGCCCGGGGGCCCTCGACCACCTGGGCCTGCAAGACACGCTGTGCCTCGACCTCGACCGCTTTGAGCGTCGCTACGGCATCGCCACGCGCTATAGCACCACGGGCGCCGCGCGAAGTATGGACCGCAACCGTGAGATCGGCATTTACCGGATCTTCCAGGAAGCGCTCACCAACGTCGCAAGGCATTCCAAGGCGACAGAAGTCACTGTGAGCCTTGACTGGGCAGCCGATCGCCTTGCGCTGGAAATCTCGGACAACGGCCTCGGCTTCGACCTCGATCGGGTCGCGGCCGATGGCCATCTTGGCCTGCTGGGCATGCAGGAACGCGCACGCGAGCTCGACGGCACCCTCGTTCTCGACACCGGACCCCGCTGCGGCGCGTGTCTGCGGCTCGGCGTGCCGGTCGCGTCCGCCGTCCTCAACGAAGACACCAACTATTGAGATTTACAAAAAACATGACAACGGATTCAGGGCTGGCGCGTTTCATCTCTAACGGGTTGATTGGAGATACGCGCCGTGTCGAAGAAGCCGTTAGACGATGCAACGAAGAAGCG
>NZ_QKWJ01000056.1 GCF_003353055.1 Cupriavidus lacunae
CCCCACGCATTGCGCCATTCGAGCAGCGCGAATTCTCGCCCGTAAAGCGGATGGAAGGGATGGGTAACCCGGAAGGATTGCATCCCACCGGTCAGATCACGTGTAGTTGACTGCTTTTGAGAAGGGCCGCGTGGAACGCATGAACGGCACGCTGCAGGACCGTCTGGTCAAGGAGTTGCGCCTGCGCGGGATCTCCAGCCTGGCAGCCGCCAACGCGTTTGCGTCCGCCTTCATGGCCGATTTCAACGCGCGCTTCGCCAAGGTGCCACGCAGCGACTTCGATGCACACCGGCCGCTGCGCGGCGACGAGGACCTGGCGCGGATCTTAAGCTGGCGGGAGTGGCGCAAGGTCTCACAGAGCCTGACCCTGCAGTACGCCAAGGTGCTATACCTGCTGGAGGATCTTCCAGAACACCGCCGCCTGATCCATCGCTACATCGAGGTGGCCGAGTATCCGGACGGGCGGATTGAGCTGTGGGCGGATGGCACTTCCCTGCCCTACACCACCTACGACCGGTTCCCAGAGGTCGACCAGGGCGCCATCGTTGAGAACAAGCGCTTGGGCCACGCACTGGCCATTGCGGCCGAGGTGCAGTCGCTGCGCGACAACCGCCGTTTCGGCGCGCCCTCCCGCACCTTCCATGGCGAGCCCCCGCGGCCTACAACGGTACCGCTGAACGTCAAGCGACAGCGGCTCGTGAATCGGCTCGACCTGGAGCGGGCGATGCATCACCACCCTCTTTCCGCAGCGAACGATGATTCGACAGAGGACCCGCCACATCCGCCCGCTACGTAGATGGCGCCTTGCGACCCACTTCAGCCATCGGCTTTCCCTCAAAGCTGCCGCTCAGGATAATTGGCCGCGCATTACACCCCAGTCATTTCATCGGAAACGCCGGAATGGGACCGACAGCATCGACGTCAGTTGACACGCTGACCGCTTGCCAACGATCCGCATCGGCTGCTCTCGCCAATTCCGCCTGACGCGCAAACTGGAAAGCGTCGCTTCCGAGCAGAATGTGCGGCGGTAATGTTTCAGTGTCAGCAATCTTGAGGACAACCTGTGCGACTTTGACAGGATCACCGGACTCATTGCCCCAATAGCCTTCCATCTGTTTCATGCTTATCCCGACTGAGGGTTCGTAATCTGGCAACAAGGCCGGTCTGTCTGCGTGGGCGCGCTTTCCCCAATTGGTACGCATTCCACCGGGCTCGAGAGCGGTAACCTTGATCCCAAAAGGTGCGGTTTCCTGCGCCAGGCCTTCAGTGAAGCCACCGACGGCCCATTTCGACGCAAAGTAGGCCGCGTTGCCTGGGAACGCCGTACGACCACCCAACGAAGAAATCTGGATGATGTATCCGCTGCGCTGCTGCCGCATAACAGGAAGCGCGGCACGGGTAAGATTCACAACTCCGAAAAAGCAGGTTTCGACCAATTGGCGAAACTCGTTCGAGGGAACCTGCTCAAACGGACGGGTATCCCCATAACCTGCATTGTTCACAAGCACGTCAAGTCGGCCAAAGGCTTCGACCGCTGCATCGACCGCCGCCTGGCCTTGCGACTCGTTTGTGACGTCGAGTTCGACCGCCCGGATGTTCGCGCCATACTGGGCCACCAACTCGTCCAACTGGCGGACGTTACGGGCGGTCGCGACGACCTTGTCGCCCGCGGCCAGCGCAGTCTCGGCAATGATCCGACCCAAACCACTTCCGCTTCCACTGATAAGCCAAACCTTAGACATTTCAATCTCCTGTTTCATTAAATGCGTGACTAGCCAGTCATTTAAATGGTAAAAAATTTACCGTAAGGCCTTCCACAGAAACTCGAATGTCGCCGTGCAGACCTGTTCGGCATGTTTCGGATCCCGACTCATGCAATCCATCGTCGTGCTCGCCAGCGACTCCACCACTGCTCCAACGAACGCCGGATCCTGATCCCGCAACGCGCCATGACGGGCCACCTGCCGGATCAGGCTGACGGACCGATAGGCGGCAGTAAATCCAGCTTCTTTGGTCGCTTCCGTTACGTCGTCCGATACGCTTAGCTGGGCAAGGACACGTCGCTTCTCGGAATTGGCTGCTCCCCACCGAGTCCAGCTCGCCCATATGTGCAGCAACTGCTCACGCTCGTCCCCTGCGTCCGACAGGCCGTCGTCAACAGTCGAAATCAGCTCTTCCTTGATCTCCATATAGAGCGCGTTGAACAGGTCGATCTTGGTTGGAAAGTATGTGAACAAGGAGCCATTGGGTACCCCCGCTTCTTTCGCGATGGCGGCCGTAGCCGCACCCAGGCCTTCACGTGCGATCAGTCTGATCGCACTGTCGATGATGGCCTGACGCCTCTCCTCACTTTTTGGTCTGGCCACGCTAAGTCGCTCCAAATTCATTTAATAACTGTCTGGTCAGTCATTTTACGCATTGCCGGAGAGTTGTCAAGCGATACGCGTTTGTGCTTCGATTGTTGACAATCTAGGAGGGGGCCGCGAACGGCAGATTATGGCCGATCTCGGACCTCGGCCTATCGGCTTCAACTTGGATCCTTGGTTTTTCCTCAAGAGGCGCCTATCGGCCAATTTCCGCCACTCGTCATCGCTGTCGCACGGACATTCGAGTGGCGGCTCTGCATCGGACAGCGGGCCTTCACGGGGCGAGTCCAACCACTGACAAAGCAAGATTACTCGTAGGCTACGTCGGACGCTTCTGTTCAAAGATGGGTTGTGATTGCATCGCAGTTGCACAGGGCAACTCCACGTTGACAAAAATCTCTCTTGGCGTCGCTGTCATCTGCTACTTTTACTATCGCGGCCCGCATCGAAACGACTGTCCACCTAGGAGGAGATCGTGGGAACATGCAGCTATCGCCCGAACTTTCGTCGCCGGGCTCCTTCCCAAGAGCGGTTCGTCAGAAATTGGCGAGACCTTCCTCGACAGCCTTACAAGCTTTCCGAAGTGCTCAAAATATATCTCTCGGCGCGATACCGATTTCACTGCCAAGGCACGAGAGACATCATTGAAAGATCCTTTTCCCGGGCCGTTCGCTATTTCGGCGACATCTGCTTCACGAGGATCCGACGTAATCATGTAGAAGGATTTTTGAGCCATCTTGCGGGGATGGGATTGCGGCATGGAGGGATTCAGGTCGTTATGAACACGCTCCGTGCTGGAATCGCCTGCTACATACGGGAGTACGGCCTCGATAGACATAACCCAGTGTACGCATATCATGCTGGCGAAGCGTGGCCGCATAGATCGAAAAGACCAGCCTTGAGCAACGCACGACTCGCAGGCATCCAGGCAGCGTGTCTGCATCTCGATGACGATATTCGCTGGCTGCTAGCCATACTTTCCGATACTGGGGCGCATGTACATGAGATTGCCGGACTCGCGCTCACGGACATACATCTTGACTCGGATGCGCCACATCTAAAAATAATACCTCATCCATGGCGAAAGCTTCGGACACCGGCGCGTAATCGTGAAATTCCTCTCATAGGGTGCGCGCTGTGGGGAGCGAGGCGAGTGATCGACACAGCAAACCAAGATCAATTACTTGCGTTTCCCCGTTACGTAGAAGGCGAGAGGGTGAAGCCGGCAGTCAATAGGGCCCTCTATCAGTGGCTTCGTGCGAGAGGCGTAGAAGGTGGGATTGGGGACATCCGACGCGCCTTTGTACAGAGACTTAAAGAGAGTGGCAGCCCGGCTTTCATCCGCGCCAGCGTTGCTGGATGGGCGCTTCATGGTATGGAGCGCCAGTATGGCGCCGGGGTAAGCCCGCAAGCGCTAATTCCTTGGATGAAGCGCATCGAGATTGCCGCCACATGTCTTCCGGCGAGACCAAAGTGGAGCAAAGAACGAACAAATCTGGAATGTGCCACGGCGGCCCTCGGACTCATTGAGCGGTTGGAATATCCCAGCCTGCCTGCGATTGCCGATCATTCCGCACTAAGACGGCACGACGTGTGGCGCGGCATCCGTTACGCCAAAGCACGAGGTTGCATTGAGGCGGCACATATGGCCCCGACACCGATTGCGCCGCCTTACAGGCTCACGGGGATGCGTTTGCCGCATCCCCGTAGGCGAGCATCCGTACCAACCTTCCCAGGAGTTATTCATCTGCGTGATGAGTTGTCAATTGGATCGCCGACGGCTTGGCATATCGATGTAAGAGTGCCAAAAAGAAGTGGTGTACGCATCGATTGCGACGGCAAGATGCCGTGGAAGGTATCGTATGAAGAGAAATACTGTTGCGTTTCCGAAATTTAGGGTGGTAGCCGACCGTCCGACTCATCAGCACGCAAAGGGATATCCCCTGGTTGTTCCCCTTGAAAGGACCTTCTCATTCTATAGACGCCACAAAATAGGACGCGTCACTCAGACCTACATGAATCTCGTGGACAGAGTTCTGCTCAAGGCAGTAACTTTCTTTGGACCATCGCGGTGCATTACGGAGATCATGCCAAAGGATGTGCGTGGCTTCGTGGAGAACGAGTTGGATCTCGGCTTTAAGTCCCACAGTGTCAGGAGCTTCGCGAGGGTACTCAGTCTAGTCGCGGGATTCTATATTCGCGAGAACGATCTTCCGATACAGAACCCCTTCAATGGAGTGCGGATCCCAGACTTCGGAAAGGATGTTCGGCGCTTTGAGCGCATTGCGCCGGAGAAGCTCTCACGACTGCGTTATGTTTGTCGAGAAATTGACGATGACATCAGATGGTTGCTGGCGATTCTCATGGACACTGGTGCAAGAACTTGGGAAATCTGTGGTGCAGGTGTTGACGACTTCCGGCTCGATGAGGAAATTCCGGTCTTGCATATTCGAAAGCGGCCATGGCGGCGCCTGAAGACACGAGACAGCCATCGCGTGATTCCGCTTTTCGGTTTGGCGTTGTGGGCGGCGAGGCGGGTAATTGAGACCGCTGCACCGGGGCAAAAGTATGCGTTCCCTCGGTACATAGCAGACGGTAGGCGACGAGAGTGCCGTTCAGGGTTGAGGTGTTTCCTACGTGCTCAACAGATAGACCAGCCCGTGCACCGTCTACGTCACACATTTATTGACCGGTTGAGGGAAATCGACTGTCCCATAGATGTACAACATTACATCATGGGCTGGAAGGCCAACACGCTGGAAGCCGAATACGGCGTTTTACCAAGCATCGATGTGGTCGCGCATTGGATGCAATCCGTATGCGGCGACGGCGGCATTGACTTGCGCCCACTGGAGGAAGAGACTTCCAGCCGATCGGTCTTGGAAAACCTAACGAAGCTTGTCGACTTTATGGAGCGCGGAAGCAGGCACAGCTTTGAGGACTTGAGGGCTGCAAAACTTTTGACCCCATACGAGCTGGTCAACGCTATCAGGCGTGGGCGACGACTTGGACTTTTGAATCTGACCCCACCTGATGAAAGGGCACGGCGGACGCGCCAATATTTCCTGACCTGTGATTCGGTCTCAAATGCGCTCAATGACCTTAATTTGAAGCGCGAGGCGTTGCGCAAGCTAAAGAAGCACGAGTGCAACACGCGCCAGCGATTTCTTTCCTTGCGCGCCACTTGCTTCCCAGACATGTTGTCCCCCTCAGTGAACGTTGTGCCCGCCCAACAAGGGCGTATACGCCCAGCACTTGCAAGGAAATGGGAGGAAGCATTTGTCTGGGCGATGCCGACTGACCCTGTAGACAAGCTAATAAGCACCAGAGTTGCTGCCGAGAGGATCTTGGGACTGTTGCAGCCGCGGAAGACCTATCGAAGAAAAGATATCTGTGCTAAGGCGGGACTATCTGCTGAAGAGTTTACTCGTGGTCGGAATTCGCTCTATCAATTTGGTGTGATCGAGATGGTTCATGAGATTAAGGACGGCGTTTCCCGATTGGTCATGCGTCTGACGGGAAAGCCCTTGCCTCCAAGGGTGTCCCGCACCGTCTTACCTCGAAGCAGGATGCGTTTAGTACCCCAGCATGCGCTTTCTGGAGTATGCACAAGCATCGACGATCGAGTGCCAGGCAAGACCGTTCATCTCCCTGCGTAGCAATGGAATTATGATCCTAGAGGAACTCGCTGACCCGACTGCAATGTAAGCACTCGATGAATGCGACGTCTCGCCGCCTGGCCGGAGCCGGTACTCGACTAGCCGCAAAGGCTGAGAAGTTGGAGAATCTGCTCCAGCGAATGGCCGCTGTGTATCCGAAACAAGCCGCGGGGGTTCTGTGTCGGCGACCGGCAGCGAAGGGTCGTTCTGCGACGGTCGCGGATTCACGGCAGCCCTCGGCCTGAGCGATTTCTATCCTAAGCTGGTAGCTACCAGCTATCCTTGAGGCTGGGAGACGCCCGGCCGCGAGGCCGCGCGCGTCACCCTGGGCTGGCCCCACCGTGTCCGGCCAGCGCCACCGCCCGACGGCAATCCCGTCAAATAAGCTCCGCTCCCGCACAAAGCGCACGCCCGTGCCGACCTTTCGAACTAGCTGGCCCTGCGACATTTGAGCAAAGCCTAGACACCGGATGTAAAGGCCAAACCAGAATGTCCGCTTCCAGCCAGATCAGAATGCCCTCCAAACTGGATCGACTGAAGGTCCTGGAAGCCCAAACGCGCGTTAGTTCAATTCCCATTGTTCCGTTTTTCCAGAACAGTGCATTGCTCCAATCAGGGTTTCCCCTAGCTGTCCTCTCGCCTACATTTCCATGACCCGCCAGCGTTCCGGCCACGGCCCTCCCGGCAATTGCGAGCCGGAGCCAGGCAGCTATGGCCATTTCTGGCGCACCGCCCCCAGTCAGCAGCAAAAAGGAGTCCTAACGTGAGTGCCATCCTCGAAGCCCTGTTCGCCAAGCATGTCGACAACCCCGATCACGTCGTCACCGCGCTCAACCATCAGCAAATCGTTGTCGCTCTCTCGGCACTTGTCGCCGAGCAGCAGGTCGCCGTGCTGCACATGCTTTATCCCCGCACCGACGCCCGCACGCACCGCAGCCTGGACGCCCTCGTCAGCGCCCTGCACGGCCACGGCCTGCACGAGGTAGCCGAACTGATCGCGCAGGAAACCCACTACCTGGTGTTCCGCGACCCGCTCAAGGCATGGAAGGCCCTCCAGGAAATCCGCCATGATTCGCTGGCGATTGGGGTGCATCTCTTTTACAAGGGTGCGACGGGTGATGAGGCGGAGCGAGCGCTGGACAAGGATGCGCATCGGAAGGAGTGAGGGTCGGTACCGCGGCAGAAAAAGCGCGCGCCCCGACATCTGAATTTGGCGGGCCGCCCGACACATCAAAACGTCCTGGATTGATGTCGCGACGGCGCGGCCACCCCTGTAAAGAACCGTGGCGAAATGCTCTGCTTACTTGTCGCCGTAGTGGTAGCGGCAACTGACAATGCGCAGCGTTTCATCGTCGGCGACATAGACCAGGCGGTTGGTGTCATCGATGCGGCGCGACCAGAGCACTCGAGTGTTGGCAGGCATCAGTCGATGTCGTGAGACTCAAAGCTTCGGAACACGAGTGACGTAGGAGGCGGTCAGTCAGAAGGCCTGGGACGAGCGCAGGGCAAAAAGGCAAGCAGACGCCACAGCTATATGGGCTGCCGAACTTAACCCCACTCGAAAAGCTGCGAAAGTCAGGCTGGCGGTTGCTTGTGCCATTGCCGCCCATTCCATCCAGCTACCTAGAGACTGATGCCTGGGACATCCATGCCAACGCACGGCGGCACCCAACTGCGTGCAGCGCGCCATGCTTCCATCCGGCCGGGCCTGCACCTGTTGGTCGCCGCCTGCGCCGCCGTCGCGCTGTCAGCCTGCGATCGTGACGGAGATCGCAGCGCACCCGTGCCAGCCGCGCCAATGCCCAGCGCTTCGGCCGCGCCAGCGCCGCCCGCGCCGCGTCCACGATTCGATGACATCCTGGATGCCTCCGGGAAACTGGTGCCGGAAGCCTATGTCGCCATTGCTTCCGACTACAGCAGCGAAGAAGCTATCGCCTATCGTTATGGCCCGGCAAACGCGAAACCAGTGGCGGCGCCCACCTACTGGCAGCCCGGCGACAAGACCTTCTATCCCCATGGGAACGTTTGCTACCAAAAGGAATTCCCCAAGGACGAACTGAATACCAACCTCAGGATCATTTACCAGCTAGGCGCCCTGGATTGCTCCAGGAACGATTTCGGCAGCAATATGGGAGACGTCATATACCGTGCCGATGCGCCATCGGACCCCGGCGTCACCTCGCTGCTGACGCTGGACCTGAGCGCCGGGACGGTTGCCGAGAAACCCCAGTTGCCGTGGGTTTACGGCCATGTATCGACCGACCCTCAGTTGAAGAATCATATCGCTGCCAATGGCGGCGTATTGCCAAGGCGTCCGATTGCCATGGGCCGCTGTAGCGAGCACGATTGCGCCCAGGCACTGATCGCCTTTCAGAATGGCTTGATTGCTTCGGTCGGCAGCAATACTGCCTCTCACTCCGCTTCGGTGAAGCTGCCGGCGGGCAAGGTCCCTACCGCCATCGCGATTACGACCAATTCCGAGTTTGCGCTGGTGACTGTCTGGGATACCAAAGCCCTAAAAGGCCAGGTGGCAGTGCTGGCGCTGGGCAGTCTTGCTGACGGCAGCAAGGTCGGCGGGCCCTACGATCCCAGCGCGGGATCGTGGCCGGGCCTGTACCCCGGCCTGAGGAACATGTCCAATTTTATCTTCATCAAGCTTCTGGGTTTTATTGACTTGCCGGAGATGGCGGCGCCAACGGGCATTTCGGCGGTTACGGATTTTGGCGTGATGCAGGACAACAGCACGCAAGGATGGCTGATTGACCCGGTCGGGAACCGAGGCGCCAGCCTGACCATGACGGAGGTGAACCCGGGCACCAACAGCATCAATCAGAAAAGCTTCACGCGCGCTGGCATCAACGGGAAACTGGTCTCCCGGGCCGGCGTTGCGGCGGTGATTTCAAAATCCGAGAAGAAGGTCATATTCCTGAACCTGAAACCCCTCTTCGACAAGGTCAACAACGCCTATTTTGAAGGCAGCAATGCTTCGCTGCGATCGACCCTTGCGAATACTGGCCTGGGCGATACGCAGTGGCCTCCGGCTTTTGCCGTCGAGAATTATGCGCCGACCGTTATCAAGTCGATGAACCTGCCTGAGAAGCCGACGGTGGTGAAGGTTTCGATCCTGCCGAATCCCGGCCGCGCCTGGGTCGCGACCGAGGACGGGAAGATCCGGGCGTTCTCCGTGGCAGGCGTGCAGTCCGGGCGCAACATGGACCCCAACCTGATCAAGGAGATGAAGAGCCTCCAGGTCGGCAAGAATCCCACCAGCATGACCCATCATGTGATCGTGGGGCTTGGCAACTCGAACACCAGGCTTTGGGTGGTATCCCGCGGCGCGCAGCAGATCCAGCTTGTGGATATGGTGAGCCTGACCATCGAGAAAACGCTTCAGGACTCCCGCATCGTCGATCCCATTACCGTCGACGAAACCCAGCAGAACCCCCTGCTGACCAGTGTGATTACCATTACGGATTACACCGGCAAGCAGGTGATGAACTACCGCTACGCGCCGATTGCCTTGCAAGGCGGCAATACGCCGCTGCATATTGGCATCGGCAAGTCAGGGAACGAGTTGTTTGAGTTTGGCGGCACCTATGCGGTGCCTGGCAAGCCGTTTGATTTTACGCAGAGCAATGTGCCCTGAACGGCCCTGCCCTCTGAGCGGCAGGGTCGCCGCAACCTGGTCAGCGTTACGGCACGCTGACCAACACCGCCCTGGCCGGGTCCGCCGGCGCATCCCCCTCCATCACGACCATCTGCGCGGGTGATGCCGTCTTTGTCGACAGCGTCGACACGACCTCCCGCATCGGCCCGATCGCCGTGCCGTTGGCCATGCCGGCCGGATTGGTCTTGAAGCTTGCCACCGGCGCTCGTTGCGCGCCCACATAGACGCTATAGGTAGTCTCCGGCTTCAGCTTGAACAAGGACACTTCCAACGCGTCGACAACCCCCAGGTTGCGCGCCACGACAAAGCCTTTGGCGTCGCCGCCGACTGGCTTGAGCGCGATGTTGACCGGCTCGCTGTTCGCTCTCTGCACGAGGTTGTCAGTCCCGCTGCCGCTCGGCACTGCGTTCCGGACATAGACCAATGCCTGAGGTGCCTGCCCGACCGGCACGCGCGCCATGACCTGGTTGGTGGCGGTGTCGATCACATCCACCGCGTCGCCATTCTCCAATCCGACAAACACGCGTGAGCCGTCGTCGGCAGTCCAGATGCCGTGCGGCAGCGCGCCGACCGGAATGGTGGCGACCAGCCGGGGCGTGGCGTCGGTGGTGAAGACCTTCACCACGTTCTCGCCGCCCACCGTCACGTAGGCGAGCGTGCCGCTGGCCGTCCTGGCAAAGGCCAGGTGGTTGGTAATAAAGCCGGTATCGAAGACGCCCTTCACTTCCAGCTTCTCGGTGTCGATACGCGTGACCTTGCCCACGTCCTTGTGCGTCATCCAGACTTCCCTGAAGTCAGGCGTGAACTGCAGGAACGGGGAGAACGGGCTGACCACATCCAGCCGCTTGACCACCTTGTGGGCCCTGACGTCGATAATATCCACCACGGGGTTGAAGCTGGACACCACGAAGGCGAGCTTTCCCGCCGGATGGAACAGCACCATGCCCGGCCCCGCCGTCGTCGGGATGCGGCGGGTTTCGCGGAACGTGGTGGGGTTGATGACCGAGATGTAGTCCTCGCCGCGCACCACCACCCATACCTCTTTCCCATCCGCGGTAAAGAAGCCCTCATGCGGAGAGCGGCCGATATAGGCAATACCCTTGACCTTGTTGGTCGCGGTATCGATGAACGCGACGGAGTTGGAGCCGTTGGAGATCGCGATCAGGGTCCGGTGGTCGGGCGAGAACCCCAGGCCATGGACATTGAGTTCGCCCTTGTAGAGCGGCGACAGCACGTCCGGCCGTGTGTTGCCAAGCCGGATCTGGCCAAGTAATGTGTTGCTGACGGGGTTGATCACCGACACCGTGTTGGTGTTCTGATCCGCGGTGTACACGCGATCCTGGGGCTGCGGCGCGGCGAAGGCGAGTTGCGTGCCTACTGAGATGGCGAGGATAACGAGAGGTTTCTTCATGGCTGTTTGAGGCTCGATGCAGGTGGCGTGGGGGGCAGGAACTGGCCCGCTAGCGAGGATTTGTGGGGTCGGACGGCTGGGACTGGTGGCGCTGCAGCCACGCCTGCATCAGCCGGATCTCGTTCTGCTGCTCGGTGATGATGCCCTGGGCGAGATTGCGCAGCTCCGGATCCTTGCCATACAGCAGCAGCGCCTTGGCCATGTCGATCGCGCCCTGGTGGTGCGGGATCATCATGGTCACAAAGTCGTGGTCCGGGACGCCGTTCATGGGCGCCTGCGTCATGCCGTGATGCATCACGGCCATGGCGTCATCCATCAGGCCGGCGAATGGCTTTGCGGTGCTGGCGACAAACCGGGGCGGTGCCTGAGTCGGGGCATTTCCGGGATGCTGGTGGGCATCCTGGGCTGGCGCGGTAAAGCTTGCAGCAAATAGGAACAGCGCCGGCACAAGGCGTGCCACGGTGCCGACGCTGTTGCGTGAGGTTCTCCAATTCATCGCAGGGTCTCCTTTTTTCCCGGCCGGGCGTTCGCGTGGCTTGGGGATTACCTGCGTAAACACACGGGAGGCGTGGGCTATTCCATCGACTTCTAAATTTGTAGAGATCTCTACAGTATTGAAGAGCAGTCTATGGAGATCTAAGATGCCTGCATGCCTGCCCTTTCCGATTCCTGGGTCCTGCTGATCGTCAGCCTGCCAACGTCCGGCGCTACTGCGCGGATGCGGATCTGGCGCGCGCTCAAGGCGCTTGGCTGCGGTGCCTTGCGCGACGGCGCCTACCTTTTACCCGCCGGCGAGGAGCAAGTCGCCCAACTGCGCGAACTGGCCGACGAAACCACGCGAGAAGACGGCCAGGCCTGGCTGCTCAGTGTGCGGGCGGTGGGTAACGAGGCCGCGGCCTTTCGCGCACTGTTCGATCGCAGTGCCGACTATGCCGAGTTGCTGGCCGCGTTGTCCGACGCACGCAAGTCTCTTTCCGGGCTGGACGAAACAGAGCTCAACCGCTTGCTGAAACGGCACGGGCGCACCTACGAGACGACAACCGGGGTCTGGGCCGCCTGGGTGCAATGGTCCACGCGCTGGATATCGGCGGCCCGGCAGTGCCGGAAGCCAGCGGATTCGAAGCCGTGCTTGCAGGCGCCCGCGAGCGCCTGCCCGACGACGATGCACTGCTGACGGAGATCGGCCTGGTGCTGGATTCGCTCTACACCCACTTTTCAGGCAACCGTCAACGCTAAGCTACCCAAACAAGGAAAAGGTATGAACGATCGCCAGCAGATTGGCGCCCGGCCTGCCATGACGGAGGAGCGCCCGGTCTATACCCTCTGGCAACTGGTGATATACGTTGCGGGGGCGGCGCTGATCGGCCTGGCCGTCTTTCCACTCCTGCATCACTGAAGCCGTATTGCCCAGGGGATACGCAGCGATGGCCACCGATAGTGCCCGTATAAGCGCCTTGACGATGCGTGGACCGAGGGTGCCGCTATGACAGACAATGGGGGCTGGCTTGCGCGCCTGGCATTGCCTGACGGCGTCCACCCCAGTGCTTTGCCGCTGCTCGTTGGCCGTGCGCTGCGCGGTTTCTGTGACGGGTTCATCGCCGTTTTGTTGCCGGCGTACCTGCTGGCTCTCGGCTTCGCGCAACTGGCAGTGGGACTGGTCAGCAGTGCCACCCTGATCGGCTCGGCACTGGCGACCATTCTGGTGGGCGTCATCGGGCACCGCTATCCGCAGCGCCGCCTGCTGGTGGCGGCGGCCGCATTGATGGCCGCGACCGGGATAGGATTCGCCGGGCTGTCTTCCCTTTGGCCGCTGCTGCTCGTCGCATTCATTGGCACGCTCAATCCCAGCGCCGGAGACGTCAGCGTCTTCCTGCCCCTGGAGCACGCTGGCCTTGCCGATGCGGCTGCCGCCGATGCCCGCACGGCGCTGTTCGCCCGCTACAGTCTGACCGGAGCCCTCTGCGCCGCCATTGGCGCGCTGGCGGCGGCGCTGCCGGACTGGCTCGCGGTGCAATTCGGCATCCCTGTCCTTGGCGCCCTGCGAGCCATGTTCGTGGTCTATGCGCTGACCGGTGCCGCGCTCTGGTTCCTCTATGCCCGCATGCCGGACCCTCAGCCGCACCTGGCTTCCACGAGAGTCCCGCTGGGCCCGTCCCGCCGGATCGTTACCCGCCTTGCCCTGCTCTTCAGCGTCGATGCATTTGCCGGCGGCCTGGTGGTGAATTCCCTGCTGGCGCTCTGGTTAATCCAGCGCTTCGGTCTTTCCGTTGGCGCCGCTGGCCAGTTCTTCTTCTGTGCCGGGCTGCTCAGCGCGGGCTCGCAACTCGTTGCCGCACCGCTGGCTCGCAAGTTCGGGTTGCTGAATACGATGGTGTTCACCCATATTCCATCCAGCGTCTGCCTGATCGCAGCCGCGCTCTCCCCCTCCCTGGCAGTGACGCTGGGGCTGTTGTTAGTACGCAGCGCGCTGTCGCAGATGGATGTGCCGACCCGGACCGCCTATGTGATGGCCGTTGTGACGCCGCCGGAACGGCCGGCGGCTGCAAGCCTGACCGCCGTGCCCAGAAGCCTGGCTGCCGCAATCAGTCCGACGCTCGCTGGCGCGCTGTTGGCCGTCGGCTGGGTCGGCACGCCGCTGGTTGCCTGCGGCGTGCTCAAGATTGCCTATGACCTCGCGCTCCTTGGCGCATTCCGGCGCGTCAAGCCTCTCGACTGACCTGGCTGCGCGGCTTGAACATCGTCGTCACATGGACGCCGCAGCGCGGCCGCCGCCAGGCGCCTGCTCCAGCGCCGCCAGTATCCTGAATGCCGCCTTCACCCTCTCCGTGACCGGGAAGTTCCTGTTCGCCAGCATCACGACCCCGATGCGCTGCGCCGGCACATAGACGACATAGGCGCCAAAGCCATTGGTCGAGCCGGTCTTGTTGACCAGCATGCTGGCGGGAGCCGATAGGGGCGGTTCCAGCCTGGTCACCGGGTTGGCCTCGAGCACCACCTGCGGCGAGCTGCCGGCCAGTACGCTGTCGAGCTTCGCGGGCCAGGCATACATCTCCCAGGCCAGCCCTTGCACCATGTCGTCGACCTTGACGTATCCGGTGTGGGTGCCGGCGATCGCTTGCTGCAGCCTGGCATCCAGCCCGGCGCTGTTCATGTTGGCTTCGACAAAGCGGATCATGTCGGCCGACGTGGTCTTCACGCCGTAGGCTTCGGCATCCAGCACGCCGGGGGTCACGCGGACCGGCTTGCCGTCCTTCGCATAGCCATAGGCGTAGTCGCCCATGCGCGCCTTCGGCACCGTGATGTAGGTGCTGCGCAGTCCCAGCGCCGGGAACAGGGTTTTCTCCATCAGTGCATCGAACGGCTGGCCCATGCTCCTGGCGGCCAGGTAGCCGAACAGGCCGATGCTGGGATTCGAGTATTGCCGGTGGGTACCGGCCGCATACCTGGGATGCCAGTTCCTGAAGTAATCGACCATCTTGTCCGTATCGGTGACGGCATCGGGAAACTGCAGCGGCAGCCCGCCCGCCGCATACGTGCCGAGATCCAGCAGGCTGGTCTTGCCCAGGCTGCTGCCGGCAAGCTGGGGCAAGTACCTGGCTGCGTTGTCGGTGAGGGACAAGGCGCCGCTGGCCTGCGCGTAGGCGGCGAGCGTGGCGGTGAAGGTCTTGCTGACCGAGCCGATCTCGAACAGCGTGTCGCCGTCGACCTTGCGTCCGCCCTCCTTCGCGGCGACGCCGTAGTTGAAGTAGTACTGCTTGCCACCGGCGGTGACCGCCACGGCCATGCCCGGCACGTTGTGCGCCTTCATGAGGGGGCGGATGGCCTCGTTCACGGCGCGCTCGAGCCCCGCCTGACCGACACGGTCGGCAGCGTGGGCACTGGTGCCGCAAAGCAGGGCCGCGGCGGCAAAGGCCCACATTCGTTTCGTGAAAAGCTTTTTCATATCAGACAGTCTTGGACGTCGTAACCAGGATTCGGGGCGGATGCATGCAATCGAAGCGTGAGTGCGCTGGCATGACGCAACCGGAAATCCGCCCGAAGCAGGGAAATATACGAGACTCTACAGCTTGCGCAAACGCCGCTTGGTTCACGCCAGCATCATCTTCGGTCCGGATCGCATCCCAAGTCATCGTTCTGTCATCCACCCCGGCCAGAATGCGCAGGTCATTCAAGTCAGGGAGTCGCCATGACGCACGCAATTGAAGTCCGCGGGCTTTCCAAATCGTTCCGCGCGGACCGCAAGGCGCTTGACGATGTCACGCTGCAGATCGCGCCAGGCGAGATGGTCGCCCTGCTGGGCGCATCGGGATCGGGCAAGTCCACGCTGCTGCGCCACGTGGCGGGCTTTGTCACCGGCGATGCCGGCGCTGGCGAAATCCTCGTCAATGGCCGCCACGTGCAGCGCAACGGCCGCCTGGCCGGCAATGTGCGCAAGGTGCGGGGCGAGATCGGTTTTGTGTTCCAGCAGTTCAACCTGGTGGGCCGTCTTCCGGTCATCACCAACGTGCTGGTCGGCATGCTGGCGCGGGTACCCAAGTGGCGCAGCCTGCTGCGTATCTTCAAGGCCGATGAAGTCCAGAGCGGGCTCGATGCGCTTGCACAAGTTGGTATAGACGACTATGCGTTTCAAAGGGCCTCGACGCTGTCGGGCGGGCAGCAGCAGCGCGCGGCCATCGCCCGCACGCTGGTGCAGAACGCAAAGGTGATCCTGGCCGACGAGCCGATCGCCTCGCTCGACCCGGAATCCTCGCGCCGGGTGATGTCGCTGCTCAGGCAGATCAACCGCACGCGCAAGGTCGCGGTGCTGGTGTCGCTGCACCAGGTTGACGTGGCCATGCGCTACTGCCCCCGGGTGGTGGCGCTGCGGCACGGCAAGGTGGTCTATGACGGCCCCTCCGCGGCGCTCACGCCCGGCATGCTGCGCGATCTCTACGGCACGGAAGCCGACGAGTTGCTGCTCGATTCCGTGCCGGAAGAAGATGAATCCACCACGGCCATGCCGGCACCGGCGATGGTCACGATGCACCTGGCGGCCGCCTGAACTGCCGCCAATCCACCAACCGCTTTACCCCATAACCGCTTCCCACCGGAGTTGTCCATGCTTCGCAGAACCTTTCTCGCCGTCGTGGCCTCGGGCGTGGTCGCCCTGCCCGCTTTCGCGCAGGATGCCAAGAGCCTGAGCATCGGCTTTATCTCGACCGAATCGTCGTCGAACCTGAAGTCCGCCTGGCAGCCGCTGATCGACGATCTCAGCAAGACGCTGGGCGTTCAGGTCAAGCCGTTCTTTGCGTCCGACTATGCCGGCATCATCGAAGGCATGCGCTTCAACAAGGTGCAGATCGCCTGGTTCGGCAACAAGTCGGCCATGGAGGCCGTGGACCGCGCCAGCGGCGAGGTCTTTGCCTCGGTGATCGACAAGGACGGCAACCCGGGCTACTGGTCGCTGCTGATCGTCAACAAGGACAGCGACCTGAAGAGCGTCGAGGACGTCATCAAGCGCGGCAAGGATCTCAGCTACGGCGCCGGCGACCCCAACTCCACCTCGGGCTCGGCGGTGCCGGGCTTCTACCTGTGGACCGCCAACAAGGTCGAGCCGAAGACGCTGTTCAAGGCCGTGCGCATCGGCAACCACGAGACCAACCTGCTGTCGGTGCTGAACAAGCAGGTCGACGTGGCGGTGAACAACACCGAGAACATGGAGCGCTATCGCATCAACACGGGCAAGAACGCCTATGACCAGGTGCGCGTGCTGTGGAAGTCGCCGCTGATCCCGGCCGACCCGATGGTCTACCGCAGGGACCTGCCGCCGGAAACGAAGAAGAAGATCCAGGCCTTCTTCGTCAACTACGGCAAGGGTGCCGACGCGGCGCGTGAAAAGCAGGTGCTGGCCACGCTGACCTACCAGGGCTTCCGCACCGCCAGCGATGCGCAGCTGGTGCCGATCCGCCAGATCGAGCTGGCCCGCGAGAAGGCCAAGATCGAATCGGACACCACCCTGGCCGCCGCCGACAAGGAAAAGCGCCTGGCCGAGGTGAGCCGCCGCCTGGCTGAGCTGGACAAGGCCGCCGGCCACGCCACCAGCACGCAATAAGCACGCACCGCCGGGGCCGATGGCGCACGCCGCCGCCGGCCCCGCATCGATTTTTTTTCCCCCGCTTGATTCCGGATCGCCCCATGACTGTCACCGCCAGGCCCGGCCTGCCTCCCACGCCCCAAAGCAACGTGCGCCCGCCGCGCACCTCTCTTGCCGTGATGCTGACCTGGGCGGTCCTGCTGGCCATGCTTGCCCTGTCCTGGCAAGGCGCCGACATGCGCCCGCTGGACCTGCTGCGCGACTCGGACAATATGGCAAAGTTTGCCGCCGACTTCTTCCCGCCCGACTTCCGCGACTGGCAGCACTACCTGGACGAGATGCTAGTCACCGTGCAGATCGCGCTGTGGGGCACTGCCCTGGCCGTGGTGATGGCGGTGCCGCTGGGGCTGCTGTGCTCGGCTAACATCGTGCCCGCGTGGGCCTACCAGCCCGCGCGCCGCATCATGGACGCGTGCCGCGCCATCAATGAGATGGTGTTTGCCATGCTGTTTATCGTGGCCGTCGGCCTGGGCCCGTTTGCGGGCGTGCTGGCGATCTGGATCCACACCACCGGCGTGCTGGCCAAGCTGTTCGCCGAAGCCGTTGAGGCCATCGACCCGCGCCCGGTTGAAGGCGTGCGCGCCACCGGCGCCGGCCCGATCGAGGAGATCGTCTATGGCGTGATTCCGCAGGTGCTGCCGCTGTGGCTGTCGTTCGCGCTGTACCGCTTCGAGTCCAACGTTCGCTCGGCCTCGGTGGTCGGCATCGTCGGCGCCGGCGGCATCGGCACCGTGCTGTGGGAGATCATCCGCAGCTTCCAGTATGGGGAGACCTGTGCGGTGATGATCATCATCATCCTGTTCGTCTCTGCCATCGACATCCTCTCTGCCCAGATCCGTAAGGTACTGGTCTGACACCATGCTGACCCTTTCCCGCATCGAAACGCTGTTTGCCGACCATGGCATGAACGCCATGACCGAAGCCGTCCTGGCGCTGCGCGAAGTGCGTGGTTCCGACGCGGAACTACGGCACCTGTCCGCGCTGCTGGCCGCGATGGACGACGAACCGCCGCTGCCGCTGGCCACCATGCGCGAGCGCTACGCCACCATGCGCCGCTATCCGGACTACCGCTGCTACATGATGGTAGACGAGGACGAGGTGCCTGTCGGCACCTTCAGCCTGCTGGTATTTCCCGTGATGGTCCACGACGGGCGGCCCGAGGCGATTGTCGAAGCCGTGGTGGTGGCGCCGTCCGCGCGCGGCATGGGCATCGGCAAGGCAATGATGCGCGAAGCGATGCGCCTGGCACGCGAGGCCGGTGCGGCCAAGCTGGCGCTGTCGTCCAACGCAAGGCGCCTGCAGGCCCACCAGTTCTATCGCCAGCTGGGCTTCACCGAGCACGGCATCAGCTTCAGCATCGAACTGTGATGCCAAGGCCGTGCCGAAGGCTCAGCTTCGGCACGGGACCAGGCTTAGCCGGCCACCAGGCGGATGCTCTGCTCCACGCCCTTGCGCGCCATCTTTGCATACGGGCAGATGATCTCGGCCTCGGCGATCAGGGTCTCGGCCTCGGCCCGGGCCATGCCCGGCAGCGAGACGTCGACACTCAGCTTCAGCGCGAACAGCCCATCCTCAGGGTCGCGCCCGATCGTCGCCGTGGCAACCAGCCCGAGGTCCGCAGGCAGGCGCAGGCGCTGCCTGGTGGCGGCCAGCACCAGCGAACCATGGAAGCAGGCCGCAAAGCCTGCGGCAAACAGCTGTTCAGGGTTGGTGCCACCACCCTTGCCCCCCATTTCCACCGGCATGCGAAGCTGCACGTCCAACGCGCCGTCGGGCGAATAAGCGTGCCCCGACGAGCGCCCACGTCCCGTCTCGCCCCCATCCACGGTGACTGAGGCCGAATAGAGTGGCAGAAAGACAGCGCCTTCGTATTTCTCCAGGAGCGAAGCTGGAGCGAGTAGCTTGTTGCATTGAGTCTCCTTCGTGAACCAGGTTGTTTTTGGTAGCCCCGGCAGACCCCGGGGCGGTTCATTGTTGGTTCACGCGACAACAGGAGGCAAGGTTATTGTTCTTCTCGGAACAATAGCTTTGTTAGCCTAATTTATTTTATTTTTTGGAATAATATATCAACTACATCAGCTATGCTAGCCATATATTGCGCTGTCGCGGGTCGCGCCGACCAGCCGCGCGAACGACTCCGCAGCAGTTTCCAGCGCCCCGCTATTGTCGAATTCGACCAGCCGGCACCCTGCCGGCACGGGGAACGCCTGCGCCGCGCGCGCCAGGCGTCCGGCAATCGCTTCTTCCGACTCGCGGCCACGCTGGCGCAGCCGCGTGGCCAGCACCTCCGGCCGCACGCGCACATGCACGGCGCACAGCTTCGGGTAGCGCGCCACGGCCTGCGGCAGGTACTCGCGCGAGCCATTGACGATCACGGTCAGGCCCCTGGCCAGCCACTGCTCGATCTCGATGCCGATGCCGTAGTGCAACCCGTGGCTGTGCCAGTCCAGCGCCAGGCAGCCGAGCGCCTGGCGGCGCCGGAATTCATCGCGGGTCAGCGCAACCGAAGCCTCGTTGGCATCGGCCTCACGGGTAATGTAGCGATGCGCGATGACAATGCGGTCCTCCGCCCGGAGACGCTCGCGCAGCGCGCGCAGCAGCGAGTCCTTGCCGCTGCCGGACGGCCCCATCAGGTAGAACAGGCCGTGTCCGTCGGCCGCGGTGGGTGCGTTCATGCGTCCAGGTACGCCGCGCCGGCGCCGTCGGTGGTGCTGCCGTTGAAGCCGTAGTGGCGCGCAACGATAAAGTCTTGGCCTGGTGCCGGCTGCACGAACACGCTGATGCCGCCCACATGAAGGGGCGTCTGCGGCAGCTTGCCGCTCGCGGCCGCCAGGCGCTCGATCGCGGCGCGCTGGCCGGCGGCGTCGAGCATGCCGGTCAGCGTGATATGGAAAACGAACGTCCCGAACACATAGGGGTAGCCCCAGGCATCGAGCATGCGGCGCTCTTCGTCGGTCAACTGGTCCGGCTTGCGCCTGGCGACCTCGTCCGCGGAGGGCGGTGCGCGAAAGCGCTCAAATGCCAGCACGCAGGCATCGGCCAGCGCGTGCATCGGCGGCGAACAGCCATCGGCCAGGACCCAGGCGACAAAGCCGCGCAGCGCGCGCAGCGCCAGCGGCGCGCTGAACGGCGCCAGGCCACGCACGAAGTCACGGGCGGTGGCATCGAGCATTGGCCCGTCGGTGCCCTGCGCAAGCTGGAATGGCGGCTTCAGCGTGGCGTGCAGGCCGTAGAGGGCCGGGGCCCTGACCCAGTCTGAAGGCGGTGGCGCCACGCCTTCAGGGGCGGGCAGCCTGGCGCCGGTATCGGCGTCGCGGCCCAGCCACTGGCTGCCGAAGGTACGGAAGGGCTCGGATGGTGCCAGATAGATGGCGTAACGGTGGGCTGGCAAGGTCATACGACAAGGTTACCAGTGGCGTCCAACGCCCGGCGGCGGCGACTGTGCTGGTTTTGTGGTGTTGACCGCAGACACGTTAGCGCAGGCAGATGACAGCCGGATGTCTAGACCAATGCCGCGGCACCCCCGCCTCAGTCATTGTCGGACACCGTCAGTTGCACCCAGTCGCCCGCAAACCGCACCACGCTGTACTGCACCGGCGCCCCGTCGATATCGACATTCAGCGCCTCCACCTGCAGCACCGGGCGTGTTTTCGGCTGGTTCAGCAGCCGCGCCACCGGCGCGCTGGGCATGGCCGCCGTGATGCGCGACCACTTGCGCGTGTAGTCCCCAATGCCGAAATGCGCCAGCGCGCGCGACACGGATTGTTTGGCGCGCAGCACCTCGTCAATCCCCGGGAAACGCTTGAGATCGAAATAATGCTCGGCGACGTCGATGGTGCGGTCCTCAGCCTTGCCGATCATCTTCACATGCAGGATCTCGGCCGTGCGCGTCAGCCCAAGCTGCCTGGCCACCTCCGGTGCGCGCACCACCTGGCTGTCGATGATCTCGGTGTGCCCGCGCATGCCCTGCGCGGCCAGGTTCTGCGAGAACCGCGTGCGGCGTCCGATCGCATAGTCGATCGCATGCTCCTGCACGAAGGTGCCGCGGCCCTGCTCGATCCGCACCAGCCCGCTCAGCTCCAGCTCGCCCATGGCGCGGCGGATGGTGTGGCGGTTCACGGCAAAGCGCGTGGCCAGCTCCGGCTCCGGGGGCAGCTGTTCGCCGGGCAGGTACAGCTTCTTGCGGATATCGTCCGCCAGCGCCTCGCCAATCTGGCGCCAGACGGCCACGCCCGAACCCCGTTCCACTTCTCGATCAGACATCTTGCGCTGCCTCTTGTCATCAAGCGTTCACCAATGGCATGCGATTGTGCCTCAGTTGGCGCCCCGAGGCGCCGGTGCCCGAGCGATGCCCTGCCCCGTCATGAAACGTTCATCTGCATGTGGTCTAGTAGCTGCCTGTTCCAGCAGTGACATCTAAACGTATAGACGTATAGGGGTGATGATGCAAAGCGAAACTGCGCAGGGCCATGCTGCCCGCGCCGCCTGGCTCCGGATCCTGGCGACAGCGCCCACCGACGCGCTCGACGGCGCCTACCAACGGCTCGGCCAGGCGCAGGGCCTGCCGGCCTACCGGCTGCTGCGCAAGCCGGAGTCCGGCATGGCCATGGTGCGGGCCCGCGCGGGCGGCACCGGCGCCCAGTTCAACCTCGGGGAAATCACGGTCACGCGCTGCGCGGTCGTGCTGGATGACGGCGCTGCCGGCGCCACCGCGGGCGTGGCCTATATCCAGGGCCGCAACGCCAGCCATGCCGAACAGGCAGCGGTGCTGGACGCGCTGCTGCAGCGCCCGGCCTGGCACCAGCGTGTGCAGGACCTCGTGCTCGCGCCGCTGGCCAGCGCACAGGCCGAGCGCGCCGCGCGCGCAGCGGCCACCGCCGCCCAGACCCGCGTCGAGTTCTTCACCATGGTCCGGGGAGAGGACTGAAATGACTGCCACCCAACCGATCCTGTCCGCGCCTGCCGCCTCGCTGCTGCCGGGTTTCAACAACCCGGTCGACGACGCCCAGCAGGCGTTCCGCGCCGCGCTGCAGGCGTTTGCCCATCCGGGCCGGCTGCACATGCTGCCCGTGACCAGCGGCCTGCCCGACGGCTTGTCGCCCGCGCTGGCCGCGCTGCTGCTGACGCTGGCCGATCCCGATACCCCGGTCTGGCTGCCCGCCGGCGTGCCGGCGGCGGCGCGCGCTTTCCTGCGCTTTCACTGCGGTTGCCCGCTGACCGACGATGTTCGCGCCGCGGCCTTCGTATGCGTGCCCGCCGGACATGCCATGCCGGCACTGGCGGACTGCGCGCAAGGCGACCCGGCTTTCCCGGACCGCTCGGCCACGCTGCTGGTGGAAGTCGCCTCGCTCACCGACGGCGACACCCTCACGCTGCGCGGGCCCGGCATCGAGACCACGCAGGCGCTGCGCGTGGCTGGCCTGCCCGCGGACTTCCGCGCCAGCTGGCGTGCCAACAACGCCGGCTTCCCGCTCGGCGTGGACCTGCTGCTGGCCAGCGGCAACCGCTTCTGCGCGCTGACGCGCACCACGCTGGTGGAGGACTGACATGTACGTAGCCGTCAAAGGGGGCGAACGCGCCATCCTCAACTCATACCAGATGCTCGATGCCTACCGCCGCGGCGATACCGCGGTGCCGGAACTCACGCTGGCGCAGATCCGCGAACAGATGCCACTGGCGGTGTCGCGCGTGATGGCCGAGGGCTCGCTGTACGACCCGCACCTGGCCGCGCTGGCGCTCAAGCAGGCCGCCGGCGACCAGATCGAGGCGATCTTCCTGCTGCGCGCCTATCGCACCACGCTGGCGCGCTTCGGCTATACCCAGCCAGTCGATACTGGCGCGATGCGCCTGCAGCGCCGGATCTCGTCCACCTTCAAGGACGTGCCGGGCGGCCAGGTGCTGGGGCCGACCTACGACTACACGCAGCGCCTGCTGGATTTCTCGCTCGAAGCCGGCCGCGATCCCGAGCCGCTGCCGCCCTCGCCCGCGCCGCTCGCCGCCAGCATGCCGCGCGTGACCGGCCTGCTGGAAGCGGATGAACTGGTCGAGGCCGACGAGATCCCCATCGGCGACCCCGCGCCGCCCGACCTGACGCGCGAGCCGCTGGCCTTTCCCGCCAGCCGCGCCGCACGGTTGCAGAACCTGGCACGCGCCGATGAAGGTTTCCTGCTGTCGATGGGCTATTCCACCCAGCGCGGCTACGGCAACTCGCACCCGTTCGCGGCTGAGATCCGCTATGGCGCGGCCGAGGTCGAACTGTTCGTGGAAGAGCTTGGCTTTGCCGTCACCATCGGCGAGGTCGAGCTGACCGAATGCCAGATGGTGAGCCAGTTTGCCGGCAATGCCGACGAGGCCCCGCGCTTCACGCGCGGCTACGGGCTGGTGTTCGGCTACAACGAGCGCAAGGCCATGTCGATGGCGCTGGCCGACCGCGCCATGCGCGCCGAAGAGCTGGGCGAGGCCGGCGACGCCCCCGCCAATGACATTGAATTCATGCTGTACCACAGCGACAACGTCGAGGCCTCCGGCTTCGTGCAGCACCTGAAGCTGCCTCACTACGTGGACTTCCAGGCCAACCTGGAACTGCTGCGCCGGTTGCGCGCGGAACAGGATGGTGCCGTGCCCGCTACCGTCCAGAAGCAACCGCAGCCGCAAGAGGAGACGCTTGCATGACCGCCGCCGACACCAGCATGACCACGGGCATGGCCCGCGACGACCACTACAACTTCGGCTACCTCGACGAATCGACCAAGCGCATGCTGCGCCGCGCGCTGCTCAAGGCCGTGGCGATTCCCGGCTACCAGGTCCCCTTCGGCAGCCGCGAGATGCCCCTGCCCTACGGCTGGGGCACCGGCGGCATCCAGGTGACGGCGGCCATCATCGGCAAGGACGACGTGCTCAAGGTGATCGACCAGGGCTCGGACGACACCACCAACGCCATCAATATCCGCCGCTTCTTCGGCCGCGTCACCGGCGTGCAGACCACCGAGCGCACCGCCGAGGCCACCATCATCCAGACCCGTCACAGGATTCCGGAAACGCCGCTGCGCGCGGGCCAGACCATGGTGTTCCAGGTGCCCATCCCCGAGCCGCTGCGCTGGCTGGAGCCGAGCGAGGGCGAGACCCGCACCATGCACGCGCTGGCCGAGTACGGCGCGATGCACGTCAAGCTGTACGAGGACATCGCCCATCACGGCCATATCGCCACCACCTACGACTATCCCGTGATCGTCAACCAGCGCTACATGATGCGGCCGTCGCCGATCCCCAAGTTCGACAACCCCAAGCTCGACCGCAGCCCCGCGCTGATGCTGTTCGGCGCCGGGCGCGAGAAGCGCGTCTATGCGGTGCCGCCCTACACCGCGGTCAAGAGCCTGGACTTTGCCGACCACCCCTTCACCGTGGAAAAGTGGTCCAGCTGCTGCGCCCAGTGCGGCGCCACCGACAGCTACCTGGACGAGATCATCACTGACGACGCCGGCACGCGCCTGTTCGTGTGCTCGGACACCGAATACTGCGCCGACCGCCAGGCGGACCAGGCCGTCAAGACCGCTGCCGGAGGTGCCCGATGAGCGCCACTCCGCTGCTGTCGGTGCGCAACCTGACGCGCACCTGGGACGGCCTGCACGGCTGCCACGACGTCAGCTTCGACCTGTACCCGGGCGAGGTCCTGTGCGTGGTGGGCGAATCGGGCTCCGGCAAGAGCACGCTGCTGCAGGCCTTGTCGATGCAGGCGCCGGCACAGCACGGCAGCGTCAGCTACGACATGCGCGAGTCCGGCCTGACCGACCTGGCCACCCTGTCCAGCGCGCGCCTGCGGCTGCTGGCCCGCACCGACTGGGGCTTCGTGCGCCAGCATGCGCGCGACGGCCTGCGCATGCAGGTCAGCGCCGGCGCCAATATCGCCGAGCGCCTGATGGCCGTGGGCGAGCGCCACTACGGCAACCTGCGCGAAGTCGCCGGCAACTGGCTGGAGAAGATGGAGATCGACCTGGCGCGCCTGGACGACGTGCCCGGCACCTTCTCGGGCGGCATGCAACAGCGCCTGCAGATCGCGCGCAACCTGGTCACACATCCGCGCCTGGTGTTCATGGACGAGCCCACGGCGTCGCTGGACGTGTCGGTGCAGGCCCGCCTGCTCGACCTGCTGCGCCGCCTGGTGGCGGACCTTGGCCTGGCCGCCGTGCTGGTCACGCACGACCTGGCCGTGGCGCGCCTGCTCGCGCACCGCACGCTGGTCATGCAAGGCGGCCGCGTGGTGGAGCAAGGCCTGACCGACCAGATCCTCGACGATCCCCAGCATCCGTACACGCAGTTGCTGGTCTCTTCCATCCTGCAGGGCTGACGACGATGCAAGCAGAACACTCACAGAAGCTGGTCGAGGTTCGCGGCCTCGGCAAGATGTTTACGCTGCACAACCAGGGCGGCATCCGCCTGCCGGTGCTGCGCGCGATGGACTTCGATGCCGCCCGCGGCGAATGCCTGGTGCTGTCCGGGCCGTCCGGCACCGGCAAGAGCACCCTGCTGCGCTGCCTGTACGGCAACTACCTGGCCACCGAAGGCAGCATCCGCCTGCGCGATACCAGCACCGAGGGCGAGCCGTGGGTCGAGCTGACCCAAGCCCCCGAACAACGCGTGCTGAAGCTGCGCCGCGACGTGATCGGCTATGTCAGCCAGTTCCTGCGGGCGATTCCCCGCGTCGGCGCGCTCGACGTCGTGGCCGATCCGCTGCGGCAGCGCGGCGCCAGCCATGAGGAAGCCCGTGCCCGCGCGGCAGACCTGCTGGCCCGGCTGAACCTGCCGCGACGCCTGTGGGACCTGCCGCCGGCCACCTTCTCCGGCGGCGAGCAGCAGCGCGTGAACATCGCGCGCGGGCTGATCGGCGGCCACCCGATCCTGCTGCTGGACGAGCCCACCGCCTCGCTGGACGCCGACAACCGCGCCGTGGTGGTCGGGCTGATCCGCGAAGCCCTGGCCGAAGGCCGCGCGCTGATCGGCATCTTCCACGACGAAGCCGTGCGCGACGCCGTCGCCACGCGCCTGCTGCCGTTGCAACCCGCTACTGCACTTGCCTGATTTGAATTCAGAACGGAATCCCAGAACGGAGCCGGACATGTCTGCTACCTACCTGACCCACGCCACCCTGGTGCTGCCCGACCGCGTGCTGCACGACAGCACGCTGCTGATCGAGGACGGCCGCATCGCCGCCATCGAACCGGCACCCGCCGCCGTGCCCGCCCACGCCACCGTGATCGACCTGCATGGCCACACCGTGATGCCGGGCCTGGTCGACGTGCATTGCGACGCCATCGAAAAGGAAGTCGAGCCCCGCGCCAGCGTGCTCTTCCCACTGGATTTTGCCGTGGCGCAGGTGGACCGCCGCAACGCCGCGGCCGGCATCACCACGCCGTATCACGCGCTGTCCTTTGCCGGCAACCAGTTCGGCGTGCGCAATGTCGAGACCGCGGCCACGGTGGTGCGCACGGTAGCCGCCTATCGTAGCCACAGCCTGGTAGACAACCGCATCCACTGCCGCTACGAGGTCACCGATACCGGCGCGGTGCCGGTGCTGGAAGCGTTGATGGCCGAAGGCGTGGTCGACCTGCTGTCGGTGATGGACCATTCGCCGGGCCAGGGCCAGTTCAAGACCATGGACGCCTATCTGGCCTACATGATGGGCAACCACGGCATGAGCCGCGAGCAAGCCGCCGACGCCGCCCACAAGAAGGCCGCTGCGCTGGAAGGCGCGCATGAGCGCGTCAACCGGCTGGTGGCCAGCGCGCATGCGCTGGGCATTCCTACCGCCAGCCATGACGACGATTCGCCGCAGCGCATCGCCGCCATGCAGGCCCTGGGCGTGCGCATGAGCGAGTTCCCGATCAACCTGGAAACCGCGCAAGCCGCCTGCGCCCACGCGCTGCCGACCATCCTGGGCGCGCCCAACGTGCTGCGCGGCAAGAGCCAGAGCGGGTCGATGCGCGCCATCGACGCGATCCAGGCCAGCGTGGGCACCATCCTGTGCTCGGACTACCAGCCGTCCACGCTGATCGCCGCCGCGTATGCCGCCGCGCGCCTGGCCGACCTGCCGCTCAACGAGGCGCTGGCGCTGGTCACCGCCAATCCGGCCGATGCCTGCCTGCTGGACGACCGCGGCCGCCTGGCGCCGGGGTTGCGCGCGGACGTGATCGCCGTGTCCGGCGTGGCTGGGCAGCCGATGGTCACGCATACCTGGTCCGGCGGGCGGCTGGTGTTTGCGGCGGGGTATCCGTCAGTGCGGCACGTGGGGGATACCCCCATGCCGCGCGAGACCGCGCTGCGCGAGGTGGCCTAGGCAGCCGGGCCCACGCTTGATCCCCGGGCACGCCAGGCCGGCGCACCTTGACGCAGAAAGTCGAGACGCAGGCCCGGCGCCCCCCTTCCGCCCGGATGTCATCCCCCTGTCATCCACCCCACTCAGAATGCCGTCCAGACAGGGTGCAGGCACCCGTGCGCCAGCCGGCTTCTGCGGCGGTGCAGCGACGGAATGCCTTGACGCCCGCTTTTTTCCGCCTTCAATGAAAACGTTTTCATCCGGAGCCGCAAGCGTGAATCGCAAAGAGCCAGCCAGGGGCAGGCCCGACACGACGGGTGGCGCCACCCTGATCGACGTGGCGCAAGCCGCGCACGTGTCGCTCGCCACCGCATCGCGCGTGTTCAGCAGCCCGCACCTGGTGCGCGACAGCACGGCGCAGCGTGTGCGCGAGGCGGCGCGCCGGCTGAGCTTTCGCCCCAACCTGCTGGGCAGCAAGCTGCGCGCCCAGCAGACCCGCATGATCGGCGTGATGCTGCCGACGCTGGAAAACGCGGTGTTCGCCGAGTGCTGGCACGGCATCGAGGAAGCCGCGCTGGCCGGCGGCTATTCGCTGATGCTGGTCACCAGCGGTTACGAGCCGGCGCGCGAACGCGAGCGTGTGGAATACCTGCTGCGCCATCGCGTGGACGGCATGGTGCTGACCGTGGCCGACGCGGCGCGCAGCACGGTGCTGGATCAACTCGACAGCGAGGGGGTGCCCTACGTGCTGGCGTACAACCAGGCCGGACCGCGCAGCCGGCGGCATTCGGTATCGGTGGACAACCGGCGCAGCGCCTGCGCCGGCGTGGAGGCCCTGATCGCCGCCGGGCATCGCCGCATCGCCGTGGTGTCGGGCGCCTTCGTCGCCTCGGACCGCGCGCGCCAGCGCTTTGCCGGCTATCAGGATGCCATGCGCGCGCACGGGCTAAGGCCCGCCGCGCCAGTCTGCCTGCCATCGCACACCGCCAGCAATGCCGGACAGATCCGCGCGCTGGTTCGTGCAAACGATGCGCCCACCGCCTTTTTCTGCACCAATGACCTGCTGGCCATCGGCGTGATCTCCGACCTCAGGCGCCTCGGCCTGAGCGTGCCGCGCGACATCTCCGTACTGGGCTATGACGGTATCGCGCTGGGCAACGTGGTCGAACCGCCGCTGGCCACCGTCGTGCAACCCAATTCGGAGATCGGCGCCGGCGCCGTCGGCCGGCTGCTTGCCCGGCTGCACGATGGCGGACGAGCCTCGGCGGCGCTGCCGCGCGTCACGCTGCTGCCGCACGCACTGCGCGTCAACGGCACCGTGGCCGCCCCGCCGTCAACGTAACCGCGTAATCGCGTGCGCATGCTGCATTCCCCACACCTGTCCCCAACCAAGGAGCCTCTCATGCAACCTATTCCTTCCTGGCGCCGCCCGCTGCGCTGGATTGCCCTGGCGCTTGGCGCCGCCGCGTTCAGCCAGGGCGTGGCCGCCCAGACCGCGATCTGCTACAACTGCCCGCCCGAATGGGCCGACTGGGCGGCACAGATCCGCGCCATCAAGGAAAAGACCGGTGTTACCGTGCCGCTGGACAACAAGAACTCCGGCCAGTCGCTGGCACAGCTGGTCGCCGAGAAGGCCAGCCCGGTGGCCGACGTGGTGTACTACGGCGTGACCTTCGGCATCCAGGCCAAGAAGGACGGCGTGACCGCCGCCTACAAGCCCGCCCACTGGAACGACATTCCCGACGGCCTGAAAGACCCGCAGGGCAACTGGTTCGCCATCCATTCCGGCACGCTGGGCTTCATGGTCAATGTCGACGCGCTGCGCGGCAAGCCGGTGCCGCAGTCATGGGCCGACCTGCTCAAGCCCGAGTACAAGGGCCTGGTCGGCTATCTCGACCCCGCCAGCGCCTTCGTCGGCTACGTGGGCGCCGTAGCAGTCAACCAGGCCATGGGCGGCACGCTGGACAACTTCGGCCCGGCCTTCAGGTATTTCAAGGATCTGCAGAAGAACCAGCCGATCGTGCCCAAGCAGACCGCTTATGCGCGCGTGCTGTCCGGTGAAATCCCTATCCTGCTCGACTACGACTTCAACGCCTATCGTGCCCGCTACAAGGACCACGCCAACGTTGCCTTCGTGATCCCCAAGGAGGGCTCGGTGGTGGTTCCCTACGTGATGAGCCTGGTCAACAAGGCGCCGCATGACGCCGAAGGCCGCAAGGTGCTCGACTTCGTGCTGTCCGACGCCGGCCAGGCGCTGTGGGCCAACGCCTACCTGCGCCCGGTGCGCGCCGGCGTGGTGCCCAAGGAAGTCCAGGCGCGTTTCCTGCCGGCCACCGAATACGCACGGGCCAAGGCGGTGGACTTCGGCAAGATGGCCGACGTGCAGAAGGCATTCAGCGAGCAGTATCTGAAGGAGGTGCGCTGACGACTGGCGATGGCGTTTCCCGCCTGATGGTTGTCTCCCCGCAAGCCGGGAGACAACCGGGCGGCTCACCCAAGCCGTTGCCCACCGCCCATCACCCCGTCACTGCCATGACAAACCGATCCCCCTCCCTCTTCCTGTTCGCCTTGCCGGCACTGGTGGTCTTCCTGGCCTTCTTCTGCCTGCCGATGGCGCGGCTCCTGGCGGTCAGCATCAACGGCGAGCAAGGCGCGGGCGTGTACTGGACCGTGGTCTCCAGTCCGCGCTACCTGCACAGCCTGGTGGTCACCGTGCTGCTGTCGGCCGCCGTGACACTGGTCACGCTCGTGATTGCCGGCATTGCGGGCACCTTCCTGCAGCGCAACGCGGTGCCTGGCAAGTCCGTGCTGGTGGCCATGCTGACCTTTCCGCTGGCGTTTCCCGGCGTGGTGATCGGCTTCATGGTCATCATGCTCGGCGGCCGCAACGGCCTGCTGGCCATGGTCGGCGACAAGGTCGCCGGCGAGCGCTGGACCTTTGCCTACGGCCTGGCCGGGCTGTTCGTCGGCTACCTGTACTTCTCGATCCCGCGCGTGATCCTGACCGTGATGGCGGCCGTGGAGAAGCTCGACGCCTCGCTGGAAGAAGCTGCCCGCTCGCTGGGCGCCAGTCCCTGGCGCGTGGTGCGCGACGTGATGCTGCCCGCGCTGATGCCGGCCATGATCTCCAGTGGCGCGATCTGCTTTGCCACCAGCATGGGCGCGTTCGGTACCGCCTTCACGCTGGCCACGCAGCTCGACGTGTTGCCGCTCACCATCTACAACGAGTTCACCAACTACGCCAACTTCGGCATGGCCGCCGCGCTGTCCATCCTGCTGGGCACCGTCACCTGGGCCTTGCTGGCGGTCGCGCGCTGGTTCTCCGGCGACGCCGTGGCCGCGACCGCCTAGGAGCAACCCATGACCCCAACCCATCGCCGCCCCGGCTACTGGCTGCAACTGGCGCTCACGCTGGCGGTCTGCGCCTTCATGACCGTGCCGGTCGTGCTCTCCGTGCTGGCTGGTCTGACCAACAATATCTTCATCGGCCTGGAAAGCGGCCTGACCACGCGCTGGCTCGCGGAAGTCTGGTCGCTCTATCGCAATACCATCTTCCTGTCGCTGCTGATCGCGCTGGCCTGCCTTGCCTGCACGCTGGTGCTGGGCGTGCCGGCAGCGTACTGCATGGCGCTGCGGCGCAACCGCGTCACCCGGCTGATCGAGGAACTGCTGATGCTGCCGGTGGCCGTTCCGGGCCTCGCGACCGCGCTTGGCCTGATCCTGCTCTACGGCACCTGGCAGGCCCTGCGCACGAGCTGGGTGTTTATCCTGATCGGCCACGTGCTGTTCACCCTGCCCTTCATGGTGCGTTCGGTGCTGGCCATCCTGTCCGCCATCGACATCCGCACGCTCGAAGACGCGGCGGCCAGCCTTGGCGCCAGCCGCCTGCAGCGCTTCTTTACCGTGGTGTTGCCCAATTGCCGCCAGGGCATCCTGGCCGGCGCGCTGATGGTGGTCACACTGTCGGTGGGCGAATTCAACCTGACCTGGATGCTGCACACGCCCACCACGCAGACGTTGCCGGTGGGCCTGGCCGACAGCTATGCCTCGATGCGCCTGGAGATCGGCTCGGCCTACACCATCGTCTTCTTCGTCATGATCATTCCGCTGCTGGTGCTGATGCAGGCGCTCAGCGCGCTGGGTGCGCGTTCCCGCAAGTACGTTCCGGAAGCGGCGCACGCCCCCGCTGTTGCCGCCACACCGGCCAACCCACATACCGAGACCCGTCATGCATGAACCCACCACCATCAGGCTGCGCAATTGCGGCAAGACGTTTGCCGACGGCACGCTGGCGCTGCAGCCCCTGGATCTCGACATCGGCGCCGCGGAAACCGTGGTGCTGCTGGGCCCGTCCGGCTGCGGCAAGACCACCACGCTGCGCATCATCGCCGGGCTGGAGTATCCCGATGCGGGCGGCGAAGTCTGGTTCGGCGATACCTGCGTGACCGCGCTGCCGATCGAGCAGCGCGGCGTGGGCATGGTGTTCCAGAGCTACGCGCTGTTCCCCAATATGACCGTCTCCGAGAACATCGGCTACGGGCTGCGCGTGCGGCGCGTGGACGCCGCTACGCGCCGCCGGCGGGTCGACGACATGCTCGCGATGATGCATCTGGAAGCCCTCGCCGACCGCCGCGTGGACCAGCTCTCGGGCGGCCAGCGCCAGCGCGTGGCGCTCGCACGCGCCATTGCCGTGCAGCCGCGCGTGCTACTGCTTGACGAGCCGCTGACCGCGCTCGACGCCAAGCTGCGCGACGCGCTGCGCGCCGACATCAACCAGTTGCTGCGCAGCCTGGGCATCACCGCCGTCTATGTCACGCATGACCAGGCCGAGGCCATGGCGCTGGGCGACCGCATCATCGTGATGGACAAGGGCCGCATCGCGCAGACCGGCACGCCGCAGGACATCTACCGCGCGCCGGCCAATGCCTTCGTGGCGGATTTCATCGGCACCATGAACCGCCTGCCCGCCGCTGCCGAGAACGGCGCCTGGCGCGTGCCTGGCGGCGTCGTGCCCCGGACGCATGAATCCGCGCCGGTGCCCCGCGCCGACCTGATGTTCCGCCCCGAAGACGTGACGCTGGTGCACGCGGACAACGCCCATCTGCACGGTAGCGTGGTCACGGCCCTGTTCCTGGGCAACTGCACGCGCCTGCTCGTGGAAGTCGGCGCCGCCGCGCCGCTCATCGTCGACACTACGCGCCGCGACAACTGGCACGCCGGAGATCGCGTCGGCCTGTGCATCGACACCGGCCACCTCATCACCCTTCCCGAAGCCCTGGCAGCATGAACACCGCCCCTTACCTGGTCGCCCACATCACCGACCTCCACATCAAGGCCGGCGGCAAGCTGTCATACCGGCTGGTTGACACCGCCGGCGCGCTGCACCGCTGCATCGACACCCTGCTGGCTGCCCCGCAACAGCCCGACACGGTGATCGTCACCGGCGACCTGGTCGACTTCGGCGCCGACAGCGAATACCAGTTCCTGCGCCAGATCCTGCAGCGGCTGCCCATGCCCGTGCGGCTGCTGCCGGGGAACCACGACAGCCGCGGCGCGCTACGCCGCGTCTTTGCCGATCACGACTACCTGTTCGCCACCGGCAGCGGCGAAGACCCGGTGCACTACAGCATCGACGCCGGCCCGCTGCGGTTGGTGGCCTTCGACTGCACCGTGCCGGGCCAGCCCGGCGGGCGTGTCGATCCCGCCGCGCTGCCGTGGCTGGAAGCCGCACTGTCTGCCGAACCGGCCCGCCCCACCCTGCTGTTGCTGCACCATCCGCCGTTCTTTACCGGCATCGGCCACATGGACGAGCAGGGCCTGGCCAACGCCGACGCACTCGAAGCCATCGTGCGCGGCCACCCGCAAGTGGAACGTGTGCTGTGCGGCCATCTGCACCGGCACATCACGCGCCGCTTCGGCGGCACGGTCGCGATCACCGCGCCCGGGCCGGCGCACCAGGTGGCGCTGGACCTGGACCCGCAGGCGCCCTCGCGCTTTCGCATGGAGCCGCCGGGCTACCTGCTGCACTGGTGGCATCCGGCGCACGGACTGGTGACGCATGCGGCAGCGATCGGGGACTATGGGGCGGCGCATCCGTTCTTTGACGCGCAGGGCAAGCTGATCGACTAGCGGTGACGCAAAGTGTCTGTGCACTCCCGCGTTCAATTGCTTGAAGGTACTACGGTGGCTCTCAGCGCTCGTCCCTGACCTGCACCTTGCCGTCCTCCACCCGGACCGGAAAGGTCGCCACGGGCTCGTAGGCGGGCGGGCACAGCGCCTCGCCCGTCAGCAGGGAAAAGTGCGAGCCGTGGCGGGGGCAGACGACTTCCTGGCCTTCCAGGTCGCCGCCGCAAAGTGGCTCGGCCTCGTGCGAGCAGAGGGCCTCGATGGCGTAGTAATTGCCACCCACATTGAATACCGCGACCGGTACGCCATCGACATCGACGTTGCGGCAAGTGCCCGGCGCGAAGTCCTCGGCGCGGGCGACATCGATCCACTCGCTCATCTCAGATCAGCCCCAGTTCCAGGCGCGCCGCCTCGCTCATTCGTTCTCTCGACCAGGGCGGGTCCCACACCAGCTCAACCTCGACTTCGTTCACCCCGCTGGCTTCCATCACTGCGCCCTCCACCACGCCGGGGAAGGTCTGCGCCACCGGGCAGCCCGGTGCGGTCAGCGTCATGCGGATGCCCACCTTGCCGCTGGCTTCGTCCGCCGATAACTGGTAGATCAGGCCAAGGTCATAGATATTGACCGGGATCTCGGGGTCATACACGGTGCGCAAGGCAGCTATCACCCGCCCCTCCAGGCTGTCCGGCTCAGCCTCGAACCTGTCTTCATGTTCCTCGGCCTTGCGCAGCCAATCGATTATGCCCATCGCTTCACTCCGTTGAGGCCGGCCTGGCGCTGTTCTCCAAAGCAGCGTGCATGGTATGCCAGGCCAGGGTTGCGCACTTGACGCGTGCCGGGAACTCGCGCACGCCGGCCAGGACCTCCAGCTTGCCCATCGGCACGCCGGCCCGCTGCGGCACTCCGGTCACCAGCGCGTGAAAGTCCGAGAACAAGGCCCGCGCCTGTGCCTCGGTCTTGCCCTTGAGCGCTTCTGTCATCAACGAGGCTGAGGCGGTGGAGATGGCGCAGCCCGAGCCCTCGAAGCTGGCGTCCTCGATCACCCCGTCGCGGATGCTCAGGTACAGCGTCAGCCGGTCGCCGCAGAGCGGGTTGAAGCCCTCGGCGCTGCGGTTCGCGGCCGCCAGCCGCCCGAAATTGCGCGGCGAGCGGCTGTGGTCGACCACCACTTCCTGGTAGAGGTTGCGCAGGTCAGACATCAGGCGAATACCTCCTGTGCCGCACGCACGGCAGCAAACAGTGCATCCACTTCTTCACGCGTGTTGTACAGCGCGAAGGAAGCGCGCACCGTGGCAGGCACCCCGAAGCGTTCCATCACGGGCATGGCGCAATGGTGGCCGGCACGGACCGCCACGCCGTGCTGATCGAGGATGGTGCCGACATCGTGGGGATGGATGCCGTCCAGGGTGAACGAGAGAATGCTCGCCCTGTCAGCAGCCCTGCCGATCATGCGCAGGCCGGCGACCTGCGCCGCCTGCGCGCTGGCGTAGGCGAGCAGCGCGTGCTCGTGGGCGGCGATGGCCTCCAGTCCGAGCGCGCTCACATACCCGATGGCGGCGCCAAGGGCGATGACGCCGGCGATATTGGGGGTGCCGGCCTCGAACTTGTAGGGAAGCTCGTTGTATGTGGTCTTGCGGAACGTGACCTCGCGAATCATGTCTCCGCCGCCCTGGTAAGGCGGCATGGCATCGAGCAGCGCAGCCTTGCCGTAGAGCACGCCGACGCCGGTGGGGCCGTAGAGCTTGTGCCCGGAAAAGGCGTAGAAATCGCAATCGAGGGCCTGTACGTCGACCTTGAGGTGCGGCACAGCCTGGGCGCCATCGATCAGCACCGGGATGCCCCGGGCATGTGCCAGCTCGATGATGTGTCGCACCGGGTTGACGGTGCCAAGTGCGTTGGACAGGTGCGTCAGCGCGACCAGCCTGGTGCGGGGGCCCAGCAATTGCGCGAACTGTTCCAGCATCAGCTCGCCGGCATCGTTGATCGGCGCCACCTGCAGCAAGGCGCCGGTGCGCTGGCACGCCAGTTGCCACGGCACGATATTGGAGTGGTGCTCCATCGTGCTGATCAGGATCTCGTCGCCCGGGCGCAGGCGCTGGCCGAAGCTTGCCGCCACCAGGTTGATCGCCTCGGTGGTGCCGCGCACGAACACGATTTCCTCACGCCCGGCCGCGTTGATCAGGTCTCGCACGGCGTCGCGCGCGGCTTCGTAGGCATCGGTGGCGCGCTGGCTCAGGGTGTGCACGCCGCGGTGCACATTGGCGTTGAGCGCGCTGTAGTAACGCGCTTCGCAATCGATCACGCTTTGCGGCTTCTGGGTGGTGGCGGCGTTGTCCAGATAGACCAGCGGCTTGCCGTTGACAGTCTGGCGCAGGATGGGGAAATCCCGCCGCAGCCGCTCTACCTCCAGGCTGACGGCCGGCAACGCGCGCTTCACGGCCATCAGTTCATGCGCTGCCGTGTTCATGGCAGCTCCTTCACAGGCTCGGACAGCCGGCTGCGCAAGATCGCTTCCAGCCGCGAGCGCAAAGGGGCGGGGCCGAGCCGCCTGACGACCTCCTCGGCGAAGGCAAAGGTCAGCAGGGCACGCGCCGCGGCATCGTCCATCCCGCGCGAACGCAGGTAGTAGATCTGCTCGGCATCGAGCTGGCCGACGGTGGCGCCGTGGCCGCATTTGACGTCGTCGGCATAGATCTCCAGTTGCGGCTTGGTGTCGACCTCGGCCTGGTCGGACAGCAGCAGGTTGCGGTTGGACTGGTGGGCATCGCTGTGCTGGGCATCGGCATGCACCACCACCTTGCCGTTGAAGACGGCGCGCGAGGCGCCCGCCAGCACGCCTTTATACAGCTCGCGGCTCTTGCTGTGCGGGCTGGCGTGGTCGATGCGGGTGTGGTGGTCGATATGCTGCCGCCCGGCGGTCATATACAGCCCGTCCAGCGAACACTCGGTATGCTCGGCATTCAGCCCGACTTCGATGTCGACACGCGCGAGGGCGCCGCCCAGGGCAAAGGAACTGGAGGCAAAGCGGCTACCCTGCCGCTGGTCCAGGTTCACGCCGGCGATATGGAAGGCCTTGAGGCTCTCCTGCTGCAGCTTGTGATGTTCGATCTGCGCATCGCGCTCGGCTACGATGTCAGTGATGGTATTGGTGCAATAGCCCAGGCCATCCAGGCCCGCGTGGTGCTCCACGATGCAGACTCGGCTGCCGGCTTGCGCCACCACGAGGTTGCGCGCATGGGTTGCCAGCTCGCCAGCCGTGGCGAGGAACAGCAAGTGGATTGGCTGTTCGAGGACAGTTCCGGCCGCCAAGCGGATATAGGCACCATCGGTCATGAACGCCATGTTCAAGGCGGCAAAACCGGACGGGTAGTCGCTAGCGCGACGCAGGAGCAGCGCTTCCAGGCCGTCTGGCGCGCGCTCCAGCGTGGCGGCGAGGCTGGCCAGCTCCATGCCCGCAGGCAGGGCACCGATGCGCGACCATTGCGGCTGGTGCGCGCCGTTGACGAACACCATCAGGTGCGCGCCGGCCAGGGCGAGCGCCTCGATCCGCGCTGCCACCGCAGCGTCCAGGCCGTCGCCGGCCTGCGGCAGTGCCACGGCAAGGCGGCTTCTCTCGAGTGCGGCCACGCTGGTGTATTTCCAGTCCTCCTGGCGCAGCGTGGGGAACCCGGCCTGGGCGAAATGATCCAGCGCCTGCCGGCGCGCGTGCGCGAGCCAGCCCAGGCGGCGGCCGGGCAGCGCGGCCTCGACGCGGTCGAACTCGGCGAGATAGTGTTCCAGTCCGCTTGCGCTCATGTTGAGGACTCCATCCCGGCATAGCCGTTCCGCTCCAGTTCGCGCGCCAACTCGGGCCCGCCGGACCTGGCGATTCGGCCTTGCGCAAGCACATGAACCTGATCCGGCACGATGTAGTCGAGCAGGCGCTGGTAGTGCGTGACCAGCACAATGGCGCGTTGCGGGCTGCGCATGGCCTCGATGCCCCTGGCGACGATCTTGAGCGCGTCGATGTCGAGGCCAGAGTCGGTCTCGTCGAGAATGGCGAGCCGGGGCTCCAGCACCGCCATCTGCAGGATCTCGTTGCGCTTCTTCTCGCCGCCGGAGAAGCCCTCGTTCACAGATCGGTAAAGCAGGTCCTGGTCCATTTCCATGAGCTGGAGCTTGTCCTTGACCAGGGCGAGAAAATCCATGGCGTCCAGCGCTGGCTCGCCGCGGTGCTTGCGGATCGCATTGAGCCCCGCCTTGAGCAGGTAGATATTGGAGACGCCCGGGATTTCCACCGGATACTGGAAGGCGAGGAAGATGCCCGCGCGGGCGCGCTCTTCCGGCGGCATGCCAAGCAGGTTGGTGCCATCGTAGAGGACTTCGCCCGCAGTCACGGTGAAACGGTCGCGCCCGGCCAGTACGTGGGCCAGGGTGCTCTTGCCCGAACCGTTGGGGCCCATGATGGCGTGCACCTCGCCGGCCTTCACGCCGAGGTCGATGCCGTGCAGGATGGGCTTGTCGTCTACGCTGACATGCAGCTTGCGAATCTCAAGCATGGCTGGCTTCTTTCATCCGATGCGGCCTGCGGCGCGCCCCCGTGCGCGCCACGGTTACCCGATACTGCCTTCCAGGCTCACGCCCAGCAGCTTCTGGGCTTCCACCGCGAATTCCATCGGCAACTCCTTGAATACTTCCTTGCAAAATCCGTTCACGATCATCGAAACCGCATCCTCGGCGCTGACACCGCGGCTCTGGCAATAGAACAACTGGTCCTCGCCGATGCGCGAGGTGGAGGCCTCGTGCTCGACCTGGCCAGTGGCGTTCTTCACCTCGATATAAGGGAAGGTGTGGGCTGCGCATTTGTCGCCCAGCAGCAGCGAATCGCACTGCGAGTAGTTGCGCGCGCCGACTGCGCTCCTGGCCATCCTCACCAGTCCGCGGTAGGCATTCTGGCCGTGACCGGCCGAAATGCCCTTGGAAAGGATGGTGCTCCTGGTATTCCTGCCGAGGTGGGTCATCTTGGTTCCGGTGTCGGCCTGCTGGTAGTGATTGGTCAGCGCGACCGAATAGAACTCGCCGACCGAGTCGTCGCCCTGCAGGATCACGCTTGGATACTTCCAGGTGATGGCGGAGCCGGTCTCCACCTGGGTCCAGGAAATCTTCGAGCGTGCGCCGCGGCAGTCGCCGCGCTTGGTGACGAAGTTGTAGATGCCGCCCTTGCCTTCCTTATCGCCCGGATACCAGTTCTGCACGGTCGAGTATTTGATCTGTGCATCTTCCAGCGCAATCAGCTCCACCACCGCGGCATGTAGCTGGTTCTCGTCGCGCATCGGCGCGGTGCAACCCTCCAGATAGCTGACGTAAGCGCCCTGGTCGGCGATGATCAGGGTACGCTCGAACTGGCCCGTGTTGCTGGCATTGATGCGGAAGTAGGTCGACAGCTCCATCGGGCAGCGCACCCCGGGCGGGATATAGCAGAACGAGCCGTCGCTGAACACGGCGGAATTGAGCGACGCGAAAAAGTTGTCGGTATAGGGCACGACCGAGCCGAGATACTGCTGCACCAGCGCCGGATGCTCCCGCACCGCCTCGGAAAACGAGCAGAAGATGATGCCGAGTTCGCCCAGTTTCTGCTTGAAGGTGGTGGCCACCGAGACGCTGTCGAATACCGCGTCCACCGCCACGCCTGCCAGCAGTTCACGCTCGTGCAGTGGCACGCCCAGCTTTTCGTAGGTGCGCAACAACTCCGGATCGACCTCGTCCAGCGTCTTCGGTCCCGCCTTCTGGGAGCGCGGCGCTGAATAGTAGGCGATCGCCTGGTAGTCGATGGGCGGGTGCTTGACCGTCGCCCAGTGCGGCTCGGACATCGTCAGCCAGTGGCGGAAGGCCTTGAGGCGCCACTCCCGCATGAATTCCGGCTCGCCCTTGATGGCCGAGATCATGCGGATCACGTCCTCATTCAGCCCGCACGGCACCGTGTCCGTCTCCACGGACGTGTAGAAGCCATGCTTATAGCCTTGGCTGATCAATTCATCGAGCTTGCGTGCCGGGGTTGCCATGATCTGCTTCGCTTGCCACTGTCACCTGAATCACGAAATGTCAGCTTGCGGCCCGTGTGCGCCTCGGGCGTGCAAGGCGCCAATATCTACCGTGTGCAAAACCGGTTGTGCCATATCTGCCAGTGTCACACTGTTAAGCGCCATAAAGATCACTCTATTGACCGATTGCCAGTTGGCGCGGATGGCGCACAAACCTTCCTGTGCACACAGACCGGCAGCGACGCAGCACTCGGTCATTCCGGCCGGGCCTTCCATGGCGTCAATCACCTGCGCGATCGAGATATGTTCGGGCGGTCGTGCCAGCAGATAGCCGCCATTGGCGCCGCGCAACGACTCCAGCAAGTGGTGCCTTGCCAGCGTCTTCAGAATCTTGCTTGCTGTCGGTACCGCCACGCCGATCGCGGCGGCGAGCTCGGCGGCACTGTAAATTCGACCCGGGTCTCGCGCCAGGTGCGTCATGATCACCGTGCCGTAGTCAGTCAGCTTGCTTAGTCTGAGCATCGTCGCCACCAGTATTTTTTAATTAGAACCATTTCGGTCCTCATTTGTTCCAGCATCCCCTTTCGCGTCAGGCCAGGATACGGAGAATCCGCTATCACCAGGCAACCGTCGACGGTGTATAGATAAGTAGCCGCACCTACGGGGCATGCGAACAGCGACATCTTTCAGGGGACTCTGGAACGAGGGGAACGCGTTCATCGCATCCCTGTAGCAACGTGCGTGGGCGTGCGATGCGGGCAAGTCTTTAAGGCAGCAAGAGTTGGCCCGCCTCATGCCAGCGCCGAGGAGACTCAGGCATGGTTAGCCAACCTATTACCGTCATCACTGGAGCGAGCCGCGGCTTGGGCCGCGCGGCCGCGCGCCGGCTTGCCACCGTGGAAGGCCATCTGGTCGTCGCCACGGCACGCAAGCCGACAGAGCTCGAGTTGCTGGAGACAGAGTTCCGGCTTGCGGGTCATCCGGTCGCTTGCCACCCCCTTGACGTTACGGAGGACAGCTCGGCGGCCGCATTGGCCAACTGGCTGACCGAACGCTTCGGTCGCGTGGACGTGCTGATCAACAACGCTGGTGTTTCGCTCGACCACTACGACACCAGCCTGCTCGAACTGCCGCTCGAGACCCTGCGCCGCACCCTGGAAATCAATCTTTTTGGCGTGCTTCGGATCACCCAGGCGTTGGCGCCGCTGCTGCGCGCCAGCCGCGCCGGCCGGGTGGTCAACCTGGCTTCGGGCATGGGACAGTTGGCGGAGATGGGCAGCGGCGTGCCGGCCTACCGAATCTCGAAAACGGCGCTGAATGCCGTCACACGCATCCTGTCCGCCGAGATGGCTGATAGCGGCGTAAAGGTCAACTCGGTGTGCCCCGGCTGGTGCCGCACCGACCTGGGCGGCCCCGATGCGCCGCGCTCGCCCGAGCAGGGCATCGACACCGTGGTCTGGCTGGCAACGCTGCCCGACGACGGCCCCACCGGTGGCTTTTTCCGCGATCGCCAGTCGATTCCATGGTAGCCAGGCGCGGGCGGTACCAGTACCGGGCGAACGGGATTGGGGGGCCTGATGCTGGAAACCAGCCACGCGCTTGCCGTTCGCCTTGTTCTGCGCCACAGTTGCTCCACCGGCCCAGGCTGGAGATTATGATGAGAAACCGGCTCGCCACAGAAACCTCGCCTTACCTCCGGCAACACGCGGAGAATCCGGTCGATTGGTATCCCTGGTGCGAAGAGGCGTTTCGCCGCGCACGCGACGAGGACAAGCCGGTACTGCTTTCCGTCGGCTACGCCACATGCCATTGGTGTCACGTCATGGCGCACGAATCGTTCGAGCATCCCCGGATCGCCGGCCTGATGAACGAGCGCTTCATCAGCATCAAGGTTGACCGGCAGGAGCGTCCCGACCTCGACGACGTTTACCAGAAAGTCCCCCAGATGATGGGACATGGCGGCGGCTGGCCGCTCACGGTGTTCCTGACACCGCAAGGAGAGCCGTTCTTCGGTGGCACCTACTTTCCGCCGGATGACCGCCATGGCCGCCCTGGGTTAGAGCGTGTGCTGCTGAGCGTGAGCGAAGCCTGGACGCATCGCCGCCAGGAACTGCGCGACGCCATCGAGCAGTTTCAGCAGGGGTTCCGGCAGCTAGACGACGCTGACCTGAGCCGCGAAGCCTTGGAAGTCGAGGACCTGCCCGCGCAGACAGCCCTCGCCCTCGCGCGAAATACGGATCCGACCCATGGCGGGTTGGGCGGAGCGCCCAAGTTTCCGAACGCAAGCGCTTACGACCTCGTGCTGCGTATCTATCAACGAACTGGTGAACCCGCGCTGCTTGAAGCGCTGGAGCGCACGCTCGACTGCATGGCGGCCGGCGGCATCCATGACCAGCTCGGCGGTGGGTTCGCCCGCTACAGTGTCGATGAACGTTGGGCCGTGCCCCACTTCGAAAAGATGCTTTACGACAACGGCCAGCTCGTCACACTCTACGCGGACGCCTATCGCCTGACGGGCAAGCAAGCCTGGCGCCGCGTATTCGAGGGAACTATCGCGTACATTCTGCGGGACATGACGCACCCCGAAGGCAGCTTTTATGCTGCCGAAGACGCCGACAGCGAAGGCAAGGAAGGCCGCTTTTATGTCTGGACGCCGGCCGAGGTGAAGGCGATTCTGGGCGAATCCGAGGGGGCCCTGGCGTGTCGCGCCTACGGCGTGACCGACGGCGGGAACTTTGCACCCGGCAGATCGGTGCTCCACCGTGCGGTCACCCTGCCCCCCCTGGAGGAGGCGCGACTCGAAGGCTGGCGCGAGCGGCTGTTGGCAGCACGCGCCCAGCGCGTGCGCCCCGGCCGTGACGACAACATTCTCACCGGCTGGAACGGTCTCATGATCCAGGGGCTCTGCGCGGCATACCAGGCGACGGGCAACCCCGGACACCTCGCCGCCGCAAGGCGCGCGGCGAGCTTTATCGAGGACAAGCTCACCATGCCGGACGGCGGCGTGTACCGGCACTGGAAGGACGGCACAGTCAAGGTGCCAGGGTTCCTGGAAGACTATGCTTTCCTGGCCAACGCTCTGATCGACCTCTACGAATCCTGCTTCGACAGGCGATACCTTGATCGCGCAGCCGAACTCGTGGCGCTCATACTCGACAAGTTCTGGGAAGACGGGCTGTATTTCACCTCCCACGATGCCGAGCAATTGGTGCACAGGCCTCGCGCGCCGTATGACAGCGCCTGGCCGTCGGGCATTTCAGCCAGTCTGTTCTCCTTCCTGCGCTTGCATGAACTCACCGGCCAGGATCACTATCGTGACCTCGCCGAGCAAGAATTCCAGCGATATGGGGCTGCCGCCACCGCGGCCCCGGCCGGCTTCGTACACCTCCTGGCCGCCAGGGACTTCGCGCAGCGCGGCGCGCTCGGGATCATTCTTGCCGGCGATAAGGCGGCTGCCGCCCCATTGGTGAAAAGCGTTCACCGCACCTACCTTCCGGCACGCGTCCTGGCATTCGCCGAAGACGTTCCAGTCGGCCAGGGGCGGCACCCGGTCGACGGCCGGCCGGCAGCCTACGTGTGCCGACATCGCACCTGTACCGCACCGGTAACCAGTGGCCGGGCGCTCCTTGACCGCTGCGTGGCGTGACCTTTGCCGCGATTCCTTCCGCCCATGCCACTCGTGATTAGTGCGATCTGTCTGGTCATGCTGACTCAGACCGCCGCGCCCGCTCCAAATGCCGCAACGACCTAACATGGAGAAAGCGGTTGTGCGCGGTCAACCTCCGAGCAATCGGCACTTTGGTGCGTCCGCGTTGCAAGGTACGCAGTTGGCTGTTGTGCATGGCCGGGGGCGTGGCGGTAACAACCGTGCGGGCTGGCCCTCATCGTGGAGCCCAGATGCTGTATCCCATCGTCGAATCTCAGCGCTCGCTGCTTGCGACATGGACGGCGTGGGCGGAGGCGGTCACAAGCGGGTGGATCGAGCCGGCCAATCCCTGGGCCCGATTTGCTGCTGCATCGTGCATTGCCGCGGGATGGGCACTGTGCAATCGCTTTGGTCAGGCATATCAAAAGCCGGCCTTCGGCATCACGGCGCTCAACTATAACGGCCGCATGATCCCTGTGACCGAGCACGTGGCGCTGGACCATCCGTTCTGCCGTCTGCTGCGCTTCGCGCCAGATACGACTGGCGGGAGTGTTGCGGGGCCCGAGCCGCAACCCGTGGTGCTGGTTTGCGCCCCGCTCGCCGGACATCATGCCGTGCTGCTGCGGGAACTCATTGAGACTTTGTTGCCCGAGCATGTAGTGTACGTGACGGACTGGAAGGATGCGCGACGGGTGCCGACAGCGGACGGGCCGTTCACGCTGGAGGATTGCGTGGCCGAGGTGCAGACAGCCATCCTTCATATTGGCGCAGAACAGCTGCACGTGCTGGCCATTTGCCAGGCGGCCGTGCCCGCACTGGCAGCCGTTTCCCTGCTCGCCAGCGCTGGGGAACCGACCCCAAGAAGCCTGATTCTGATGGGCGGCCCAATCGATGCCCGCCGCAGTCCTACCGCGGTCGGCCGCCTGGCCGCGCGCCGGTCGCTCACGTGGTTTGAGCAAAACCTGATTCACGTGGTCCCCGATCCCTACCCCGGTGCCGGACGCAAGGTGTACCCCAGCTTCCTGCAGCTTGCCGGACTAGCGGCGGCGCAGCCGGACCGTTTGGTGCGGGCGCACTGCGACTACTACGTAGATCTCGTTCGCGGTGACGTCAAGCATGCCGAGGTGCACCGGCGCCGGTGCGACGAATACAACGCCGTGCTTGATCTGGCGGCGGAGTTCTATTTGGATACCATCCGCATTGTGTTCCAGGAGTTCCGCCTGGCCGTCGGCGATTGGGACGTGCAGGGCCAGCCAGTGCGCCCACAGGACATTCGCACCACCGCGCTGCTCACGATCGAAGGCGAACTGGATGCCATTTCCGGCCGCGGGCAGACCCACGCAGCGCACGATCTGTGTCGGGGGGTACCCGTGCGACACAAGCGACATCTCACGGCGAGTCGATGCGGCCACTACGATCTGTTCTCCGGACGGCGCTTGCAGACCGAGGTCTTCCCGCACATCGATGATCTGATCCGGCAATACAGCCCTGCACCACAGCCGGCCACAAGTAGTGCGCATGGGACGCCGGCTCGGACGATGGCGACGATGGGGCGGCCGGCCACGCCGCCCTGGACGCCGCCAATTTACCGCTGATGCAGCGGAGCAAGGGCGGCTCAGAGGCTCAGAGTTGGCGAGGCCCGCTTCGCCTTATTTCGAGTGGCGTGCGGAGTGGACCTTCAGGGTGCGAATACGTAAGTGCCGGGAGCATCTCCCAGTACGGTACCCCCGCCAAGCTGCCGCGGGGCAGATTGTTCGCTGGAATGCGCGGCCAGCCACTGCTGCCAGCACGGCCACCAGGAACCTTCGCAAACCGGTGTCTGCGCGAACCATTCATTCGGATTCAAGGAGGCGCCGTCCTGGGGCCGCGTGCTGAAGCGATAGCGGCGGCCGGCATGCCCAGGTTCGGAGACGATGCCCGCATTGTGTCCACCTGAAGCGAGAAGAAAACTGACTTCGGTACGCGTCAACAGGTGGAGTTTGTACACGGAGCGCCAAGGTGACACGTGGTCCCGTTCCGTGCCGACAACAAAGATGGGCTGCTTGATGTCGGCGAGGGCCACCGGCCGGCCCTTCACGCAGTATCTGCCCTCGGCCAGATCATTGTTCAGGTACAGCCAGTGCAGATTTTCACTATGCATGCGGTAAGGCAAGCGCGTGGTATCGGCGTTCCAGGCCATCAGATCGGTCTGCTCAGTGCGCTGGCCCAGCAGGTATTCGCGCGTCAACCGGGACCAGACCAGATCCCGCGAATGCAGCAGCTGGAAGGCACCCGCCATCTGGGTCCCATCCAGATAGCCTTGCTCCCACATCAGCGCGTCGAGATAGGCAAGTTCGCTCGCGTCGATGAATAGACCAAGCTCGCCCGGCTCGCTGAAGTCGGTCTGCGCCGCGAACAGCGTAACCGTCTTGAGGGGAGCCGACTTCGGCCCGATGTCGCGCCCGAGTGCGGCTGCGCCGATCGCCAACAAGGTGCCGCCAAGGCAGTAGCCGGCGGCATGGACCGGTACCCCGCCGACAATGCGGCGCACCTGTGCCAATGCATCGAGCGGCCCCAGTTCGAGGTAGTCATTCATGCCGAGGTCGCGCGCATCCGCATGCGGGTTCTTCCAGGAGATCAGGAAAACCGTGTACCCCCGTTCCACCAGATAGCGTACAAGCGAATTGTGTGGCGACAGGTCCAGCACGTAATACTTCAAGAGCCACGAGGGAACGATCAGCACCGGCTCGTGCCAGACGGTCGCGGTCTGCGGTGCGTACTGGATCAGCTCGATCAAGGCATTGCGATAGACCACCTTACCGGGCGTGATCGCGACGTCTCGACCGACGCAATGGGGGCCGCATCGCGCCCGGGACGTATGCAGGACATGGTCGGCAAAGATGTTCTGATGGTCGTCCAGCCAATGCTGAGCGCCTGCGAGGAAGTTGCCTCCACCTGTCTCGGCCAGCGCCCGCAGCACTTCGGGGTTCAGCCACCAACAGTTACTTGGCGACAGCATGTCGGTCCATTGCCGGGCCGAAAAACTGACGACACGCTCATGGTGTGGAGAGACGCCGCGCAGGTCGGTGGTCGCTTGCTGCCAGAACGCCTCGGCGTGCAAGAAGCCATCACGCAGCAGATGGAACGGCCAGCGGCCCCAGTCCGGATGGGCGAAGCGCGGGTCGTCGGGTTCAACGAGGAGCGCCGGCCGGCCCGCAAGACCGACCGGTTGCGCGATGTGCTGCAACAGTGCCATCTGCTTGCCTGGCGAGCTGGCAAGGTGCCAAGCCCAGTCCAGGCACGCCAGCCACAGCGCGGCCGGCGAAACGCCGCCGGTGGCGCGGGCGATCGCCGCGTGCAGGAGCCGGTCGATCCGCGTGGCCGGCTTATCCAGCGCAGAGCCCGGGTATGCCCCGGCACAATCGGTTCCCGCTGTTACGCCTGCCGCGCGCCCGTCAGAGCACGGGACGGCGGAGGGATGTGTCACGGTCTCGTCCATCGCAAGCCGTCCTCCAGGCGAAGAAGTTCGCCGATTTCTTCCACGCTGAATCCCCAGCCACTGGGCTGATTCTCATGAAGCTCGCATGGATCACAACCATTTCGGAATTCCAGTGGACCGTTCGCTACGGTCGTTCTCCCACCACCTACAAGAAGGCATTCTTGTTCCACTTCACCCTGCCCCTACCTGAGCGTCCACGCGCCGCGGTGCCGGTCTGAAGACGCGGCGATCCCCTTGAGCGCGCCTTTAACCGCCCTCAGTGGCGCGCGGCACGAACAGCGCCAGCGCAGGATTCATGACCAGCCATGGCAGCCACGCCCGGCGCAGCATGTCGCTCCACAACTGCAATGCGAAGGGCTGCCCGGGCGCGAATGTGGCGGATTGCGCCAGCCAACGCTCCATCGCCTCGAACGAGGGCGTTGCCCTGATTTGCACGGTCATCAGCTCCGCGTTCTGCTCAGGGAGTTGGTGGTGAATAAGTTCAATATCGATGGTCGGCAGATGTGTCGTGATCCTGGTCTCTGACATGGTCAATACTCCTGCGAACAGTTGGGGGTGACATTAATGATTCTTGGCGACGATCATGCCAGGTGCAAATCAGGCTTGCGGCATCTGGCAGAGTGGCGGAATCCGGTGGGTTCTGGCGAACTACAATGATCGTGCCGGTTCGTCGCATGGCATGGCCACTGTGGAGGTGCGTATGCGCTTCGAGGCATTCTCCTTCGGCTCCATCTGCATTGATGGCGTCACGTACGAGCATGACGTGGTCATCGACCAAGGCAAAGTCCGCAAGCGCAGGAAGGGGCCATCCAAGCCATTCCGCGAGGCCTTCGGGCATACGCCGCTGTCGGTGCGGGAAGACATTCCCTGGAACTGCAGTCGGCTGGTGATTGGCACCGGCAGCGGGGCATTGCCGGTCATGGACGAGGTGAAGCAGGAGGCTAAGGATCGCCATGTGAAACTGGTTATTGCGCCCACTGCCAAGGCCATTGCGACGCTGGAGAAGCACCCCGGCGGCACCAACGCGGTCCTGCACCTTACTTGCTAGCCGCGCAAGGCGCGGCTGCCTGCCATAGCGGGCGCGCGGCCGCGCGCCACCCACGCGAACCTATAATCGATTGGCAGCGCACGCGCTGTCAACGGACAGCGTTGCCGCGTGCGTCAGCCCGTACCCGATGGAGGGCAACCGTTCATACGGAGGTATTCCATGGCAACCTACGTCATCCTCAGCACTTTGTCTCCCAACGCCTTCAAGGATCCACATGAACTAAAGCAGCTCGCCGCCACGGTCTCGGAGAAGATCAAGGCGGAATGCCCCGCTGTTACATGGAAGGACAGCTTTCTTACGCTGGGCCGGTTCGACGTGGTGGATATCGTCGAGTCCAATGACCTGAAACAACTCGAAAGAGCGGTCCTGATCATCCGTGCTTATGGGCACGCAGGTACCGAAACCCTGCAAGGGACTCCGTGGAAGGAGTTCATCGCATCGCTTTAGCAGCCACGAAGTCGGATGCGCGCGTCGCCGCATCGGCGCGTTGCGCGGGCGGGCCATCAATGCCGCGAGCGGCCAGCCCGCATCGCACCTGGACCTTCTGCGGCGTCAGGTATCCAGTTTCCACTTGATCGAACAGCCAAACGCCGGCTGTTGCTGCGCGGGACCTTCGCCGGTCTGCGCGACCTGCCGCATCGCTTCAAAGAGATCGCGCGGCGCACCGGCCACCGGGTCTTTGCGCGACGCGTCCACGCGCCCCCGGTAACACAGCCGTAGGTTCGCATCGAAGTCGAAGCACTCGGGCGTGCAGACCGCGCCATATGCGCGGGCCGTCTGTTGCGTCTCGTCGTAGAGATAGGGGAAACGGCAAGCCGGCGTCCCCTCTTGTTTGAACCAAGACCTCACGGCCGCCGTATCGAAATTCCATAGCGAGCTCTCCGGAGTGCGTTCACTAGTGTCCTGAGTCGGAAGTTCGTTGCAGAAATAAGTCTGTCGAGAAGGTGCGCGAGCCTAGGAGCCCGTCGGGCTTTCCGGCCTTCCAATCGATGATGCCCTGCCAGATAATCGCGGCAGCACAACCGAGAAACTATCCCGATGAGCCGCTTCGTTCCCGTTGACCGAGACACCGCGTAC
>NZ_QKWJ01000057.1 GCF_003353055.1 Cupriavidus lacunae
GGCCTTGAATTCCGCCGTGTGTACCTTGCGCTTCTTGCCTTCACTCATTCGCCATCATCCCGTCAAGGACGACAGCTTAAACCACCGCCTGATCACTGTCTCAAATCGTGGGTCCACTTTAATGAGCGTCGGTGACGCCTTACGCAGCGCCGAGTCGATGTCCACTGTAGCGAGTTCACCGGTGCCGTGTGTTTATGCTATGTCGAAAGCCGGGGAACATAGTTCTTGGGGGAACCGAATGGTGAATGATCTCGACTCGGCCATGGATAGGCTTACTGAATACCGGGGATTCGAAATCCGTGTTGGCCTTGTGAACACGTCCGAAGATATGTTCGACGCCTGGTTTCAGCTTGAAGGTCCAATGAGGCCGCCTGGGGTCGCTGCGATTGGCAAGCGAGTGAAAGTCCACGGAGGACCGTTTAGCCGACGCTGGGCGCATCTCATCGCGGAACTTGCAGGCAGGGCAGCGGTGGATGTGATTCTGGGTGTGGATGAGTGATTTGTCGCACCAAGCGCTTTTGCCGGTGCGGTATCGGAATGGTTGCTCTCCATGGGGACGAAGATGCGTCGGGAATCGTCGGAGTGCCCCTCCGGCCCCCGCTCAGCGCAGGTGTCCGCCAAACAGTCCGAGCAGCCCGATGACAATGAGGTAAATGGCGACGATATAGTTGAGCAGCCGCGGAATGACAAGAATCAGGATGCCGGCTATCAACGAGATCAGAGGGCCGGCGCTGGTGATGAAGTTCACGATGGCTCCATGTGATTGGCGTGCGTTATTGCGCGGCGCCCTGGGAAGCGCGCCGCTACCGTTACTGCCTGTGTCGACACAATGCTATCTCTATAGGCGCGAGCAGTCGGTCCGCTGGCGTACGGGGGCACAACGGTGGCGCAGAGAAGTTCAGCTCAGCCGAACACGCGCGATCTCAGGTCATCCTCGAAATCGACGGTCCATTGCGCACTCTGGCTTCCGTCGTACTGGCGGACCTCCCTGCCGAAGCGTACCGAGATGCTGCGCCCGCGTGCCGGCACAGCGCCTGCATCGTCTTCAACGGCTGTCACGGTAAACCCGTCGGGTGCGACCCCGTTACGCAGACAGGTCTCGCGGAAGGCTTCCTGCTCCAGGGGAGGGAACTGATTTAGCATCGTCTCCAGCATGGGTGTCTCCTGATGCCGGCATGTAAAGAGGGCAGGCCGAAGCGGGCAAGGGCGGCCAGCCGACTGGCCGCCCTTGCCATCTCGCCCGCGGTGCGTTGGCTCGGTTGCTCGCCCTCTCCATATCCTGTTGCCCAGAGGATAGTGGTGACGGATTCTCAATTCAGTCCGGTGCCGTACGCATCGGGAAGAGGCCGTCCGCAAGCGTGCGGATCGGGACCTTTATGCCATTGCAGTCAGATCGCCCGAGCGTGCAGGGCAGAACCCGAGAGCGCACATCCGCTAAAGTCAGCATGCTGTGCAGTGCACCCTTGTCTGGCATTTGCCTTGTCCAGTCGCTGACCTATATTGACAAAGGCAAGTGATCCTCTACCGTCCCGTAGCCTGGGCGCCAGGCCCTGGGCAAGGTCGGAGTCACCGATATCAACCTGTTCTGAGCGGTGAGATGCAGTCATGCGCGTCACGCACGATCCGAAGTCCAATCACCTTCTCGCTGCGCTGCCGGTTGCCGACTGGGAGCGCCTCGCACCACAACTGACTCTGGTGGAGTTGCCGCTGGCCCATGTCGTGTATGAGTCAGGAGATCAACAGGGCTACGTCTATTTCCCGACCGATTCGATCATTTCGCTACTGTACGTGATGGAAGACGGGGCCTCCGCCGAGATTGCAATCGTAGGCAATGAGGGGATGGTCGGGATTGCAATTTTCATGGGGGGCGAAACGACCCCGAGCCGCGCCATCGTGCAAAGCGCCGGCCATGGATACCGTCTGAGCGCAACGATCCTGANGGCGGGCCTGATCCGCTACAGCCATGGGCATATTGCGGTACTCGACCGGATGGGCCTGGAACAACGAGTGTGTGAGTGCTACGCGGTCGTGAAGCGGGAGTTCGATCGCTTGTTACCTGACCTGTCGGCGCCTTGAGATCCGAAGCGGGATTTCGACCACTGCGCATGCCGGACAGCGGGGTAGCCGCTATAAAGTCGCAATGTCGTTATGTGCCTTGGCTCGCCGAAAGGTCGCCAACAGTGACATGACGCTCGGCCACCGGGCTCCGAATTGCGGTGCTGTCTTTCATCACGCAGCCCCGACGGACCAAGGCTGACACCAACCCATGCTGAAGTCGGTACGCTGGCGGACAGGTAGGGACTTCACAAGCGCACAGGGAGGCGTACAGTCCGCGGAACTTCTTCTCGGATTACCGTCTCGCCGCGCCCGGGGCGCAGGCGCCAGCCGGCACGCGCGACGAAGGCTATCTATCGGATTGTCCGTCGTCGTACCGACAGGAAGGATTTCCGCTACTAATCTTCGATTGTGACAAGCAGATGCGTGTGAGGTCTCATCAAGGAGCCGTCATGAACCAAGCACAAATGCAGATCCGCCTCGAACGGGCAAAAAACAGGGTAAGGGAGATCATCGCCGCAGATTTGCTTGGCGAGACGGTGGATGCGAACGGTAAGCCCGCGCAAGCCATCGTCAGCAAGCCCGTCGCGCATGATGATGCAAAGGAGAGAACTGTGGCGCTGCCATAGCACATTAGTGTTGGCCTTTGAGCGATATATCCAGATTGAAAGCGCGGACCGCTTCGGGAGGCGCATCATGATTCATCACAACACGGACCCCACGTTCCGAGGGCTTCCGCTCACCGCCGAGCAAGACGCGGAAATCCGTCACTACCTGAACAGGAAGGCCAGGCTGGGCAAGCCATGGAATACTCCCGAGCTGCGCGGGATGCTTGAGGACATGCTGTTGCCGCCAAGTACCGAGGACGACAGCCAGAGCGATATCCCCGCCGAGGCATTGTCCGCCGCAGAACGCGCCACCGCGTTCGTCGACCAGGCCATGGAGCCAATCGAGGCCTACGAGGAACTGCACGCCGCGATGGAAGCCGAGAGCATGAAAGGGAATGCTCGCTGAGGTGAGTCCAGGCGCTGGTAGTGCCATATATGTGGTCGGCACCGGTGCGATATGACAAGCGTCTGAAAGAAGCAGGCTACTTGAGCGTGCGCTCGTACATGCCAGTGACGTCGTCCATCACCTGAAGAATTCGCTCGCTGGTCGTGGCAATGTTTCTCAACTGCTCCGCTCGACTGACGCCGGTTTGACTGAGTGCCTCTTTAAAGAACAGCCACTGAGAACCGGCAAGCTGCAGTTCACCTCGGATTGTTGCAGTGTTTTGTGGTGCGGAGGTCAGCAGTTCCTGCGCGGCGGCGAATTCCGTGGTGGCCGAGTCCAGTTCCTGTGTCATCTGTGGGGAGGTGATACCCCAGGCGCGTAACATGCTGATCTTGGCGATTCTCTGCGAGAGCATTCGCTGGCGGCCAGCAACGTTGATCAGCTTTGCCGTAGTGGTGCCGGAGAATCTCTCCAGCTGTACAGTACCTTGTTGTGCAAGCTTCAGTACCTCCTCGCTCATTCTTGCGATTGTCTTCCCGTTCTCGAGATTCGGCTCGCTGCTGGAGAGCAACTGCTTATAGGGAGTCCACGCCTGCTCGAGTCTCGCGTAGGTGTCCTTGATCTCCGGCGTCGGCGCGAACGCCTGCAGATCCATGAGTTGCTTATCGAAGAGCGCGACTGACTGCTCCAGGATCCGCCTGGCTCGTTCGACTTCAACACCGAGGCCAGCCTGGCAATAGACCTTGGCCATGCGCTGGGACAGCATGCGCTGGCGGCCCGCCTTGTTGATGGCCGAGTTAATGGTCAGTGTTTCGGCCGAAGCGGATCCGGCGATGGCAAGCGCCAGGACGCTGTAGACGATCAGGAAAATGACACTGCGGTAACGTTTCAAGGCAGTCTCCGCATCAGTGTCCGACGGAATTTTTCTGCGCGCCGTTCGAACCAACGACATGGCGGATCAACTGATCCATTTCCTTGATGATGCCCGCAAGCACTTCCGTGATCACCGAGAACTCCCTGCCGTGCTGCCCGGCCCGCGCGGCCGAGATGCGCCCATTCATTGCGACGATGTTCGCCTGCATGGAAATGCCGCTGAGGCGCTCGACGAGGTCGGTCTGGCGCTTGCAAACCGAGACCTCGCAACGGTGCATTTCCTCCTGATAGGCCTGCGTAACGGCCTGCAGCAGTTCAAGTATTGGTGTGGCCTGCGCGACCAGGGCGTCGATCGCTGAGGCACGCCGGCTGGTGTCGGCGGCCGGTGCGTCTGTCGCCGTCCTGACCTGGTCAATAAATTCGCGGATACGTGCATCGGCCCGCGCATTGCCAAAGTACAACTGCTGCAAGGCGCCGGAGAATACGCCGGGCAACTGCTTATTGCCCTTCACCAGATCCGAATGCGCGGACTCGAACATCGCCAGGCACGTCCGGACGATATCGAGCGCGGCAGGATCGCCGCGCGAAGCGAGCAGCATATGAAGCACGATCCGTTGCGACAGCATGCGCTGCCTTCCGGACAAGTTGATCAACGTACCGATGGTCTCGGCCGACACGTCGGCCTGGGATAGCGGGGTAGTGGAAGCGTTCATGCGATGCCTTGCGGGGGAGTGTCGACGCAGACGTGTCATCGCGACCTGTCAAATTGTTTCCAGGCCGCTGGCCTGTGTACCCAAACGCAATATGTGTGCCATACCTCACGCGAGGCGCGGCGGGGCTGACACGCAAGGCTCAACGGGCCCAGTGCACTAATCTGGTGCCTGATGTGCATAACGATGCGTGCGTCGGCGTCATTGGTGACGCGAGTTACGGTCCAGGATGTAATCGGGGGCGCACTTAAGCAAAGCTCCGCCTGAAACAAGGCCTGGACGGCTTCGCTAGAATAGGCGCATCGACCGTGTTGACACACGAGTGTATGGATTGCGGCGGGTCAGAGGATCGCGGCGGTGCCTTTGCGATCGGTTTTCCTGTGCCCCCATATGAAGTTGAAAATGATAAAGACGAAAATCTCGATCATGGCGTTCGTGCTTGCCGCCATCAGTTCGTTGGCGCATGCGAGCCTGGCCACGGATGCCCGGGCCTTCAAAGAAGGCGTCAAGACAGCAGGAAAGAAGACCGGCCATGCTGTGCGCGATGCCGCGTACGCAGTGGGCCGTGGTGCGAAGGAGGCCGGCCACACCGTGGCTGACGCAACAAAGCACGGCTATCACGCGACGAAACGGGCGGTGAAAGGGCACGAATAGAGGTCACGACCCGCTGACGATCCTTATGCCGGATACACAACGACATCACACCGCACTGCTGTCAGCTCGGGCGCGCCATTTAGTGAAGCCCGGCGTAAGCCGGGCGGTCCTGGAGGCGGACGCCTGCGGCTGATCCGCAGGCATCGTGACCGTCTGCGGTGTTCCCCGGATCAGCAGAACCGGCGGGCCTTCAATCTGCCGTCGCCCCCGACCGCTTCACCACCGTCGCCCATTTCCGAATCTCGCTATCCACAAACTTGCCCGTCTCGACTGGCGTCATCGGCATCGGCTCCGACCCTCGCTCGGTAATGAACTTGTGTAGATCAGGCGATTGCAGCGCCTTCACCGTCTCCGCATTGAGCTGCTTGACGATGGAAGGCGGCGTGCCAGCGGGCGCCATCATCACCGCCCATCCAAGCGCCTCGAAACCCGGCACGCCTTCTTCACGCACAGTCGGCACCGACTGCAATTGCGGCACACGCTTTGACGTGGTTACGGCCAGCGGCACGGCCTTGTTGGTCTGGATCAGCGGCATGGCGGCGGTTACGGAATCGACCATCAGCGGAATCTGATTGCCCAGGAAGTCCGCCTGCGCGGGGCCGCTGCCCTTGTAGGGGATATGCACGATAAACACGCCGGTCTGAGCCTTAAGCATTTCCGCGGACAGGTGCTGGGTGCCGCCGATACCGGCGCTGGCGTAGCTGTACTTGCCCGGTGCGGCCTTGGCTTTGGCGATCAGGTCGCGCAATGAGGTGAAGCCCGATTGCGGCGTGGCCAGGAAAACCAACGGCACCGAGAACACACCCGAGATCGGCGCGAAATCCTGGCGCGGATCGTAGTTGACCTTCTTGTAAAGCGTCTGGTTGATGGCCATCGCGCTGCCGCCCATGACAAGCGTGTAGCCATCGGCCGGGGCTTTCGCGGCCACTTCCATGCCGATGTTGCCGCCGGCGCCGGCGCGGTTCTCCACCACGATTGACTGACCGAGTTGCCTGCCGAGCTTTTCGGCCAGGGCGCGCGCGAAGATGTCTGTGGCCTGTCCGGGCGGGAACGGCACGATCAGCTTGATGGGGCGGTCCGGATAGGCGGCGTGGGCGGTGCTGGCGCTGGCCAGCAGCAGCGCAGCAAAGAGGTTGCTCGACAGCTTCAACGGAATCTCCTCAAATGATTGTCGATGACGTGACGTCTCTCGATGGCGTCTTGAGGTGAGATTCTACGCCCGCCCTTATGGGCCGGCGATCCCGCGATGGTTCACGCGTGCAAGCGTGCCAGCGCCGCCGGGTAGCACGAGTACCGGCAGTCGCTGTGCCTGAATGCGCCGAGCGGTCCCGTTCCGGCACTGTCTTCAAACGAGCTGGTCTCACTGATGAGGAACGCCGCGGCGAGCGCGGCGGCGATTACGCCGAAGGCGTAGACAAGCCTGGTGTTCATGGCTGCCTTTCTTGAGAGGGCGAGGGCTTTCGCGACAGAAACGCTTTCTGGTCAGAGTGGCACTACCTTTGGTGACTCAGGCGAGAAGGGAGGGCCGTAGAAGACCGGTGGCCGGTAGCCCCCTGGAAGCCCGGGAAGCTCGCGTAGCAGCCGTGCCAGTCCCGGCGGGAGGCCAGGGTCCGGATTCCGGATGGTTAGCGGCTCGTCATCCATATAGCCCTTGCCGCCAGCCAGCGCGGCCCTGGCGGCCAGGTCAAGCTCGCGCACCTGTGGCAGGTTGTTGATGGTCAGCGTAGACATGTGCATCTCCTTGAGTCGTGATGGCAGGACGAACGGCGGATGGCGCGTTCGTCCTTCACTACGCACTGGCCGTGCCAAGGGAAAACGGCATGCGGAGTGCACGGCAGGGCGCAGGACCGGAGCAAACAGACGGCGGGCGGCCAACACCCGGAGAGAAACGTTGGCTGCGGTCGAACGGGCGGCGTCTCAGTCCTTCACATGCACGGCCTAGGCGTTTACCCCGGAGCGAATCCATTCACCGTGTAAGTCGTGGGTAAGGGGCGCCGTTTACCTTGTCAGTACGGATTTCGGATGACGCCCGCGCACATTCGCCTGTCGCCGCAGAGCGCTTGGGAGGACGACGATCGCATGGGGCACGGCACCGGCTGCATCCGGCAACGCCAGGACATGAACGGCAGGAGACAGAGATGAATGAAGATCTGGTCGCAAGACTGAAGGCAAATCCCCGATATCACGAGCTTGTCCGCAAGCGCTCAAGGCTTGGATGGTCGCTGACCGCGATCATGCTTGTTATCTACTACGGATATGTCCTGTTGATTGCCTTCGACAAGGAGTTGCTTGCCACGAAGATGGGAAGTGGGGTGATGACGTGGGGCATGCCGATCGGCCTGTTCGTGATCGTTTTCACCATTGCCATCACCGGTTTCTATGTACGCCATGCCAACGACTCGTACGACAAGCTGACCGAGCAGATCAAGCGGGAGGTGGCATGAAAGCGAATCACGCAATCGTTGCCTGCGCGGCGCTGCTTCTGTCAGGGGCCTCGCTCGCGGCCGGTGGAGACCTTGGGCAGGCGGTGCGGCAGCCGACCAACTGGACCGCAATCGGGATGTTCGTCGTGTTTGTCATCGGCACGCTGTTCATTACCAAGTGGGCGGCATCGAAGACAAAGTCGGCAGCGGCGTTCTACACGGGGGGAGGTGGCATCACCGGCTTCCAGAACGGCCTGGCGATCGCCGGCGACTACATGTCGGCGGCGTCTTTTCTCGGCATTTCGGCGGCAGTCTTCACCAATGGCTATGACGGGCTGATCTATTCCATCGGCTTCCTCGTCGGTTGGCCGATTGTCACCTTCCTGATGGCGGAGCGGCTGCGCAACCTTGGCCGGTTCACGTTCGCCGACGTTGCGGCATACCGCTTCAAACAGGGGCCGATCCGCGCGTTTGCGGCGTCGGGAACGCTGGTGGTGGTTGCCTTCTACCTGATTGCGCAGATGGTCGGCGCCGGGCAACTGATCAAGCTGCTGTTCGGGCTGGAGTACTGGATCGCGGTGGTCATCGTCGGCACGCTCATGATGGTGTACGTCCTGTTCGGCGGCATGACCGCAACCACGTGGGTACAGATCATCAAGGCCTGCCTGCTGCTGGGCGGAGCGTCGTTCATGGCCTTCATGGTGCTGGCCCAGTTCCACTTCAGCCCTGAGGCCCTGTTTGCGAAAGCCGTCGAGGTGCACGCCAAGAAGGACTCCATCATGAGTCCCGGCAACTTCATCAAGGACCCCATCTCGGCAATCTCGTTTGGCATTGCCCTGATGTTCGGCACGGCTGGCCTGCCGCACATCCTGATGCGCTTCTTCACCGTGCCCAACGCCAAGGAAGCGCGCAAGTCGGTGTTCTGGGCGACCACCTGGATCGGTTACTTCTACATCCTGACCTTTATCATCGGGTTCGGCGCGATCGTGCTGGTAGGAACGAACGCGAGCTTTCAGGATGGCAGCGGCAAGCTGCTTGGCGGCGTCAATATGGCGGCGGTACATCTTGCCAGCGCGGTGGGCGGGAACGCATTTCTCGGCTTTATCTCGGCGGTGGCGTTTGCAACCATCCTGGCCGTCGTTGCCGGCCTGACACTTGCCGGCGCATCTGCCGTTTCGCACGACCTCTATGCAACGGTATTCAAGCATGGCAATGCAAGCAGCCGCGACGAACTGCGGGTATCGCGTATCACGACCGTCATCCTCGGCCTGGTCGCGGTGGTGCTTGGCATCGTCTTCGAGAAGCAGAACATTGCGTTCATGGTGTCGCTTGCCTTCGCTGTTGCGGCCTCGGCCAACTTCCCGGTGCTGTTCATGTCGGTGCTATGGAAGGGTTGCACCACGCGAGGCGCGACCATAGGCGGGTTCCTGGGGCTGTTGTCGGCCGTGATTCTCACCATCCTGTCGCAGGCGGTCTGGGTCGACGTGTTCCACTTCAAGAGCGCGCCGTTCCCCTACACGTCCCCGGCATTGTTTTCGATGACGATCGGCTTCCTTGGCATCTGGCTCGTCTCGATCACCGACCAGTCGGCAAGGGCGCGCGTGGACAAGGCTGGCTTTGAAGCCCAGGAACTGCGCTCCGAAACAGGGATCGGGGCAGTGGAGGCAGCGGGCCATTGATGGAAGCCACGGAGGATCCATGTGATCCTCCATGTTACTCAGCAGTCCCAAATATATGCGACAGATGGGACATCGAAGAATGATCGAACCAGGCTCCGCTTTCTCTGCAGCCCGCGCAGTTGTTGCTCGACGCGAATCTCCAACTTCTCGCCGGCGCGCAGCGGGTTGCGCGCCACGCCGGTGCGCTTGATGTGACTCCACACCAACTCGTCCGGATTGAGGTCCGGCGCGTAGCCTGGCAGGAAGTGCAACGTCAATCTGCCGCCAGTGGATTCGACGTATTCGCGCACGCTTGCCTTCTTATGGGCCGGCAAGCCGTCAACGACAAGATGCACCGGCTTGCGCCGGCCCTTCATCATCTTCTTGAGCAATTCGACGAACAGTTCCGCGGTGAGCGCTCCCTTGTACGTCGCGAACCAGAAGCCGCCCAAGGCGTTGACCGCCGAAGCTGCCGATACTGACTGGCGCTGGCCGGGCCGCTCGATCACCGGGCTCTTCCCTTTGAGCGCCCACGTCTTACCGTGCACCGTGTCGGCTCGGAATCCGGATTCGTCCCAGAAGTAGATTTCCGCCCCGCTGCGTCGGGCAGTTGCCGCAATGTCGGGATAGGTCTCGCGCTGCCAGCGCTCGATCGCCTGAGGATCGCGCTGGTAGGCACGCTGCAGTGGCTTTTGCGGCGTCAGGCCCAAACGCGCCAGCAATCTCCCCACCGCCGTCAGCCCCATGCGCACACCAAACTTCTGGTCGATCAAGGTGGCCACGATTTGTCGCGTCCACAGCCCGAAGTCCAGTCCGTATTGCCTGGGATCCTTGCCGTTGACCCAGCGCAACACCTGCGCTTGCTGGCGCGCTGTGAGCTTGGCCGGTCGGCCGGTTGCCCGCCGCGCGGCCAGCGCGCGTTCCCCCTTTCCGCGCACGCAGGCAGCTTTGAGCCACCGGTAGATCGAGGTGCGATTCATCCCCAGCGACTTCACCACCTCCGACGGCTTCTCGCCCTCCCTCACCCGGCGCAACGCCAGCAACCGAAATTCCTCCTGCGTCGCGCGATCCAGTTTGCGGCCATCTCGTTTCATGCCTCATGAGACTACCGTCGATCCCTTGCGTTCAACTTTTGTCGCTTTATTTAGAGACTGGTCAGTAAAGCTCGCCTCCTGGCCGGCCATGTCCCGCAGCCTCAGTCCAGCGCAATGTTCGCCTTCCTGATCACCTCGCCCCAGCGCTGGGTCTCGAAGCGCACCAGGTTGGCATAGTCGGCGCTGGTGCCGGGCAGCGGGATCGCACCCTGGGCAGCAAGACTCTCGGCGGTCGACTTCTCTTTCGCGATCTTGTTGATCTCGAGCGAGAGCCTGTCGATGACAGCCTTGGGCGTGCCTGCGGGCGCCAGCACGCCGGACCAGGAGTCGACCACGAAGTCAGGGACGCCGGCCTCCGCCATGGTCGGCACGTCCGGCAGCGAAGCGGCCCGGTGCGCGCTCGCGACCGCGAGGGCGCGCATCTTCCCGCTCTGGATGTGCGGCAGAACGTTAGGCAGGTTCACGAACATCAGGTCGATCTGCCCCGACAGGAGGTCGACTGTCGCCGGGCCCGCGCCCTTGAACGGCACATGTTCGAACTCGGTGCCGGTCTTGTGCTGGAACAGCTCGCCGATCATCTGGTTGACGCTGCCATTGCCGGCGGATCCCATGAACAGCTTCTTGCCGCCCGATCTGGAGTAGGCAACGAACGCCTTGACGGTCTTCGCCGGCACCTTGTTCGAGACGACAAGCACGTTCGGCACGGCCGCGAAGAGCGCCACCTGGGTAAAGTCCTTGTTCGCGTCGTGGGGCAGCTTTTTATAAATGAAGGGATGGATGGACTGGTGGCTGGAAGACGCGAGCAGCAGCGTATAGCCATCGGCCGGCGACTTGGCCACTACGTCCGCGCCCAGCGTGCCGCCCGCGCCGGGCTTGTTTTCCACGATGACTGGCTGGCCAAGTTTCTCAGACAGATGTTGTGCCAGCACGCGGCCAATGAGGTTCACGGTGCCTCCCGCCGCGAACGGAACTATGAGGCGGATCGGCTTGTCCGGGTACGCGGCGGAGGCGCCAGTGGGAACGCAGGCAGCGGTGACTGCCGCAATCAGGAACTTGGCGATGAGCTTCATAGTTCTGTGGGGATAGCGATGGGTTGATGGATCAGGCGGCTGCCAATGCGGCGATGTCACGTTTCATTCGTTCGCGCGCTGCCTCGAGCCGTTGTCGGGTGGACTGCGCGGAAGCCAGCAGGGCGTCAACGTGGTCGCGTTGCCGTTGGATGGCGAGGGTGACCTCTGACGGCGCCGGACCGCCGTTGCCGCGCGCGTTGACGCTTTCGACGGGATCCAGATACTGCCGCAGCTTGTCCTCGGCCCATTCGATTGCCCGACCGATCACGTCCACCGCGGCACGGTCCAGCATGGCGCTGGTCAGTTCGCCGGCGGACAGGCCGGAATCGAGTGCCATGCGCACCAGTCCGCCCACGACGTGGTGAGCGTCCCGGAACGACAGTCGTGCCTCGGCCACCAGCCCGTCGGCCAGGTCCGTCGCTACGGAGAAATCGAGGCTGACGCGCTGCAGCATGCTGGGGCGCTTCGGCTCCACATTGCCGAGGATCAGTTCGAACAGGGCGAGGCAGCGCGCTGTTTCCTCGCTGCACTCCCAGAAGCTGCGGATGCTCTCCCGGCTGCTGTCGCCGGTGTGCGTGAAGTGCGTTCCCTTGACCGTAACGAGGGAAGTCGTCAACAGGCCAACGATATGGGCGCTCTTCCCGCGCAAGTACTCCAGCACCGCGGGATTCTTCTTCTGCGGCATGATGCTCGAGGTACTTGCCACGCGGTCGGGGAAGGAAAGGAGGCCGAACTCGGGCGTTGACCACACGTAGAAGTCCTGCGCGACCCGGCCCCACGTCAGCGCGACGATGGCCATGGCGGACATCGCCTCCCAGGCGAAGTCGCGTGACGCCACCGCATCCAGGGTGTTGTGCACCAGCGAGCCGAAGCCAAGCCCATCCGCAGTGACCTGCCTGTCGATCGGGAAGCGGGTGCCGGCCAGCGCGCCAGCACCCAGCGGCATGGCATCGATGCGCGGCAATGCAGCATGAAGCCGGTCCATGTCCCGGCCCAGCGCCTCGGACACGGCGCTCAGGTAGAAGCCGAAGGTGATTGGCTGCGCAGGCTGCAGGTGCGTGTATCCCGGCATGACGGCGTCGGCGAATTCGCCCGCTCGCTGCAGCGCCACCTTGCGTAGCCGGCCCAGCGCCTCGATGGTGTCCAGGACGATGTTGCGGGCGCGCATCCGGTCAATGGTGGCCGCGATGTCGTTCCTGCTGCGCGCCATGTGCAGCCGCCCGCCGATGTCCCGGCTGGTCACCGTCATCAGCCTGGCTTCGTAGTTGAAATAGGGGTCCTCCTTTGCAGGATCGAGGTTCACCGCGCCGGGGCCTTCGGTTTCCATCTGCTGCAGGCCACTGGCCAGCTTCCTGGCGACCTCCGGTGACACGAGGCCGGTCTTGTGCAGCATCAGCAGGTGCGCCTGGTTCACCTCGGTGAGATAGGCGAATTGCCTGGTGAAGTCACGCGCAAGGCGCGGACCATAAATGTGCTCGCAGATTTCCTGTGCAAGCGGCTCCTTGAGCCGGCGGCTGACTTTCGATTCCATGATTTCCGATACGTGCTGTGGTGGATTGAGTATCGAAGGCCGATGGCATACCGGTCAAATGACAGTTTAGGGCTGCCGCATGCATTTTTGATATGGGCCTGGAGAAAGGGCTGTACCATGGCGGGCATGAACTTCAAGCAGATCGAGACCTTCCGGGCCGTCATGCTGACTGGCTCCATGACAGTCGCGGCGCAGCAACTGCACACGTCCCAACCCAATGTGAGCCGCGTCATCGGCAAGCTCGAAGCGGAACTCGGCTTCGAGCTGTTCGACCGGTTGCCTGGGCGTGTCGTGGCGACCAAGGGCGCCGAGGCGCTGTTCAAGGAAGTGGAGCGCGCGTTCGTCGGGCTGGACAGCCTGAGCGAATCGGCGCGGGCCATCCGCGACGTCGGCGTCGGCACACTGCGCGTGGCGGCTGCCGCGTCGATATCGCTGAGCGTGCTGCCCCTGGCGGTCCGGATGTTCAGCGAAAAATACCCCCTGGTCCGCATCGTCCTCGACACCAGCGAGTCCCACGTCATTGCCAACTGGATCGCCACGCAGCATTGCGATATCGGTTTCGTTTCCAACATTGCGGATAAGCCGGGGGTCGTCGCGTCTGTCATCCATACCGAAAGCGCGGTTTGTGTCGTGCCGGCACGGCACCCGCTGGCGAGGAAGAAGCGGCTCATTCCCGAGGATCTGACCGGCGAGCGCTTCATTTCCCTGCCTAGCGGCAGCTTGTCAAGGCGGGCTATCGATGCGGCGTTCAGCGACGGGGCGCGGATCATGGCGCTCGAAACTCCCTTCGCCGCAACGATCTGCAGAATGGTCAGTGAAGGCCTGGGGGTCAGCCTGGTGAATCCCATCGTCAGCCGGACGATGACGTTCCCGGGCGTTGTGGCCATCCCGTTCAAGCCGGATATCCCGTTCAGGAGCTACATGCTGCGCGCGCAGCTGGCGCCGCGCGACACGCACGTCAACCACTTTGTTTCCTGCATGCGGGCCGCCTTCAAGTCCATGTGACAGAGGCCGCGGGCGGCCTATCAGCCCGATCTGGGGGGCTTTGGGTCGCTGGCTTCATCGCCTCGGCCACCAGAGTGTGAGACAGTGGAGTCCCGACAACGGCATCCGTCTCACCCGACCGGCCAGGGTCGCGCGATGTGGACGATTGGCGTTGTTGTGACGGTGGCGGATTCCCGGTGCTCAACTCTCCAGGAGACACGAAATGAACAGCAAGAACACCATCTGTTTGTGGTACGACCGCGATGCCCTTGACGCCGCGAACTTCTATGCCGAGACATTTCCCGACAGCACCGTCAGCGCCGTTCACCGCGCACCGGGCGACTATCCCGACGGCAAGCAGGGCGACGTCCTGACGGTCGAGTTCACCGTCGCCGGCATTCCCTGCCTTGGCCTGAACGGCGGCCCGCATTTCAAGCACAACGAAGCCTTCTCGTTTCAGATCGCGACCGATGACCAGGCCGAAACCGACCGCTTGTGGAATGCGATCGTCGGCAATGGCGGCCAGGAAAGCGCATGCGGCTGGTGCAAGGACCGGTGGGGATTGTCATGGCAGATCACCCCGCGCGCCCTTACCGCGGCGATCAGCGACCCGGACCGCGCGGCGGCCAAGCGCGCATTCGACGCGATGATGACGATGAGAAAGATCGACATCGCCGCGATCGAGGCCGCACGGCTGGGCTGAAACCCATCCTGAAGCTGATGGAGCGTGGCCTGTACATTGGGCTGGGGGTGTAGAGAACGATAGTGCCCCTGGCATTCGGTTCGAGTCGAATGCCAGGGGCACAGCCTCTTTGTCAAATCTTATTGAACATTTTGTCAATTTGGACGGGGATTGTATAGCGCATTTTTCCAAGCAAGAATGCTGGGTTGACCGCGATGGGGACCAGCCCACCCCGATTTTTCAGAGACGGCTCGTTCCTCGAAACAGCCCATGGAGACTAAGAATGCAGACGCCCGACCCATCCCAAGGTATCGACTTCCCGCTTGAGGGCGTGCGCGTACTCGACCTGTCGCGCGTGTTTGCGGGGCCGCTGTGTGGCCAGGTCCTGGCCGACTTCGGCGCGGAAGTGGTCAAGGTCGAGCACCCCGGCCGTGGCGACGACACGCGCGACTGGGGCATGCGCATCGGCAAGACCGAGACGACCTACTACAACAGCATGAACCGCAACAAGCGGTCCATCACCCTGGATCTGCAAAGCAAGGAAGGCTTGCAGATCATCTATGACCTGCTGCCGCAGTTCGACGTCGTCATCCACAATTTCAAGACCGGCGGGGCCGAGAAGCTGGGCCTTGGTTACGAACAGCTCAAGGCCATCAGGCCTGACCTGATCTACTGCGCGGTTTCCGGCTACAACAGCAGCGGCCCCGAGGCCAAGCGCCCCGGCTACGACCTGGTGATCCAGGGAGAGGCCGGGCTGATGGCGCTAAACGGCGAAGCCGACACGCCGCCGCTGAAGTTCGGCGTGGCGGTGGTGGACCTGATGACCGGCATGTATGCCGCGCAGGCGGTGCTGGCGGCCTTGTTCCGCCGCGAGCGCAAGGGCAAGGGCCAGCTGATCGAGATGGCGCTGTACGACTGCGGGCTGATGGTCACCGGGTACTACGGCCTGGACGCCATGCTGCTCGGGCGCGACCCCGCACGCTATGGCAATGCCCATCCGTCGATCGTGCCCTATGGCATGTTCGAAGCCGCCGATGGCCCGCTGATCATCGCCGTGGGCAACAACAGCCAGTTCGACAAGTTCTGCCGCCAGGTCATCGAGCGCGCGGACATCGTCGAGGACCCGCGCTATGCCACCAACGTGGAGCGCGCCAAAAACCGCGAGACCTTGACCCCGCTGATCACGGGCCTGATCGGCGGCTTTGCGCGCGACCTGCTGCTGGAGCGCATGACGGCCTGCGGCATTCCGTGCGGCAAGGTGGCGGGACTGCACGAAGCCCTGACCAGCGAGCGGACCCGCGCGGGCGGCCTGCTGCGCGAGATGCCCCATCCCGTGGCAGGCACCACGCACGTGTTCGCGCCGCCTTATCGCCTGGATGGTCAGCGCCTGCCGATCCGCAACGCGCCGCCGACGCTGGGCGAGGGCACGCGGGCGGTGTTGCAGGGCCTGCTGCAGATGAGCGATGACCAGCTGCAGGCACTGCAGGCCAGCGGCGTGCTGACGCTGCCCGAGGCACCGTAGCACGCCTGCGCCTTCGCGCCGCGCGTACGCACATGGACGTCCGCGCAATCCCGCCCGGCAAGGGGGGCTTGGGTTCCCTTGCACTGATTCAACCTGGAACAACAATCGTGCGCATTCGAAATTTCACCCGTATGGTCCACTCCCGGCGTCGTGCCATTCTGGCACTGGCCGCGGCGCCGCTGCTCGTCGGCAGCGCTTTCGCGCAATCCTGGCCGAGCAAGCCGATCAAGCTCGTCGTGCCGTTCCCGCCGGGCGGGCCCACGGATACCGCGTCGCGCATCGTCGGCCAGAAGCTGGGCGAGCGCCTCAGGCAGCCGGTGGTGGTGGAGAACCGCGCCGGTGCATCGGGGTCCATCGCTGCCGCCCAGGTGGCCAAGAGCGCGCCCGACGGCTACACGCTGATGATGCTGGCCACGCCTACGCTGCTGGCCCCGCACCTGTACAAGAAGGCGGGATACGACACGACCAAGGACTTCACGCCCGTCGCCACCGTCTATGACCTGCCGATCGTGCTGGTGGTCAACCCGACGCTGCTGCCCAACGTGACGGACCTGCCCAAGCTGATCGCACAGGCCAAGGCCCAGCCGGGCAAGCTCAACTACACCAGCTCCGGCGCGGGCAGCTTTGGCCACCTGAGCATGGAACTGCTCAAGCAGATGGGCGGCTTCGAGATGCAGCATGTGCCCTACAAGGGCGGCGTGCCCGCCATCAGCGATACCCTTGGGGGCCAGGTCCCGCTCATGTACGCTGACCTCGTCGCCGCGTTGCCGCACATCCAGGCAGGCAAGCTGCGTGCCATCGCGGTCGGCTCGCCGCAGCGCGTCAGCATGCTGCCCGACGTCAAGACCATTGCCGAGCAAGGCTTCAAGGGCTACGACGCCGTTTCCTGGGGCGGCCTGCTGGCGCCCCCGGGCACGCCCAGGGAGGTGGTGGACCGCGTCGCGGGCGAGGTCGGCAAGATCCTGGCCGACAAGGAGGTCCAGGACAAGCTGCTGAAGGCCGGTGCCATTGCCAACTACCAGGCGCCGGCGCAGATGGGCCAACGCATCCAGCAGGACTATGCCAAGTGGGGCAAGGTGATCCGCGACAAGGGCATCGCGGTCGAGTAAGCATCAGCAGTCCGGGCACGCTGCAACGGCGTGCCCGGTGCAAGCCATCCCGGACCGGTCCCGATTGCCCCCGGCTCCGCTAAAATCGACGAGAAGCGGTTCTCCAAGGTTTAAAGCGTGGCACTCCAGCAGGGTTTTATCCTGACCCGACATTGGCGCGATACACCGGCCGGCACCGAGGTCGAGGCCTGGCTGGCTACCGATGACGGGCCGCGCCGGCTGCGCCTGTCCTGCCAGCCGTCAGTGGCGTTTATCCCCGAGGCACAGCGTGAGCGCGCCGAGGCGCTGCTGTGCCGCGAGCGCGATGTCGAGCTGCGCCCGCTCAAGCTCCAGGATTTCCAGCGCAGGCCCGTACTGGGCCTGTACTGCCATCAGCATCGGCAACTGATCCAGCTCAGCCGCGCTTTGCGCGATGCCGGCGTGGATGTCTACGAGGCCGATATCCGCCCGCCCGAGCGCTACCTGATGGAGCGCTTCATCACCGCCCCGGTCTGGTTCGACGGCGAGCCGGATGCCAGCGGCGTGCTGCGCAATGCCCAGATGAAGCCGTCGGTGGACTACCGGCCCACGCTGCGCCTGGTCTCGCTCGATATCGAGACCAACGCGTTTGGCGAACTCTATTCGATTGCGCTCGAGGGCTGCGGTCAGCGCCAGGTCTACATGCTGGGCTCGGCACCGCCGACGCCCGCCGACGTCGATTTCTCGCTCGAATACTGCGCAACACGTCCCGGGTTGCTGGAAAAATTGAACCAGTGGCTGGCCGAGCACGACCCCGACGCGATCATTGGCTGGCATCTGGTCCAGTTTGACCTGCGCGTGCTGCACGAGCATGCACGCAAGTTCCAGGTTCCGCTGCGCCTGGGCCGCGACGGTGCCGAAATGGAATGGCGCGAGCACAACGCCCAGCAGCACTATTTCGCCAGCGCGGCGGGCCGCTTGATCATCGACGGCATCGAGGCGCTGCGTTCCGCCACGTGGAGCTTCCCGTCGTTCAGCCTGGAATCGGTGGCACAGACGCTGCTCGGAGAAGGCAAGGCGATCGACGACCCGTACCACCGCATGGACGCCATCGACCGCATGTTCGAACAGGACAAGCCGGCGCTGGCCCGCTATAACCTGCGCGATTGCGAACTGGTAACGCGGATCTTCGAAAAGACGGAGCTGTTGCCATTCCTGCTGGAGCGCGCCACGGTCACGGGCCTGCCGGCCGACCGCAGCGGCGGCTCGGTGGCCGCCTTCACGCATCTCTACATGCCGCTGATGCATCGCCAGGGCTACGTCGCGCCCAACCTTGGCGACAAGGCACCCGAGGCCAGCCCGGGCGGCTTTGTCATGGACTCGCGACCGGGGCTGTACGAGTCGGTGCTCGTGCTGGACTACAAGAGCCTCTATCCGTCAATCATCCGTACCTTCCTGATCGACCCGATCGGCTTGGTCGAGGGCCTGGCGCATCCGGACGATGCCGATTCGGTCCCTGGCTTCCGCGGTGCGCGGTTTTCCAGGACGAAGCACTGCCTGCCGGCGATCGTCGCCCGGGTCTGGCAAGGCCGTGAAGCCGCCAAGCGAGACCGGAACAAGCCGCTCTCCCAGGCGCTCAAGATCATCATGAACGCGTTCTACGGCGTGCTCGGGTCCAGCGGCTGCCGCTTCTTCGATGCGCGGCTGGCATCGTCGATCACCATGCGCGGGCACGAGATCATGCGGCAGACCCGGGCGCTGATCGAGGCCCGCGGCTACGAGGTGATCTATGGCGACACGGATTCCACCTTCGTCTGGCTGCGCCGCGCCCGGACGGAGGCCGACGCCAACCAGATCGGCCGCAGCCTTGTCGCCTACGTCAACGACTGGTGGCGCGACCATCTCTGGCAGACCCATGGCCTGGAAAGCGCGCTGGAACTCCAGTTCGAAACGCACTTCAGGCGCTTCCTGATGCCGACCATCCGCGGCACGGACCTTGGCAGCAAGAAGCGCTATGCCGGCCAGGTGGAACGCCCCGACGGGAAGGTCGAGATGGTGTTCAAGGGGCTTGAGACGGTGCGTACGGACTGGTCGCCGCTCGCCCAGCGGTTCCAGCAGACCCTCTACGAAAAGATCTTCAACCGCGAGCCGTACGCGGACTATGTGCGCGACATCGTGCGCCGCACCCTGGCCGGCGAGCTCGACGAGCAACTGGTCTATCGCAAGCGGCTGCGCCGCAAGCTCGATGATTACCAGCGCAACGTGCCGCCGCACGTGCGGGCTGCCCGTATCGCCGATGACTATAACAAGCGCCACGGGCGGCCGCGCCAGTACCAGCAGGGCGGCTGGATCAGCTATGTGATGACCATGTCAGGGCCGGAGCCGCTCGAAGCACGGTCGGCGCCGATCGACTATAACCACTACGTGACAAAGCAGCTCCAGCCGATTGCGGATGCGATCCTGCCATTCCTGGACGACGGGTTCGAGACGCTGCTGACCGGGCAGATGGCGCTGTTTCCGCAATAGCGTCGGATCGCGATGTAAGTTTTTGAAATATGGGTGGCCGATAATCGGCCGAACCATTTCTTCGAGTCGGGATAGACTTTGTCGGTTACGTCTGCACTGGCGCTGGCGCAGAGGCGGGCATGGCGCTTGCGCCACCTCGGCCTGCTTCGCTCTGGCGAAGGTCAACGGGTTTGCCGGCGACATTCCGACTCGGCTTGATTCCTACGCAGGACATCGCAATGCAACGATCACGCGGCTGTAGCGCCTCGGTTCCGGTCACGCTGGCCATCGCCATGTCAATGCTTGCCGGATGCGGTAGCAAGAAAGAGGCCGCAGCCCCGCCGCCACCGCAAGTCAGCGTGGTCACGCTCAAGACCGAGCCACTGACGCTGGATACCGAGCTGCCGGGCCGCACCACGGCGTTCCGCATTGCCGAAGTCCGACCGCAGGTGGACGGCATCATCCTGCGCCGCCTGTTCAAGGAGGGCAGCGACGTCACGCAGGGCCAGCAGCTCTACCAGATCGACCCGTCCACCTACGAGGCCACCTACAAGAGCGCCAGGGCGACGCTGGAATCGACCCGCCTGCTGGCAGAGCGCTATGGGCGCCTGGTCGGTGACGAGGCGGTCAGCAAGCAGCAGTATGACGAGGCCAGGGCTGCCTGGCTGCAGGCGCAGGCCACGGTGGACCGCGCCGAGATCAACCTGCGCTATACCAAGGTGCTGTCACCGATCTCCGGTCGGATCGGGCGCTCGAATGTGACGGAAGGTGCGCTGGTCACCAACGGGCAGGCTACCGCGCTGTCCGTGGTGCAGCAGCTTGACCCGATCTACGTCGACGTGACCCAGCCCTCATCGTCCCTGCTGCGGCTGCGGCGCGAGCTGGCCAATGGTGCGCTGCAAAATGCCGGCGCCAACGCGGCCCAGGTCAGCCTGGTGCTCGAAGACGGTACCCACTATCCCGAAACCGGCCGCCTGGAGTTCTCCGAAGTGGCCGTGGACCAGGGCACCGGCTCGGTGACGCTGCGCGCGGTGTTTCCCAATCCGCGCCATGAGCTGCTGCCAGGCATGTTCGTTCATGCCCGCCTGCGTGAAGGCGTGAAGACCGAGGCGCTGCTCGTGCCGCAGCAGGGGGTGACGCGCGATCTCAAGGGCCAGGCCACGGCGCTGGTCGTCAATGCCAGGGACGAGGTGGAACTGCGCCAGATCCGCACCGACCGCGCCGTTGGCGACAAGTGGCTGGTCGCCGACGGCCTCGGTGCCGGCGACCGTGTCATCGTGGAGGGCCTGCAGTTCGTGCGGCCCGGGGCGAAAGTGCGCGTAGCCCAGGCCGGGAAGGGTGCAGGCGCGCCGGCGGCGGCCGCGGCCGCCGCGTCGGCCCCATCCGCCGCGTCGGCCCCATCCGCCACGACCGCGGCCAAGCCCTGAGCGCGCCGCCAGGGCAAGGGAGTAGCCATGTCCAATTTCTTTATCGACCGGCCCATCTTCGCGTGGGTGATTGCCCTGGTCATCATGCTGGCCGGGGTGCTGTCGATCCGCGCGCTGCCCATCAGCCAGTATCCGGCCATCGCGCCGCCCACCATCGCCATCTCGGTCAACTACCCCGGCGCCTCCGCCGAGACGGTGCAGGACACCGTGGTGCAGGTGATCGAACAGCAGCTCAACGGGCTGGACGGCTTGCGCTATATCTCCTCGGAAAGCAACGCCGACGGCAACATGACGATCACGGTGACCTTCGAGCAGGGCACCAATCCGGATATTGCCCAGGTGCAGGTGCAGAACAAGCTGGCGCTGGCGCAGCCCCTGCTGCCGCAGGAAGTGCAGCAGCAAGGCATCCGCGTGACCAAGTCGGTGCGCAACTTCCTGGTCATCGTGGGCATGATTTCCACTGACCCCAAGGTGACGCGGGAAGACCTGTCGAACTACATTGTATCGAGTGTCCAGGATCCGCTGTCGCGCACCTACGGCGTGGGCGACTTCCAGGTGTTCGGCTCGCAATACGCCATGCGGGTATGGGTCGACCCTGCCCGGCTCAACAGCTACCAGCTCACGCCGCTGGACGTGAGCAACGCCATCCGGGCGCAGAACGTCCAGGTGGCCTCCGGCCAGCTTGGCGGCCTGCCGGCGGTGCAGGGCCAGCAGCTCAACGCCAGCGTGATCGGCAAGACCCGGCTGCAGACCAGGGAGCAGTTCGGCAACATCCTGCTCAAGGTCAACCCCGACGGCTCCCAGGTGCGCCTGAAGGACGTGGCCGACGTGGGCCTGGGCGGGCAGGACTACAACATCAACGCGCAATACAACGGCCAGGCGGCCTCGGGCATTGCCGTGCGGCTGGCCGCGGGGGCCAACGCGCTGGCGACCGTGCGCGCCATCCGCAAGACGCTGGACGGGCTGGAGCCTTTCTTCCCGCCGGGGATGAAGGTGGTGTTCCCGTACGACACCTCGCCGGTGATCTCGGGCTCCATCAACGAAGTCGTGAAGACGCTGATGGAAGCCATCGCGCTGGTGTTCCTGGTGATGTACCTGTTCCTGCAGAACGTGCGCGCCACGCTGATCCCCACCATCGCCGTGCCGGTGGTGCTGCTGGGCACCTTCGGCGTGCTGGCGGCGTTCGGCTACACCATCAACACGCTGACCATGTTCGGCATGGTGCTGGCCATCGGGCTCTTGGTGGATGACGCCATCGTCGTGGTGGAGAACGTCGAACGCGTGATGGCCGAGGAGGGCCTGGGGCCCAAAGAGGCCGCGCGGCGCTCGATGGGCCAGATCCAGGGCGCGTTGGTGGGCATTGCCATGGTGCTCTCGGCGGTGTTCCTGCCGATGGCGTTCTTCGGCGGCTCTACCGGCGTGATCTACCGGCAGTTCTCCATCACCATTGTCTCGTCCATGACGCTGTCCGTGCTGGTCGCGCTGATCCTGACGCCGGCCCTGTGCGCCACCATGCTCCAGCCCATCGAAAAGGGCGATCATGGCGAGAACAAGGGCGGCTTCTTTGGCTGGTTCAACCGCTGGTTCAACGCGACCACCCAGGGCTACGAGCACAACGTGTCGCGCATCCTGAAGCGCCGCATGCCCTTCCTGCTGATCTACGTGGCCATCCTGGTGTTGATGGGCTTCCTGTTCACGCGCATCCCCACTTCATTCCTGCCGGAAGAAGACCAGGGCGTGCTGTACGCCCAGGTGCAGACGCCGGCCGGCGCCACCGCCGAGCGCACGCAGAAGGTACTCGACCAGATGCGCGATTACCTGCTGAAGGACGAGGGCGCCGTGGTGGAGTCGCTGTTCACTGTCAACGGCTTCAACTTTGCCGGCCGTGGCCAGAACTCGGGCCTGGCCTTTATCCTGCTCAAGCCATGGGAGGAACGCAGCGGGGACAACACCAGCGTGTTCGACCTGGCCGCGCGCGCGCAGCGCAAGTTCCAGAGCTTCCGCGATTCGATGTCGTTCGCATTCGCCCCGCCCGCGGTGCAGGAACTGGGCAATGCCACCGGTTTTGACCTCTACCTGCAGGACCAGGCCGGCATTGGCCATTTGGCGCTGATGAACGCGCGTGACAAGTTCCTGGCGCTGGCCTCGCAAAGCCCGCTGCTGCAGCGCGTGCGCCCCAATGGCCTGAATGACCAGCCGCAGTACCAGCTGGCGATCGACGATGAAAAGGCGCGCGCGCTTGGCGTTTCGCTGGCAGACATCAACAGCACGGTGTCGATCGCCTGGGGTTCCAGCTACGTCAATGACTTCATCGACCGCGGCCGGGTCAAGCGCGTCTATGTGCAGGGCCGCCCGGATTCCCGGATGAATCCGGACGATGTCGACAAGTGGTTCGTGCGCAACGACAAGGGCGACATGGTGCCGTTTTCAGCCTTTGCCGACGGCAAGTGGGGATTTGGCTCGCCCAAGCTGCAGCGCTACAACGGCGTGGCCGCGGTGGAATTGCTGGGCGAGGCCGCGCCCGGGCGTAGCTCCGGCGAGGCCATGAAGGCGATCGAGGAGATCATGAAGCAGATGCCGCCGGGCGTGGGCTATGCCTGGACTGGCCTGTCCTATGAAGAGCGGCTGTCGGGCTCGCAGGCGCCGGCGCTCTATGCGCTGTCGCTGCTGGTGGTGTTCCTGTGCCTGGCCGCGCTGTACGAGAGCTGGTCGATCCCGTTCTCGGTGATGCTGGTGGTGCCGCTCGGCGTGATCGGCGCGTTGCTCGCCACGCTGGGGCGAGGCTTGTCCAATGACGTGTTCTTCCAGGTGGGCCTGTTGACCACCATCGGCCTGTCCGCCAAGAACGCCATCCTGATCGTGGAATTCGCCAAGAGCCAGTACGAACAGGGCAAGGGCCTGGTCGAGGCCGCCGTGGAGGCATGCCGCATGCGCCTGCGCCCCATCGTGATGACCTCGATGGCGTTCATGCTCGGCGTGTTTCCGCTGGCCGTGTCGACCGGCGCCGGTGCCGGCAGCCAGCACGCCATCGGCACCGGCGTGATCGGCGGCATGATTACGGCCACGGTACTGGCGATCTTCTGGGTGCCGCTGTTCTTTGTCGGAGTCACCGCGCTGTTCGGGCGCAAGCGCCGGCAAGGGCCGCATGACACCTCGCTGGAAAAGGGCGCGCTGTAATGAAGAAGACCTTGCTCTGCGCTGCCGCCATGGCCATGCTGGCCGGCTGCAGCCTGATTCCCAGGTACGAGCGGCCGGCCTCGCCGGTGGCGGCAGCCTACCCGCAGGGCCCGGCCTACCTGCCCGCCGATGCCGCCGCCGAAGCCGGCCGGGTGCCCGCGGTCGAACTGGGCTGGCGCGATTTCTTCGCCGATGCGCGTCTGCGCCGTCTTATCGAACTGGCGCTGCAGAACAACCGTGACCTGCGCGTGGCTGCCCTCAATGTGGAGGCATTCGGTGCCCAGTACCGCATCCAGCGCGCCGACCTGTTTCCCGCCGTCGGCGTGGCCGCACAGGGCTCGCGCCAGCGCATTCCCCCCGACCTGTCCCCCACCGGGCAGCGGCTGATCAGCAGCCAGTATGGCGTGTCGCTGGGCACCACTGCGTGGGAGATCGACCTCTTTGGCCGCCTGCGCAGTCTCAGCGAAGCCGCGCTCGAACAGTATTTCGCCAGCGACGAGGCACGCCGCAGCACCCAGATCTCGCTGGTGGCGAGCGTTGCCAGCGCCTACCTGACCCAGCGCGCCGATGAAGCGCTGCTGCAGGTCACCCGGGAAACGCTGGCCAATTACGAGCGCAGCTATGGCCTGACCCGGCGCAGCTACGAGGAAGGGATCGCTTCCCGGCTCGACCTGCGCCAGGCGCAGACCGCCCTGGAAAACGCGCGCGCGAGCCTGGCGCGTTACACCCGGCTGGTAGCCCAGGACCAGAATGCCCTGGAGCTGCTGCTCGGCACGTCCCTGCCCGCGGACCTGCCCGAAGGCCTGCCACTGGAGCAGAAGCTGTTTGCCGATGTGCCGGCCGGGCTGCCCTCCGAGCTGCTGCAGAACCGCCCGGACGTGCTCGCCGCCGAGCACCGGTTGCGTTCGGCCAATGCCGACATCGGCGCCGCGCGCGCGGCGTTCTTTCCCAGCATCAGCCTGACCGCATCGGCGGGCACCGCCAGCAGCCAGCTTTCAGGCCTGTTCGGGGCCGGCTCCGGCACGTGGCTGTTCCAGCCGCGGATCAACCTGCCGCTGTTCACCGCGGGCAGCCTGCGGGCCAGCCTGGATTTCGCCAACATCCAGAAGGACGTGAATGTCGCCCAGTACGAGCGTACGGTGCAGACCGCCTTCCGCGAGGTGGCCGATGGGCTGGCGGCGCGGGGCACCTACACCAGCCAGCTCCAGGCGCAGGTCCGCTTCGTGGAAGCCGCCCAAGACGCCTATGGCCTGGCCGACCGGCGCTACCGCACGGGTGTCGACAGCTACCTTGCCGTGCTGGACGCGCAGCGCTCGCTTTACAACGCGCAGCAACTGCTGATCCTGGCACGGCTCGAGCAGCTGACCAGCGAAGTCAACCTGTACAAGGCGCTGGGCGGCGGCTGGCACGACCAGGCCGGCAAGGCCGCCGATACGTCCGCCGCAGGCGCCGGACCCACCTGACGCGCAGGCCGGGCGGCCAGCGTAAACTGCCCGACGTGCCTGAAAACAGAAAAGCCCTTCTCAATGCGTGAAGGGCTTTGTCGACTCAGGCCGTCAGGTGGGCAGGGCGCCTATACTGGGCGGATCTTTGACGCCTGTGGGCCTTTCTGACCTTGCGTGACTTCAAATTCCACTTTCGCACCTTCCTCCAGCGATTTGAAGCCGGTGCCCTGGATTTCGCTGTGATGAGCAAACAAGTCCTTGCCGCCATCATCCGGTGTGATGAACCCGTAGCCCTTTTCACTGTTAAACCACTTCACGATGCCAGTCGCCATCTCGTCCTCGATATTTGTTGCACGCAGGCAGCGTGCTGCGCGGCCCCGCCCCGGCATCGATATGCCGCCAATCTATGGTTCGATGCGGTAGGGGATGCCACCGAAACCCCAGCATAACCGAAGAGGGGCGCAGGCAGCATCCAAGGGTTTACCTCGGGGTCGGAGCGCTGACGAGGTGGATGGGTAGCGATACGGGCTGAGTGCGCAAGCTTCCGCCCGCCGCAACCGAGGAACTCCCCTCGAGCCAAGCTTACTCAGTCCAGACGGCATCGACGTCCCGCAGCAGGTGTCCGGCCAGGATGTAATCGCCGACCTTCATGGCCTTTGTCTCCAAGGCCACCAACTCGTTGGCTGCCAGCAGGTCCAATGCAAACTGGCAGTAAAGGTTCCGTTGCCGGAAGGACACCTTCGGCCGACCGAGGCCAGCAATGAGCGCCGCGTGCGACTTCACGGCAATGCTTTCGTGTCCGCGATACTCCACCCGTATCCCCACCTTATCACCAAGGCGCCCGAGCTCAATAGCGTCTTGCCAACCTGACTCATAGTCGAGTTCAACTAGCGCAACCCCCTCTGCCTCCAGGAGCCTGATAGCTTCCCCTTTGGTTCCAGCCCGAGCCGTTGTCATTTTTGCCTCCCCTTACACCCCCGGCGCACGGGTCGCCGGCCTGCTTCAACGAGCTGCTGAATTCAGCTCAACGTTGTCCTGCTCACCCTGGCCCTGGCTTCAGAATTGAAGCCAGGCGTCGCTTAATTCTGACGTAAGAAAAATTTAAGTCAATATAGACTCGCCCGGAAGTCCTGCAGCTGTTCCGGCAAGCAACCACATATCCTCAGCGGACCTCGGCGCGTGGCGTTAATGCAAGCCGTCTGGTCGGTCGACGAATGGATGCTTTCGAACTTGTATGCGTATCAGTCGGGATATTTCGTTGATCTGGCCTGCGCGCGTTTTGGCGACGGAGAAAATCCCGGGGATGACGGCAGAAATGCCTTCTAATCGCATTGAACACAAGGTGGCGAGCGACTAAGATGAACACTTCGGGCGCGAGAACAAGCGCCCGCCAGCCAGAACCCCGCGTCCGAGAGAGAAGAAGCGGTCTGTGCAAAGCAGGCCAGCTGTCACGGACGGTAGTGAAGTCCCGTAGCAAAAATAGACCTACAGCTTGGGAGACGACTGTGCTGAGTCATCATGAATTCGCCACGCTGGTGCTGGTAAATGACAGCTCTGACCCAACGGTGCTGGACCGCTCGGATATGGACACGCTGCTCGCGCGTCAGCTGGTTACGCTTGAGCGTCTGGGGCCAAACCACAGCCGCCCTCAGGTGACAATCCAGGGCTACGCTTTTCTGAAAGCCTTCGGGCGAGTTCGCGCAAGGGAAGGTCGGGCTCTCCAGGCCTCCTTGTGAGTGTATTGGTTTAGCTTGTAGTGACAGCCGGCGTTGGCGCTCTTGCGTCCGATCGGTGTGGCCCGCCAGGGTCACAGTGCAGCAATCGTTATCCATTCGATTCCCGTCCCGTCGGAGCTCTCCTCGGATAGCTCAGGTCGCGGGTCGTACTTAGGAGACACAAGATGACGCAGTGGTCCCCCGAGCAATTCATTAAGGTCCAAATGGCAGGCATTGAAACCTTGACCGGGCTGACCGGCAAGGCCTTTGAGGGCTTCGAGAAGCTGCTGGAGTTGAATCTGCAAACAATGAGGACGGCGCTGTCTGAGACACGGGAAGGCGCAAGGAAAGCGCTCGCAGTCAAGGATCCGAAAGATTTTGTCGAATTGCAGATTGAGTTATTTCAACCTGCGGCCGACAGCGCATTGGCGTATCGACGTCAGCTGCACGACAGCTTGACCGCCATGCGGGCTGAGTTTGAGAAGGTCGTTGAGGTCCAGTACGCAGTGGGCAAGCGGGAGCTGCAGGGTTTCATTGACAGCGCGGTAAGCAACGCGCCGACAGGCTCGGCGCCGCCGCTGGCCGCCTGGCAGGAGACCGTCAAGGCGACGACTGCATTCTTTGAGTCGATGCAAACGACAGCAAAGCAGGCCGCGCAAGTAGCCGAGAGCAGCTTCAATACCGCAGCGGAGACGGCCTCGAAAGGCATGCGACGTCGCGCAGCCCAGGCCGTCCAGGCCGCCGCGAAGTAGTTCCGGCTGGCGACCGGCGCATGCTTGTTCTGCTTGCCACGGGAATGTGGAAAGGACCGCTCACATTACACAACCGTTGGCGGTCATCTTCGACCTGTCGGCTGCAGGTGGAAATACGTACCAGCAGCCGTCATCGTGTCGAAAGAAGAACAACGCTCGCAAGCCGGCCGGTTGCGCGGTCTCGACGCATACGTAGCGTCTCCGGCCGAAATGGGTGCGGCTGAATTCAACTACGTGGACCGGCGTTGTGGGGCCGGGCGCGAGCCATTTTTCGACCTGAAAACGCAACGACTGACTGTTCGAGCTCTTCACTTCTGGCTCCATCACTTCTTGTTCGCTGCAGCGGCAGGGTCCAACCTGAGGACGGAGGCCGTCGCGTCTGCCGCTGCAGTGCAATGCGTTTCATGGCGCACCTGGCATTGCGCCCGTATCCTGAGAAAGCACTTTAAGTCTAGGCCACAACCCGGTGCCTCTACGTATAGTTTGGCTAATTAGCAACAGCGGGAAACCCGACCATGAGGTGCCTGCATGCGCCTCAAGTGGCTAAGGCTAATGCATCGCAGTATGTTCGACCCGCCACAAAGTCGCGTTAGTAGCAATCGAGAAACGGTCGAGATTCGGAGGCGGTTGACCCCCGCATTCGCCACGAGCTGTATGGCGCCAAATAAAAAAAGCACCTTTACAGGTGCTCAGCGTTTCCAACCTTGGGCGTATGCGTCCGAACCGGGTCAGCAACTCATGATCCGGTCCGGACCTGCAGGCATATGCGGCCTGCACGATCACGTTTCATATTGGAGAAACACGATCGTTTCGCTGACCTACCTTCGCTTTGTCAAAGCGTGTCTCAGTCAGCACTTGAATTATAGGGCAGGCAACGATCAGGTCAATCCAAATCTGGCGGTGCCGCTGCGATGAACTCGCCCCACGGCTTCGCTTGCAGCGCCTACGAATGCAGTTCCACCACGTCTGTATCGGCTACCGGATGATCGGCACCAACGTGTTGGCCGCTGAATTTGCCACTCCCCCAAATGCGGGCGAACTTGAACGTGCGCGCGATATCAGGGCGCACCCGCAGGGCGACATCGAGCACCGTGTCGCCGCGGCGCATTGTAAAAGGCCGATTCTGGTCGATGGGTTTCCCGGGTGCCTTGGTGTAGACGCGGGCGATGCCCAGAGCCCTGAAGAGGAATGGGCCGATTTCGGCCAGGCCTCGTCCGCAGGTTGCCGAGGTTGCGATCACCGGAAAGCGTACACCGAGCAAGTCCTCGAGCACGGCCGCGTCTTCCGGGTTGGCGAGATCGATCTTGTTGGCCAGCAGCAGCGTAGGGAGGCACACGCTGAACGGGTCAGCCGGCGCCAGTTCCGCGGCCGCTGGCCAGCGCTCCGTCAGGATAATCTTTGCCACGGCGAGCCGCTGCAAAATCAGCGCCAACTGTTCCGTGCAGTCTGGCGCGCTCAGATCGACCACAAGCAGCGCGCCGTCTGTCGACCGCAACAGGTTGGTGAGCTCAGGCTGCATGAATTCGAATGAGACCGGCGGCAGATCCACCAGCTGAAAAGCAATGTCCTCGAACGGCAACATGCCGGGAATCGGCAACCTGGTTGGGTGGGGGTAGGGCCCGACCTCCCCGCGCGATCCTGTCAGGCTCGCGTGCAGACTGGATTTTCCCGCGCCGGGCGGGCCGATCAAACAGAGCTGGGCCGCGCCGTCAGGATGCAGCGCATGTGATGACCCTCTGTGAGCCGATTTCCCGTGGCTGGCAGATTCCTGGGTGAGTTCCCGAATCCGCGACTTGATATCGGCTTGAAGATGCTCTGTCCCCTTGTGCTTTGGGATGGCACGGAGCATCTCCTTCAGGCATTCGAGCTGCTCTCGCGGCTGGCGTGCCAGCCGATAGGCTTGCTCGGCCCGCTTGTACTCGGGGGAAAGGTTTGCTGGCATTGGATAGCGTATGCAACACAGCCAGGCCGGTGGTGAGCATCGCCCTCCTCAGCGGTGGGCGATGCTGTTCACACAAAAAAATGTAATCGTTTGTTAATACTGCGCCTCACTGCCCTGTTTTGGCAACAGATGCGTCCTTCGGCTTTGGTACGATCGCGCTCTTTCCGCCAAGCGTCCCACCATCGTGAATCGCCGCTATGTATCGTTGTTTCGTGAGTACTGCGCACGATGGCTCATCCGGCTCCAGGCGCTGGCTGCTGCCAGCTTCACGATAGCCAGACGCGTCTGCAACTGCGCGCTGCGCCGGCTTTGCCATCCGACGCGACGCGGCATCATGCTGACGCTCGCCGCAGTGCCGGCGCTGTTTCTGCTGTACGTGCTGGCGCTCGTGCCGTTTACGCCGGGCATCGGTAACATCCGCAAAGCCCGCATCGACCGGCCAGCGCTGATCGTGTCGGCCGACGGCAGAGTGATCGACGAATTCAAACCGGTCAATCGCGAGTGGGTGTCGCTCGGGCAGATCTCGCCGTACATGGTGGCTGCATTGATCGCCACCGAGGATCGCCGCTTTTATGAGCATTACGGGATCGACTGGCTGCGTACCGCGTCGGCCGCGCTGCATACGTTCTCCGGCGACCGACAGGGTGGCTCGACCATCACGCAGCAGCTTGCGCGCAACCTGTATCCCGACGAAATCGGCCGCGCGCCGACCCTCGCGCGCAAACTCAGGGAAGCGATCACGGCGCTCAAGATCGAAGCCGTGTACAGCAAGGATCAGATCCTTGAGACATACCTGAACAATGTGCCGTTCCTGTACAACGCCTACGGCGTGGAAATGGCCGCACGCACCTACTTCGGCAAATCGGCGGATCAGCTCGACATCCTTGAAAGCGCGACTCTTGTCGGCATGCTGAAGGCCAACAGCACCTACAACCCTGTCCTGAATCCCGAGCGCGCATTGGAGCGGCGAAACACAGTGCTCGGGCAGATGAACAAGTATGGGAAGCTCAAGCCCGATGCTTACACCTGGCTGAGGCGGCAACCGCTCAACGTCAATTTCGAGTTGCAGACCGCGCCACGAAGCACGGCGCCGCATTTTTCCGCGCAACTGCGCAGGTGGCTGACCGCATGGGCCGAGCGCAACGGCTACAACATCTACGCCGACGGACTGGTCGTGCGTACGACCATGGATTCCCGTCTGCAGGCGATGGCAGTGCAGGCGATGGACTGGCAGGCGAACCAGCTGCAATGGATCGCGAACGGGGCATGGAACGAACGCACGGGCTGTTGGCCCGGCAACGACCTGTTCCGGACGTTCATCCGGCAAACGCCCGACTATCGCGCCGCACGCGATGCCGGTCAATCGGACCAGGCGGCGCTCAGGAAGCTCGGTGCGAACCCGACGTTCGTCCGCGCACTCTGCCGGAGCAAGACTCAGGTCCAGGCGGGCTTTGTCGCGATCGATCCGCGCAACGGCGATATCAAGGCATGGGTCGGTAGTCGCGACTTCAGTGACGCACCGTTCGATCACGTGCAGCAGGCCCGGCGTCAGCCGGGTTCGACCTTCAAGCCGTTCGTCTACGGGGCTGCATTCGCGGACGGCGCGCGGCCAAGCGATACGATCGTAGACCGGAACGTCGCCATCCCCCTGACTGGCCAGGCGATCTGGCGGCCTACCGACGCGGCACCGCCCACCGACCGGCCGATGACGCTGCGCGACGCGCTGGTGTATTCGCGCAACCGCGTCACCGCTCAGCTCATGCAAAAGGAACGTCCCGAAAAGGTTGCGCGGCTGGCGCGCGCGATGGGCGTGCGCGACAGTCCGCTCGAAGCGGTGCCGTCGCTCGCGCTCGGCACGAGCCCGGTCACGCTCAAGGAAATGGTATCAGCGTATAGCACGATCGCGAACCGCGGCGCCTATGTCGAACCGCGCATGGTCACTCGCATCGAGGATCACGACGGCAAGGTGCTCGCCGAATTTGCGAGCGCGTCGCCGCAACAGGCATTGCCCGCTGGCGCAGCGCAAACGCTCGTTGATGTGATGCGCGACGTCGTTATCCGGGGCACCGGTGCCGGCATTCGGACGCGCTTCGGGATTCGTGCCGACGTGGCCGGCAAGACGGGCACCACGCAGGACAACACGGATGGCTGGTTCATCCTGATGCATCCGCAACTGGTCGCAGGCGCGTGGGTGGGGTTTGACGATGGACGTGTGACGCTCGGCAACGACTGGGGCGAGGGCGCGCATAGCGCGCTGCCGATGGTAGGCGCGTTCTACGATATGGCCTTGCGTGCGAGGGTGATCGATCCGGATGCGCGATTCAGCCCTGAGAACCGGGCTCCTCGCAAGGTCCATGCGCAACAGCATCGGCATTTCCTGTTCTGGAGGTTCTGATGTCGTCGCTGGCGGAGGAGATACCTTCGCCGCGACCGCATCCCTCTGGCCGTCCGCCGTTTTATCTAGCCAAATCAATGGCTTGGTAAGGATTTGGAGCGGCAGGGTAGTGCCCAGTGTTGCGCGATAGCGCCAACGATGTGTTCGTATTCGCACTGAAGCACTTCCCGACCTAATATAGGCCATGCCATGGGCGGCACGGGGGGCTTCCAGTGATGATCGATCCGCCAGTCTTGCCATGTTGACGCGCAGAACCTTCCTGCTCGGCGGTGCGGGCGCTGCCGGTGTGCTGGTGATCGGATGGGCCTCGCTGCCGCCGCGCCAGCGCCTGGTGGGCGAGCCGCTGGCAGTGCGTGACGGGCAGTTCGCGCTGAACGGCTGGGTCAAGGTGGCGTCCGACAATACTGTCACGGTGGTGATGAGCAAGGCCGAGATGGGGCAGGGCGTGCATACCGGCGCGGCCATGCTACTGGCCGAGGAGATGGAGGCCGACTGGTCGCAGATCCGCGTCGAGCCGTCGCCCGTCGACAGCCTGTACAACAATATCGAGGGCGTGGTCGCCAACCTGCCGTTCCGGCCGGACGACAAAGGGTGGCCCAGGCGTGCGGCCGAATGGTTCACGCGCAAGGGCGTGCGCGAGGTGGGCATGATGTTCACCGGCGGCTCCACCAGCATCAGGGACCTGTGGAATCCGATGCGCGAGGCCGGCGCCGCCGCCCGCATGATGCTGTGCGCGGCAGCGGCGAAGCAGTGGAACGTCAAGGCCGGGGAGTGCCGCGCACAGGCCGGCAAGGTGGTGCATCCGTCGGGACGCAGTGCCACCTTCGGTGAATTGGCCGCGGCAGCCGCGCGCGAGGGTTTGCCAGGCAAGGTCGAACTGAAGGACCCGGCCAGCTACAGGCTCATCGGCACCCGCGCGGCGCGCCTTGATACTCCCGCCAAGCTCCACGGCTCGGCCCGTTTCGGTATCGACGTAGTAGCGGACGCGATGGTCTACGCCAGCGTGCAGATGTGTCCGACGCTGGGCGGCACGCTGCAAGGATCCCCGCCCGACGACGTGAAGAAGTTGCCCGGCGTGCTTGACCTTGTCGCGTTGCCTCCGTTCCCGGGCGGCAGCGGCGGCGTGGCGGTGATCGCCAGCGATGCGTGGATCGCCATGCAGGCGGTGGAAAAGGTCGAGTGCAAGTGGGACGAGGGCGAGGCCGCGAAGCTGTCGAGCGAAGGCATCCGCGACACGCTGGTGAAGGCGCTCGACGCCTCCAATCCGCGCGTCTGGTACGAGCATGGCGACGGGCGCGCCATGAAGCAGGGCAAGCCCGCCATCCAGGTCTTGTACTCGGCGCCTTATCTCGCGCACGCCGCGCTGGAGCCGGTCAACTGCACGGTACTGGTCCAGGACGACCGCGCCATCGTCTGGGCCGCGACGCAGGTGCCCGGGCTGGCGCGTCGCTGCGTGGCAAAGACGCTCAGGCTGGACGCGGACAAGGTCGAACTGCGCCAGCAATCCATTGGCGGCGCATTCGGGCGCCGGCTCGAGGTCGATTTCATCTGCCAGGCGGCCGCCATTGCGGCGAAGCGCAAGGGCGTGCCGGTGCAGACGATCTGGTCGCGCCCCGAGGACATGCGGCATGACTTCTACCGTCCGGCCAGCGTGTCGCGCTTCGAGGCCTGGCTCGACGGGAACCGCAAGGTCATAGCTGTGCGCAATATCTCGGCGAGCCAGTCAGTGCTGGAGAGCACTGCGAAGCGCAACTTCGGCCTGCCCGACATCTTCGTGTCGCGGCTGGACAAGTCCACGGTGGAAGGGGCCTTCGACCAGGCGTATGACTGGCCAGACGTATGGATCGGCCACCAGACCGTGGACCTCGCCATCCCCGTGGGCTACTGGCGCTCGGTGGGGCACTCGCACCACGCCTTCTTCATGGAAAGCTTCATCGACGAACTGGCGGTGGCGGCCGGGGTGGACCCACTCGACTACCGCATGAGCCTGCTCAGGGAAGATCGCCAGCGCGCGGTGCTCGAGCAGGTCAGAAAGATGTCGGCCTGGGGCCAGCCTCTGCGCAAGAGGCCTGGTGTGATGAAGGTAGGGCGCGGCGTGGCCCTGCACGAGTCGTTCGGCAGCGTGGTGGCGCAGGTGGCCGAGGTGTCGGTGGACAACGCGGGGCAGGTCCGCGTGGATCGCGTTGTCTGCGCCATCGATTGCGGCATGCCGGTCAACCCGACCCTGATCGAGCAGCAGGTGGAGGGCGGCATCGTGTTCGGGCTGTCGGCGGCGCTGTGGCAGAAGATCACGCTGGAGGGGGGCAAGGTGAAGGAGGACTACTACACCGCCTTTCCGGCCATGCGCATGCGAGACTGCCCGGAGATCCAGGTACACGTGATGCCTTCGATGCGCCCGCCACAGGGCGTGGGCGAGTCCACCACGCCGCCGATCGCGCCGGCGGTGGCGAACGCCTTGTTCAATGCCACCGGCGAGCGCTTGCGCGACCTGCCGCTGCTGAAGACGCTGCCGCCTTCCGGAGCCTGCGATGCCAGACAATCAGATCAGTGTCAACGGTAAGAGCGTCGAGATCCGTTCGGACGGCTGCACGCCACTGTTGTGGGTGCTGCGCTGCGAACTGAAGCTGACGGGCACCAAGTTCGGGTGCGGCGTGGGGGTGTGCGGCGCCTGCGCGGTGCATGTCGACGGCAAGATGCTGCTGTCGTGCCAGCACCAGGCGAGCGAGATGGAAGGGAAGAAGATCGTCACCATTGAAAGTCTCGACGGTCCCGAAGCGAATGCCCTGCGGAGGGCCTGGCTCAAGCACGAGGTCGTGCAGTGTGGCTACTGCCAGAGCGCGCAACTGATGGCGGCGAGCGCGCTGCTGAAGCGCACGCGGAATCCGAAGGAGACGGAGATCGTCGAGCAGATGAGTTGCGTGATCTGCCGGTGCGGCACGTATACGCGGATCAGGCGGGCGATAGCGGAAGCGGTGGGGATGTTGAGGGGCTGAGGGCGTCGACGTGCGCGCGTGCCCCAGCCATGGGTTGACGAGCTGGAAGTCTTGGGGGGGGAAGGCGATGAAGCATTCCGGGCCAGCACCAGGGCCGCTATATCCGGGCCGGTCGCAACCTGCGACCGATACTGCCGGCAACGCGGTGATCCCGTCGGTGTCTGCTGCAACCGGGCGCGTGGAACTCTACACCCAAAGTTCCATGGTGAACTGGCTGAGCCCGCTACAGCTTCCGTTCACCGCCATGCGCGTGGCCGTGGCGATGGCAATCGGCGCCTTTGCAGACCAGCGCATGGTGCAGGCTGCACTCACGGCACTGGATCCGAATCCGCAGATCCCGGTACCGGCTGACGAGCACGGCGGTGTCTGGGTCGACTATCTGGCCGACACGGGCGACGGCTGGGACTCGACCTACTCGATGGCGTTGTGCGTCAGTCACGCGGTGACGCTGCGCGAGCAGGGCGTGACGCTGCCGCGGGCAAAGGTGCTGTTGCTGGGCGGCGACCAAGTGTATCCGACGCCTGCCCATGATGGCTATCGGACCCGCTTTGTCGATCCGTTTCGGGCCGCGTTCCCTGCGCCAGTCGAGGCCGCGCGTCCCGCATACAGCGACCAGCCGATCGAGTTGCCGGATGCGCCGTGGATGGTCGCCACGCCCGGCAATCACGACTGGTACGATGGCCTGCGTGGCTTTGCCCGACTGTTCTGCTGTGGCAAGCCCGTAGGCGGCTGGGAGACGCACCAGCGCACGGGCTACTATGCCTTGCAGTTGCCCGGCGGCTGGTGGATCTGGGGCCTGGACCTGCAGCTGGAGTCGGAAATCGACCGGCCGCAGCGCGAGTACTTCCAGAAAATGGTCACGGCGCTACAGCCCGGTGACCGCGTCGTCTTGTGCGCGCCCGAGCCGAGCTGGGTTGACGAGATGGAGCGCGTGCGCCGCGGGGAACAGCGGGCCCTGCCTTCGATCGAGACCAAGACGCCGCGCTTTCGCAGCCTGAGCGAGATCGAAGGGATGCTGGGTAATCGGCTCGCGCTCGTGCTGGCCGGCGACTCGCACCATTACGCGCACTACGTGCCCCGAGCGGGCACCGCGGGGCCGCATCGCATCACCTGCGGAGGCGGTGGCGCATTTCTTCACGGCACGCATCTGCTGCCGGATCCGCCGCGGCCTATCGTCGTGGGCCCGGCTAAACAGGCCTACGAGTTGAAGTCCGCGTATCCGGAAAAGGCGACCTCCCGGCAATTGCGCAATCGCGCGTGGCAACTGCCTGGGCGCAACCTGTCGTTCTGTGCGCTGGTGGCGATCCTGTACTTGCTGTTCGACTGGATCATCCAAAGCGCGAGCCTGGCATCCATTCCCGGGCGCGATCAACGCAGCTTTGTCGGGAGACTGGCCGATCTCGAAGTGACATTCGGGAATATCGGCGAGGTGGTTCACCAACTGTTCCGGGTCATGGCGCACAGTCCGGCGTCGGTGGTGTTCGCGGCGGCCATTGTCTTTTCTTGTGGTGCGCTGTCGACCAGGGATGTCAGACGCGGCGTCCTGCTGGCGAGCCTTGCCGGCGCGCTGCACGGGCTGCTTCACCTGGCACTGGCGGTCGCGCTGCTATGGCTCATCACGCGCTTCAACCTCTATGCCTTTGGCGCTGACAATCCGCCCCACATGCTGCTGTTCCTCGTCCAGGCAATGCTGCTGGGCGGGGCCCTCGGCGGTCTGCTGTTCGGCGTGTGGATGGTGTTGGGCAACGCCCTGTGGCGCCTGCACACCGAGGAAGTGTTCTCCTCCCAGCGCATCGCCGATTACAAGTGCTTCCTGCGGATGCGGTTCGAGGGTGGGCAATTGACGATTTACCCGCTCAAGCTGGAGAAGGTTTGCCGAAGCTGGAAGCTGGGTGAGGGCGTCAAGCGACTGGCCAGGGTCCGCAGCACCTGGCGCGTGCGCGCCCGGCCCGGTGCAACCGGGCCGCGATTCGTGCCGGCAGACGGTCAGGTATCGCCGCCGGAGGCAGTGCAGATGATTGAGAAGCAGGCAATCATCATCCAAAGATAGGGAGCGTCATGATGAGCAATGCGCTTGCCTACGATGTCGTCGTCATCGGCAGCGGCTTCGGTGGCGCGGTCTCGGCCTGCAGGCTTGCGCAGGCCGGCCGCAAGGTGCTTGTGCTGGAACGCGGCCGGCGCTGGAGCCCGGCCACCTACCCGCGCGACGAGAGCGACGCCTGGTTGTGGAACCAGGAGCGTGCCCATCGCTTCAATGGCTGGGCCGATATCCGGACATTCTCTGATGTATGGGTCATCGCCGGGGCCGGAGTCGGTGGCGGCTCGCTGATCTACGCCAACGTTTCCGTGGAAGCCAGGCCGGAAGCCTTTCAGCACGGCTGGCCGAAAGAGGTTACCTATGCCGGCCTGCAGGCCCACTATGAGGAGGTCGGGCGCATGCTCGCAGTGAGCGAGGTGCCGGATAATCAGTTGAGCGAGCGAACCCGGCTATTGCGCGAGGGGGCGGAAGCATGCGGGTGGGGCGGGCGCTTCCGCAAACTGCCGCTGGCGGTGACGTTTTCCAGGCATTGGGACCCGACGCTACGAGACGCCCGCGATGACCGTCATTCAGAGAAATTCCTGAACCAGCACGGCAGGTGGCAGGGCACTTGCGTCCACTGCGGCAACTGCGACGTGGGGTGCCAGGTATCGGCCAGGAATACGCTGGACCTGAATTACCTGGCGGTGGCCGAAGACAATGGCGCCGAGATTCGTCCCTTGCACCTGGTGGACCGGCTCGAGCCGCTGCAGCAGGGCTGGCGGGTATGCTTCAGGAAAATCGATCCGGAAGAAGAAACGACAAGCCCCGGCGAAGTCACGGCCGCCAGGGTGATACTGGCCGCCGGCTCCATCGGCAGCTCCGAGCTTCTGCTGCGCTGCCGGGATGAGCATCGCACGCTGCCCGGGCTGTCACCTCGGTTGGGGTATGGCTGGGCTCACAATGGCGACTTCGTGACGCCAGCCTTCTATGACAACAGGACGGTCTCTCCTTCTCATGGCGTGACCATCTCCGCCGCGATCGATTTCCTGGACCACGGCGGGCCAAACGGGCAGGCGATCTTTGTGGAGGACGGCGGCATCCCGAACCTCGCGGGCAACTTCATTCGACGCCATATGAAGAGGACGCGTTCCCGCAAGCTGCGCGCTGTGTGGAAGGACGTCGGGGGGCTGTTTGACGACGGCGATCCGGTCGAGCGGATGATGCCCTGGTTCGGGCAAGGCGTGGACCCTGGCGATGGCCGGCTGAGGCTGGGCCGAAAGTGGTATGCGCCGTGGCGTCGTGTGCTGCGGCTCGACTGGTCCTATCAGGCATCGGTGGCGGTCATCGAGGCCATGATTGCCGCGCATACGCAGCTCTCGAAAGCGACTGGCGGGGATCCATGGGTGCCGCTCACCTGGCGACGGTGGCACAACCTGATCACACCGCACCCGCTGGGAGGCTGCAACATGGGGACCTCTGCCGCGGACGGCGTCGTCGATGCATGGGGCCGGGTATTTGGCTACAAGGGACTGTATGTCATGGACGGTTCGGTCGTCCCGCGTCCGCTCGGCCTGAACCCTTCGCGCACCATCGCGGCGCTTGCGGAGCGTAACGTGGCCATGCTCTTGCGCGAGCAAGACTAACGCGAACCCTTTTGCCTATACCGCGGAGACGCCGCCCGATGGCTGCGCCGTGCCAGCGCCCGGAGGCGCGGTAACAATCGAGCGCAGCGATGGATTGGCGGGCCTCAGCGCGGCGAGGTCGGGAACCGGGCGGCGCAACGCTGGCAGTGTGGCAAACGCAGCTTCCATCGCCTGGGCCGCGCCCAGCGTTTCCAGGTCACCCCGGAAGCGTCCGGTCACCTGCAGCCCGAACGGCATGCCGGCCTCGTCGGTACCGCACGGCAGGGAAATGGCCGGATGCGTGGTCAGTGTCACGACATAGGTCAAGGCCAGCCAGCGGTAATAGTTTTCCTGCTTTTCACCATTGATGGAATCCGCGAACAGCCTGGTCCAGGCGAAGGGCGACACGGGCGTGGTTGGCGACAGGATCAGGTCGTATTCCTGGTACGCCCGCTGGAAGCGCTGCAGGATACGGTTCTGCTCGGCCTGCGCCCACGCGCTGTCGGCCAGTGACATCTTCGCGCCGAGCTCGTAGTTGGCGCGGGTATTGGGGCCGAGACTGGCGGGGGCGCGCTGGTAGGCGTCATGCAAGCCGGCGACAAAGCTTTCGGCGCGCAGGATATCGAAGCAGCGGTGCACATCGCCAAGCTCGAAGCTGACCTCGTCGCATTGCCTGAACAGGTGGCGCATTGCGGCGATCCTGGCGCGGAACACGCGGCGGACACCGTCGTCGACCGCGCAACTGCCGAAGTCTTCGGTCCAGCCGACCCGCAAGGTCGACAGGTCCACGGGCGCCGGCGACAGATACGCTGCGGCGTCCACGGCGTAGCTCAGGGGATCGGTCACCGACACCCCGGCCGAAGCCGCCAGCTGCAGGCAGGCATCGGCAACGGTGCGTCCCATCGGGCCGACCACCGAGATCGGCGTCCAGCCCAGCAGCTTGCGCGAGTTGGGGACGATTCCCGGCGAGGGCCGGAACCCGACCACGCCGCACTTGGCCGCGGGAATGCGCAGTGAGCCACCGGTGTCTGAGCCGGTGCAGACCGGCAGGAAATCCGCCGCCAGCGCCGCGGCCGAGCCACCGGAGGATCCACCCGCATTGAGGTTCGGGTTGAAGGGATTGCCGGTCGCGCCCCAGACCGCGTTGCGCGAGTTCGCGCCGGCGCCCATTTCGGGAATATTGGTCTTGCCCACCACGATGGCGCCGGCCGCACGTAGCCGTTGCACCAGCACGTTGTCCTCGGTCGGCACGTGATTGCGGAACAGCGGCGAACCATAGGTGGTCAGCAGGCCCTCGGTGGCCTCCAGGTCCTTGACCCCGAGCGGCAGCCCGTGCAGCAGGCCGAGTGGCTCGCCCCGCAGCATGGCCTGTTCGGCGTCGCGCGCTTCCTTGCGGGCGCGCTCGAAGCAGGTTGCCGTGATGGCATTGATCAGCGGGTTATAGGTCTCGATGCGCGCGATGCACGCCTCCAGCAGTTCTACCGGCGAGATTTCCCGGGTGCCGATCAGTCGTCGGAGTTCGACCGCCGAGGCCGAGGTCAGTCTGTCTTGGGTGTTCATGGAATCGTTGTCTCCGGGGCCGTGCTGTCAGTCAAGCTTGATGCGGGCGCGCTGCGCGATGGCACGCATCTGCGGGATTTCCTTATCGATCATGGCCGCGACTTGCTTGCCTGGGGCGTAGAAGGGCTCGATGCCGTTCTCCGCAAGCTGTCTGCGCGTTGCCGGATCGGCAATGGTGTCCGCCAGCGCCTTTTCCAGCCTGGTCCGGACCTCCGCTGGCAGTCCACGCGGCGCGACCAGCGCGATCCAGGTGCTGGTGTCCATGCCGGGATAGCCGCTTTCGGCCACGGTCGGCACATTGGGCAGCAGCGACGAGCGCTTTGCCGTAGTGACCGCAATGGCCTTGATCTTGCCGGACTTGAGTTGCGGAATGGCCGCAGCCACCGTATCCACGCTGAACGGGATCTGGCCACCCATCAGGTCGGTCATCGCCGGCGCGCTGCCCTTATAGGGAACATGCAGCAGTTTGGTGCCGGTGAGGTTCAGCAGCTCCTCGCCGGCAAAGTGGGCAGTCGTGCCGGCGCCGAACGAGCCGTAGGAGTACTTGCCCGGGTCTGCCTTGACTGCGGCAACGAACTCCTTGAGGTTGTTCACCGGTACGTCGCGGTTTGCCAGCAGGATCAACCCGGTCGACCCGATCATGCCGATGGGCTCGAAGTTCTTCTGGGGGTCGTAGGGCAGTTTTGCGTAGACCGCGGGATTAACCGTGAACGTCGTGCCGGACGTGGCCATCAGCGTGTAGCCGTCCGGTGCCGATTTGGCCACGTAGCTCGCCGCGACAATGGTGCCGGCCCCGGGCCGGTTCTCGACCACCACGGTCTGGCCGAGCCGCTCCCCGAGCTTGCGGGCGATGGTGCGGCCGACTACGTCGGTGGCACCGCCTGGCGGAAACGGCAGGACCAGCTGGATCGGTTTGGATGGATAGCCACCCTGCGCACTGGCAGGGGCGGGCGCCAGCGCGGCTCCGGCAGCCAGGCTGCAGGCCGTGAGGAGGAACAAGGTGCGGTGGGCGGGGGATCGCATGTTGATGCTCCGGCAGGGTAGGTATCGTGCAGCGCAGCAGGGTGAGGGCACCGCGTGATCTCATCGTACGATCAATCCGGCGTAACATCGTCGCAATGTTTCGAAGGCTTGATTGCCGAAAAGGCAATCCATAAAATGAATCTGATCTTTGCTTCGCTTTCGCCCCGACCATGTCGTACCGCATCCTGCAGGAAACCGCCGTCCGCTACTTCCTTGAGGTGGTACGCACCGGCTCGGTCAAGGACGCCGCCCTCAAGCTGAACGTCGCGCCATCGGCGGTCAGCCGGCAGATCGCCAAGCTGGAGAGCGAGCTGGATACGCTGCTGTTCGATCGCCGCGCGCGCGGCCTCGTGCCCAATGCGGCGGGAGAGTTGCTGGCGGCGCACGCCAAGCGCGCCCAGCAAGAGATCGATCGCGTCACGGGCGATATCCAGGCGCTGCGCGGCTTGCGCGTGGGGCAGGTGCACCTGGCAAGCGTGGAGGGCATCGCGCATGAGTTTCTTCCGGCCCTGGCCGCCAGCTTCCGGGAACAATATGGCGGCATCCGCTTCGACCTGGACGTGTGCCCGCAAGGTGACATTGCCAGGCGCATCCGCGACGGCGAGGCGGACATCGGCGTCACGCTGAGCGGGCTCCCCGAACTCGATATCGAGGTGGAGCTGCGCCACCCGGCCCCGGTGCTCGCGGTCATGTCGCCGGACCATCCGCTGGCGGGCCAGCGCCAGATCTCGCTGTCCCAGGTTATCGGCTATCCGCTCGCGCTGCCGCCCAAGGACAGCTCACTGCGGCAGCTGCTGGACACCAGTTGCAGCCGCCAGGGGCTCAGCTACCAGACCGTCTTTTCCAGCAACCATCTGGACTCGCTGGTCGGATTCACTGCGGCGGGGGGCGGCGCCATCACTTTCTATGGGGAGCTTTCGGTCCGGCGGCGCCTGAAGGAGGGGACCATCGCAGCGGTCCCGCTGCGCGACCGGGAAATGAACGAGCGCTATATCGAGATCCAGACGCTGGCCCGGCGCAACCTGCCGCCCGCGGGGCGTGCGTTCGTGCAGCACCTGGCCGAGGCCATCACGCGCATTGGTGGCGCATGATTGCCGGATTGGCAACCATGGATTCCAATAATTGATTGCAATGGATATTCCACCCGACTGCGCCCGCGTTGCAGAATCAGGGCATCGGATCCCTTTGCCTTTCGCTGAACCCGACTCCCCATGACCCAGACTGCAAACCTGCCGTCCTCCAGGATCCGCATCAGCCATGGCTTCTAAAGACATCCTGGTACTCGGTGCCGGCATGGTCGGCGTGTGCACGGCGCTGGCGTTGCGCCAGCGCGGCCATGCGGTCGTGCTGGTCGACCGGCAGGCGCCCGGCAGGGAAACATCCTATGGCAACGCTGGCATCATCCAGCGCGAAGCCGTGCAGCCCTACGCCTTCCCGCGCGAGTGGATGGCCGTCCTTCGCGTGATCACCCGCCAGGGCAACGATGTCCACTATCACCCCGCAGCACTCGCCAGCCTGCTGCCCGCGCTGGCGCGCTACTGGTGTGAATCGGCGCCTGACCGGTACGCGGCCACCGTCGCGGCATACAGCGCCCTCATCCGACACTGCCTGACCGAGCACGAGCGGCTGATCGCGCTGGCTGGCGCACAGGAGCTTGTGCGCAGATCGGGCTGGCTGCAGGCGTATCGCAGCGCTGCGCCGTTCGACCAGGCGGCGCGCACTGCGAAGGAAGTCGCGCGGCAACACGGACTCGATTGCCGGATTCTCGACCAGGCCGGGCTGAGGGCTACCGAGCCTGCCTATTGCGGGCCAGTGGCTGGTGCTATTCACTGGCGCGATCCCTGGACCATCGTCGATCCCGGCGAACTGGTAAGCCGCTACGCGGCGCTGTTCAGCAAGGAAGGCGGAATCTTTAGCCGCGGTGATGCCGCAACGCTGAAACAGACGGAAGGCGGCTGGACCGTGCGGACGGAAGATGGCCCGGTCGAAGCTGCCGAGGCCGTGATTGCACTCGGGCCGTGGGCAACGACCCTTACCAGGCCGTTTGGCTATCGTTTCCCGCTATTCGTCAAGCGGGGATACCATCGCCACTATGCCGCTGAGCCGATGCCGTCCATGCCGCTGCTCGATGTCGAGAACGGCTTTATGCTGGCGCCGATGCAGCGCGGCCTGCGCCTGACAACGGGGGCCGAGTTCGCACATCACGATGCGACGCCGACCCCCATCCAGCTGCAGAATGCCGAGCGCCACGCCCGCGTGCTGGTGCGCCTTGGTGCGGCAGTCGAAGACACGCCCTGGCTCGGCGCCCGGCCATGTGTCGCCGATATGAGGCCGATCGTCGGCAGAGCACCACGCCATCGTAGCCTCTGGTTCAACTTTGGACATGGCCACCAGGGCTTCACGCTCGGCCCCGTCACGGCCCGGCTGCTTGCCGAACTGATGGACGGTGAGCAGCCGTTTGTCGATGCCCGCCCGTATGATCCGATCCGCTTCGGTGCGTGAGACGGCTATGCTGAAAGGGGAGTGAAAGCGGACCATGCACGCTCGACAACTTCAGCCCGGCACGCTGTGGCCGGCTATCTTGCAACGGACGTCGCACGCCCTGCAGAGCGGGGCGTTGTGCCCGATCGAAACCGTCCAGGCGGCGATCGACGACGGTGGCGTGCGGTTCCTGGTCCGCCAGGTGTCCAGCCTGGCGTGCAAGGACAAGGCACGCAGGACGAGCGGTGCGGGGGGCAATCCCTTCCTGCCCTATGACCCGGAACTGTTTGTTGCGGATATCTCCGACACCCATGTGGCCTTGCTCAACAAGTTCAATGTCATCGAGCATCACCTGCTCATCGTCACTCGCCGCTTCGAACCGCAGGAATCCTTGCTGACAGTACCGGACTTTGAAGCGCTGCTGGCTTGCATGGCGGAGTTCCCGAGCCTGGGCTTCTACAATGGCGGCGCGGCGGCGGGAGCGAGCCAGGGCCACAAACATCTTCAGATCGTGCCGTTGCCGTTGGCCGAGGGCGGCCCGGCGCTGCCGGTTGGCCCCTTGCTGGAGTCGGCACGGCCCGCCGGCGCCATCGGCACCGTTCCCGGCCTGGCATTTGCGCATGCGTTCGCGCCGCTGGACCTGTTTGCGGCGCCCGTGGCAGAGGTAGCGTGCACGGCGTACGAGCGCTACCGCGCGCTGCTCGATGCGGTTGGCGTGCGGGCGGTCGAGGTCGAGGGCGGACTGCGCCAGTCGGCGCCGTACAACCTGCTGGTCATGTCCGCAGGGCTGCTGCTGGTGCCGAGATCCGCGGAGTGCGTGGAAGGCATCTCGGTCAATGCCCTGGCGTTCGCCGGATCGCTCTTTGTCCGGGATGCGGCGCAGATGCGGACGATTGAGGGTCTTGGCCCGATGCGCCTCCTGCGGCGAGCCGCGGCAGCCGAGGGGCAGGGCGGGGCAGCGAGCTAGCGGCCCCTGACCTGACCCTACGCAGCCTGATTCGCAGCCGACCGCCGCGCCGCGGCTTTTTGCCCGGCATGCTTGCTGCGCCTGGTAGCACGCAGCACCAGCAGCACCACTGGCAGGATCAACACCCCCTTGATCAGTTCCGGTTCCAGCGGGAGATGCACCGCATGCAGCGCCTTGAGCCCGGTCCCCGCCAGCGACAGCACGTAGTAGGAGATGGCCGCGACCGACAGGCCTTCGACCGCGTGCTGCAGCCGCAGCTGGCTGCGCGCGGTCTGGTCCATGCCCTCGAGCAGGCGCGTGGTGTCCTGCTCCTGCGCCAGGTTGACGCGCGTGCGCAGCAGGTCAAGCGCGCGCGCCACGCGGCCGGCAAACTGCTCGTGCCGCGCCCAGACCGACCTGCACGTCTCCATGGCAGGCGCGAAGCGGCGCTCCATGAATTCGGCGATGGTCGGTATGCCTTCGATGCGTTCTTCGCGCAATTCCTGGATGCGCGCCAGCACCAGCTTTTCATAGGCGCGCGATGCGCTGAAGCGGTTGCCGGATTCCGCCAGTGCCTCGATGCGGACCGCCAGGTGCGTCAGCCGCTCCAGCAGCTCGGCGTCGTGGCGGCCGCCCTGGCTGGTGTCCATGCTGCGCATCAGCGGCGCGAGCGAGCGCTGCAGGTTGTCCACGCTGCGGCCCAGGTCACGCGCCACCGGCAAGGCCAGCAGCGCCATCATCCGGTAGGTCTCGATTTCATACAGCCGCTGCAGCAGCCGTCCGCCCTGCACTTCGCGGAAGCCGTTGTCGATGACCAGGAAGCGCGAAAACCCGTCGGGCGGGATGGTCCAGTCGCAGAACACCTCGCCGCCGCCCAGCACGTGGCTGCCCGCCAGGATGGGGCCGTCGATCCACTGCCGCACATGGTCGCGCGCATGGGCCGCGGCCTCGCCCGAGACCAGCTCCATGCGCAGCGCCACCAGGCGCTTGCCGGCGAAGCTGTCGAACCACTCGGCCGGGATATGGGCAGTGGCCAGGTCGGAGAAGTAGTCCGTGTCACCACGCCGCGCCACGAACGTGAAGGTGGAGAACTCGGTGTGCCGCTCCCACTTCAGTTGCTTGTCATCGCCCCATCGCCCTGAATAGTGCGTCACGCCGTCGGCCGGTTCTTCCAGCCCGGTCAGCCGGCACAGGGAGGCCAGCAAGGCATGGTGGACGGCGGTATCGCCGTCGGCATAGATGGCGAAGTGCGTCAGCGAGGCAGAGCCGCCGATGCGCAGGAAGGGGCGGGCATGCAGTTCGCGCGCAAGGCTGTCGCGCAAGGGGTGGTCCATGATCGGCTGTGGCATAGGTCGGTCTTCAGCGTATTCGCGTTTTCAGCCAGTATGCCGAGGGCCGACGATTAAGAAAAACGCGTAAAATTGATCTGTTGCTTCAGTTTTTCTGATGCCAATGAAAGCGCTTGACCTCGATGTGCTGGCCATGATGGTGGCGGTTGCCGATACGGGCAGTATTTCCCGTGCGGCGGAACTCGTGCACCGGTCGCAGTCGGCGGTCAGCATGCAGATCAAGGCGCTGGAGCAGGCTTTGGGCAAGCCACTGTTCGTGCGCAAGCCGAGGAACGTAGTGCTGACCCCGGAAGGCGAAGTGCTGCTGGGCTTCGCGCGCCGCATGCTGGCCCTGCGCGACGAGGCGTGGGCGGCCGTGGTGCGCCCCGACGTGACCGGGCGCGTGGTGCTCGGCATGCCGGACGACTATGCCTCATCCCTGTTGCCCGCGATCCTGAAGAAATTCTCCGCGACTTACCCAAAGGTCGAGATCCAGGTCATTGGCTTGCCCAGCGTGGCCCTGGCGCCCATGGTCAAGGACGGATCCGTCGACCTGGTCTGCGCAACGCGAGTGAAGGGCTTGTCCGGGGAGTTCATCCGGCTGGAGCCGATGGTGTGGGCCGCCTCGCCGGCGGCGCACGAAATCTGGAACGAGCGGCCGCTGCCGATTGCCGTGTTCCAGGCAGGCAGCGTCGCCCGCGACATTGCGATCCGCAGCCTGGAACAAGCCAGGATCGCCTATCGCATGTCCTATGAAAGTCCCAGCCTGCTGGGCCTGCTCAGCATGGTCGAGGCGGGACTGGCCGTGGCGCCGCTCGCGCGATGTGCAGTCCCGGCGCATTTCACCATCCTTGGCCAGGCCCAGGGGCTGCCCGACCTGGCCGGGCTGGAGCTGGTGCTGGCGCGCAGCGCAAAGTCGAAGCGGCCGCCTTGTGACTTCCTTGCTGAACAGATCCTGTCCGAGTTGCAGCGCTGGCAAGCGTAATGAGGCGTTCGCCCGACAAGGAGGCGCCATGCCTTCGCGTCTTCCATCCCGCATCGAGGTCGGGGTGGGCGCAGACGAGTAAGTGGCAAAAGAGGCGCTTTTGATTTCTTTTCAAAAATGCTTGCAAGGCAGGCATCCAGGTATTAAGATTCGCCCCCTCGTTCGCAAGGCACCGCGCAACGAGGTGTGGGAAAAGACCTGCAAGGATTAACTCGACTCGAAAGAGCG
>NZ_QKWJ01000058.1 GCF_003353055.1 Cupriavidus lacunae
ACGTACTTGCTAAACTTGTTCATGACCTGCCCCCTCAATTGTGGCTCTGGGCCGCTGGTTCAACACACCTCAAGCCTAATCCACGTCGCTTGAGGTGCGGCAGGTCAATACATTTTGTCTAGAGAAAGACCGGCCGATCGTCCAGCTCGTTCGGGTTAGGCCTGCCGTCCGACGGGAAATGCGTGGTCAGCAGCGCGTTGATGCGCGCCACCGTCGCCAGCACCGGCCGTACCGACAGATCCTGCTTCAGCCCCTGCGCCAGTTCGTCGCACAGCTCGCGCCAGATCGCGGGCCCAACGCTGGCGTTGATGCCGCGGTCGGCCAGCAGTTCGACGGCATGGTCGGCCAGGTTGATATAGAGCAGCACGCCGGTATGGTCCATGGTGTTCCAGACCTCGAGCGCGCCGAACAGGAAGCGGGCGCGCTCGCGTGGCGTCACCCCGGCCCAGGCGTGGCCGACCGGCAGGCTGGCCTCGATCACCACGCGGATCTCGCCGCGGTGGTGGGCCTCGCCGGCATGCACGGCCTCGTGCAGTTGCTGCTGCGCTTCGGCCGGAAAGCGCTTGCGGGCCGCGCCGGCGGTGGTGGCGATATGTTGCAGGGCGCGTCGGAGATTTGGCATCGTCGTCGTTCCTTGTGCTGTCACCAGTTGCCCGAGGCGCCGCCGCCGTCGAAGCCGCCTCCGCCTCCGCCACCGAAGCCGCCGCCGCTGTCACCGCCGCCTCCGCCCCCGCCAAATCCTCCGCCGCCACCCCAGCCGCCGCTGCGGCGGCCCCAGTCCTGCCCCATGCCGTAGCCGCCCAGTCCGCCCAGCCCGCCCAGCCCGCCCAGCCCGCCGGCGATCACGTCGCGCCCGCGCGGGGTAGTGACGATCTGCGGCCCGCGCGGCCGCAGGATCGCGCCCATGAAGAAGAACAGGATGATCGCCAGCGGGAACAGCACCGGCAGCCAGTCGGCCAGCGCGGACGATTGCTGCGCCTTGCGCTGCGGTGCCGCCAGGCCTTCCTTGTCGATGGTGGCCTGGATCGCGGAGACGCCCGCGGCCAGGCCGCCGTAGAAGTCGTTCTGGCGGAAGTGGGGGGCCATCACGTCCTGCAGGATGCGCTTGGACATGGCATCGGTCAGCGACCCCTGCACGCCGCGCCCGACCTCCAGCCGCATCTTGCGCAGCCCGGGCGGGTTGTCCTTGGCGATCAGCACGATCACGCCGTCGTCGATGCCCTTGCGCCCGGCGCGCCAGGCGTCGGCCACGCGGATGCTGTAGGCATCGATCGGCTCGGGATCGGTGGTGGGCACCATCAGCACGAAGATCTGGCTGCCGCGCTGCTGCTCGTATTCCGCCAGCACGTTCTCGAGCGCGCTGCGCTGCTGCGGCGTCAGCGTGCCGGTCAGGTCGGTGACGCGCTGGGTGAGCGGCGGCACCGCGACGAAGCCGTCGGCCGCCAGCGCCGGGCCGCACAGCAGAGCCGCCAGCCATAGGATGGCGGCGGCCAGCCAGGCGTGCCGCCAGGGTGAGCGCAGGGTGTGGCCCATGGCTTGGTCCGCCTCAGAACTTGACCGCGGGCGGCGTGGAGATGGCTTTCTCGTTTTCGACCGCGAACGACGGCTTGACCGGGTACTTGAAGATCATCGCCGTCAGGTTGGTCGGGAAGCTGCGCGCCAGGATGTTGTATTGCTGCACCGCGGCGATATAGCGCTGGCGGGCCACGGTGATGCGGTTCTCGGTGCCCTCGAGCTGCGACTGCAGGTCGCGGAAGGAGGCATCGGCCTTCAGTTGCGGGTAGTTCTCGGACACGGCCAGCAGGCGCGACAGCGCGCCGGACAGCTCGCCCTGGGCTTGCTGGAAGCGCTTGAAGGCTTCCGGGTCGTTCAGGGTCTCGGGCGAGACCTGGATGCTGGTGGCGGCGGCGCGCGCCTTGGTCACGGCCTCGAGCGTCTCGCGCTCGTGCGTGGCATAGCCCTTGACCGTGTTGACCAGGTTGGGGATCAGGTCGGCGCGGCGCTGGTACTGGTTGATGACTTCGCCCCAGGCTGCCTTGACCGCCTCGTCCTTGGCCTGGAAGTCGTTGTAGCCGCAGGCGGACAGCAGGCTGGCCATGACCGCCAGCAGCAGCCAGCGCAAGACTGACATCGGCGAGCTGCCGGACAAGGAAGGGGACGAAGATGCGCGCATCGGAGACTCCGGCGGTTGGACGAATCCCAAGTGTAGCGCACCGTCCTTCCCACAATGCGTGCAGGCGGCGCGCCGGGCGCCGCCTGCCGCAAGGTGCCTCAGTTCATGGCGAATGCCTTGCGCGCGGCGTCGAGCGTGGCCGCAAGGATGGCGTCGTCGTGCTGCGCCGAGACAAAGCCGGCCTCGAAGGCCGAAGGCGCCAGGTAGACGCCGTGGTCGAGCATGGCGTGGAAGAAGCGGTTGAAGCGCGCGGTGTCGCTCGTGGTCACTTCGGCGAAGCTGCCCGGCACGCCGTCGCGGAAGTAGATGCCGAACATGCCGCCGATCGCATCCGCCGCGAACGGCACGCCGGCGGCCCTGGCGGCTTCGGCCAGGCCGTCGGCCAGCTTGCGCGTCTGCGTGGCCAGGCGGTCGTAAAAACCGGGTGCCTGGATCAGCTTGAGCGTGGTCAGGCCCGCTGCCACCGCCAGCGGGTTGCCTGACAGCGTGCCGGCCTGGTAGACGCCGCCCAGCGGCGCCAGCTTGGCCATGATGTCGCGGCGCCCGCCGAAGGCCGCCGCCGGCATGCCGCCGCCGATGACCTTGCCCAGGCAGGTCATGTCCGGTTTGATGCCGTAGTGCGCCTGGGCGCCGCCCAGTGCCACGCGGAAGCCGGTCATGACCTCGTCGAAGATCAGCACTGCGCCGTCGCGGGTGCACAGTTCGCGCATGGCCTGCAGGAAGGCGTCGCTGGCGCGCACCAGGTTCATGTTGCCGGCCACCGGCTCGACGATCACCGCGGCGATCTCGCCGGCATGCTTGGCAAAGGCCTGTTCCAGCTGCTCGACGTTGTTGTACTCCAGCACCATGGTGTGGCGCGTCACGTCGGCCGGCACGCCGGCCGAGGAGGGCGCGTTCCGGGTGGTGTCGGCAAAAGTCAGCAGGCCCGAGCCGGCCTTGACCAGCAGGCTGTCGGCGTGGCCGTGGTAGCAGCCTTCGAACTTGATGATCAGGTCGCGGCCGGTGAAGCCGCGCGCCAGGCGCAGCGCGCTCATGGTGGCTTCGGTGCCGGAAGAGACCAGGCGCACCTGTTCGATCGACGGCACCAGCTTGCAGATTTCCTCGGCCATGGTGATCTCGGCCTCGGTCGGGGCGCCGAACGAGAAGCTGTGCGCGGCGGTTTCCTGTACCGCCCGCACCACTTCCGGATGGGCGTGGCCGACGATCATCGGTCCCCACGAGCCGATGTAGTCGATATAGCGCTGGCCGTCGGCATCCCACATATAGGCGCCTTCGGCACGCGTGATGAAGCGCGGCGTGCCGCCCACCGAACGGAAGGCGCGCACGGGCGAATTGACGCCCCCGGGAATGGTCTGCTGGGCGCGGTCGAAGAGCTGCTGATTACGGGACATGGCGTTGAGGTGAGGAAGTCCACTGAATCACTGAAATTGGTCGGTGCCTGCCATGTCATGCGGGCGCATCGCGTCGTTGCAAATGCTCGCAATAGCAGTGCTATTGCTGCGCTTTGCGCCTAGCGCTGCATCCCGCATGACATGTCTTTCACCTTCCATTTCAATGATTCAGCGGACAAGGACTGCAGGGATCGTGTGCGGCGGGCCCGGGACTTATCGTTGACATGCGGCAAAAACAGCAAAAATTCGCTGCAATTGCCCGCCAATCAGGTGCTAACAGGGCGCTAACATGCGCGAACACGGCGGAACTGGCACGATTCTGGCGGTCGCTGGCTGGCGCCGGCGGCACGGTTTCGGTACCATCTGCGCTGGATTTTAATGGAGAGTGGCCAGAGCCTGTTATGGAATACAAGACTTGGATGTGCCTGATCTGCGGCTGGATCTACGACGAAGCCGCAGGCGCGCCGGAAGACGGCATCGCCCCGGGGACCCGGTGGGAGGACGTGCCCATCAACTGGACCTGCCCGGAATGCGGCGCGCGCAAGGAAGATTTTGAGATGGTCGCCATCTGAGGCGGATCTCCTGTTAGAAGAATACCGACACGGTGGGCGCGCGCGTCGCGCCAATGCGACAGAACACGGGCAGGGGTTGGCCGGACCGGATTGACGGCCCACCGGCGTCTTGTCACACTCTGTTGCAAAATGACTGGCCGTCCATCCGCCTTTGGTGGGGAGGACGGCGGGCAGATGCGGGTACCACGCATCGCCGCTGCCGGGCACAGCCCGGCCTTGGAAGGGAATAAGAATTTTTAAGGGGTCCGTCGGGGCGCGCATGGGTCGCGTTGCTTCGCACGGGTGTTCTCTGGTGCTTGCCGGCGCTGCGCAAGGGGCAGCCGGTCGCGGGAACAACATGCGGGTCGCTCAGACAGAAGAAAATCAGCGGGTCAATACCGCCGGCGTCCAGGGTATGGTGCCTGGCGTTCCTATTCCAGGCACTGCGCCAGACACCACGCCAGACACCATGGCGCAGCCGCGCCGCAAGGTGCTGGTCATCGATGATTCCAGCACCATCCGCCGCACCGCGGAGATCTTCCTGTCGCAGGCGGGATACCAGGTGATGCTGGCCGAAGACGGATTCGAGGCGCTGGCCAAGGTCGGCGAACTGCACCCGGACCTGGTCTTCTGCGACATCCTGATGCCCCGGCTGGACGGTTACCAGACCTGCTCCCTGATCAAGAAGAGCCCGCGCTTCCACGCCATCCCCGTGATCATGCTGTCCTCGCGCGACGGCGTGTTCGACCGCTCGCGCGGCCGCCTGGTCGGCGCGCACGACCATCTTGCCAAGCCTTTTACCCGCGACGCGCTGCTGCAGGCCGTGCAGGCCTGCCTGCCGTGCCAGCCCGCGGGCGATGCGCTGCCCGCCTGACGGGCACGCCCGGTACGAATCGAAGGAAAACTTCATGACCGCCATTAACAAGATCCTGATCGTCGACGACTCCCCGACCGAAGCCCTGTTCATGTCCGACCTGCTCGGCAAGCGCGGCTTCAAGGTCTCGGTTGCCAGCAACAGCGAACAGGCCTTCGCGCGCCTGCAGGTCGAGAACTTCGACCTGATCCTGATGGACGTGGTGATGCCCGGCCAGAACGGCTACCAGGCCACCCGCGCGATCAAGCGCGACGACCGCTTCAAGGACATCCCCGTGATCATGTGCACCAGCAAGGGCCTGGACACCGACCGCATCTGGGGCATGCGCCAGGGCGCGTCGGACTACATCGTCAAGCCCGTCGACGGCGAAGAGCTGCTGGGCAAGATCGCCGCGCTGACGCACTGAGCCGCCAGCGCAGGCCGTACGGGAAGCCACCGCCACCTGTTCCGGGGACCGCCAGATGAATGCGCCACGCCAAGACCTCCGCGCCCGCCAGACCCGCCTGCAGGACTACCAGGCCATGCTGGCCCGGCGCCTGCGCGAGGCGCGCAGCCTGCCCGCGGCCGACAGCTACCTGGCGCTGCAGGTCGGCGCGCGCAACTGGCTACTGCCGCTGGCCGATACCGGCGAGGTGCTCGACATGCGCCAGCCCAGCCCGGTGCCGCTGACGCAGCCGTGGTACAGCGGGCTGGTCAATGCGCGCGGCAGCCTGCTGGGCGTGATCGATTTCAGCCTGTTCTGCGGCGGCGCGCCAACGCCGCTGCAGCCCGGCAGCAAGATCGTGGTGCTGTCGCGCGAAGTGGAGCGCGCCTGCGCGATCCTGGCCACGCGCGTAGCCGGCTTGCGCCATGCGGCTGACCTGGGCCTGCCGCACGGCGATGCCGCGGCACCGTCGGCTGATGCGGCCGATACAGCCGATACCCCGGCATGGGAAGGGCAGCGCTTTGCCGACCGCGAGGGGCGCGACTGGCAGGTGCTGGACGTGCGCGCGCTGCTGGACGCACCGGCCTTCCTGCAGGTGGGACGGGCCACTGCCTGACGCGTGCCGCCGCGTTACACGAACAAGAAACAATAACGACGCGCAGGCCGCCGCCTGCCGCACCCGGCACGAGCCGCCGGGCATGACAACGAACAAACGGAAGAGGGTGCCATGGGTTTCAAGAAATTCAGCCTGGGCCGGCGCACGCCGGCAGCCGACGCCGCCACCGGCGTGGTGAGCGGGCCGGGCATGGCCTATGCCGGCAGCCCGGAACCCGCGCCCCCGTCCGCCGGAGGGCTGGGCGAGACGCCGTTGGACCATGTCACCCGCTGGCTCGGGCGCATGCCGTTCTCGTCGCAGCAGCGGGTGCTGACGGTGGGCGTGGTGGTGTCGCTGGTGGCGCTGCTCGGCTCGGTGTACCTGGATAACCGCATCGCCAACAACGCCGCCGCGCAGATCGAGATCGCCGGCGACATGCTGATGCACTCGCAGCGCCTGGGCAAGGCGGTGCCGGTGGCACTGCTGGGCAATGCGCAGGCCTTTACGCAGTTGCGCCAGTCCAAGGACGCGCTGGCGAGTGACCTGAAGGCGCTGCAGGAAGGCAGCGACGACAAGCGCGTGCGCGCCACCACCGGCGCGGCCGGGCCCTTGCTCGAGACCGCGATGCAGTCGTGGAAGCGCTCCGAGAAAAGCGCCGCCGACGTGCTGGTGCAGCAGCCGGTGCTGACCACCATCGGCCAGACGCTGCAGATTTTCAACGCCTCCAACCCCGAGCTGCTGGAGTCCGCCGAACAGGTGGCCGCAATCAAGCTGCAGTCCGGCGCCAATGCGCGCGAGGTGGCGGCATCCGCGCAGCTGGTGATGCTGACGCAGCGCCTGGGCAAGAACCTGAACGAGTTCCTGGCCGGCGAAGGCGTCAACCCCGAGACCGCGTTCCTGCTGGGCAAGGACACCAACACCTTCCGCGAAACGCTGGACGGCCTGCTCAACGGCAGCGAGGCGCTGCGCCTGTCGGCGGCCACCGACGAAGAGACGCGCGGCTACCTGCAGCAGCTGTCGCAGCGCTTCGAGGCCGTGCAGAAGACCACGCAGACCATCCTGCAGAACCTGCCCGGCCTGATCGCCACCAAGCGCGCGCAGCAGCAGATCTTCAACGACAACGAGGCGCTGCGTGGTGAACTGTCCACGCTGCAGCGCGCCTATGCGCAGTCGGCGCGCGTGCGCCCCGTGACGCTGGGCGCGACCGTGGTGTCGGCGGCCATGACGCTGCTGTGCCTGGTGGGGCTGGCGGCGCTGTACCTGCGCGATTCACGCATGCGCGCGCTGGAAGCCGAGGCGCGCGAGCGCGAGGCCGAGTCCCGCCGCCTGGATGAAAAGCGCAACAACGACAATACCCAGAAGGCCATTCTGCAGCTGATGAACGAACTGCAGGACATCGCCGACGGCGACCTGACGCGCCAGGCCACGGTGACCGAGGACATCACCGGCGCCATTGCCGACTCGGTCAACTACACCGTGGAAGAACTGCGCGAGCTGGTCGGCCGGGTGCAGCAGACCGCCGGCGAGGTGACGCAGGCGTCGGGGCAGGTGCAGTCCACCTCGACCCAGCTGGTGTCGACCACCGAGGAGCAGTCGCGCCAGATCCGCCAGACCGGCGAATCGGTGGTGGAGATGGCCGACCGCATCACGCAGGTGTCGCGCGGCGCGGCCGAGTCCGCCAACGTGGCGCGCGCCTCGCTGGCTGCGGCCGAGCAGGGCCAGAACGCGGTGCAGAACGCCATCACCGGCATGAACGACATCCGCGAGCAGATCCAGGAAACCTCCAAGCGCATCAAGCGCCTGGGCGAGTCGTCGCAGGAGGTCGGTGAAATCGTCGAGCTGATCTCGGACATTACCGAGCAGACCAACGTGCTGGCACTGAACGCCGCCATCCAGGCCGCATCGGCCGGCGAGGCCGGGCGCGGCTTCTCGGTGGTGGCGGAAGAAGTGCAGCGGCTGGCTGAACGCTCCGGCGAGGCCACCAAGCAGATCGGCGCGCTGATCCGCACCATCCAGACCGATACCCAGGACGCCGTGCACGCCATGGAGCGCAGCACGCAGGGCGTGGTGGAGGGTGCGCGGCTGTCGGACAATGCCGGTGCCGCACTGGTCGAGATCGGGCGCGTGTCGCGCCAGTTGGCCGAGCTGATCGAGCAGATCTCGAAATCCACCTCGCACGAAGCCGACCTGGCCACCACCGTGGCCCGCCATATCGAACGCATCCTGCAGGTCACCGAGCAGACCACCAGCGGCACGCGCCAGACCGCGCAGTCGGTGCGCCAGCTGACGCTGCTGACGGAAGAGCTGCGTAACTCCGTGTCGCGATTCAAGATCGCCTGAGTGGCCGGATGACGCCTGCGACCGCTTCCGCGCACCGCGGCCCCGCGTTTTATGCCAACTCCGCGCCCGCCGCCCGCTGCGGCGGGCTGCTTGCGGGCGCCTTTGCGGCGCCGCACTGGAAGCCGTCATGTCCCTGAATTTCCCTGTCCCGCGCGATGCCGCCGGAGCCGGTGCTCCGGCTGAGCCTTTCGCCATGTCCGATCCAGAGCCGGCGCCACTGCCGGCCAGCGCAGACCTTCTGCCCGACACAGGCGGCGCCGCGCGCGACCTGTCCGGCCTGGCGTGGCTCGCGCCCAGCCTGCGCAGCGCGCTGGAAGATGCCGCCGCCGAGCTTGGCCACTATGTCGATGAAGTGCGCCAGGCGCCCGAGGCGCTGGGCGCGCGCGATACCACCTCGCTGCGACTGGCCGGCCAGCACCTGCACCAGGCCGCTGGCGCGGTGCATATCGTCGGCCTGCGCGGGACCGATCCGTATTGCCAGGCGCTGCGCCGCCTGCTCGACGCCATCGACGCCGGCACCGTTGCCGCAGGCCCCGAGGCGCTGGCGGTATTCCGCGCCGGCGTGCAGGCGCTGGCCGAATATGTCGACGACCTGATGGCCGGCGACGACGAAGCGCCGCTGCGGCTGTTCCAGCCCTATGCCGGCGTGCTCGCGAAGCTGGGCGAAGAGCGCGTGCATCCTGCCGACCTTTGGCTCGATGAACTGCAGATGCTGCCCGGCATGCTGCTGCCGGCAAGAGGCCCGGCAGCGGTCACGCGCGCGCGCCAGAAGTTTGAATCGGCCTTGCTCAAGGCCTTGCGCCTGCCTACGCCCTGCACCGACGCGGCACTGCTGCGCGAAGCCTGGCTGCCGCTGTGCGCGGCGCTGGACGACGTGCGCGCCAATGAGCACGAGCCGCGCCGCGCCGCCGATCATCCGGACCGCGACGTCTGGCATGTGCTGGGGCTGGTGTTCCGCGCGCTCGGCCTGGGCCTGCTGCCGTCCGATCTGCTGGCCAAGCGCTTCGCCGGCCGTGCCAACCTGCTGCTGCGCCAGTACCAGCAAGGGCATGTGCGCGTGCCGCAGGCGCTGCTGAACGATGCGGTGTTCCTGCTGGTCTGCACGGCGCTGGCCGACGCCGGGGCCGGCGGCGATGGTGACATGGTTGCGCTGCACGCCGATATCGCCCGCACGCTCGAGGCATTCCGCCTCGACCCCGGGCACGCGCAGGTCCATGCCGATTTCCGGCTGCGTTACTACGGCTGGCTCGACCCGATCGACACGCGTAACCTGCAGCAGGCCGCCGCAGGGCTGGAGCGCGCCGCCGCCGCCGACCAGGCCGGCTGGGAGATCGCACTGGCCGCGCTGGCCGAGGCCGCGCAGCCGCTTGCGCAGCCCCCGCTGCAGCGTTGCCTGGCGCAGGCCGCCGCGCAGGGCAGGGCATCTGATGCCGGCGATGCGCTTGGCGCCGCTGGCATCGCGCTGTTCCTGGCGCGCGCGCTGGCGCTGCCGTGGCGCGTGCACGGGCAATCCGCGCATCCGGCCGCGGCGCGCTTTGCCGCGCAGTGCGAGGCGCTCGCCGCGTGCCTGGCCGATCCCGCCGCGCCCGCGCCGGCGTGGCTCGCGCGCATGGTCGACGAGGCGCGCGCGCAGGCGCTGCGTAGCGAAGCCGTGGCGCAGCTGCGCACGCAACTGGACAGCGGCGAGTCGTGGCTGGACAGCTATGACCGCAATGCCGCGCGCGCCGATGGCGCCGGGCACCTGCGCGACGCGTGCCAGGCCTTTGCCGCGCTGGGCGATACGCTGGCGCAGCTGCAGCCGTCGGCGGCACTGCCGCCCACGCTGGCCGGCGATGCCGCGCAGGCGTGCGCCGCCGTGCAGGCCGTCAACGCGCGGCTGGCCGATCCGGGCGACCTTGCCGATGCCGGCGCGCGGGCCGAGTTGCTGGGTGCCGTGGCGGCAGAGCTTGGCGTGGTTCATGCCTTTGCCGATGCCCTAGAATTTGGCCGCGTGCGCCGCGCTGACGCGCTCGCAGGTGCCGGCGCCGCCGAGGATGCGCATGCGCCGCAGCATCCGCTGGCCGCGGCAAGCGCTGCCGCGGACGAGGCGCTGCGCGCCGGCCCCGTCTCCGATGCACCGGCCGTGCAGCGCCTGCGTGCCGCGCTGCACGCGCTGGCCGACCAGGCTGCCATCGACGACGATGCCATGCTGCGCCGCCAGGCCGCCGACGCAACCACGCAGTGCAACGCCTGGCTGGCTGGCAGCGACGACGCCGGCGCGCGCATGGTGATGGTGCTCGCCGCCGGCCTGCCCGAGCCGGCGCCCGTTCCCGCCGGCGCCACGTCCGATGCGCCGGCCATGCCCGCAGCCGGCGACCACGCAGCCGTCGATGCCGAACTGCTCGACATATTCCTGAATGAAGCCGACGAGGTGCTGGGCGGCATTGCCGGCGACCTCGGCGCGGGCGTCGAGGCGCTGCGCGATGCCGACATGCTCAGCCGCCTGCGGCGCGCCTTCCATACGCTCAAGGGCTCCAGCCGCATGGTCGGCCTGCATCGCTACGGCGAAGCGGCCTGGGCGGTGGAGCAGGTGATGAACCTGTGGATCGCCGAGGCGCGCGAACCGGTGCCGGCGCTGCTGTCGCTGCTGCGCCGCGCGCATGCCGAGCTGTCGGCATGGGTGGCGCGGCTGCACGGCGATGCGGCGGCCTGGCACGACATCGCGCCGCTGGTGGCGGCCGCCGAAGCGGTGCGCGATGCTGGCGTTACCCCGGCCGTGGACGAACTGCCGGCGTCGCCTGCAGTGGATGGCGGCAACGCACCGCAGGATCAGGCAGCGCCTGCCGGGCCGGTGGACAGCAGCACAGTCAGCAGCACGGACACCGACGTCGATGCCGACGCGGCCGACGACAACGTGATCCCCTTCCGCCTGGCCGGCGGCCTGTCGGACGAGGATGATCACTACAAGGTCATCGGGTCGGTGCGTATCGGCCTGGCGCTGTACAACGTCTACCTGCAGGAGGCCGATGGCCTGTTGCGCCAGTTCGCCACCGATATCTCCGAATGGCGGCATGAAGGCCATCCATGCCCGAGCGAGCTGGGCCTGCGTGTCGCGCACACCCTGCAGGGCAGCGCGGCCACCGTCGGGCTGGAGCCGGTGCGCGAGATCGCCGAAGCGCTGGAAGCCCTGTTGCTGCAGCTTGGTTCGCACCCGGTGGCGATGCATCCGGGCGATTTCCGTCTGCTGGAGCAGGCGGTCGAGCGCCTGCGCGGCATGCTGCACCAGTTTGCTGCCGGCATCTGGCCGCAAGCCGATGCCGGCCTGCGCCGCAGCCTGGTCGAGTTCGGCGAACGCGCGCTGTTGCGCCCGCGCGTAGCGGTGCCTGCGCCGCAGGCGCCGGCCGAGCCCGATGGTTCGGTCGCGCAGCTGTTCGGCCAGGTGCCGCCGGCCGCGGAGCAAACGCCCGCCGCGCAGCCGGCGCCCGAAGCCGCCACGCAGCCGCCAGGCACGCCACAGGATGCGGTGGTTATCGCGCTGCCGACCTCACACCGTGCATCCGCCGCGCCGTCGGCAGAAGCCGACAGCGCGCCAGACCCCGCGCTGGTCCAGATCTTCCTCGAAGAAGCGCAGGGCACGCTGCCCGAGCTGGGCAAGCTGCTGCGCGGCTGGGAAGCCGCGCCCGAGGAAGCGCGTCATGGCGGCCTGGTGCTGCGCGCGCTGCATACGCTCAAGGGCAGTGCGCGCATGGCCGGTGCGATGGCGCTGGGGCAGGCCGCGCACGAGATGGAGGCGCTGCTCGACGCCAGCCTGCGCGGGCAGGGACAGCAGGCGGTCGGGCCGAAGGTGTTCGAGCGGCTCTATGCCTGGTACGACCGCATCCTGGCGCATGCCGAGGCGCTGCAGGCCGGGCGCCTGCTGCCGGCAGACGACCCCGATGTGGTCAACAGGCATGCCGAGGCGCCGCAGGCAGCCGACGCCGCCATGCCGCAGCCGGATGCGACCGAGGCCGTCGCATCGACGCCGAACCTGCCTGCCGCGCCGGGGCCCGCCGATGTGATGGTGCCCATGCCCCCAGCTGCACCACTCGCGCCGGCCGAGCCGCAGCGCGCGCTGGTCCGCGTGCAGGCGCGCGCGCTCGACACGCTGATCAATGAAGCCGGCGAAGTCGGCGCCACGCGGGCGCGCCTGGACAGCGAGCTGGAGGCGATGCGCACCTACCTGGGCGAACTGAACGACAACGTCGCGCGCTTGCGCGGCCAGTTGCGCGAGATCGAGATCCAGGCCGAATCGCAGATGGCGTCGCGCATTGCCGACGCGCAGCACAAGCAGGAGTTCGATCCGCTCGAGTTCGACCGCTTTACGCGCTTCCAGGAACTCACGCGGATGATGGCCGAGTCGGTCAACGACGTGGCCACCGTCGAGCAGAACCTGCAGCGCGGCTTCGACCGCGCAGCCGGCGACCTGGCCGCGCAGGCGCGGCTGACGCGCGGGCTGCAGCGCGGACTGATGCAGGCGCGCATGGTGCAGTTCGACGCGCTGGCCGAGCGGCTCTATCGCGTGGCGCGCCAGGCCGCGGCCGAGACCGGCAAGGAAGTGCGGCTGCTGATCAAGGGTGGCACGGTGGAAATCGACCGCTCGGTGCTGGACCGCATGGCCGGCCCGATCGAGCACCTGATCCGCAACGCGGTCGTGCACGGCATCGAAGCCGCCGCGCAGCGCCGGGCCGCGGGCAAGGCCGCCACCGGCGCGCTGACGCTAGAGGTGCAGCAGGAAGGCAACGAGGTGGTGCTGCATTTCGTCGATGACGGTGGCGGGCTGGACCTGGCGCGCATCCACGCGCGCGCGGTCGAACGCCGCCTGCTGGCGCCGGACGACGACGCCAGCGAAGCGCGCCTGACCGAGATGATCTTCACGCCGGGCTTTTCCACGGCGGAGTCCGTGTCCGAACTGGCCGGCCGCGGCGTGGGCATGGACGTGGTGCGCGCCGAGACCGTGGCGCTGGGCGGGCGCATCACGCTGGCGTCCCGGCCGGGGCAGGGCACCACCTTTACCTTGCACCTGCCGCTGACCACGGCGATCACGCAGGTGCTGGTGATCTCGCTGGGTGCGCGCCGCTATGCCGTGCCCAGCGGCATGATCGACCAGGTCCAGCAACTGCGCGCACCGGCACTGCTGGATGCGTACAACCACGGCCGCCTCACGGTGCCCGGTGCCGAGCTGCCGTTCTTCTATTTCGGCGCGTTGCTGGAAGAGGGCAACGCGGTGACGGCGGGACGCAAGTATTCGCCCGTGGTGGTGGTGCGCAGCGGCGCCGAGCGCGTGGCGGTGCACGTGGACGACGTGGTCGGCAACCGCGAAGTGGTGGTCAAGCACATCGGGCCCCACCTGGCGCGCCTGGAAGGCATTGCCGGCGCGACCACGCTGGGCGACGGCGAGATCGTGCTGATCTACAACCCGGTGGTGCTGGCGCAGCGTTTCGTGCGCGAGCGCGGCCAGCCGGTGCCGCGGGCCCTGCCGCAGACCTCGGCGCAACCTGCCGTGCCGGCGCAAATGGGCGCGGTCGCGGAGCTGGCGAGCGACGGCACGACCGAGCCCGTGCGCGGCCTGGCCGTGCAGCCGATCGTGATGGTTGTGGACGATTCGCTGACCGTGCGCAAGGCGACCCAGCGCCTGCTGGGCCGCGCCGGCTACCAGGTGGTGCTGGCGCGCGACGGCGTGGATGCGCTCAAGCAACTGCAGGACGTGATGCCGGATGCGATGCTGGTGGATATCGAGATGCCGCACATGGACGGCTTCGATCTCACGCGCAACGTGCGCTCTGACGCGCGCACCGCGCATATGCCGCTGGTGATGATCACCTCGCGCACGGCCGACAAGCACCGCCGCTATGCCGAGGAGATTGGGGTGAACGTGTACCTGGGCAAGCCTTATAACGAGGATGAGCTGCTGGGCACGCTGCATCGGCTGCTCGGTGAGCGGGCGGCGGGGACGGCGGGGTCGGTGGCGCAGATGCTGGGGGATGGGCAGGCAAGCTGAGGGTTTGCTCCCTTCTCCCGCGGGATGGGCCCCCAGGCTGAGGGTTTGCTCCCCTCTCCCGCAAGCGGGAGAGGGGAGCACGCGGTCGGCATGCAATGCAAAGGACCGCGGCTTTCTCAAGAGTCTGCCATGCAAAAGGCTCGGCATCGCAAGATGCCGAGCCTTTTTTCCTCCTCCACAGGCGCACCGCACACGGCGCGCCGTTCCAGCCGACTACCAGCGCATCTGCGCGTTCTTGCCGCCGGTGCTGACCGTCGCGGTCTTGGTCCGACCCTGGTAGGTCGCGCGCACGTTGTACGTGCCCGACGGCGCCTTCAGCAGACAGCGCGGGCCGTCGGCGACAAAGCTGGCGATTTCCCTGCCGCCGCGCGTCAGCTTGACGTCGACATCGGACAGGTACTCGCCGCGCGCGCCCTGCGTGAACAGCAGGCTCAGGTTGTACTTGCGCGCCTGCGATTGCAGCGCGACCTGCTCATCTTCGGCAACGCCGCCGCAGATATAAGCCACCGAGCCGGCCTGCCGCTGCACCATCGCATCACGCGGCGGCGGCGGGAGCGGCACGGTCAGCGGCGGGCGCGGCTGCGCGGGCGCTGCCATTGGCGGTGGCGCCGGCATGGCGGGCGGTGTGCCGGTGGGCGCGGGTGTGGGCGATGCAGCCGGTGGCGGTGCTGCCATGGCAGGCGCGGCTATGCCGGGCGCTGGCTGGGTGGCAGGGGGCATGGTGCTGGCCGGCGGTGGTGCCGGCATGGCGGCGTCCGGCGTGGGCGCCATGGTGGCACCCGGCGTGGGCGCCATGGCGCCGCCCGGGGCGGCAGGCGCTGGATTGGCGTCAACCACCGGCGCCTGCGCATGGCTGGCAGCCGGCATGATGGCGAGCAACGCGACCGCGCCGGCGCTGAGCGCAATCACCAGGCGCTTCACGCGGGTACGGCGTGCCAGTCGCGCTTCGACAACCTCCAGCGAACGGGTAGGGGCAAACGGGAGCAGTTGCGGCATCGTGGCCTCCTTGGCAGGCTTCGGAATCAGATGCCCCGGAGGACCCCCTCGGGATCACTCCGGGTGTCTCTTTTCCATGCTAGGACCCAGGGGTGGGCGACACTGCCGGGTTTGGTCCTACATCCGCGTCAGCCGACGGCGCATTCTTGCCGCCAGGCGGCGTGCAAGTGACTTCACGTCTGGCTCACCAGCCGCTTGGGAACCGACAGCGTCAGCGCGGCGCCCACCACCAGGCACGCGGCCAGCAGGTACATGCCGGAATCGGTGCTGTGCGTGAGGTCCTTGAGCCAGCCCACTGCATACGGGCTGAGGAAGCCGGCGAGGTTGCCCAGCGAGTTGATCAGCGCAATGCCCGCGGCCGCGCCGGTGCCGGCCAGGAAGGAGGTAGGCAGGCTCCAGAACAGCGGCAGCGTGGTCAGGATGCCGATGGTCGCCAGCGTCAGCGCCACCATCGCCAGCGTGGTGTCGTTGTGCCATTGCACCGACAGCAGCAGGCCCAGCGAGCCGGCCAACGCCGGAATCGCGATATGCCAGCGGCGCTCGCCTGAGCGGTCGGCGCTGTAGGCCACCAGCACCATGCCGATCACCGCGCAGCCATAGGGGATGGCGGTCAGCAGGCCGATATCGAGCGCACCCTTGACGCCGGTCTGCTTGATGATGGTCGGCAGCCAGAAGCTGACCCCGTACAGGCCCATGACAAAGCAGAAGTAGATCGCGCTCATCAGCCACACGCGCGGGCTGGACATCACGGTGCGGATCGGCGGGTCTTCCTTGTGCGCATCCTCGCTGGCGATATTGCGCTCCAGCAGCGCCTTCTCTTCCGGCGACAGCCACTTGGCGTGGGCGATGCGGTCGTCCAGATAGGCCAGCACCCACAGCCCCACCAGGATCGACGGAATGCCCTCCAGCAGGAACATCCACTGCCAGCCGGACCAGCCGTTGTGGCCGTCGAAGCCCTGCATCACCCAGCCCGACAGCGGGCCGCCGATTACGCCCGACAGCGCGATCGCGGTCATGAAGAAGGTGGTGGTGCGCCCGCGCCGGTTGGCCGGATACCAGTAGGTCAGGTACAGGATGATGCCGGGGAAGAAGCCCGCCTCGGCGATGCCCAGCAGGAAGCGCAGCACGTAGAACATGGTGGGCGTAGTGACGAACATCATCGCCGCCGAGATCAGGCCCCAGGTGATCATGATGCGCGCGATCCAGATGCGCGCGCCCACCTTGTGCAGGATCACGTTGCTGGGCACTTCAAACAGGAAGTAGCCGATGAAGAAGATGCCCGCGCCCAGGCCGTAGATGGTTTCGCTGAACTGCAGGTCGTTGAGCATCTGCAGCTTGGCAAAGCCCACGTTGACGCGGTCCAGGTAGGCCACCACGTAGCACAGCAAGAGGAAGGGCACCAGGCGCCAGCTGACCTTGCGGTAGGTGGCGTCTTCAAAGGCGGCGCCGCTGACGCCGGGGTTCACTGCGGTCGTTGTCATGCTGTCTCCTGAGGATATGGCGTTTCTGTGTGACGCGTTCTTACAGCTACTGTACGACTAAGAGGGAAAGCAGGCGGGCGGCGGTGGCTCAGACGCAGCGGCCGCCGTCCACTTCGATACAGGTGCCGGTGATAAAGGCCGCTTCGTCCGAGGCCAGGTACAGGCAGGCGTTGGCCACGTCCTGCGGGGTCGACATGCGGCCCATCGGGATGGTGGCGAGGAACTTGGCGCGGTTCTCGGCCGTGTCGGGCATGCCCATGAACTCTTCCAGCAGGGCGGTGGCGCCGATCACCGGATTGACGCAATTGACGCGGATATTGTCCTTGCCGAGTTCCGCGGCCATGGCCTTGCTGGCGGTGATCACCGCGCCCTTGCTGCCGTTGTACCAGACCAGCCCCGGGCGCGGTCGGATGCCGGCGGTGGAGGCGATGTTGACGAACACGCCGCCGCCGCGCTGGCGGAAGTGCGGGATAAAAGCGCGCGCCGACCAGTAGATGCTCTTGACGTTGACCGCGTAGACGCGGTCGAACTCTTCCTCGGTGACTTCGAGGATGGGCTTGTTGCGATGGGTGGTGCCGGCGTTGTTGACCACGATATGCACGTCGCCGAAGGTGGCCAGCGCGGCTTCGCGCATGGCTTCGGTGTCGGCTTCGCGCGAGACGTCGGCGCGCACGGCGCGCGCGCGGCCGCCCGCGTCGCGGATCGCGGCCGCGACGCGTTCGGCGGCCTCCTCGCGCAGGTCGGCCACCACTACGTTGGCGCCTTCGCGCGCGAAGGTGTGGGCAATGCCTTCGCCGAATCCGGAACCGCCGCCGGTGACGATCGCTACTTTGTCGGCCAGTCTCATTGTCTGTCTCCTGGTGTTGTGGTTATGTTCTGGTGATCAGTGCCGCGCGTGGGCCTAGTGCGAGAACGGCCCCCGGCCGCGCAGCGCGTTGGCGACCATCATCAGCGCCAGCAGGAAGGGCAGCGCCACATACAGGCACCAGTGCACGCGGTCGCCCATGACGTCGCCCCACTTGCGCTTGAAGACCTGCAGCCGCGGCATGCCGGAGGGGTTGGTGGCGCGCTTGTTGCGGACATGCCAGGCCATCCAGAAAAAGAAGATGGCAAAGGCGACTGACAGAAAATTGATATTACCCATGTCGAATGGCGATAGTTTTCAGTGTGGTGAATCCGTACAGGGCTTCGAAGCCCTTCTCGCGGCCGTAGCCGGACTGGCCGGTGCCGCCGAAAGGCAGCTCGACGCCGCCGCCGGCACCGTAGTTGTTGATAAAGACCTGGCCCGCGCGCAGCTTGTGCGCCAGGCGCAGCTGGCGCCCGCCGTCGCGGGTCCAGACTCCGGCGACCAGCCCGTAGGGCGTGCCGTTGGCCAGCGCGATGGCCTCGGCCTCGGTGTCGAAGGGCATGGCCGCCAGCAGCGGGCCGAACACTTCTTCCTGGGCCAGCCGGTGCGCCGGCGGCACGTCGCGGAACAGCATCGGCACCTGATAGTAGCCGGCCTCCGGCGCCTCGGCCACGATCTGGCCCTGCGCCATCACGGCCACGCCGGCATGCTGCGCATCCGAAACGAAGTCCCACACGCGCTGCTGCTGCTTGCGGCTGATCAGCGGGCCGCATTCCAGGTCCAGCTCGGACGGGCCCACGCGCAGCGACTCGAACACCGACGCCAGCCGGTCCAGCAGCGCGTCATAGACCGGCCGTTCCACCAGCAGGCGGCTGCCGGCCGAGCAGGTCTGGCCGGCATTCTGCACGATGCCGTTGACCACCACCGGCACCAGCGCATCCAGGTCGGCATCGGCAAAGACGATCTGCGGCGACTTGCCGCCCAGCTCCAGCGTGACCGGCACGTGGTTCTCGGCGGCCAGCTGGGCCACCAGCTTGCCGGTCTGGGGCGAGCCGGTGAACGAGATATGGTTGATGCCCGGGTGGCGCGCCAGCGCGGCGCCGGCTTCATGGCCGTAACCGGTGATGATGTTGAGCGCGCCTTCGGGCAGGCCGGCCTCGGCGGCGATCTCGGCCACGCGCAGCAGCGACAGGCAGGCATCCTCGGCCGGCTTGACCACGCAGGCGTTGCCTGCGGCCAGCGCCGCGCTCACGCTGCGCCCGAAGATCTGCAGCGGGTAGTTCCACGGGATGATGTGGCCGGTCACGCCGTGCGGCTCGCGCACCGTCAGCACGGTGTAGGCGGGGTTGTAGGGAATGGTCTGGCCGTGCAGCTTGTCGGCCGCGCCGGCGTAGAACTCGAAGTAGCGCGCCACCGCGCAGGCATCGGCGCGCGCCTGGCGCAGCGGCTTGCCGGTGTCGCGGGCCTCGAGCGCGGCCAGCTCGTCCTCGTGGTCGATCAGCGCCACGGCGACGCGGTTGAGCAGGCGCACCCGCTCGGCCGGGGCCATCTGGCCCCAGGCGCCTTCGGCGGCCTGGCGTGCCGCATGGACGGCGACGTTGATATCGGTGGCGTTGCCGCGCGCAATGTCGGCGAACGGCTCGCCGTTGGACGGATCGAACACCTTGATGCGCAGGCCGTTGTCGGGCGCAATCAGGCGGTTGGCGACGAAGTGCTGGGCGTGCATGGGTGACTCCGGGGCAGCAGGGTGCAACAGCCGGGCAGCACGGCGGCTGCGCTATTCAGTGAGGGCTGAAGAATGCGCCATTATCGCCGACGCCGGCCGGCGTGCAATGCGCCGTGCCTGGCCCGCCTGTCAGCGTGCGGTCAGGCATGAGCCGCTATAATGCCCGCCATCCAACAACACACCGCAGGCATCTGGAGAACCGCATGAGCTTCAATCTCGTGTCCCCGGGCAAGGACATCCCCAACGATTTCAACGTCATCATCGAGATCTCGGCCCAGAGCGATCCGGTGAAATACGAGGCAGACAAGGAAACCGGCCTGCTGTTCGTCGACCGCTTTATCGGCACCGGCATGCGCTATCCGGCCAACTACGGCTATATCCCGCAGACGCTGTCGGGCGACGGCGACCCGGTGGACGTGCTGGTGCTGTCGCCGTTCCCGATCCTGGCCGGCGCCGTGGTGCGCTGCCGTGCACTCGGCATGCTGAAGATGACCGACGAGTCGGGCGTGGACGCCAAGCTGGTGGCCGTGCCGCTGGACAAGCTGTCGCCGGCCACCGCCTACATGAAGGGCCTGTCGGACGTGCCGCAGAACATGCTGGACCAGATCAAGCACTTCTTTGAGCACTACAAGGCACTGGAAGCCGGCAAGTGGGTCAAGGTCGAAGGCTGGGCCGGCATCGAGGAAGCCCACAAGGAAATCACCGACGGCGTGGCCAACTACAAGAAGTAAGCTGAACCGCCGCTGAAAAGGCCCCGCCCCGGCGGGGTTTTTTGTTGGTGCGCGCTTGATGTACGCCAGCACCTGGGCAAGTGCCTTGCGCTACGCTATGCGGGTGCTGACAAGAGGAGTCCCCATGAACCCCATCACCGAGATCCGGGCATTGCCGCAGGTCCTGTCGCCGTCGCGCCGCTATGACCGGCTGGCGGTGTGCTTCCACTGGGCGGTGTTCCTGCTGGTGGCGCTGGCCTATGCCGCCATCGAGCTGAAGGGCAGCTTCGCCAAAGGCACGCCGCCGCGCGCGCTGGCGATGACGGTGCATGAATGGGCGGGCGCGCTGGTGCTGGTGCTGGCGGTGCCGCGCCTGCTGTGGCGCCTGGTGCGCGGGGCACCGGCGCCGGAGCCGGGCCCGCGCTGGATGCAGCGGGCCGGCGAGGCCATGCACTGGGTGCTGTACCTGTTCATCCTGGCCCAGCCGCTGCTGGGGCTGCTGGCGCTGAATGCCGGCGGCCACCTGCTGGCGCTGCCGTCGCTGGGGATAGAAGTGCCCGCGCTGGTCGCGGCCGACCCGGCGCTGAAGGACACCGTCAAGGAAATCCACGAAACCCTGGGCACCGCCTTCTACCTGGTGATCGGGCTGCACGCCATGGCCGCACTGTTCCACCACTACATGCTGGGCGACAACTCGCTGCGGCGGATGTGGCGCTGAGCGCCGCGCCGCGCCCTCAGGCGCGGGCGAACGGGTTGCGTTCGCCCAGCTCATCCAGGTAGGCGTCGATGCCCTCGCGCTCGCGCTCCAGGAAGCGCTCCACGGCATCGGCAAAGGCGGGATGCGCCAGCCAGTGGGCCGAGCGCGTGGCCACCGGCAGGAAGCCGCGGGCCATCTTGTGCTCGCCCTGGGCGCCGCCTTCGAAGGTGCGGATGCCTTGCTCGACGCAGAATTCCAGCGGCTGATAGTACGCGGTCTCGAAGTGCAGGCAGGCGTGGTACTCCAGCGCGCCCCAGTAGCGTCCGTAGAGCGTGCTGACTTCGGGCGCGTCGTCATAGACCAGCAGCGAACTGGCGATGGGCTGGCCGGCGCGCTCGGCGATCACCAGCAGCAGGTGCTGGGGCATGGCGGCGCCGATGCGCCGGAAGAAATCCAGGTTCAGGTAGGGCGTGGAATGGTGCTCGCGGTAGGTCTGGCGATAGCACCGGTTGAAGAACTTCCAGGCAGCGTCGTCGATCTGCGTGCCGCGCAGGCGGCGGAAGGTGATGCCGGCCTGCGCGACCTGGCGGCGCTCGGCGCGGATATTCTTGCGCTTTTTCTGCGACAGCGTGGCGAGGAAGTCGTCGAAGCTGCCGTAGCCGTCGTTGGTCCAGTGGAACTGCACGCCGTGCCGCATCAGCATGCCGGCCTGCTGCATCAGGGCGGCTTCGGCCTCGTCAGGGAACAGGATGTGCAGCGACGACATCTGGCTTTCGGCCGCCAGCGCCAGCGCCATCTGCAGCAGCAGGCGGCGCGCATGGGCGTCTTCGGCCAGCAGCCGCGCGCCGCGCACCGGCGTGAACGGAATCGCCGCCAGCCATTTGGGGTAGTACTCGAGCCCGTTGCGGGCGTAGGCATCGGCCCAGGCCCAGTCGAAGACGTACTCGCCATAGGAATGCGCCTTGGCGTAGAGCGGCATGGCCGCGGCCAGCCGTTCCGGGTGGCCGTCCGTGGCCGGCGCCCACAACGTCAGGTAGCGCGGATTCCACCCGGTCTCGGCGCAGGCGCTGCCGCTGGTGTGCAGGGCGTGCAGGAAGGCATGCTTGAGGAACGGGGTGGCGTCGGCGTGGCGCGCCACCAGCGCGTCCCAGGCGGCGGCATCGATCTCGCCCAGGTCGGAGACGATCTCGGTACGGTATTCCTGCGCAGGATTGCCCGCCGCCTTGCGCTTGTGCGGTGCCGGCTGGCGCTGGTCCTTGCCCTCGCCGGGCACGCATGATTCAGACTGCATTGCACCAGTTCCGTCTAGTTCGCGTCGGTGGATCGACCGAGTCTACCGGAAACGCTGCGCCATTGCTGCGCTGCGCGGCAGGCGCGGGGCGGGCGTCGTAAAATGGAGCATCCTCGTCAATAGTGCTGTTCCGGCCATCCACGGATGCCCGGGCGACCTGCTGCTTGCGGCATGTCCGCATTGTCACCGCATGGTCCCAACACCAAGGCCCGACATGAAGAACCTGTTTTTCAACCTGTATTCGCACGGCTTTGCGCGTGTCGCGGTGGGCGTGCCAGTCTGCCGGGTGGCCGATCCGGCCTTCAATGCCAGCCAGACCATTGACCTGGCAATGCAGGCGGCCCAGAAGGGCGCCGTGCTGGTGGCGTTCCCGGAGCTGGGGATCTCGGCCTATACCTGTGACGACCTGTTCCACCAGCGCGCGCTGCTGGACGCCTGCGAGGCGGCGCTGGCCACCATCGTCGAGGCCTCGCGCAAGCTGCCGGCGGCGCTGATCGTCGGTATGCCGCTGCGGGTCGGGCACCAGTTGTTCAACTGCGCCGTGGTGGTGGCGCGCGGGCGCATCCAGGGCGTGGTGCCCAAGACCTACCTGCCGAACTACTGGGAGTTCTACGAGGCGCGCCAGTTCAGCGCCGCCGACAATGCCGCAGTCGATGCCATCCAGCTGCTCGGCCAGGACGTGCCGTTCGGCGCCGGGCTGCTGTTCGATATCGAGGACATCCCCGACTTCCGCTTCCATGCTGAAATCTGCGAAGACGTGTGGGTGCCGATCCCGCCGTCGTCGTTCGCGGCCCTGGCCGGGGCCACGGTGCTGGTCAACCTGTCGGCGTCGAATATCGTGGTCGGCAAGGCGGGTTACCGGCACCAGCTGGTCTCGCAGCAGTCGGCGCGATGCCTGGCGGCCTACCTGTACACCTCGGCCGGCAAGGGCGAGTCCTCCACCGACCTGGCCTGGGACGGCCAGGCGCTGATCTGCGAGAACGGCGAGCTGCTGGCGGAATCCGAGCGCTTTGCCGATACCTCGCACCTGCTCTGCGCCGATATCGACGTCGAGCGGCTGTCGCGCGAGCGCATGCACCAGGTGACCTTCGGCCACTCGGTGCGCCGCCACAAGGAAGAAGTGGGCAAGTTCCGCGTGGTGCGCTTCCCGCTCGACCTGACGCTGGAAAAGTCGCTGCCGCTGGCGCGCAATGTGGCGCGCTTCCCGTACGTGCCGACCGATCCGCGCCAGCGCGACGAACGCTGCATGGAGGTCTACAACATCCAGGTGCAGGCACTCGTGCAGCGCCTGTCGGCGAGCAAGATCAGCAAGGTGGTGATCGGCGTCTCGGGCGGGCTGGATTCCACCCACGCGCTGCTGGTCTGCGCCAAGGCGATGGACCGCCTGGGCCTGCCGCGCGCCAATATCCTCGCCTACACCATGCCGGGCTTTGCCACCAGCGACCGCACCCTGCTGCAGGCGCGCCAGCTGATGCAGATGGTGGGCTGCACCGCGACCGAGATCGATATCCGCCCGTCGTGCCTGGCCATGCTCAAGGACCTGGGCCACCCGTACGCCGCCGGCGAGAAGGTCTACGACGTGACCTTCGAGAACGTGCAGGCGGGCGAGCGCACCAACCACCTGTTCCGGCTGGCCAACTTCCACCACGCCATCGTGATCGGCACCGGCGACCTGAGCGAACTGGCGCTGGGCTGGTGCACCTATGGCGTGGGCGACCACATGTCGCACTACAACGTCAACGCCAGCGTGCCCAAGACGCTGATCTCGCACCTGGTGCGCTGGGTGGCCGAGACCGGGCAGGTGGGCGAGGGCGGCTCGGACGTGCTGCTGGCCGTGCTCGATACCGACATCAGCCCCGAACTGGTCCCCGGCGACAGCAAGCACGGCCCGGAGCAGAAGACCGAGAGCACCATCGGCCCGTACGAACTGCAGGACTTCAACCTCTACTACACGCTACGTTTCGGCTTTGCGCCGTCCAAGATCGCTTTCCTGGCGCTGCATGCCTGGGGCAACCGCGAGCACGGCGTCTGGCCCAACGGCCCGCATGTGGCGCGCAACCAGTACGGCTTGCCGGAGATCAAGCGCAACCTGGCGATCTTCCTGGACCGCTTCTTCCGCACCAGCCAGTTCAAGCGCTCATGCATTCCCAACGCGCCCAAGGTGGGCTCGGGCGGCTCGCTGTCGCCGCGCGGCGACTGGCGGGCGCCGAGCGATTCGGAGTCGGTGGTGTGGCTGGCGGACCTGGAGAAGGTGCCGGATTGAACGCAGGGCCGGCGTCGCCCCGGCGCTCGGGTGGCGCTTTGTGCACAGCTTCTCCAGCGGCTGTCCACAGGTTTATCCACAGGGCGGAAGCGTCCCCGGATGCGCGCTATCCAACGCTGCTGGCGCGCCGGTGGCGGGGCTGGCGGAAATGCAAGCGGCCAAGGGCTGGTAAAATGCCAGCCGGAGAGCGCCGCGTCCGCGGCGATGCGCCGCCAGGCGCGTGAACAAACGATAACAGGGGCCAGTCATGAAGCAGATTACCGCCATCATCAAACCGTTCAAGCTCGACGAGGTGCGTGAAGCCCTGGCTGACGTCGGCGTGACCGGGCTGACGGTGACCGAAGTGAAGGGATTTGGCCGCCAGAAAGGGCATACCGAGCTCTACCGTGGCGCCGAGTACGTGGTCGACTTCCTGCCCAAGATCAAGATCGAAGTGGTGGTGGCCGAGAACCAGCTCGACACTGTGCTGGACGCCATCGTCAAGGCCGCCCACACCGGCAAGATCGGCGACGGCAAGATCTTCGTCACCGAGATCGAGCGCGTGATCCGTATCCGCACCGGCGAGCAGGACGAAGCCGCGGTCTGAGCCCACGGGCCAGGACAGAAAATCGCCGCCTTGCAGGGCGGCGTTTTCATTGGCGGGCGGCGTTCAGCTGGGCAGCTTCCACCCGTAGCGCACCGACACCAGCCGCATGGCGATGATCGCCAGCGCCCCGGTCAGCAGCGCCGCTTCCTGCTGCACCGCCAGCCAGGTCATGCCGACATAGATCCAGCAGCCGATGAAGGAACAGGTGGCGTAGGGCGAGCGGTCGCGCAGGATCATCGGCACTTCATTGCACAGCACGTCGCGCACCACGCCGCCGAACACCGCCGAGATAATGCCCATCATCACCGCCACGGTGGGCGTCATCTGCGCCACCAGCGCCAGCGAGGCGCCGGTCACCGAGAACAGTCCCAGCCCGATGGCATCGGCCACGATCATGGCCCGGTCCGAAGCCACGCGGCTGACCACGCGCAGCACGAACGAGGCGCCGAACGACATCACGAAGATCAGCAGCACATAGCCTTCGTGGTCGACCCAGTAGAACGGGCGCCGGTCCAGCAGCACGTCGCGCACGGTGCCGCCGCCGAAGGCGGTGGCAAAGGCCACCACGAAGGTGCCGACCACGTCCAGGCGCTGCTTGCGCGCGTCGACCACGCCCGAGACCGCGAAAGCGAGCACGCCGATCACCTCCATGATGTGGAGGATCAGGGGCAGCCGCCCCATCAGCAAATCAAGCGGGAGATGCATCCGGGCGGGTGTGTCAGGTGCGCGGCTGGCGCAGCAGCACCATCAGCGCGCCGGCGCCGCCTTCGGCCTCGCGCGCCTGCACGAAGGCCAGCACTTCTTCCTTCTGCACCAGCCAGCTGCGCACCTTGCCCTTGAGCACCGGCAGCTTGTCGGGCGAGCCCAGGCCCTTGCCGTGGATCACGCGCACGCAGCGCACGCCGTTGCGTACCGAGCGGCGCAGGAACTCGGCCAGCGCCTCGCGTGCCTCGTCGCTGCGCAGTCCGTGCAGGTCGACTTTGTCCTGCGGCACCCATTCGCCGCGGCGCAGCTTGCGGACCACGTCCATGCCGATGCCGGGCCGGCGGAACGACAGCGTCTCGTCGGTTTCCAGCAGGCTTTCCACATCGAAATCATCGGACAGCGAAGCCGCCAGCACCGCTTCGTCGTTGCGGCGCGACTGCACCGGCACCGGGGCGGGCTTGCTGGCGGGCAGCGGGGCGCGGTTGCGGTCGCGCAGCTGGCTGACCTGGCCCACGCTGGTGCGGAACACATCGGCTTCCTCGCGGGCACGCTGGGCCGCCTGCTCGGCTGCCAGGCGCTCGGCTTCGCGGCGCTCGGTATCGGCCTTGAGGTTGTCGCGCAGCCTGGCAAGGTCGTTCAGGCCGAAACGTTGGGGCGGTCGGTCGGGTTTGCGGGCGCCGTGCGTCATTGAAAATCTCCGGGGGCTCGGCGCCGATTATATCGACTGGCGGGGCGGCAGGAGGGCGGCAGGGGATGCCGGGGGATGCCGGGGGATGCCGGGGGAGGTGCGCCGGCGGGCCGTGGCGGCCCGGCCGGCGGAGGGGGCTGTGCTTACTTCAGGGCTTCGACAAAGCGCTGGGCATCCAGCGCGGCCATGCAGCCCGTGCCGGCGCTGGTGATGGCCTGGCGGTAGACGTGGTCCTGCACGTCGCCGGCGGCGAACACGCCCGGCATGCTGGTGGCGGTGGCGTCGCCCTGCAGACCCGACTTGGTCACCAGGTAGCCGTTTTCCATGGCCAGCTGGCCCGTGAACAGGTCGGTATTGGGCTTGTGGCCGATGGCGATGAACACGCCCGCCAGCTTCAGGTCCTCGGCCTGGCCGGTCTTGCTGCCGCGCACGCGGATGCCGGTCACGCCGGATTCGTCGCCCAGCACTTCGTCCAGCACGCTGTCGTAGCGGATCACGACGCGGCCTTCCTTTTCACGCTGCAGCAGGCGGTCGACCAGGATCGGCTCGGCGCGGAAGCTGTCGCGGCGGTGGATCACGGTGACCTTGCTGGCGATATGCGACAGGTACAGCGCCTCTTCCACGGCGGTGTTGCCGCCGCCGACCACGGCCACTTCCTGGTTCTTGTAGAAGAAGCCGTCGCAGGTGGCGCAGGCCGACACGCCGCGGCCCATGAAGGACTCCTCCGACGGCAGGCCCAGGTACTGCGCCGAGGCGCCGGTGGCGATGATCAGCGCGTCGCACGTGTATTCACCGGCGTCGCCGATCAGGCGGAAGGGGCGGGCCGGCTGGCCGTTTTCATCCACCAGCCTGGCGGTGTGGATGTGATCGAAGATGATTTCGGTCTTGAATTCCTCGGCGTGCGCCAGCAGGCGCTGCATCAGCTCAGGACCCTGGACGCCCTTGGCATCGCCCGGCCAGTTCTCGACGTCCGTGGTGGTCATCAGCTGGCCGCCCTGTGCCAGGCCGGTGATCAGCACCGGTTCCAGGTTGGCGCGGGCGGCGTAGACCGCGGCGGTATAGCCGGCGGGACCAGAACCGAGAATCAGCACTTTTGCGTGTTTTGCCATGATGCGTTCCTGTGGCCGGTGCGGCATGCTGCCCACCGGCATTGCTCGAAAGCGACATTATAAGAGGAGCCGCATTTGCTCACTGTTGCAAATTCCAATGGGTGCGATAGTCTCGGGCCACGTTAAAATGGCCGCCACGATGACCGTCAGTCACCCGGTGAGTGACCACTGACTGCGCGCGGCATCGGCCCGAAACGCATCCGGAATCACCCTAAACGCGAGTCTTAACCAGGCATGGCCCGAGCTACCACGACCACCCGCACTGATCCGTCAGCCTTGCCATCCCGCATCGGCAAACTGCTGGGCGAGGTCCGCTGGTTCCTGCTGCTGGCCGTCACGCTGGGCTTCCTGTGCGTGCTGGCCAGCTACAGCAAGACCGATCCCGGCTGGTCCCATGCCAACCAGGTGGCCGATATCCACAACCTGGGCGGCCGCGTCGGCGCCTGGGTGGCCGATGTGCTGTTCTTTATCTTCGGCTTCTCCGCCTACTGGCTGGCGGTGCTGCTGGTGCGCCGCTGCTGGCGCGGCTGGCGCGCGCTGACCGCCGAGCTGCCCGAGCGCGCGGACCACAGCCTGCACCGCCAGGGCGTGACCATCAGCTGGATCGGCTTTGGCCTGACCCTGTTCTCCAGCATGGGCCTGGAGGCGATCCGCATGTACCCGCTGCGCGCCGCGCTGCCGCGCGCCCCGGGCGGGGTGCTGGGCGACCTGCTCGGCGGCTGGCTGCAGGTGGCGCTGGGCTTCACCGGCGCGACCCTGCTGCTATTGCTGCTGCTGGCGATCGGGCTGTCGCTGTTCTTCCATTTCTCGTGGCTGACCGTGGCCGAGCAGATCGGCGGCTTTGTCGAGACCCTGTTCCTGGGCTTCAAGGCCCGCCGCGAGAGCAAGCAGGACCGCATCATCGGCGAGGCCGCCAAGGTCGAGCGCAAGGAAACCGTCGAGGTCCAGCGCGTGCGCATCGAAGAGGCAACGCCGGTGCAGATCGTGCGCCCGCAGGCGGTGCCCAAGCATGAGCGCGTGGAACGCGAGAAGCAGCAGCCGCTGTTTGCCGATATCCAGGATTCGGACCTGCCGCCGCTGTCGTTGCTGGACCCGATCCCGGCGCACCAGGAAACCGTCAGCGCCGAGACCCTGGAGTTCACCTCGCGCCTGATCGAGAAGAAGCTCAAGGACTTCGGCGTCGAGGTCAAGGTGGTGGCGGCCTACCCGGGCCCGGTCATCACCCGGTATGAGATCGAGCCGGCCACGGGCGTCAAGGGCAGCCAGGTGGTGAACCTGGCGCGCGACCTGGCGCGTTCGCTGTCGCTGGTGTCGATCCGCGTGGTCGAGACCATCCCGGGCAAGAACTACATGGGGCTGGAGCTGCCCAACCCGAAGCGCCAGACCGTGCGCCTGTCGGAAATCCTGGGCTCGCAGGTCTACAACGAGAGCGCGTCCAGCCTGACCATGGCGCTGGGCAAGGACATCGCCGGCAAGCCGATGGTGGCAGACCTGGCCCGCATGCCGCACTGCATGGTGGCCGGCACCACGGGCTCGGGCAAGTCGGTCGGCATCAACGCGATGATCCTGTCGCTGCTCTACAAGGCCAAGGCCGAGAGCGTGCGCCTGATCCTGATCGACCCGAAGATGCTCGAAATGAGCGTGTACGAGGGCATCCCCCACCTGCTGTGCCCGGTGGTGACTGATATGCGCCAGGCCGGCAATGCGCTGAACTGGGCGGTCGGCGAGATGGAGCGCCGCTACAAGCTGATGAGCAAGCTGGGCGTGCGTAACCTGGCCGGCTACAACAAGAAGATCGACGAGGCCGCGGCCCGCGAAGAGAAGATCCCCAACCCGTTCAGCCTGACCCCGGACGCACCGGAGCCGCTGGACCGGCTGCCCACCATTGTCATCGTCATCGACGAACTGGCCGACCTGATGATGGTGGTCGGCAAGAAGGTGGAAGAACTGATCGCCCGCATCGCGCAAAAGGCGCGCGCGGCCGGCCTGCACCTGGTGCTGGCCACGCAGCGCCCGTCGGTGGACGTGATCACCGGCCTGATCAAGGCCAACGTGCCGACCCGGATCGCGTTCCAGGTCAGCAGCAAGATTGACTCGCGCACCATCCTCGACCAGCAGGGCGCCGAAACGCTGCTGGGCATGGGCGACATGCTCTACCTGGCGCCAGGCACCGGCCTGCCGGTGCGCGTGCACGGCGCTTTTGTCTCGGACGAGGAAGTCCACCGTGTGGTGGAAAAGCTCAAGGAGTCGGGCGAGACCAACTACATCGAGGGCATCCTCGAAGGCGGCCTGACCGATGACGCCGGCGGCGGCGACGGGTTTGGCGGCGGCGCGGGCATCGGCGGCGGCGGCGAGGCCGATCCGCTGTACGACCAGGCGGTCGAGGTGGTGCTGAAGAACCGGCGCGCGTCGATCTCGCTGGTGCAGCGCCATCTGCGCATCGGCTACAACCGCGCCGCGCGCCTGCTCGAAGACATGGAGAAGGCCGGGATGGTCTCGGCCATGTCGGGCAATGGCAACCGCGACATCCTGGTGCAGGGTGGCGGTGCCGCGCGGGAAGATGACTGAGCGCCGCTCGCGCGGCAATCACCGTAATATCCGGTTACCCGACAGCGCGCGGCAAACGGAATCCCCGGCCGGCCGCCGGCTCTAAAAGGACAGGTTGCCCGTATCGGCGCCGGCAATCTGCCTGGCGCCGACACGGCGGCAGCACCCTACAACAACCAGGACCCGAACCATGCGAAACCGCATTCTCGTGTCGGCTTGCGCCGCGCTGGCGATGTTCGCCCTCCAGGCGCCGGCCCATGCCGCCGCCACCGACCAGTTGCAGAGCTTCGTCTCCGGCGTGAAGAGCGCGCGCGGCGAATTCACGCAGCGCCAGGTCAAGGGCCAGGGCGCCGACGTCAAGGTGACCGGCACGTCCAGCGGCACCTTCGTGTTCTCGCGCCCGGGCAAGTTCACCTGGCGCTATACCAAGCCCTACGACCAGTTGCTGCAGGCCGACGGCCAGACCCTGTATATCTACGACAAGGACCTGAACCAGGTCACCGAGCGCAAGCTCGATGGCGCGCTCGGTTCCAGCCCGGCGGCGATCCTGTTCGGCAGCAACGACCTGGAAAAGAACTTCGTCGTGAAGAACGGGCCGACGCGCGATGGCGTAGAGTGGCTGGAGCTGACGCCCAAGGCCAAGGACACGCAGTTCGAGCGCATCGGCATCGGCTTCAAGGCCGGCAACCTCGAGGCGATGGAGTTGCGCGACGCGTTTGGCAATACCACGCTGCTGACCTTCACGGGCATGCAGAAGAACCCGCCGCTGGCGGCCGATGCGTTCCGGTTCACGGTGCCCAAGGGCGCCGATGTGATGAAGCAATGAGGCCCGCCATGAACGATCCGCAAGCAGGTCCGGCAGTCACCCTCCGTTCGCGCCGCCGTCAGGGTGCGGTGCTGCTGGCCGGTGCCGGCGCGTTGCTGGTGGCGGCATGCGCCAGCAGCGGCGGCGGTGCCAGCAAGTTCGATGTCGATTCTTTCCTGCGCGCGTCGGACTCGGCGTTGCCCGAAGTGCTTGGCAACGCGGCCTTCCTCAAGGCCACGCGCGTGCCTGCCAACGACTGCGCGGTGATGCTGCAGTCGGCCAGCACCGGCGTGCTGGAAGACCTGCCGCCGAGCAGCAGCGCGCGCGGCCCGGCCTGGCTGCTGCATCCGAAGGACCAGCCTGGCCAAGTGTGGCTGGTGGTCAGCGAGGCGGGCGGCGAACGCACCTGCCACGGCCCGTTGCCGGCCGATGCGATGAAGACACTGACCGACCGGGCCAAGGGATGAGGAGAACCCCATGACAGTGATGCGAACCATCTTCCGTTGCACGCAATACGCCGCCGCGCTGGCCGCGGGCGGTGCCTTGCTGGCGGCCTGCGCCGCGCAGCCGGCCGGGCCGCAGGCCCCGGCGCCGACCGGCCCGCAAGGCGCGCGTGGCACGCCGGAGGGCTGCCCGGCCGACAAGATGGCCGACGATACCCTGATCGGCAAGCCCGAGGCCGAGGCCATCGGCCTGCTGCAGGGCTGCGCATGGCGCCTGGGCGAGCGCGACGGCCAGCAGTTCCCCGGCACCATGGACTACAACCCGCAGCGCCGCACCCTGGGCGTCAAGGCCGGCAAGGTGGTCTGGGTGCGCCGCGGCTGATCATGCGCCCATCTCCCCTGGATTGACCTGTCAAAGACCGTTGACATGACGGAAATGTAATTTGACCGCCGGAACAAGAATCAATATTGTTTCCCGCTGACCGGAATCCAATAACCGGGCGGCCTCGGGTCCTCGGCGGCTGCCCAAACCATGCTGGGGAGCCATCCGCGTGAAGACCACTATCCGAACCTTGCTGCCGCGCGCCGCGGCGCTGGCCCTGCTGACCCTGCCGCTGGCCGCGGCGGCGCAGGAAAAGGTGCTCAACCTTTATACCGCCCGGCATTACCAGACAGACGAGGCGCTGTACGCCAATTTCACCAGGCAGACCGGCATCAAGATCAACCGCATCGAAGGCCAGGAAGACCCGCTGCTGGAGCGCATCCGCAACGAAGGCGCCAACAGTCCCGCGGACGTGTTTATCACGGTGGATATCGGCCGCCTGTGGCGCGCCCAGCAGGCCGGCGTGTTCGCGCCGGTGAAGTCGAAGGTGCTGGAGTCGCGCATCCCGGCCAACTACCGCGATCCCCATGGCGAGTGGTTTGGCTTCTCGGCGCGCGGCCGCGTGATCGCCTACAACAAGACCGCGGTCAAGGCGGGCGATATCGCCAGCTATGAAGACCTGGCCGATCCCAGGTGGAAGGGCAAGGTCTGCACGCGTTCCAGCGGCCATGTCTACAACCTGTCGCTGGTCTCCAGCCTGATCGCCCACGACGGCGAGGCGCGCACCGAGCAATGGGCGCGCGGCGTGGCCGCCAACCTGGCGCGCGTGCCCAAGGGCGGCGACACCGACCAGCTCAAGGCGGTTGCCGCCGGCGAGTGCGACGTGGCCATCGCCAACACCTACTATATCGCGCGCGTGCTGAAGTCGACCAAGCCGGAAGACAAGGCCGTGGCCGACAAGCTGGGTGTGCTGTGGCCGAACCAGTCGAGCCAGGGCGTGCATATGAACGTCTCGGGCGGCGGCATGCTCAAGCACGCGTCCAACAAGGAAGCGGCGGTCAAGTTCCTGGAGTACCTGGCCAGCGACGAGGCACAGCGCTACTTTGCCGACGGCAACAACGAATGGCCGGTGGTGCAGGGCGTGAAGGTCAGCAACCCCGCGCTGGAAGCGCTGGGTACGTTCAAGGCCGACAGCATCAACGTGGCCGAACTGGGCAAGTACCAGCCGCAGGCACAGAAGCTGGTGGACCGCGCGGGCTTCAAGTAAGCCAAGGGCGTTATGCCTGCTGCAGGTTTGCTCCCCTCTCCCGCTTGCGGGAGAGGGGCCGGGGGAGAGGGCAGGCACTGGCATACCGACACGCCATACTTCGTCGACATGCCGGCCCTCTCCCCAACCCTCTCCCGCAAGCGGGAGAGGGAGCACGGAAGTGGTTGTTGATCCGTCAGCAGCCAGATGTCCCTGTCACAGCAGGAACCGCTTATTCCCTGTCACCTGCGTCGGCTCGACCTTGCGGAACGTCAGCTTCACGCTGCTGTTGAGCCGCCGCCCGGCCTGGCGCCGCACCAGTGCCCGGTGCTGCATGCCCTTGTGGCCGACCGTGCCTTCGGCATAGGGCTGGTCCGAAGTCCCGCCCAGCGCCATCGCGGCCAGCGCCTGGTTGCGCTCCGCCGCACTCTTTTCCAGCAGCTTGTCCAATGCCATGCGCGCGCGCACCTGCGCGGCGAGCGCGGTATCGCCGGGGTTGGCGCGGGCGCGCTCGGCGTCCCACGGCAGCTGCACCTTGCCGGCCAGGCGACGCAGCGCGGCGCGCAGTTCGGCGCCATCCATGCGGGTTTCCTGGACGATCCAGACCGCATCGTGGCGCACCACTGCTTCGGCATCGGCCATGCAGCGCACCAGCGCCGGCTGCAGCTCGGGCGACGAGAACTGGCGCGCGCGGCGGATGGCATTGAGCGCGATGCGGCGTACCTGTGGATTGGCGTGATCGATCAGGTCGGCGATGACGCGCGCGGCGGTGTCGGCCGAATCGATCATCTCGGCGAACTGACCGGCCAGCGAGACTTCTTCCACGCCGCTCAGCTTGTTGCGGCTCAGCCGGTTCAACTTGAACAGCAGGATGTGATATCGCAGCATAGGTTCTTGCGCGGCAGGCATTGCCGCGGGTCGCTCCCGGGCGAACGCCGGGCCATAAGAGGCTATCGGCGCGGGGCGGCGCGACTTTAGGCCAGGCAGCGTGGGGGGAAGGCTCAGTGCCGCTCTTCGCGCCGGATCGTGCGCGACAGCAGGATCACCGGCAGCAGGCCGACGGCGACGATCACCAGCGAGGCGGTGGCGGCCTCGGTCAGGCGCTCGTCGGCGGCAAGGTTGTAGGCCTGCACGGCCAGCGTGTCGAAGTTGAACGGGCGCATCACGAAGGTGGCCGGCAGTTCCTTCATCACATCGACAAAGACGATCAGCGCCGCGGTCAGCAGGCTGCCGCGCAACATCGGGAAATGCACGCGCCGCAGCGTGGCGCCGGGGCCGTGGCCCAGGCTGCGCGCGCCAGCGTCCATGCTGGGCGTGATCTTGCCCAGCCCGGCATTGACGGTCTGCAGCGCCACGCCCAGGAAGCGCACCAACAGCGCATAGACCAGCGCGGCAATGCCGCCGGTCAGCAGCAGCCCCACCGACAGCCCGAATTGCTGCTGCAGCCAGGCCGACAGCGCGTTGTCCAGCCGTGCCACCGGCACCAGCACGCCCACGGCGATGACCGAGCCCGGCAGCGCATAGCCCATGCCGCACAGCCGCGTCAGGCCGCGCATCAGCCAGCTGCGCTTGCCGTTGACCGCGCGCGCGGCGTAGCCCACCGCCAGCGCGACCGCCACCGCGGCCAGCGCGGTGGCGCTGGCCAGCAGGAAGCTGTTGCGCACCAGCCCGACAAAGCGCGGGCCGAACTGTGCATCGCCGTCGGTGAAGGCCATGCGGCACAGCATCAGCGCGGGCACCAGGAAGCCCAGCAGCACCGGCACCAGGCATACCGCCAGCGACAGCCAGCCGCGCGCACCGTCCAGCGTCCAGGCCACGGCGCGGCGCTGGTTGCCGTAGACCTGCGCGCGGCCGCGGCTGGCGCGCTCCATCAGCAGGATGGCGGCGACAAACAGCAGCATGCACGCCGACAACTGCGCCGCGGCGTTCTTGTCACCGAGCGAGAACCAGGCGCGGTAGATGCCGGTGGAGAAGGTCGGAATGGCAAAGTAGGCGACGGTGCCGAAGTCGGCCAGCGTTTCCATCATCGCCAGCGCGGTGCCGGCGACGATGCCGGGGCGCGCCAGCGGCAGCACTACGCGCCAGAGCCGGCTCCAGGTGCCGTGGCCGAGCAGGCGCGCGGCCTCCAGCGTGTTCTGGGTCTGCTGCAGGAAGGCGGCGCGGGCAGTCAGGTAGACGTACGGGTACAGCACCAGCGAGAACAGGGCGATCGCGCCGCCAAGCGAGCGGATCTCGGGGAACCAGTATTCCCGCGCCTTCCAGCCGGTCAGCTCGCGCAGCCAGCCCTGGACCGGACCGGCGAACTGCAGCGCGTCGGTGTAGGCGTAGGCGATCACGTAGGCCGGCATCGCCATCGGCAGCACCAGCGCCCATTCCATCACGGCGCGGCCCGGGAAGCGGTAGGTCGATACCAGCCAGGCAGTGGTCACGCCCAGCAGCAGCACGCCCGCGGCGACGCCGCACAGCAGCCAGACGGTGTTGAGCACGTACTCCGCCAGCACGGTGTCGATCAGGTGGCGCCAGGTCTCGCCGGCGGGCAGCAGCACCGCCGAGGCGATCACCAGCACCGGCACGGCGATCAGCAGCGCCATCGCCAGGGTGGCCAGGGTCAGGGGATGGAAGCGGCGGCGGGACAGGAGCATGCGTCGGAGGGGGGAAGTGCTGCGTGGGCGGAACTGCCGCAGGCAGCTTGCGGGCTGCCGCATTCTAGCAATGGCGGACCGGCGCGCAGCCAGAAAGGAAGTCCGACCGCCCGGCTGCATCCCTATAATGCGCACATGCGAACCGATTCCTATTCACGCTTGCCCGGTGTCCAGGCCCGCAGCCGGCCGGCGACCCGCGCAGGCGCCGTCGACGCTGCTGCCGCCGCCGCTGCCGTCATCGAGGTGGACCATATCCGTCACGCCTTTGGCCGCCATGCGGTGGTCAAGGGGCTGTCGTTCTCGGTGGCGCGCGGCAATATCGCCTGCCTGCTCGGTCCCAGCGGCTGCGGCAAGACCACGGTGCTGCGGGCCATCGCTGGTTTCGAGCCGCTGCAGGACGGCCGCATCGTGCTGGACGGGCAGACCGTGTCGTCGTCCGGGGCGCTGCTGGCGCCGGAGCAGCGCCGCATCGGCATGGTGTTCCAGGACTACGCGCTGTTCCCGCACCTGGATGTGGCGGCCAACGTGGGCTTTGGCCTGACGGGCGCCAGCCGGGCCGAGCGCGCGGCGCGCGTGGACGAGGTGCTGCAGCTGGTCGGCCTGGCCGGTGCGGGCCGCAAGTATCCGCACGAGCTGTCCGGCGGCCAGCAGCAGCGCGTGGCGCTGGCGCGCGCGCTGGCACCGCGCCCGGAGCTGCTGCTGCTGGACGAGCCCTTCTCCAACCTCGACGTCGACCTGCGCGAACGCCTGAGTCTGGAGGTGCGCGCGATCCTGAAGGCGCAGGGCACCACCGCCATCCTGGTCACGCACGACCAGTACGAGGCCTTTGCCATGGCCGACGAGATCGGCGTCATGCACGACGGCGTGATCGAGCAGTGGGGCAGTGCGCATGACCTCTACCACCGGCCGGCATCGCGCTTTGTCGCGGGTTTTATCGGGCAGGGCGTGCTGATGGCAGGGCGGCTGCGCGAATCGGCGGAGATCGAACTGGAGTTGGGCCTGCTGCGCCCGGCAGCGCCGCTCGATCTCCCGGCAGGGGCGGCCGTCGACGTGCTGGTGCGCCCCGACGACATCATCCACGACGACGCCAGCCCGATGCGCGCCGAGGTGGTCCACAAGGCCTTCCGCGGCGCCGAGATCCTGTACACGCTGCGCCTGGCCAGCGGCGGCCGCGTGCTGGCGCTGGTGCCGTCCCATCACAACCATGCCGTGGGCGAGCGCATCGGCATCCGTGTCGAGATCGAGGACGTGGTAGCGTTTGCCGCCTAGCCCGCTGTAGCGCGCGTCAGGAGGGGCAGGGCGCCGATGGTCTACACTGTTGCGTTCTGCATTCTGCGCATTTACAGGGCTTGACTACCGTGGCGGACACGCTGTTTTCCGATACCCCAGACCGCTCCCGGCAACCGCTGGCCGAGCGCCTGCGCCCGCGCACCATCGACGAAGTGATCGGGCAGCAGCACCTGCTGGGCGCCGGCAAGCCGCTGCGCGTCGCGTTCGAGTCCGGCGAGCCGCATTCGATGATCCTTTGGGGCCCGCCGGGCGTGGGCAAGACCACGCTGGCGCGGCTGATGGCCGATGCCTTCGACGCCGAGTTCATCGCGCTGTCGGCGGTGCTGTCGGGCGTCAAGGACATTCGCGAGGCGGTCGAGCGCGCCGAGCAGTTCCGCGCCCACGGCCGGAGCACGCTGGTGTTCGTCGACGAGGTGCACCGCTTCAACAAGAGCCAGCAGGATGCCTTCCTGCCGCACGTGGAAAGCGGGCTCTTCACCTTTATCGGCGCGACCACCGAGAACCCTTCGTTCGAAGTCAACGGCGCATTGTTGTCGCGCGCGGCGGTCTATGTGCTCAAGAGCCTGGACGATGCCGAGCTGACGCAGCTGGCGCTGCGGGCCAGCGAAGAGCTGGGCGGCGTGACATGGCAAGACGAGGCGCTGCAACTGATCGTGGCCTCGGCCGACGGCGACGGGCGCAAGCTGCTGAACAATATCGAGATCGTGGCGCGCGCCGCGCGCACCGCCGGCGCGGTGCAGATCGATACCGCGCTGCTCGGCAGCGCGCTGTCGGAGAACCTGCGCCGCTTCGACAAGGGCGGCGATGCCTTCTACGACCAGATCAGTGCGCTGCACAAGTCCGTGCGCGGCTCGGACCCGGACGCCGCGCTGTACTGGTTCTGCCGCATGATCGACGGCGGCGCCGACCCGCGCTACCTGGCGCGGCGTATCGTGCGCATGGCGTGGGAGGATATCGGCCTGGCCGACCCGCGTGCCGCCCGCATCACGCTGGATGCCGCCGAGACCTATGAGCGGCTGGGCTCGCCCGAGGGCGAACTGGCGCTGGGCCAGGCGCTGATCTACCTGGCCGTGGCGCCCAAGTCCAACGCCGGCTACAACGCCTACAACGCGGCGCGCGCCTTCGTCGGCAAGGACAAGTCGCGCGCGGTGCCGGTGCACCTGCGCAACGCGCCGACCAAGCTGATGAAAGAGCTTGGCTACGGCCACGCCTACCGCTATGCGCACGACGAGCCGGAGGCCTACGCCGCCGGCGAGCACTACTTCCCTGACGACCTGAAGGCCCAGGGCTGGTACCAGCCGGTGCCGCGCGGGCTGGAGGGCAAGATTGCGGAGAAGCTGCGCCACTTGCGCGAACTGGACGCCGCCTGGCACCGCGAGCAGCGCCCAGCCAGGGGCAAGGATGGCGGCAAGGGCGGGGACTGAGCCTCGGGCGCTAGCCGGCACCGCCCTGTTCGCGCCGGACGGGGCTGGTGCAGTAAAATGGCGGGTCCGCCGGCATGTCGCTGGCCCAGCACTTCACCCTAGCAACATGCTCGACATCCAGCTGTTCCGCAAAGACATCGACGCCGTGGCGCAACGCCTTGCCACGCGCGGCTATCAACTTGACGTGGCGGCGTTCCAGGCACTTGAGGCCGAACGCAAGCAACTGCAGACCCAGACCGAGGAGCTGCAGGCCCGCCGCAACAGCCTGTCCAAGCAGATTGGCATGCTCAAGGGCAAGGGCGAGGACGCCTCGGCCGTGATGGCCGAAGTGGGCGGCATCGGCGACACGCTCAAGGCCTCGGCCGCGCGGCTGGACGAGATCCAGGCGCACCTGTCGGAACTGATGCTGTCGATTCCCAACGTGCCGCACGAAAGCGTGCCGGTGGGCAATGACGAAACCCAGAACGTTGAGGTGCGCCGCGTGGGCACGCCGCGCCAGTTCGACTTCGAAGTGCGCGACCACGTCGACGTGGGCGAGAAGCTGGGTCTGGACTTCGATACCGCGGTCAAGGTGACCGGTTCGCGCTTCTCGATGCTGCGCGGCGGCCTGGCGCGCATGAACCGCGCGCTGGTGCAGCTGATGCTCGACACCCATACGCAGGAACACGGCTACACCGAGATGTACGTGCCGTACATGGTCAACGCCGCCTCGATGCGCGGCACCGGCCAGTTGCCCAAGTTCGAGGAAGACCTGTTCAAGGTGCCGCGCAAGGTCGGCAGCGAGGACGGCGAGCGCATCGAGAACTTCTACCTGATCCCGACCGCCGAGGTGCCGCTGACCAATATCGTGCGCGACGCCATCGTCGCGGGCGAGAAGCTGCCGCTGCGCTTTGTCGCGCATACGCCGTGCTTTCGCTCGGAAGCGGGCTCCTACGGCAAGGACACGCGCGGCATGATCCGCCAGCACCAGTTCGACAAGGTCGAGCTGGTCCACGTGGTGCCGGCCGGGCAATCGTTCGACGCGCTCGAGGAACTGACCGGCCACGCCGAGGCGATCCTGAAGAAGCTGGAACTGCCGTTCCGCACCATCGTGCTGTGCACCGGCGACATGGGCTTCGGCGCCACCAAGACCTACGACCTGGAAGTGTGGATTCCCGCGCAGAATACCTACCGCGAAATCAGCTCGTGCTCGAGCATGGGCGACTTCCAGGCGCGCCGCATGCAGGCGCGCATGCGCACGGGGCAGGGCAAGCCAGAACTGGTTCACACCCTCAACGGCTCCGGCCTGGCCGTGGGCCGCACGCTGGTGGCGATCCTGGAGAACTACCAGAACGCCGACGGCTCGGTCACGGTGCCGGCCGCGCTGCAGCCATACATGGGCGGCATCACCCGCCTGGAACCTGAGCTGTAAAAAACCACTGCCAGCCTATTGCATCGGCTGGCGGGGTATGGCTATAATCTTGGTTTCGCCACACGGCAACAAGTTACCGGAGAGGTGGCAGAGTGGTCGAATGTACCTGACTCGAAATCAGGCGTACCGGCGACGGTACCGTGGGTTCGAATCCCACCCTCTCCGCCAAAACAAAAAGCTGTCGGAATCGACCACCGGCAGGCAACAACAGTGTAGTAAAACTCAGGCCGACGCCCACGAAAGTGCGCGTCGGTTTTGTTTTTTTCCGCGGCCGGTTTTCATGCGGCGGGCATGCGCTGCCACGCTCACCGCGGTGCCGGGCGCACGCGCAGGTGCACTATCATGGCGATCCGCAACGCAGGATGCCGCACCATGACACAGCCACCCGCCAGCCAATCCGACGCACCGGTCTTCCACGGCGACCCTGCCGAACTGCCGGCCGATCCCAACCTCATCGCCGGTATGCCATACCGGCACTACAAGGGCGGCGCCTACACGGCAGTCGGCATCGGCCGCTTTGAAGCCGATCTTGCGCCGGTGGTGGTCTATCGCGCGATGCGCGATCCCGCATTGCTGTGGGTGCGCCGCGCCGATGTGTTCAGCGAACCGGTGGCCACGCCGCAGGGCGAGGTGCCGCGCTTCGCGCCCGACTGGCCCGCCGCGCTGGCCTGCCTGGACTTCCTGCCGCGCCAGGTGGTGCTCGATGTGCTGGCGCTGCACGACACGCCCTACCGTCACTACCACGACCGCCGCCATATCCTGGAGATGTTCGATGCCGCCCACGCGCGCGGCATTGCGCTCGACCGCGCGCAGGCGCTGGCGGTGCTGTGCCACGACGCGGTCTATGTGGCGGGGTCCGGGCACAATGAAGCGGCATCGGCGGCGCTGATCGAAACGGTGGCGCCCGGCGAGGATCGCGCGGTGCTGGACCGTGCCGCGCGGATCGTGCTCGACACGCAGGGTCATCGCCCCAGCATTGAGGGCGCCGAAACCGTGCTCGATCTCGACCTGCTCAGGCTGGCCGCGCCGCCGGACGTGTTCGATGCCCACAGCCTGGACGTGTTCGCCGAGAACCGTGCCTTGCTGGCCGCGCGCACGGGCTTGCAGGGGGAAGCGCTGCAAGCCGAATTCATGCGCCGCCGCGTGGCCTTCCTGCACAAGCTGGCACAGCGCCCGCAACTCTTCCTGACTGACGCCTTTGCCGACTGCGAGGCACCGGCTCGCGCCAATATCGCCCGCATCGTCGGCGCGGTGGGTGGGCTCCCGTGATTGACGTGCCGGCGCGTGCTAGCACCTTCGCTAAGGCCTGGCTGACGCCAGGTACGGCGCTGGGGCTGCTCGTGCTGTTCACGCTGGTGACGGTGCTGCTGCTGAGCCTGGTGCCGCTGCTGGTGGCGCTGTTGCGGCCGGTGGTGCGCTGGCTCGACCGGTGGCGCGTGTGGGGAGCCGGCGTGCTGTCCGCGCGCATGGCCGCACGGCCGCGCCGGCTGACCACGCTTACGCTGCGCGTGCTCGAGCGCGACCTGGCCGAGCTGCTGGTGGTGCTGCTGGCTGGCGCCGTGCTGCTGGCCTGCGGCAGCGCGCTGTTCTGGCTGGCCGGCGAGGTTGCCGAAAGTGGGGGCGTGGTGCGCATCGACCAGATGATATTTGCGCAGCTGCGTGCCCTGCGCACCGATTGGCTCGATATCGCGATGGTGGCCGTGACCGAACTTGGCGGCGCGCGCGTTTCGGTGGCGGTCGGCGTGGCGGTGTTCGCGTGGCTGTGCTGGCGCCGGGCCTGGACGGTGGCGCTGTACTGGGCCGCCGCGCTGCTGGGTGCGCGCGCCTGCGTGATGGCGCTCAAGCTGGGCATGGCGCGCGTGCGCCCGGCCAGCATCTACAGCGGGCTGGAGTCGTATTCCTTCCCGAGCGGCCACGCCGCCAGCAGCATGGTCACCTATGGCTTCCTGGCCTTCCTGATGTGCCTGCGCCAGCCGTGGCGCGTGCGCATCCCGGTGCTGGCGCTGACCGTGGTCGCGGTGGCGGCGATCGGGGTATCGCGGCTGTACCTGGGCATGCACTGGCTGTCGGACGTGGCCGCGGGCTATGCGCTGGGACTGGCGTGGATCGCGCTGCTGGGCACGGCCTACCGCACGCTGCATGGGCCGGCGCCGGAGGACTCGGTGGCGCCGTGGCGGCTGGGCGTGGTGGCGTCAGCAGCGGTGGTGGTGACGTTCAGCTACGTGGCGTGGTTCCGTCTGCCGGACACGCTGGAGCGCTATCGGCAAGTCGGCGGGCAGGCCGGTGCGGCTACGCCAGCGGCGCTGGCGTTGCGCCTTCCGGTGCCTGCGGCAGGCGCGACACCAGCAGCTGGTCGATCTTGTGATGGTCGATGTCCAGCACTTCGAAGCGATAGCCCGCCACGGTGATCGACTCGGATTTCTTCGGGATGCGCTTGAGCGCATAGATCACCAGCCCGGCCGCGGTGTCGACATAGTCCTCGCCGGGCAGGGTGTCGAGTTCCAGCGCCTTCTTCAGGTCCACCAGCGGCGTGAGGCCGTCGACCAGCCAGGAGCTGTCGTCGCGCCGCACGATCTGCTCGTCCTCGCTGGAATACAGGATGTCGCCCATCAGCGCGCCGACGATATCGTCCAGCGTGACGATGCCCACCACCAGCCCGTACTCGTTCATCACCACGGCAAAGTTCTGGTGCATCTCGCGGAAGCGCGTGAGCGCCTCGGACAGGGTCAGCGTGTCCGGGATCACCAGCACGTTCTTGTCGTGGTGGCGGCCGATATTGCCGATCGCGGCGGCGCTTTCGTCGGCCAGCAGCAGCTGCAGGATATCCTTGGAATCGATATAGCCCTGCACGTCGTCCAGGTCGTGCCCGCACACCGGGTATTGCGCGTGTGGCTGGTTGACCAGCTTGCGGCGCACGCTGTCGGCGGGTTCGTCGAGACTCAGGTAGACCACGTCGTCGCGCGGCGTCATGATCGCGGTAATGCCTTTGAACTCGAGCTCGAACACATTCTCGATCAGATGGATTTCATGCTTGTGCAGCACGCCGGCTTCGGCGCCGGCATCGACCATCGCGGCGATGTCCTCGGTAGTGATCTGGTCGACTGGCTTGGTCGGCAGCCGCAGCAGCCGCAGCATGGCATCGGCGGCGGCGTTGAAGATCCAGACCAGCGGCTTGAGCACGCGCAGCAGCGTCAGCATCGGGTCGATCACCGCCAGCGCGCATCGCTCGGGAAAGGTCATGGCGATGCGCTTGGGAATCAGGTCGGCAAACTGGATGAACAGGAGCGTCACGATCAGGAACGAGCCGATATTGGCGGTGCGCTGCGCATGGACTACCTGCATATAGGGCGACAGCGTCTCCAGCAGCAGGTCCGACACATGCTTCTCGCCCAGGATACCGGCCAGGATGGCCACGCTGTTGACCCCGATCTGCACGATCGTGAAGAAATTCCCGGGCTCTTCCTTGAGCCTGAGCACGCGCGTGGCGCGGCCGTCGCCGCGCTCCGACAGGACTTGCAGCTTGGTGCGGCGGGCAGCCGTCAGCGCGATCTCGGAAATCGAGAAAAAGGCGCTGACCAGGATGAGGAGGAGCAGGATCAGGACGAACATGGGTGGCTTTGCGCTGACAGGTTGTGCCTGCAGGCGGTTTGATGATGGTGCACGGCGCGCGCGGCTGTCAATGTGTCACTCGCGGCTCCTGGCGGGCGCGGCGTCGAAGCTGATCGTCGGCGCTTCCAGCCGCTGCGGCAGCGTTGCCGCCAGGTCTTCGGCGGCCAGCGCAAACTGCGCGCGCAGGTCGTCGGCCAGGCTGGAGCCGGCGCGGTGGCTGGCGCGCAGCATCTGGATCTCGAGCGGCAGCGCCGGCGCCACGTCATGCAGCGCGACGCGCTCCGCGCTGGCGCTGAGCGCGGTGTACTGGTCCAGCAGCGTCATGCCCAGCCCCGCGTCGACCAGCGCCAGCGCCAGCGAGTAGGTCTGCACCTCCAGCGTCGAGCGCGGCTCCAGCGCGTGCCGGGCCAGGGTCTGGCGCACCAGCAGTCCGAGCGAGCTGTTGTCGTCATAGCCGATGAAGGGGCGCTCCATCAGCTTCTGCATCGGCACCGCCCGGCGGCGTGCCCCGGCGGGCAGCGGCTGGCCGCGCGGCACCGCCAGCAGCATGCGGCCGCTGGCCACCGGCTCGCTGGAGATGGCCTCGTGGCCGGGCGGCGCAAAGGCGAAGCCCAGGTCGATCTGGTTGGCCAGCAGGGCGCCGACGATCTCGTCGGTATGGTGGGTCAGCACCTGCACCTGCGTGTCCGGGTGGCGCGCGCAGAAGCGCCGCACTGCCGGCACCAGCAGCGGATTGGCCAGGCTCGGGGTGGCGGCCACGCGCAGCCGGCCGGCGCCCTTGTGACGCAGGCTTTCCGAGACCCGGCGCACACGTTCGATCTCGCCATATAGCCTTTCGACATCGCCATACAGCGCATTGGCCTCGGGCGTGGCCTGCAGCCGGCCGCGCACCCGTTCGAACAGGCGGAAGCCGAGCGAGGCCTCGGCATGCTGCAGCACGCGCGTGACCACCGGCTGCGACACATGCAGCAGGCGCGCGGCCTCGCTGACAGTGCCGGTCAGCATCACGGCGCGGAAGACTTCGATCTGGCGCAAACGCATGGAATCTCGGGCAATCGGAGGGGGTGGGGCAGGCATCCATAGCCTCAAGACATATTCTGGCACGTATTCGCATTGGGCAAGCCGCGGCCGCTGGACTACTCTCTGCCAGATCGAGGGCAGCAGAGGAACGGCGATGCGGGTGGTGATCGTGGGCGCGGGCGTGGTGGGCATGACGACGGCATGGCGCCTGGCCGGGGACGGCCACCAGGTGACGGTGCTGGAGCGCCACGACGGCCCTGGCGAGGAGACCAGCTTCGCCAATGGCGGGCAGCTCAGCTACAGCTATGTGGCGCCGCTGGCAGGGCCGGGGGTGATGGCCAAGGTGCCGGGCTGGCTGCTGCGGCGCGACTCGCCGATGCGCTTCCGCCCCGCGGCCGACCCGGCGCAGTGGCGCTGGCTGGCGGCCTTCATGCGTGCCTGCAACGCCGCCGCCAGCGAAGCCACCACGCGCAAGCTGCTGCGGCTGGGGTTCTATTCGCGCGACCTGATGCAGGCCTTTGTTGCACAGCACCAGCATGACGACGGCGGCGCCGGTTTCAGTTTTGCGCGGCGCGGTAAGCTGGTGGTGCATCGCGATGCGGCGGCGTTCGAATCGGCCTGCCGGCTGCTGGACTACCAGGCCAGCCTGGGTTGCGAGCAGCAGGCGCTGGACCGCGACGCCTGCGTGGCGCTGGAGCCCGCACTGGCCGGCATCCGCGATGAGGTTGCCGGCGCCATCCATACCCCGAGCGAGGAGGTGGGCGACTGCCACCGCTTCTGCGTATCGCTGGCACGCATGCTGCAAGACAGGGCGCACGCCGGCGTGTCGATGCGCTTTGGCACTGTCGTGCAAGAGCTGGCACAGCAGGGCGGGCGCGTGACCGGCGTGCGTACCGCCACTGGCGTGGTACCGGCCGACATTGTCATCGTGGCCGGCGGCATCGGCAGCGTGCCGTTGCTGCGCCCGCTGGGCGTGCGGCCGATGCTGTGGCCGCTCAAGGGTTACAGCATCACCGTGCCGCTGGCCGGCGGTGCGTGTGCGCCGCATATCAGCGTGACCGATTTTGCCAACAAGATCGTCTATGCGCGCATCGGCAATACCTTGCGGGTGGCGGGCATGGCGGACCTGGTGCGCGGTGGCACCCGCATCGACCCGGAGCGGGTCGGCGCGCTGGTGTCCCAGACGCGCGCGCTGTTCGAGGGCATCGTGCCGGACCTGCCGCTGGCGCAACTGCAGCCCTGGGCCGGCTTGCGCCCGGCCACGCCGGACGGCCTGCCGCTGGTGGGGCCGTCGCGGGTGTCCGGGCTGTGGCTGAACCTGGGCCACGGTGCGCTTGGCTTTACGCTGGCAATGGGCAGTGCCGGCCTGCTGGCGGACCGGCTGGCAGGGCGCCGTCCTGCCATCGAAGCCGAGGATTTTGACGCTGCGCGCGCATAGCGCCGCAGGCAAGTACTGATCCATGCCGTGCCCGTGCGTGCGCAAGACACGACGCGGTCCACGGAACATGCCGCATTGACCAGGTCCCACTACAAGGAGCGCCACTTGAAATCACTGCAACCCCACCGATCCGCCACCCGCCGCGCGCTTGCGGCCGCCACGCTGCTGCTGGCCGCCGGCGTCGCCCATGCCGCCGATGGCGACACGCTGAAGAAGATCAAGGACAGCGGCGTGATCTCGCTTGGCTATCGCGAATCGTCGATCCCGTTCTCGTACACCGACGGCAAGGAGGTCATGGGCTATTCGCATGAGATCCTGCTGCAGATCGTCGACAAGGTGAAAAGCGAACTAAAGCTGCCCAACCTGAAGGTGCGCCTGACGCCGATCACCTCGCAGAACCGCATCCCGCTGGTGCAGAACGGCACCATCGACATCGAGTGCGGCAGCACCACCAACAACCTGGAGCGCCAGAAGCAGGTGGCGTTCTCCAACAGTATGTTTGTCTACGGCATCAAGATGCTGACCAGGAAGGATTCGGGTGTGAAGGAATTCACCGACCTGAAGGACCGCAACGTGGTCACCACCGCCGGCACCACCGGCGAGCGCCTGCTGGTCAAGATGAACGGCGAGAAGGCCATGAACATGAACCTGATCAGCACCAAGGACCACGGCCAGTCCTTCCTGATCCTGGAGACCGGGCGCGCCGCCGCCTTCGTCATGGATGAGCCGCTGCTGTACGGCGAGCGCACAAAGGCCAAGAGCGCGGGCGACTGGGTGGTGGTCGGCACGCCGCTGCAGACCGAGAACTACGCCTGCATGTTCCGCAAGGACGATCCCTCGTTCAAGCAGCTGGCCGACGGCGTGATCGCCGACCTGCAGACCAGCGGACGTGCCGAGAAGCTCTACAACAAGTGGTTCATGTCACCGATCCCGCCGCGCGGCATCAACATGAACTACCCGCTGTCGGCCGACATGAAGGCGCTGTTCGCGGCGCCCAACGACAAGGCTTACCAGTAAGCGGTGGCGCGATGCCGCCGGGGCGGCATCAGTCCCGGCGGTTATTTAGCCATAATGAATCGGTATTTAACGTTCGATAGTGTTTGCGGTAGTGTTGAGCCCGATATAGATACTATGAAGGGCCGCGAAGGAACAAGCCCCTGGAGTAAAACGAAGATTCGCAGTCTCGTTTCTCGAAAGGAGCACGCAAATGAACATGCCTGACACAGCCCTTCAGGGGCAGAA
>NZ_QKWJ01000059.1 GCF_003353055.1 Cupriavidus lacunae
GCTCACCACAACACCAACCCCAAGCCGTTCATCTGGACCAAGAGCGCTCGCGACATCTTGCAGAAAGTCATTCGCGCCAACCGCCGCTTAAGTTCCAAACAGAATGGAACACTGCACTAGCTTGGACAGGATGCCGATGGAGACCTTCCGTCTTCGACGCACCGATCTTGCCAGGCAGTTGCATAGGCGACCGTGATCGAGTCCTTATGGACGAGCCGACGCTTGAGTTCTCGATCCACTTTGCCGTCCTCGCGGTGCTGTTTCTACCAGCCTCCAGCCGTAGCGGTCACAAAGAAATCGAAGCCTTAGCGGGTGATTTGACTCCCAAGGATCACGCGTTGGCCACCTAGCTTGAAAACCGGCGCGCGGCCCCAGCCGCGCACCGACACCATTGATCAGAACCGGTGGCGCATCCCCAGGGCGACGCCGAATTGGTTGTGCTCACTCGGCGCGATCTGGTAGGCCGCGGCGGCGCCATTGTAGTTCTCGAAGTTCAGCGCAGCGTTCTTGGTATAGGCGGACGTGACGTAGAGATCCGTGCGCTTCGACAGCACGTAGTCCGCGATCAGGCTGACCTGCCAGGGATTGGCGGGGTTGCTGGTCATGCCCCCCGCGCCACGGAGCGTGCGGATGTTGTCGTAGTACGCCGCACCGATCAGTTCGAGCGCCGGCGTGGCCTGCCAGTGCAGCGCCAGCCACCACAGGTCGTCGCGGGCAACGGTGCCGGCAGCCTGCGCGCCGTTCGCCCCGTAGCGATATGCCGCCTGCGTGAACCACCGCGAAGCGATCTGGTAGCGCACGGCCACCGCGGCCTTGCGCGCCCGAGTGTAGTCCCCCGCTACCTTTGTGCTGTTGATATCGTCATAGGCGACCGCCACGCCGAACGGCCCGGCATGGTAGTCCGCGCCCGCACCGAAGCCGGAGCCGCCCTGCAGGCTGCCCGCCTGTTCACCGAAGCTCCAATGTAACTCCGTGCTCACCGGGCCGAAGTCACCGTGATACTTGACGAGGTTGTCCTCGCGCAGGTTCAACCCAGCGATGATCGGCACCGGTTCGTAGGAGGTGGCGTAGGCGGTAGGCGAATAGTTGGCCAGCGTCAGGAACAGCGATGTGTATTGCCTGCCAAAGGTCACCTGGTGCGAGCCCGCACCGAGTCCCACCCAGGCCTGGCGGCCGAACAGTCGCCCACCCTGCGTCGAGGTGCCGGTGTCGATGCTAAAGCCGCTTTCCAGGGCGAAGACGGCGCGCTTGCCGCCGCCCAGGTCTTCAACGCCACGCAGGCCCCAGCGGCTGGAAGAGAGACCGCCGGAGTTCAGGGCGAACCGGGATGCACCGCCGGGGCCGCTGGTCAGGTTGTGATTGGTGTATTCCACGTTGACGTCGGCCACCCCGTAGAGGGTAACGGAGGTCGGCGTCGCGGCGTGACCGGTGGCAGCCAGTGCCATCGTGGCGATGGCGATAGTACTGGACATTCTCATTGTGCGTCTCTCTTGATAACTATTGTTATTGAAGTGGCAAAAAAAATGCGACGCGCTTCCCGATGCCGAAGGGAAGCGGCCGCGCAGTCCGGGCCGCGCGCCGCGGGTATCTTCAGTGCTTGGCCACCCTGGTGCCCGGGGCCAATGTGCGCCGCCCCGCGCTGATCTCGTCCGATTGCGCTTCCAGCGCTTCCAGTGCGACGCTGTTGGTCTCCGGTCCCCACAGCCAGACGACGCCGGCCTGCAGCAAGAGCAGGACGGAGACCGCCACGGCAACCGCCGTGATGCCGCCGACCCCAAACAGCCACACCACGACATACGGCAGGCCGATGGACACGGCACGCCCGATGCCGCTGCACAGGCCCGTGCCGCGCGAACGCACCGCGGTAGGGAACAACTCGGCGACGTAGCCCGCGAAGACATAGGTCGCCAGCACGTAGACCGCGGTGAAGAGCAGGAACCCCAGGCCGGCGATGGCAACCGGCGAGGTCTGCATGGAGTACACCCAGCCCAGCAGCGCGGCCAACAGCGAGAAGCCCACGATGCCGCGGCGCCGGCCGATGTGGTCGGACAGCAACGCGGCTAGCAACGCCCCCGCCGGGCCGCCAGCCGACATGAAGAGCGAATACTCAAGCGACGTGCTCAGCGCGAGGCCCTGCTTGACGTACAACCCGGGCAGCCAGACCAGCAGGCCGTAGATCGCTACGTACTGCACGATATTGAGGAACATGCCCAGCAGCGTGCGCCTGCGGGCGGCGCCGGAGAAGAGTTCCGACAGCCCGGCGTCGGCCTGCCTCGCCGGCTGCTGCTCCACGCGTACTGGCGGCAGGCCGCCGGCGGGCGTGCAAAGGGCCTCGATCTTCCGGAGCACGGCATCCGCCTTGTCGAAGCGACCCTTCGACTCCAGCCAGCGCGGCGACTCCACCAGGCGCCAGCGCAGCACCCACATCACCAGCGCGCCGGCGCCGGCGATGGCAAACATCCAGCGCCACCCGCCCGCTTGCGGCAGCAGCAAATAGCCGCACAGCGCCGAGGCGAATACCGCGAGATTGGCAATGAACGCCAGCAAGCCGAGCCAGCGGCCGCGCCGGGCCGGCGGGATGAATTCGCTGAGCGTGGCGTAGCTGATGACGGCTTCGGCGCCAAGGCCGATCGCCGTGACGAAGCGCAGCACGACCATCGACTCGGGCGAGGAAGCCAGCGCCGTGCAAAGGGTGCCGACCGACACCACCGCCAGGTTGATCTGGTAGCAGACCTTGCGGCCGAAACGATCCCCCACGTAGCCGGCCAGCAGCGCGCCGACCACCAGCCCGGCGTAGGTTGCCGACACGATGTGCGCCGCCTGGTTCAGCGTGGCAAAGCCTTCCTTGACCAGCGCTCCCGTCACACCGGCCAACAGGTAGACGTCAAAGGCGTCGAAGAACAGGCCGCCGGCGATCAGCCAGAGCAGCCGGTAGTGAAACGTCCCAATCGGCAGCCGGTCCAGCCGTGGCCCGCTGGCGGCGCCAGCGCGATGGCCGGTGCCTCCCGCTACCTTGTCGTGCGATGACATGTTTGTCTCCCTTTCCCTTGTTGTAATGGTATGCAGCAGCCCCCGGCCGGTAGCGGTTGCGTGCGGCCGGGCCAGCCGAGTCAATAGAGCCCGTGCACGCGCGCATGCAGGCGGGACAATCCGAACAGTGCCGCCAGGTCCGGTGTCGGCACCGCCACATGCTGCCCAATCTCGATAACGGCACCCACCAGCGCGTCGAGTTCCACCGGCTTGCCGGATTCGACGTCCTGCAGCATCGAGGTGCGGAAGGCGCCGAGACGGCGCGTTACCGCATGGCGCGCCTCGGGGTCGGAGTCGACCTGCAGGCCGATCCGCCGCCCGATCTCCGCGGCCTCCAGCATGCAACGCGACATGAAACCGCGCACCAGCTCGTCGTCGAGGATGCGGTCGCCGGTGGCGCCAGTCATCGCCGAAATGGGGTTGACGGTCATGTTGCCCCACAGCTTGAACCAGATCTCGTGCTGGATGGAGGCCGCCTCCTCCACGTCGAATCCCGCCTGCCGCAGCAAGCCGACGATGGCGGACAAACGCGCACTACGCGTCGTGCCGGCCTGAGCGGGTTCGCCAACGATCAGACGGTTGCCCGCCACGTGCCGCACGGTGCCGGGGGCGGGCACGACGGCGGACAGGTGGGTGACGCAACCGACGACGCGCGCCGGATCGATGGCCTCCGCAATGCTCCCCTGCGGGTCTACGGCACGGACCCGCAGCGTGGACAGTTCCGGCGCCATACCATGAAAGAACCACCACGGGATGCCGTTCATGGCCGACAGCACGACGGTATCTGGCCCGAGCAGCGGGCCGATCTCCTGCGCCACCGCGCCCATCGCGGTCGTCTTGACGGCTATGATGACCAGATCCTGCACGCCCAGGTCGGCAGGCCGCGCCGCTACGCGGATCGGGGCCCGACGCATGGCCGGAGCCGCGTCGTTGCCGCTCGGCTCCTGCAGCATCAGTCCATCCCGGCTCACTGCTTCCAGCGTGGCGCCGCGCGCCACCGCGCTGACGGGAACGTCCGCCAGCGCCAGCCTCGCGGCCAGCAGGCCGCCGACGGCACCGAGCCCATAGATGCAGATCTTCATGACGGTACTCCCTGACGGTGTGTCGAGGCGTCAAGACCGGCCAGGCGCCTCAATGCGGCAAACACATCGGCGCCAGCGCCGTAGCGCTCGTCGAACTGCAAGGCATCGGCGCTGGCCTTGCGCCGGATGGCCTCCGGAATCGGCCGCGTGGGCCCCAGCGGGGCACCCGCGACCTGGATTTCACAGGCGCGCTGCAGCGTCCACAGGTAGCTGAAGGCCTGCGGCAGCGAAGTGCCCCAGGCCAGCAAGCCGTGGTTGCGCAGGATGACCGCCTGAGCCGAACCGATCGACCGCACCACTCGCGGCCCCTCGTCGGCGTGGACGGTCACGCCTTCGAAGTCGTGGTAGGCAAGGCGGTCGTGCAGTTGCGCCGCGTAGAAGTTGTCCATCGACAGCCCCGCGCTGCTGCATGCCACCGCACTGCCCGCCGTGGTGTGCGTATGCATGACGCAATGCGCATCCGGAATCCCGCGGTGAATCGCTGCGTGCAGGGTGAACCCCGCCGGGTTCACCGGCCATTGCGATTCGCCGACGATGTTGCCGTCCAGATCCACTTTGACCAGATTGGCCGCGGTGACCTCGCCGTAGTGCAGGCCGAACGGATTGATCAGGAAGTGCGGCTGCGGCCCCGGTACCCGCAACGTGATGTGGTTGTAGATCAGCTCGGTCCAGCCGAGCATGGCGAAGATGCGGTAGCACGCTGCAAGCTGCTCGCGCAGCTCACCTTCCGTGTGGGTGGTCATGCGCGCCCTCCTCGGTCGTCCAGCGGTTGCGTACAAACCAGCAGATCGCCCAGCGGCACGCCGCGGTCCATCTGCCCAATGACCTCATACAGCGCCGCCGCCTTGTCCTTGCCGATGGCGGCGTCGACCAGCAGCGAGAACTTCTGCCGCAACTCGTGCTCCGCGAGCATAGTGTCGGGCTCGCCACGCGGCGTCTCCACGAACGCGTGCCAGTGCTCGCCGTACCGGGTCCGGATGTCGACCACGCCGGAAAAGGCCTGCGGGAAATTGGCCTCGCAGCGCGCATCCTCGTACACGTCAATGCGCTGCATCAGGGCGCGGATCTCCGGGTCTTCCAGCGCAGGCTCGTAGTGGTCCCAGCCCATGCGCCCGTGCTTCAGGGCCACGGCCACGCACAGATGCGTGGAGAACTGGCAGTCGACCACGTTCTTCGGGTGGCGGCGGCGCTCCTGCGGCTCTCCCACCACGAATAGGCTGCGGCGCGCCATGCCCACGCGCACGGACTCGATCCGGTCAATGTCGATCTGATGCCGGGCATGCAGGGTCATCACCGCGTCCAGCGGGGCGTGAATGCCGCGGCAGCAGGGGTACGGCTTGATGCCGGACTGGAGGATTTCCCATACCGTTCCCAGCCCCTGCAGCGCCTGCTCGGGCTGGGGCGCCGGAGAGTAAGCGTTGAAGAAACCTTCGCGGCCTTCGAACGCCTCGGCGGCCCCCGTGTAGCCCCGGCGGGCTAGACAGGCCGCCAGCAGCCCGCCGGCGGCGGCGTTGCCGACATGGAAGCGCTTGGTCCAGGCGCCGTTGACCGCGAACTGGCCGGTGCCAGCAGATTCGCTCAGCGCCGTGCCGAAGGCATGCGCCATCTGCGCGGCATCGAGCCCGAGCACGTTGCCTGCCGCGGCAGTCGCGCCAAAGACGCCTGTCGTGGCGCTCAGGTGATAGCCGCGCTCGGAGTGCTTCAGCGGATTGACGCCCAGCGCCACGCGGATCATCACCTCGTATCCCGCCACGATGGCCGCGAGCAACTCGCGGCTGCCGGCGCCCACCATCTGCGCGGCCGCCAGGGCGGCGGGGATCACTGCGGCGCCGGGATGAAGCTGCGCCGGGGCATGGGTGTCGTCAAAATCCAGGCTATGCCCGGCGGCGCCGGCCAGCAGGGCCGCGGCCTGGGGCGTCCAGGCCTGCCCGCAACCCGGCACGCCTACCGCCCCGTGCTGTTGGTCGAGGTCGCGCAGGGTCTGCTTCAGCACAAGGGTGGAATCCAGCGTCTGCGCGCGCACGATGATGCCGGTCAGGTCCATAAAGAGCAGCTTGGCCCGTTGCACGACCTCCTGCGGCAGGTCCGTGAAGCGCAGCCCGGCGGCGAAGCGCGCCAGTTCCCCGGTGACGTCTGGCACCGTCTTGTCCGTCGTCGATGTCGTCATTCGAGGCTCCCCCTTCAAGCCGCTGCCTTGAGCGCAGGAATGCCGCGGCGCACGAAGGCGGCAAACGCGTCGGAAAGCTGCACGCTGTCCTGCAGGTTGATCCACATGCGCAGCAGAAAGCGCTTGCGGCCGTCGTCGTGGTCAATGTAGTTGGAGCGGGAGTGCAGCGTGATGTAGTTGTTGATGATCTGGATGTCGCCCGGCTCCAGCATCATGTCGATCCGCAGGTCTTCGCGGGTGCCGAGTTCGTGGACATAGTCGATCGCCGCCTGCTGCAGGTCCGTCAGGGGCACGCCGCGCTTTGCCGCCCCCGTCTCGATGATCTTCTTGGCGAATGCGCAGTTGATGCGGCCGTGGTTGTACTCGAACACCGGGATCGACGTCGCGGTGACCTCGTTGGGGTCCGCGTTGGGGCCATAGCCGCGGTAGTCGTGGTAAAAGCCCTCGTACAGCACGTCGAGGTATTCCGGATGGTTGCGCACGATCTCGTTGTGGATCGCGACGGAGCTGACGAGGCTACTCATACCGCCCTCCTTCGCCTTTTCCACGCACAGCAGCGCGACGACATCGGCGAGATCGGTGTGGGGATCGAGTAGTTGGTTCGTCGTGTTGTTGCGGCGGTTGGGATCATCGGTCTTCATGCCGAGGTCGGTCACCGGCGCGACGAAATCGCCCGCCACGTTGTGCGAGATGATCTGGCCGAGGTGAGTGCCGAGGCCCCAGTAGATGGTCTTCAGCTCGTCGAGCGCGTAGCGCTGGACCGGCAGCCCCTTGAGCAGCGCGAAACCGCGCCCGTCGCGGATCTGCTGGTCGATGGCGGCCAGCTTGGGCGCGAGCGTCGGCAGCGGAAAGTCGACCTTGCCGAAGGCGCCCCAGCTCAGGCCGGCCTGCTGCACGGCACGCAGGGCGGCGTCGATTTCGGCGCCCTCGGCGTCGGTAATCCGGTAGATCCAGGAAGTATCGTTCTGCAGCTCGGGGCCTTTCCAGGCGGTGGCGTCGGTGACGAGGTCACGGAGAATGGGCTTGTTCATGGCGGGAAGCGTAGATTTGGGAACTTGGGTCAGTCGAGCGGCGGCACTTCGATGTCCACCAGCGAGCCGAACTGCTGGCCGCCGAAGAGATCGGTGTCGGCGGGATCACCGCAGGTGACCAGGCGCGGCACGGTGACCTTGATGGCATTGCCGGGGGCGTAGTTGAAGAGCCTGACGGCAGCCTCGTCGACCTTGAAGAAGCGCGCCATCGCAGGCTTGTTGATGACGCCGCTGGCGACGACATGCTCGTAGCTGCGCTGGTCGGGAAACATGATGTCGAGCGTCAGTTGAAACGGCCCGGCATTCTTGGTGCGGATGAGCTTGGCGATATCTCGCAGGCGCGGCATGTCAGACCTCCTCATAGCGGATGGGGTGCAGTTCAAGCGGATGGTCCAGTTCCACCACGTGGTTCAGCACGAATTGATAGGCTTCGCCCAGGCTCCAGAAGTGGGGGGCGATGGGAAACGCGAGGTTGGAGAGCAAGCCCTCCCACTGCGGGACCGAGTGGTGCAGCACCATGTGCGCCGCCTGCCCGGCAATCGCGTAGGCAACCTCCTGGGTCTGCGCCAGCGAGACCATCAGCAGGCCGACCTCGTTGCCGATGCGCTCCGGATACGGCTCACGGTCGCCGAGCACGCCGTTCTTGCCGTAGATCTTGTAGTCGATACGGTACTGGCCTCGGATCGACGGACCGAAGACGCCCTCCACGTTCTCGGCGATATGCGCCTTCAGGCCGTCGAACCAGCCTTCGAACTGCTCGAGAATGACCGGATCCCGCACGCCGCCCAGCACCATCGCCCGGTAGCCGATCTTGCGAGCGCCCTCCAGCTTGACCGTATAGGGCCGGGGGTGGAACCTGCTGCCGGTCACGCGCACCATGCGGTCGGTGACCGCCTCGTACTTCGCCTCGGTCAGGTCCATCTCGCCGCCGGGTTCGAGCATCCGGTAAGGATCGGCTGTCTCGTACAGCGCGTGCGCCGCGACGCTCAGCGGCGAGCATTGCTGCGTCGGGCTGACCGGCTCGAGCGTGAAATGCTCATCGGTGATGGTGCAGATCATGCCTTCGGGCTTGTCCATCTTGACCACCGACGCCCCGCCGCACTCCATGATCTTGGCGGCGTGCCAGGCCAGCCCCGCGGGAAAGCCCCGCGCCACCGGGATGGCGGCGAAGATCGCGGCATCGGTGGAGCGGCCCGCAAGCACGACGTCCGCGCCGCCTTCCAAGGCGGCAACGTAGGCTTCCGCGCCCATCATCGCGACGATGTGGTCGGCCTCCTGCAAGACTTCCTCGTCGAGGGGCGGGGCCGGATCGAGCGCGCGGATCTTGCCCTCACGATACTTGCGCAGCAGCAGTTCGCGAGGCGGCTCGGACTCGATGATCGCCACGCGGAAGCGCAACCCCTCTTCCTGCGCGATCTCGCGCACGATCTCGCGCACCCAGTTGAGGTTCCAGTTGCCGCCGCTGCCGCCGCACGAGCCGATCAGCAAGGGCACGTCGATGGAGCGGACGCCGGTGATGAGAATGCGCAGGTCGCGTTTGACCGCCGCCCGCGAGAAGAACGGTTTGTTGCCGCCTAGATTAGCGGGACCGCCGTCGGTAGACCCCGCGTCACAGCCGATGAACGCGAGGTCGGGCGACAGCGCTGCGCGGAAATGATCTTCCGAAAAACCGACGCCGAGAACGCCGGTGGGCGACAGGTACCGGATCTGTCGTGTCATGAGAGGTGCCTCCGGATATAAATCATCTGTTATCAATATCAAATGTTAATGATAAATCAAAAAAAATGCACAATGCTGCTCCTAACCGATCGCACAAGGGGACAGCGTGCAACCAGAGAGCCATGCAGCACGTGCTGGAAGTTGATAGAATGGTATCACTAACAAACGTTACCGATATCAGTGGTTACCCTGGCCCACCCAGCGCCGGGGCACAGAGCACAATCGCGAGGCTTCACCGCCAGCATATAACGTGAACATGAACAAGCCTATTTCGAAGACAACTACAGTCAGCACAGCCATCCGCGCCATGGGCGACGAGGATGCCAAGCGTGACCGGGCACGCCCATCCGTCCTGATGCCGGACATGGTGGGATTTCGACTACTGAAGCTGTCGAACCTGATCAGCCGCCCATTCTTCTCCGACTTCGCGCGGCAGCATGAACTCTCTTTGAATGAGTGGCGTGCGATCGTGGTGTTGGCCGGCCAGCCCGGAAGCGCTGCCCAAGACATTGCCGCGGCGACCGGCCTGCATCCCATGAACGTCAGTCGTGCCGTCATCAACTTGCGCAAGGCCGGTTTGGTCGAAGAGGCGCGCGATCCGGAGAATCACCGCCGCGTTCTCTTGTGGCTGACCCGCACCGGCAAACACAAATTTGACGAGATCTCTCCTCGGGCCGAAGGCGACGCACGACGACTGATCAACGCGCTCACCGAAGAGGAGGTAGCCGTCTTCAGTACCCTAGTCGACAAGCTGATCGCGCGAGCAGAGGAGATGGCGGCACAGGAGCAGTAGCCCTTTACAGCGCACGATACAGGCACGACGGCAGCAGGCCTGTACGACCTTGGCCTACCCGTCGGCCACTTGTTTGCTGATTAACTCGACGGGGTTGACGGCTGTAATCTTCGGAACCGGTCGTTGCAGTCGCCGCCCTAGTCTGAATGGCGGCTTAGGGCCCGAGAGCGGCCGAGCGAAAGGCGGTCGCCCCGAGCCGGGCCCAATTGGGCCGAGCAGCAGCCCGGACAGGGCACATGCCATGCCCAGTCGATGGCACATCACACCAGCACCCTGGGCGACTTTCACGACCGTGACCATGAGCCAATCATGAAATGATCTGTTCCAACGTTTGCCCCTTATGGTTCGCCTTGGTCAGTCCCATTGCTGCCAGGGTGCCGAGAACGCTGGCCAGGAGGGTTGCGAGAGGCCGCGACGACGAAGCGATGTACCTGTTCTTTGCAAAGCTCGGATTGGCGAATACCTATATCGGGCTGGTCCCTGGCCTCGCGGCACTTGGCGCGCCGTTTGAATCGGTCTCGAAGTAGGAAAGACAAAGCGCGACCTGCAGAAATGGACGCCGTTTCAAGTGGCCAGCCGAATCTGGAAGCAGCGCCAAGCGCCAGTTCGCCGATCGTTGAAAGCCGATCAATCGATCGTGATACCTGTTGCCTTCACTGCCGGAGCCCACTGCGCTAGCCCGTCTGCCGTGCGCTTGGCCAGCTCTTCCGGTGTGCCTGGTCTCGGCTCATATCCCATCGCTCTGAGCCGTTCCCGCACTTCGCGCATGGCCAGCACCTTGTGCAACGCGTCGTTCCATGCGATCACGACCCGGCGAGGCGTATTCGCCGGCGCATACATGCCATTAAAACCCGCACCAGTGCATTTGGCGCAACCGAGTTCGTGGAAGGTCGGAACCTCCGGCACCTGCGTCGCGCGCTCCGCCGAGGACACAGCCAGGATACGGATCTTCCCGGATCGATGGTATTCAATCATGCTGCCAAGCAGGCCATCGATACCAGCACTGACCTGGCCACCAATAAGATTGGTCATCAGTGGGGGGGCCCCTGGGAACGGGACGTCGACAAATGGAATACCCCATGTCTTCGCAAGCATCAACCCGAACAGATGATGCGGACTGCCGATGGCAGAATAGCCGATGGCTGCGCCGCCGGGCTGCTTCGCCGCCCAATCCTTGTATTCGCCCAACCTCTTGAATGGTGATTGCGACGCAGTGAAAAACGCGAAATAGTACTCGGCGACCGTACTGATTGGCGTTAGATCTTTCTGCGGATCGTAGCTGAGCTTCCTCGCCATCAGCGGATAGAACACCGTGAGCGCGTCCGGACCTAGCATCACCACGCTGCCATCGGCTGGCGAGCCTTTAAGGCTGGCGACGGCGACGCGACCGCCGGCGCCTGGCCGGTTTTCCACTAGCACCGGCCGCTTGAGTTCGTCCTTGAGCTTGTCGGCAAGCACGCGGGCCAGCACGTCGAAGGGTCCGCCGGCGGAAAAGCCGACGATGATCTTCGCCGGCTGTACGCCGGACTGGGCCCGCGCCGTTCCGGGAACCACCATCGTCCCGGCCGACAGCAACACGGCTGCGGCCGCAAGTGCATGGCCGCAGGCAGTTCGAGGTATTGCGCGCATCATGTCTCCTTTGTGATCTTTCGCTCGGTATTTGATAGCGGCGTTATGAGCGCCATCCCCAGGTCAGAGTGCGCGAGTTACCGCGCACGCTATCCGAGTCCTCTCAGGTGCGCTCTGTCACTACTCAAGCGTTGAGCAGATCGAGTGCCACATCCACGATCATGTCTTCCTGCCCGCCCACCATCCGCCGGCGCCCCAACTCGACCAGCACGTCAACGGTCTTGAGGCCGTACTTCTTCGCTGCCGCCTCGCTGTGGCGCAGGAAGCTGGAATAGACGCCGGCATAGCCCAACGCCAGCGTCTCGCGGTCAACGCGCACCGGCCGGTCCTGCAGCGGACGCACGATATCGTCGGCTGCATCCATCAGCTTGTACAGGTCGCAGCCGTGGTTCCACCCCATGCGCTCCGCCGCCGCGATAAAGACTTCCAGGGGCGCATTGCCGGCGCCAGCACCCATGCCGGCAAGGCTGGCGTCAACGCGGTCGCAGCCCTCCTCCACCGCCACGATGCTGTTGGCCACACCCAGGCTCAGGTTGTGGTGGGCATGCATGCCGGTCTGCGTCTCCGGCTTCAGCACATCCTTGAAGGCGCGGAAGCGGTCGCGGACATCATTCATGGTCAGCGCGCCGCCCGAATCCACCACATAGCAACAAGTGGCGCCGTAGCCTTCCATCAACTTGGCCTGCGCGGCGAGGTCCTGCGGTGTGGTCATGTGGCTCATCATCAGGAAGCCGACCGCCTCCATGCCCAGGTGACGGGCATACTCGATATGCTGCCGCGAGACGTCCGCCTCGGTGCAATGCGTGGCCACGCGAACAATGCGCGCGCCGGCGTTATAGGCATCCTTAAGGTCGTGGACCGTGCCGATTCCGGGCAGCAGCAAGGTGGCGATCCTGGCGTGCTTGACTACGCTGGCAGCCGCTTCGATCCATTCCAGATCGCTGTGGGCGCCGAACCCGTAGTTGAAGCTCGATCCTTGCAGGCCGTCGCCATGAGCCACTTCGATCGAATCGACCTTGGCGTCATCCAGCGCTTTGGCGATTTGCCGCGCCTGCTCCACGCTGTATTGATGGCGGATCGCGTGGCTGCCGTCGCGCAGCGTCACATCGGAAATGTAGATCTTCTTTTGGCCATGCATGGCAGGTACTCCTTATCGTGGCAGTGGGTCAGGCTGCGGCGCGTTGCGCAAGCGTGGCGCCAGCCATCCGCTCCGCGATGGTCAGCGCGGCGCTGGTCATGATGTCGAGGTTGCCGGCATAGGCCGGCAGATAGTGGGCCGCGCCTTCCACCTCCAGGAACACCGAGGTCTTGAGCCCGCTCACCCGGCCCACGCCTGGCACCACCAGCGGCGCGTCCGCCGGGATACGGTCGAACTGCACCTTCTGCTTGAGGCGATAGCCGGGCACATACTGCTGCACCGCGGCAGCCATGGCTTCGATCGACGCGGCGATGGCATTCTCTTCCGCCATTTCGCTCAGGCAATACACCGTGTCGCGCATGATCAGCGGCGGCTCGGCGGGATTGAGCACGATGATGGCCTTGCCCTTCCCGGCCCCGCCAATCGCTTCGATCGCCTTCGAAGTCGTCTCGGTGAACTCGTCGATATTGGCGCGCGTGCCGGGGCCCGCGCTCTTGCTGGAAATGCTGGCCACGATCTCGGCATACAGCACCGGCGCCACGCGCGATACTGCAGCCACCATGGGAATGGTGGCCTGCCCGCCGCAGGTGACCATATTGACGTTATGCGCGTCGAGGTGGGCGTCGCCGTTGACCACCGGGATGCAGTACGGGCCGATTGCCGCCGGTGTCAGGTCGATCATGCGCAGCGACGGGCGCAGCCCGCGCAGGTACGCGTCGTTCTTCACGTGCGCGCCGGCGCTGGTGGCATCGAACACGATGTCGATGTCGCTGAACACCGGCAGGCGCGTCAGGCCTTCCACACCTTCATGGGTGGTCGCCACACCAAGGCGCGCGGCGCGTGCTAGGCCATCGGATGCAGGGTCGATGCCCACCATCGCGCCCAGTTCGATATGCGCGCCGTGGCGCAGGATCTTGATCATCAGATCCGTGCCGATGTTTCCGGAACCAATAATGGCGGCTTTGAGCCTGTATGTGGTTTGCATTTATTTGCGCTCCCGCAAAAATCAAGAAAATCGCACAGAACAGCCGCCGACGCCACCAATCGACACGTGGAGACTGTCGCCGGACTGGACGGGTACCATCGCGGCAAGGGAACCGGAAAGGACAATTTCGCCAGCCTGCAACGGCATACCCAGTCTTCCCATCGTGTTGGCCAGCCAGGCAACTGCATTTGCCGGGGAGTTCAACGCGGCAGCGCCTGCACCGGTCGCAACGACGCTGCCATTGCGCTCCAGTACCATTCCGCAGGTTCGCAAGTCGAGCGCGCGCGGATCCACCAATTGGCTACCGAGCACGAACAACCCACACGACGCGTTGTCAGCCACGGTGTCCTGGATCTTGATCTTCCAGTCCCGTATCCGCGAATCGACGATCTCGAAGCAGGCCATCACGCCCTCGGTCGCACGTAACACGTCAGCGACCGAAATACCCGGCCCGCACAGGTCATGCTTGAGAACAAACGCGATTTCCCCTTCGGCCTTCGGTTGAATAAGACGGCGCATGTCGATGGCATCACCCTCCGGCACAAGCATCTTGTCAAGCAGGAATCCGAAGTCAGGCTGATCCACGCCCAGCATAGCCATCACAGCCTCGCTGGTCACGCCGACCTTCTTTCCGATCACGCGGGCACCCTGGGCTCGTTCGAGCTCAATCACGTGTTGCTGGATGCGATATGCGTCTTCGATTGTCAAGTCTGGATACCGCGATGAGATCGGATCGACCACCGTACCGCTGCTCACGGCCCGGAAGAGCTCGTCACCCAGGGAAGCAATCAGAGAAGTTTGCATGGAATGCTGTCTCAATGAGGAATGATGAAACTGGAGTTTTGGTTGGCGTCATTACGCGCGGCATCGGTCCCCGGCGACGTCGGTCGCAGCACGAAGCACGCGATGGCGGGAACCAGCACAAGCGCGCCGATCATGTTCACGAGGAACATGAAAGCCAGCAGGATGCCCATGTCCGCCTGGAACTTGATCGGCGAGAATACCCAAGTCAGCACGCACAGCGAGAGCGTAATGCCGGTGAACACCACGACTCGGCCAGTGAAATTCAATGCATGGTAGTACGCCTGCGCGAGAGTTGCACCCTGCCGCAACCCGCTCATCGTCACCGAAAGGTTGTATAGCGCGTAGTCCACCCCGATGCCCACCCCAAGCGCTACTACCGGCAGCGTCGCCACCTTGACGCCCATGCCGAGCCAGACCATCAGAGCTTCCACCAGCACCGAAGTCAGCATCAGTGGCAGCACCGTGCAGACCACGGCGCGCCACGAGCGGAAGGCGATGAAACACAGCAGAATCACGGCGCCATACACCCACAGCAGCATCTTGTGGTTGGCGTCCTCCACCACGATATTGGTAGCAGCCTCGATGCCGGCATTGCCCGCGGCCAGCAGAATCTGCGTATCCTGGCTCGGGTGCCGGGTGCGGAAATCCTCCACGGCAGCGACCACCGCTGCGAGCGTCTCTGCTTTGTGGTCGCGCAGGTAGACATAGACCGACAGCAGGTCGCAGGTCGGATTAAATAGCTCGCGGGGTGCCCTTGCAGCGCCGGCATTGATGAGTTCCTGGTTGGCGATCAGGTCAGCCCATTTTGGATTGCCTTCGTTCATCCCCACCATCGATTGGCGAGTCAACGACGCCAGGGATTGTGTTCCCTCCACGCCCGGCACCTCCCGCAGCCGCAACTCAAGCGTATCGACCATCTGCAATCGCTGGTATTGCGCACATTGGCCGGGTGGGGTCTTGACCATCACCACGAACACATCACTGCTCGCGCGATAGTTTTGCACCACGAACGCGTTGTCACGGTTATACATCGACCCCGCGCGCAACTCCGGTGCACCTGCGTCCAGGTCCCCGATGCGCAGATGCCGGGCGGCGCCGAAAGCGAGAATGCCAAACACAGCCGCCAACAAGATGACAATCGTCGCTGCCCTGCCTCGCGTCAGCCCTGCCAGCATGGTCCAAACCGACCGCGTCCGCGCCATCGTGCTATCACGCTGCAACGCCCTCTGCGCGGCCCGTTCCGACACCCCCGTGTACGACAGCAGGATCGGCAGCAACGCGAGATTGGTAAACACCAGAATCGCTACGCCAAGGCTGGCGATCACCGCGAGCTCGCGAATGACCGGCACGTCCACCAAGCCCAGAATCGCAAAGCCAACCGCATCCGCGAGCAAGGCAGTGACCCCGGCGACGAACAGGCGCCGAAAGGTGTAGCGCGCCGCGATCAGCTTGTGCGTGCCGCGCGCGATGTCTTGCAGTATGCCGTTCATCTTCTGTGCAGCGTGGCTAACGCCGACGGCGTACACCAGGAACGGAATCAGGATCGAATAGGGATTGAACTCGTAGCCTAGTAGCGGAAGCAGTCCGAGTAGCCAGATAATGCCCGTCAGCGTGCAACCGATCACCAGGGCACTGCTACGCCAGCAGCGCGTGAAAAAGAATAGCGTCAGAGAGGTGATGGCGATGGCTGCGCCGAAGAAGCCGAGCATCACGCGCAAGCCGCCAATCAGGTCACCCATCACCTTGGCAAAGCCTACGATGCGTATCTTCACGCCCTTTCCGTCATACTTTTCTCGCAACGTATCCAGCCGAGCGGAAAGTGCCCCGTAGTCGAGCTGCCGCCCTGTGTCATGATCAATGTCCAACAACGGCAGATACACGATGCTGGAGCGGAAGTCCGGCGCCACCAGTTGCCCGATCTCCCCGGACCGCTCAACGTTAGCGCGCAGCGCGGCGATGCTTTCTGGGGAGCCATCGTAGTTGTCCGGGACCACCGGGCCGCCGTCGAATCCGTCTTCGGTCACCCCCGTCCAACGTGTGGCAGGCGTCCATAGCGACTTCATGTATGCCCGGTCCACGCCGGGCAGCAGATACAGATCGTCACTAAGCTGCCGCAGCACATCCAGGTAGGCCGCGTCGTAGATGGTGTCACCGCGCGTCTCTACTGCGATGCGCACGGCGTTGGAGGTGCCCTGCAAATCCTTGGCGTGTCCGAGATAGTTAACGACAAACGGATGATGCGTCGGGATCGTCTTCAGGAAGCTTGCATTCAGCCGCAGGCCGGTCGCGCCCATACCCAGTGCGACGGTCAGAACCAGGCAGACCGAGATCCACGCAATACGATGGTTGAAGAGGAGCCGTTCGAGAAGACCGCCAGAATTCCGGTCAAACTTCGAAATATCGTCGATTGGAGGAAATTCTGGGGTAAGCACACTATCTGACGCGTGGTTCATGTCAATCCTTCGGTACTGAGAGGGGAGCTTATGAGGCCGAGCGAAGGTTCACGTGACTGGCGCCACGTTGGCCTACTACGACCAGTACGCCACTTGACTCCTCCACCACTGCAATAATCGGGATAGGGTTGTCTGCTACCGTGGCCTGGAACTGGCGTCCACCGTCCGTGCTGCGCCAAGCGCCGCCCGCCTCGTCGAACAGCAGAATCGCGCCATTGCGCCGCACTGCGCCACCGAACAGCGAGCGCTGCGTGGGGATCTGGCTCTTGCCCCAGTCATCACCGCCATTTGCCGAAACGAATGCGTTCCCGCGTAGGCCTGCGGCAACCAGCTCTCCGCTCTTTCCTCTCTGAAGAGTAAAGAGCGTGCCCTTATACGGAATACTCAGACGCGCGAAGCTTTCGCCGCGATTGCGGGAGCGAAAGACACCACCCGCTTCACCAGCGATGAGCACCTCCGGACCGCTACTCGTGATCGCGTAGAGATGCGAACGCTCCAACCCGGGCAAGGCTGCACCGGCGGGCTCCCAGTTCTCACCGCCATCGTCTGTCGAAAAGAAGAGTCCGTAGGCGCCAACCGCAAAGCCACGCTGCGCGTCCACAAAATGCACGGCCAGAAAAGGCTTATCTGCGCCATCCGCTATGAAGCGCTCGGCATTCCTGCGGGCGGCAGCATCGGCACCGCCGGCGCGCGCATATAGCTTGCGCGCGGCCGTCACGCCATCAAGCTGACGGGTCCAGGTCTGCCCCGCATCCACCGTGCGCAGGATCACGCCGCCATGGCCAACCGCCCAGCCCTTGCTGGCATCTATGAAGGCAAGGTCCGTCAGTGTCACGTCCACCGGCACGGCGGCACCGCGCCACCGGTGCCCGCCGTCGTCAGACAACAAGATATGTCCCCGCTCGCCGCACGCTACCAGGCGCGGCCCCGCCTGGGCGATTGCGGTGAGCAGGGAACGCGCGGCAAGCTCGGCGGGGTCGTTACTAACGGCTGCCGGCGATGTGGCAGACGCAGCCATCGGCATGGAGGCCGTCAACGCCAGCGCCTTGAGAAAGTGACGGCGTTTTTCTGAAAAGGAGGACATGGACATGGGGAATCCGTAAAGGGCTACCTGCCTCCGCAAAGGCAGGCAGCATTGGCGATGGCTAGCGCGCCTGGTTGCTCACAAGGGCATCGGGCGTAAAGTAGCTGTCGGCGCGGTAGGGCACCGCCTTGTACTGTTCGTCGAAATCGCCCATCGAGCAGCGATAGAGCCACGCGCCGGTCTGCAGGTTGAAGAACGCATCGGTGCACATCGTCACCACGGCAGGCAACTCGGGAGCAACGAAGGGCAACATCAGGTCCGTTCGCCAGATCTTGCCCTGGGCATCCCAGCCGTCCATCACGGAGGTCGCCCAGGTATCCTCGTCGTGGTACGAGATCCGGCGCGGCACAGCGTGCCGTTTTCCGGCTTTCAGCGTCGCCTCCACCACCCATACGCGGTGCAGTTCCCAGCGAAGATTCTCCGGCTTCAGATGGTTCTTCGCCATCGCTTCGGCATCGCTGATTGTCAGCAAGCGGTTGGTGTTGTACGGGATGTACATCTCCTTCTTTCCGAGCAGCTTCAGGTCGTAGCGCTCTGAAGAACCGACACCCCCGAAAGCTTCATCAAAAAAGCTGGTGCCCGATGCTACGAAGTCCGGCGTATCGAAGCCAATATTGGGCGCGCGACGCACGCGCCGCTGCCCGGCAAGGTATTGCCAGATCATCCTGCCGTCGGAGAAGTCGTTCTGGTCGCGCAGCAACAAAGCCTCACCCGCGCGGAACGCCGGAGCGTCCGTGGACTGAATCGACTGCCAGAACATGCCATCGTGCTTTGAACCGTCCCCGGCTGGCTCGCGATAGTAGGGAAATTGATCGTTCACCGTAGCCTGCGTCGCCAGCACCGACTGGCCACTTGGGGTATTCGCCCACACCTTGTAGCGCATGTCGATCGATTGCCCGCGCCAGCGCGTGAGGTGATTCCAGCGGACCTCCTCTCCACTCTTTGGGATCGGAAACGGCACACCGCCATAGGCGCCTTCGACAGCCAGTCCGTCCTTAGACAGCTTGGCTTGGGTAGCGTTGCGCAAGGTATTGTTGTAGAGCCATTGCGGGGCGGCCGCCGTGCGGCGGGTCGGATAGACATTGATGCGGAAAGTTTCGGGATAGCGCTGGAACAGCGCCATCACCCCTTCGCTCAGATGTTCCGAGTATTTGGATGCATTGGCAGCAGTGATCGTGAACAGCGGCTTGTCAGCCGCGAACGGATCGACACGACGGCCTTCGCTCTTCTGAGCGCCAGACCCGGCGGTATAGCCGCCCGTCCAGGCGGGAATGGTTCCTTCCTTGTTGCCGGCGCGTTCCGCGCCCAGCGGCGTCAGTGTCGTCTTGAGAGTGGCGGCCTCCTGCGGCGACACCGCGCCGATGGACAACGCGGGCACCGTCGCCAGGAGGCCGAGCGCCACCGCCAGGATGCGATGAATGGGGTTTTTCATGGTGAAGGGTTCCTAGATGGTGCGTGAGAGGGTGAAGGAGACAAAATCACGATCCTTCAGCGTCTGTCCGAATGTGAGTGTTCCAGCCGGCGTGGTCAGCGGGGCCGCGCCTCCGTAGTAATGTGTGTAGTTCAGTCCAATCTTCCACACCTTCAGATACTCCCCATTGACACCGATGCTGAGGTCCCCGCCGTGGTAGGCACCGCCGCCAAAGCCGGCCACGGCCGACGAACGTCCGAAAGGGCTGTAACCGATGCCAATCGGGACACTGATATCGAGCCCTTCCATTACCTGAAAATACGACGGTTCCAGCACGACACGTAGCGCGGCCGCGTCACGCGTGGTATTGGCATCCAACGCCGCGGCGTTGCGGTCAATGCTTAACCGCCTATTCCACGCCACCTCCCCGATCAGGTTCGCGGAGGCCCACAGCGGTGAGCGGGGCAGCACCGTGATCACTGACAACTGCGCATGTGCGGTGGAACCCACCGGATACAGCGGATTGCCGCTGTTATCCGCAGCCGTGTTACCAGCCACAACCTGCGGGTCACCCACCAGTGGTGCATTGCGGCGTATGGATATTTCGCCGCCGACATTGGCCTCGCCAACGGTAGTCGAGAAGCTCGCGCCGAAGGTACGGATGTTCTCCGGAAACACCAGGTTGTACTGCCCGATCTGGTCCACCGGCGAGGTTGATCCCACGCCCGCGCCGGGGCGTAAGTAGACCTGGAAGTTCTTGTCGTGGTAGCGCGCGAAATAAAGTCCGAAGTCGGTATCGATCGCGTCTACCCGGTAGCGCAGTTGCAAACCGCCTTGGCCGCTGTTCCTCGCCTCCTGATCGCGCCCCCGGTAGAAGGAGGCGATCGGTCCGGCCGCTCCTTCCGCCGCGATGATGCGCTCGCCGCCGGCATCAGCCATGTCCGCGTTGCTGAAATAACTGCCGGCCGCGGGCACGCGCGTGCGCCTCCACTCGAGCTGATAATAGCCACCGAGTGAAAATCCGTGGGGCAATTGCATCTGCCCCGACACCTGATTGACAGGACGCAGCAACTCCTTGAACTGCGTGTTGGGCACTGAAAGCGCCTTGATGGCATCGATCGGCGCCTGCGCGGCGGCAATGCCGTTGTTGCCAAAGAACAGGCTTTCGCCGTATAGAAAAGCGTGCCGGCCCAAGCGCAGGCTGGACCGGGTTTCGCCCAAGTCAAACTTGCCGAACACGAAGGCATCGAGCAGTTCCGCCTTTTGTCCATGCAGCGTCTGCGTTGCATCCGTGAAGTGGTTGAACGGCACGCTGATCGAGTTCGCCGTGGAGGGCGAATCATTGTCGTTATGCCGGTTGTAGATCGAGTCATACCACGCGGCACCACTGACTCGCGCGCCGAAGTTGCGGTAGGTCAGATCGAATTCGCTCAACCAGTCGAGCCTGTTAGAAATCAGGCCGCGGGAGAAATTGCGGTCACCGTCGTCATAGTTCGCGTTGCTGGTCAGCGTTGATGATGATTCTTTCACGCGGACCGCCGCACTGTACTTGAATGTGTTATCCCAGCGTAGCTTGGCTTCGGGAGCTAAATCCATCTCGAATGCGCCCACACGCGATGCTCCCGTTGCACCGATCAAGAGCAAAGCTGCTGCGCAGGCCCTTGTCGGGCGATATCTCTTTCTCTTTCTTTCCATCATGTCTCCTCCTCGCTTCTTAGGGGAATACAGCCACGCCGGTCATTTGCCGGCGCGTTTGCCCTGCGGCTTCCGTTAGGCCGGTAGTGGGTCACGCGAATAGAACAGTGGCGGGAGCGGCTGCCCGAGCAGATAGCCACCAAGGATGCCGGCAGTGTCGTCAGCGTTTTGAGTGATATGGTTGGCCGCCGCGAGTGTGTCACGCAGGATGCGCTGCATCGGGTTGTCGAGGAAAATCCCCCGCGCCGACAGCGCCTTGAACAGCAACAGCACCGCTTCCTCGCACTCCCGGCCGACGCGTGCGATGTCGAGCATGCTTGGAACGCGCTCGTCAAGCGGAACAAGCTCACGCCGCTCCACGTAGCGAGTGGTTTCTTGCATCATATTCAGGATTCTTGCCCGCGATGAACGCACGCGCGCCACGGCGTTCCCCAACCGGTCCTTGACGTACGGGCTCAAACTGGCCTTGCCGCCGCCCGTGGTATCGCGGCGCGTCTGCATTTGCTCGATGAACACATCGACGGCGCCCTGCGCCATGCCGTTGATCACGGAGGACACCGCAGCGTAGAAGATCTGCGAGAACGGATAGAGGTACATCTCTCCGCGCTCGCTCATGCTGTAGTCCGCGAGGCTGTGCGCACGGTGGAAGGGTACAAAAGCCTCACGCACCACCAGGCTCTTGCTACCGGTGCCGGCCAGACCGAATGTGTGCCAGTCATCAATGATGCTGTAGTCTTTGCGCGGCACCAGCAACGAGAGGCGATCGACGGGCTGCTTGTTCTCGTCGAGCAGCATCTGCCCCAGGAAAGCCCACTGGCCATGGTCCGTGCCACTAGACGTATGCCATGTGCCGCTGATGACATAACCACCATCTACCTTACGGTACGTGCCGAACGGAGGATAAGACGATGCGACGATTACTGAGTCGTCCTTGCCCCAAACCTCGTCGCCCGCGCGCGGATCGAGATGGCCGAATTCCCAGTTGTGAATGCCCAGGATCATCATGTTCCAGGCACTGCTGCAGCAGCCCCGGCCCAGCTCCATCAGCACTTTGAAAAAGACCGCGGGATTCATCTCGTAGCCGCCCCATCGGCGGGGCTGCAGGATACGAAAGAAGCCAGCCTCCTTAAACTGCTCAATGATGTCAGCAGGCACCATGCGCTCGCGTTCGACCTCTGCCGCTCGGCGGCGCAACATCGGAATCAGCGCCCTAGCGCGTGCCACAAGCTCTTCCTCCGTGGGTACCACGTTGACTACGACTTCTTTCAATGCTGTTTTCATGTTCTCCTCCTTGAATAGGATTGCGGTCATCCTGGCATCAGTTCAGACGATGCGCGCGAAGCTCCCGCCGAAGTACAGTAGCGGCTTGCCGTCTTCGGCAGGGACCACCACTTCCACAACTTCACACAGGAAGACCGTGTGCGTTGCTGCCGGAATCACGTCCTTAACCCGGCAGCCGAAGGACACCAGCGAACCATCCAGCATCGGTATGCCGAGCTTTCCGTCACGCCAGTCCCCATTGGCGAAACGATCCTCGCCCGCGACATCGATCACCATGCCAGCGAAACGCTTGGCAATGTTCTCCTGCGCTTCCGATAGAACATTCACGCTGAGCAATCCCGACTGCGCGATGATCTCGTGTGCTCGCACTGAACGGTTCACGCACACCAGCAGTTGAGCAGGCTCTGCACTGACCGAGCAGACCGCGGTGGCGGTAAGTCCGGCACGGCGCCCGACGCTGCACGATGCGATTACCGAGCATGCGCCGGCCAGATGGCGCATGCCAGCGCGAAACTTCGGCGGATCGATATAGCTAGTCAGACAGCCCGGCTCATCGGCTTCGACTAGCTGCCGCAACTGCCTCGGCGCGAGCGACTGAAGCGGAGATGGCGATCCCATCAAATCCTCCCGGTGGAGAGGAACGAGCGCATCACCGAGTTGAACTCGTCGGGTTGTTCATACTGCGGCCAGTGCGCCGCGTCCCCCTTCAATACGTAGAGCGAACCGCGCTGCAGGTGGGGCAGGGCCGCCTCGGCCGCCGCCACGTCATGGATGGGGTTGTACCGGGTCCACAGCAGCAGCGTTTCACACTGCAGCTTCTCCAGGTCAATCATGTCCATGCGCTGACTGTCATCGTTGGCCTTGCGCATCAGCCTGCCGAACACGAGCGGCGCGCTCTTTTGAAAGTCCTCGCGCGAATAGAAGGCCAGACGGCTATCGATCAGTTCGTCGTCCAGAAGATTCCAGTTGCCTTCATAGATGAGCCACTGCATGCGAGCTCGCACACTTTCGCGCGTAGGCGCCTTGCCAAAATTGCGCGCACTCAGTTCCGCCAGATGCTGCAGGTCCCGTTTTCCCTGTTCGGAGACGATGGGAATGCCACCGGACGTATTGAGCACCATCCGCAGAACGCGCTGAGGGTACTTGCAACCGAAGAAGCCCGACACCACGCCGCCGAGCGACTCGCCCGAAATATGCGCGCGCTCGATGCCGAGCGCGTCCATCAGTTCGCGCAACTGTTCGACGTAGTCGTCAATGCTGTAGCCGATGTCCGTTTTCTTTTCGGACAAACCGTGGCCCACGTAGTCGAAAGCGATGACGTGGTAGCGGTCCGCCAGCGCTGTAACGTTCTTCGCATAGGCCTCCAGGTGCCCACCGATGCCGTGCATCAGAATCAGGGCCTCCGCATTGCCTTTGCCTGCTTCCGCGATGCGAGTGCGTCCAAAGCGGGGGGTTTCGATATAGCGAATCTCTGCGCCTAGCAGGTCAATCCAGATACTCATTTCATCCTCCAAGGTGAAATTTTTAAAACAGCACTCCCCACCGCCACTGAGGCAGCAAGTTGCACATAAGGGGTTGGAATGGCCGGCTGCGCCGGCTGTGTCAATTCAGGCGGGCGCTTGCGGCGAGCGCTTGTGCCCCCAATCACTCATCTTCGAGTAGCTGACTACTCGCCAATTTGCCTCGTCGATCACGACACCACCGTGGCCGAGTTCGATCGCGAATCCCGATGGGGTGTGGACATAAAAGGAGAACGTGCGGTCGTTGGGATGGCGGCCGAGATGCAGTGCGATCGGCAGGCCGGCTGCGACGCAGCGGTCATAGGCCAGGCCGACATCGTCCATTTCCCTGACCTGGACCATCAGGTGATTCAGGCGCTTCTGGCCCGGAATGGCAGCCGTAGCAAGCGAGTGGTGGCGACCAGTCTTCGTGTGAAAAAAGGTCGCGTCCACGACGACGCCGGGCGCCCGCTCCTCGCGAATATAGTCGCTGACTTTCAAGCCCAGCGTATCGTGATAGAAGGCCACCGATTCGCGGTAATCACGCGCTGACGTGAGAATATGCCCAATCCCCAGCGGACCAGTCTCGAAACCCGTACCGATCAATGCATGCGAGCGAAACGGCTCTGTCATGGGCGCCAATTCTGGGCCGAAATAGAAGGCGTGGCGGTAGCCAACCGGATCGGTGCAATAGTAGAGTTTCTCGACGCGTCGCACTGCGCAATAGTCCGAATCCGCCTGGCTCACTTTTATGCCACGCTCACGCAGCAGCACGGCATAGCGGTCCAACTCATCCTCCGTCGCAAACTCCCATCCGGCTTCCAGGATATCGTCCTCGCCACTCTGCTCTAACACGATGCGTTGCGCATAGTCGTCCATGCGAAGCACTAGCGAACGGCCCGTCTCGCGCCGGTCCACTTGGAAGCCGATCAGATTCCTTGCGAAGTCAGCCCATGCACCCAGATCGCTTACGCCAAGGATTAGATATCCCAGGCTTGAAATTTCAGCAGTCATGTCTCCCACTCCTTGATGGGCTCTCGCCCAATCTTTTATCCCTCTCGTGAATCGTCTACTGCTCTCTCGCCCATTCACTTTGGCGTGCACCGCTTGCGCAGCGCAGTTGCGATTCTGATGAAGCGCTATCCCTGTAGAGCAATCGGCGTGCCAGCCATGCGAACGCGATGGACGAGCTCCACGGCGATGCCCGCAAATCCGCCTGGCATCTGGTTCCACGGGAGGTGTCCGCCTTTTTCATTCGCTGAGACACGACCTACCCGTCGGCCCGGTAATTCAGAATTTGATGAAAATGAGGGTGCGCGCGGCGCCACTCGTTCGGAATTTCACGCATTGACACCCTGGAGGGGGGGCGTCGTAACATCGCGGCGCACGCTCGGGAATGCGCCGACTAGAGGCTAGCCCAGAGCAAGAAAACCAGGAGACGGCATGAACGGTGTACACACACCCCAGGACGAAGGCGCACCACCGCCACGCGAGTTTGCGTTGCTTGACGCCATGGACTTCAGCGACATTGCTGAGCAATTGCATTTCAATCCAGTGGAAGGACGCATCTGGCTGCAGGATCGGCGTATGGTCCTGCTTCCCGTGGAGGTCCTCGGTGCTATGCGGCGCGAGCTCATCGAGTTGCTTGGCCAAGACGCGGCCAGAGGAATGATGACGCGGCTCGGCTATTCCATTGGGTCCCGCGACGCCGAACTGGCCTGGAGCGTGCGCGGAAGCCAATCGCAACTGGACATCATCGCGGCCGGTGCGCAGTTCCACGCGCTCCAAGGCTTCGTCCAACCCGAGCCGGTGCACATCGAAATCGACAGCACTCGGGGGTATTGCTACTCCGAGTTCTTCTGGAACCACGGATGCGAGGACGAAGTGCATCTGTCCAGCTTCGGCGTGGGCACCGAGGCAGCCTGTTGGCTGGGCGTTGGCTATACGTGCGGCTTTCTGAGCAAGATAATGGGCAAGCGTATTCTCGCCAGGGAGGTCGAATGCCGCGCCATGGGCCAGACGAAGTGCAGAGTCATCGCCAAGCCGCTGGAGAGTTGGGAAGACCCGGAGGAAGATCTGCGCTTTCTCGCCGCCACGCCACTCCAGCCCCAGCCTCTTAAGAAGCTGTTCAGCGTCCCGCTTGCGACGCCAAAATCGGCGCAGCAGCCCGCAACAGAGCCCCGCACACCTTCGACACTGGAACTCGTTGGTGCCTCCGCGGGATTTACTACCGTATTGCACAAGGTGAGACGTGTCGCTTCCACGAAGGCCACGGTCCTGCTGCTTGGCGAAAGCGGCGTGGGCAAGAGCGCCGTCGCACGAGAGGTGCATCGTCATAGCAACCGAGCGGACAAATCGTTCATCGAGATCAACTGCGCCGCCATTCCCGAGCAGCTAATTGAATCGGAGCTGTTCGGCGTCGAGCGGGGCGCTTATTCTGGCGCCACGGAGTCCAGGGCGGGACGGTTCGAAGCGGCGAATGGCGGTACGCTGTTTCTCGACGAAATCGGCATTCTCAGCCCGAGCGCCCAGGGCAAGCTGCTGCGTGTGCTGCAGACCGGCGAGTTTGAAAGGCTGGGCTCCACGCGCACTATCAAGCTCGATGTGCGCGTGGTCGCTGCAACCAACGAGAACCTCCCCGAGGCTGTGAAAGCGGGCCGTTTCCGTGAAGACCTCTTCTATCGGATCAACGTTTTCCCGATCTTGATCCCGCCGCTGCGCGAGCGTCGCGACGACCTTCCCCTGCTTCTCGAGTCCTTTATGAAGCGATTCTCAGACATGCATGACCGCCATGTCTCTGGCATCACACCGCGCGCACTACAGGCGGTACTGAACTACAAATGGCCTGGCAATATCCGGGAATTGGAGAATGTTGTCGAGCGTGGCATGATCTTGGCCGAGCCTGCCGAATCGCTTGATCTTCGCCATCTGTTCAGCGTCGATGCGACCTTGGGCACGTCCAGTCTGATGCGGCTCACCGAGTCCGGTGCGCTCGCAAAGGATCTGGGCACTCCGCAAATTGAGGAACCTGTCGCGTACAGCCACATGGCGGGTTCGAGCGACTTGGACCGCTGGGCGCGCGAGGCACTGCGGCAGCAGGCCGTGACCCTCTCGACCGTCGAAGACGCACTGGTCAGTGCCGCAATCAGCGAGGCTGGGGGGAATATCTCGAAGGCGGCAGCAAGGCTCGGGCTCACCCGGGCACAACTCGATTATCGGGTCAAGCGCTGCGGGCGAGCATAATGCCCAATGGAGCGCACGCCGGCATGCGCCGACGCGCGCTCCATTGCCCCCCAACCGAGCCGGATAAGCGCTGTCCACCCAGTGTACTATCCGCGGAAAATGCTCTGGTCATCAGTCAATTCTGACATTGCGCTCGCGCACGACCGATCTCCTTCGGCGTTCCGGCCGGCACAAAAAATCCAAACCAGGATGTTGCATCGAACCCGACCACCCCCATTTCATGCAGCGTCGGAATCTCCGGTGCCACTTTAGATCGCTGCTTGCTACCCGTTTTCATCGACCAATGTGGTACGCCGCTGCAGACAGGATGGGCCGAAGCTAACATCGACTCCATCTGCAGACATCCATGACTTCCACCGCGAGAGACCAAGGCTTGGTCAAGTCCGCGGCGCGGGTGCTTTCGGTGCTCGAGTTCTTTGACCAGATCCAGCGCGAGGCCAGCGTTGCCGAAGTCGCTGACCGGCATGGCTGGCCGCACTCGAGCACTTCGGTACTGATGCGCAGCCTCGTTACGCTTGGCTATCTCCACTACGACGCGAGCTCGCGCACCTACGTGCCGTCCATGCGCGTCGCGCTGCTGGGCGACTGGCTCAAGGTGACGCCCGCCCTGCACGGCGAGCTGCTCCAGTTGCTGCGGCACCTCAACGAATCCACCGGCGAAACCATCGTGCTGGCCGCGCAGAACGGGCTGCACACGCAATACGTGCGTGTGCTGCAGGGCACCAACGTCGTGCGCACGCACCTGCACATCGGCACGCGCCGGCCGATGCTGAATCCCGGTACCGGCCGGATGCTGCTCACAGCAATGGATGACGCTTCCATCCGCAAGCACAACGCGCTCAAGGAAGCGCCCGGGCCGATGGAAGAGGATGCAGTGTTCAAGCGGCTGGCGGAGGACCGGCGGCGCGGCTATGCGCTGTCGATGCACCAGGTCACACAGTATTCCGGCGTGATCTCGATGCTGCTGCCGGCCGTCGAGGGCGCACAGCCGCTAGCCATTGGCATCGCTACGCTGAGCCAGCAGCTGGTCGACCGGGAAGACCACTACGCGCAAGTGCTGCGCGATTCCATCCACCGATTTATGAACAGTACCGAGGAAAACCCATGAGCGAGGCAGTGCTTTATGAGCAGGACGGCGGCGTCGTGACCCTGACCCTGAACGATCCAGCGACGCGCAACGCGCTCTCGCCCGACATCATCGACACGCTGCTCGCGCACGTCGAACGCATCAACGCCGACCTTAGCGTGGGTTGCGTGATTCTTACTGGCGCTGGCAAGGCCTTCTGCTCCGGCGGCAACGTCAAGAAAATCGGCGAACGCGCCGCCGGGCTGCCGATTCCGGCCGAGGTGCGCCTGGGCTATCGCCACGGCGTGCAACGTCTGCCGATGGCGCTGCACGGCCTGGAGGCGCCGCTGATCGCGGCTGTCAACGGCCCGGCGATCGGCGTCGGCTGCGACCTGGCAGCGATGTGCGACATCCGTCTGGCCGGCGCGAGCGCGCGCTTCGCCGAGAGCTTTCTACGCGTGGGCCTGGTGTCGGGCGACGGCGGCGCCTGGTTCCTGCCACGCGTAGTGGGCCTGTCCAAGGCCTACGAGATGACTTTCACCGGCGATTTCGTCGACGCTGGGCAGGCTCTCACGATGGGGCTGGTTTCGCAGGTTGTCGAGGACGAAGCCTTGCTTGATGCTGTGCGTGCGCTAGCGCACCGCATCGCGGCGCAGCCGCCGCATGCACTGAGGCTGTCGAAGCGCCTGATCCGCGATTCGCAGCGGGTAGACCTCGCCGCTTCGCTGGAGATGGCGGCGTCGATGCAGGCTCTGGCCCAGCACACGGAAGACCACCGCGAAGCGATGGCCGCCCTGGCCGAGAAGCGGGCCCCACAGTACAGCGGTCGCTGAACAGAAATCACAGCGAGATATCTTCGGCACAGAGCCAGCCAAACTGAATAAAGATAATGCTGCAATCTTTTCGGGTGTCTTGCCGCCTCACTGCGGACCGACTCCGAAGCGACGCGTTTTTTTGCCGCCACGGCTGCATCTGTGCCTCACCGCCCACAACAGCCCGCGCAGCGCCGGCTGATCGCTCGTCTGCACGACGGCCGTACATTGCTCCAGGACCTCCTGCTCAGGGAATATCATGAGTTCTGCCGCGCTACCCAGCACCAGCGCGATATCGGTCAGCGAGCGCGTCGCAAGGGCATGCCTTAGAAGAAGGGACAACTGACGCTCGACTGCGGTGTCGCCTCCGCGCGGATCCCTGCCAGCCTCCTTTAGGATGTTCTCCACCATTGCCCTGATGAAGTGAAGCATTTCCTTGGGGGCTAGTTGTTGCCCCCTGGCCGAGGTGGTTGCGAAAGAACTTGAAGTCACCCTGAGTTTCCGATTTGGCGATCGAGTTCGTCTCCCCTTCGTGGCTTCCCGGAGAGCGACCGCGGGCAATACTCGTTTCTCGATTTCGAGGATAAGAAAGCTACGCTTGCCACGCACGGGCGAAGCGATGGCGTATGCCTCTTGGGGCGTCAGGCGTGAGGTGGACAAGCGCTTTAGATTTCTGACGAAGCGGGTGACGCTTTACGCGTTCCGTTGCGCCAATGGTGCATCCCTCATCCCACGGTCCCCGACCGTGTTGGAGCAGAGCAATGTACTCGCTTGATATCAAGCAAGATTATATTGTCAGTGCCTTTGAGTTGCAGCTTCAACTAAATCGAAGGTCGCTTTCGACTAAGGGGGATTCCGCATGCGCCCCACGCACCCCACAATCTGCCTTGAGCCTCTTGGTTTGCATGCCACGAAGGGCGGACAAAGAACGAACGGCCGCATGTCCTGCGCATGGGCGTAGGAGACCAGCATCGCGAATTTCCACCTCTCGCCGGCGCGCTAGCCATTCCTCGCCCTAGCCAGCGGTATCGCGCATGTCGATAAAACCACCGGCCTGACCCAGGACGCCAGCAAGCTGGGGATCTTCGCCCCATGAGGGGCACCGCGGCTGCGTTCGGCAAGGGAATTTCGATGTCGAAACAGTCTACAAGTCGGTCAACTACACGGGCAGCACCTCCTGCGCGAGATCGAGATCGCGTGCGAAGACGCTCCCTGCGATGCCACGCGCGGCCCTGAAAGCGTTCGCGAAGCCGGCATCGACGGACAGGTGTTTGCCGGGATTCCGGCGCTGTGAAGCATATAGGAGACAAAGCATGAACATTTTCGATGTAGCGGTCATCGGCGGCGGCAACGCTGCCATGTGCGCCGCCCTGTCTGCGCACGAATCGGGTGCGCAGGTCGTCGTCATCGAACGGGCCCCCAGGGAAAACCGGGGCGGCAGTTCCGCCTTCACCGGCGGGGCTTTCCGCATTGCCTACCAGGGCAACGATGACCTGAAGACGCTGATGCCCGACCTGAGCGAGCACGAGCTCGCCAGCAGCGACTTCGGCACCTATGCGGAAGACCAGTTCTATACCGAGGCGGTGGCCATGAGCGGCTATCGCGCCGACGCCGACGTGCTCGACACCGTGGTCAGCCAGAGCTTTCCCACCATGATGTGGATGCGCGGCCATGGCGTGCGCTTCATGCCCATCTACGGCCGTCAGTCGTTCAAGGTAGATGGCAAGAACAAGTTCTGGGGCGGCCTTACCGTGGAGGTCTCCGGCGGTGGCCTGGGCCTGATGCAGTCCCTGTACGCGCGCGCCGAGAAGCTTGGCCTGGAACTGCGCTACGGCGCGCGCGCCTGTGGACTGGAGCGCCAAGGCGATGCCTGGACCATCACCCTCGAGCAGGACGGCCAGACCAGCACCCTTCAGGCCCGCGCCGTCGTGCTGGCCACCGGCGGCTTCCATGCCAACGTGCGCTGGCGCGCCCAGTACCTGGGCCCCAACTGGGATCTCGCCAAAGTGCGCGGCTCGCGCTACAACACCGGTGATGGCATCGACATGGCCATGGGCGCCGGCGCCATCGCGCATGGCAACTGGACGGGCTGCCATGCCGTGTTCTACGACCTGAACGCCCCGGCCTTCGGCGACATCAATCTGCTCAACCAGCAGAAGAACTATTTCAATCTGGGCATCGTGGTCAACGCCGACGGTCGGCGCTTCGTCGACGAGGGGCTGGACTTCCGCAACTACACCTACTCGGGCATGGGCGCCCGCGTGCTGGCCCAGCCCGGCGCTGTGGCCTGGCAGGTGTTCGACGCCAAGACGGTGGGCCTGCTGCCCGACGAATACCGCGTCAAGCACGCCACCCGACTGCAGGCCGACACGCTCGAAGAACTCACTGCCCAGATGGAAGGCATCAACCAGCGCGGTTTCCTGGAGACCGTGCGCGAATTCAACGAAGCCATCGACCAGGGCGTGCCTTTCAACCCCGCGGTCAAGGACGGCCGCGGTACGCGCGGGCTGGCCGTGCCCAAGTCGAACTGGGCCCACCCCCTCGACACCGGCCCGTTCGTCGCCTATGCCGTTACGTGCGGCATCACCTGCACCTATGCCGGCGTCAAGGTGAACCCAAGCGGCCAGGTGCTCGACGGCAATGACCTCCCGCTACCAGGGCTGTATGCCGCAGGCGAGATGGTCGGCGGGCTCTACTACGTCAAGTACGCGGGCGGCATAGGCCTGACCGCCGGCTCGGTGCTGGGCCGCATCTCCGGCGCGCACGCCGCCGCACTGGCCCGCAGTGCCTGAACACGACCTTCCGTCACGATCAAAAACGGATACACCCATGAGCACTTCCGATCTGAAAACGACCCTAGTGGTAGTCGGCGCCGGCATGGCCGGCTTTTCGGCCGCGCTGCAGGCAGCCCAGGCCGGGCACGACGTCATCCTGCTCGAAAAGCAATCCGAGACCGGCGGGTCCTCGGCCATGAGCGGCGGCTGCCTGGCTTTCGCCGGCACCGACCTGCAACGCGCCAATGGCGTGAACGACTCCAGCGAGCTGCTGTTCAAGGACCTGCGCGAAGTCGGCAAGTTCGAGAACGACGAGCGCCTGGTGCGCGCCTACGTCGACAACCAGCTCGACACCTACGAATGGCTGAAGCAGGCGGGCGTGCAGTTCGGCCCGCACATCGAAACCTCGTCGGGCCAATCGGTGCCTCGTGTGCACAACGTGGACCCGGCCGACGCAGTGCGCGCGCTGGCGGCCAGCGCCAGGCGCACCGGCCGTGTCCGGCTACTGGCCGACACCCGCGCGCTGCGCCTGGTCCGCGACCCGCAAAGCGGGCGTGTCGCAGGCGTGACGGCGCAGCGTGGCAATGAAACCTTCAAGGTGCTCGGCAGCCGCGGCGTGGTGCTGGCCAGCGGCGGTTTCGTGCATAACGCCGAGCTGATACACCGCTATGTGCCGCAGTACAACGAGGAGGCGGCTGTCTTTATCGGCGGAGAGGGCAATGTGGGTGACGGCCTGAAGATGGCCCAGCAACTGGGCGCCGACTGCCGCGACATGATCTATATCAAGGGCACCTACGGCAAGCATCCCGTCGACGAGACCAACCACCACAGCCTGCTGGCCGTGTACAAGGGCGCCATCGCCGTCAACCAGGACGGCAAGCGCTACGTCGACGAATCCATCTCGTACAAGCTGCTGGGCGATGCTTGCATCGCCCAGCCCTATAGCTCCACTTTCCAGGTCTTCGACCAGTCCATCTTCGATAGCGGCGACAACCAGACGCGTATCCTGGACATCGAGCGGCGCCACGAAGAAGGCCTCGTCATCCAGGCCGACACGCTGGAAGAGCTGGCCGCGATGATCGAAGTGCCCGCCGACGTGCTGGCCGACACTGTCAAGACTTACAACGGCTATGTCGATGCCGGCCACGACCGCGATTTCGGCCGAGAGCACCTGGTCCACCAGCACGGCGAACTGGTAAAGATCGAGACCGGCCCTTTCTATGCCTACCCGTCCACCGCCGCCGTCTACGGCACCTACTGCGGCCTGTGCGTCGACCCCGACATGCACGTGCTGGACGTCTACGGCGAACCGCTGGAAGGCCTGTACGCGGCGGGCGAGGTTGTGGGTGGGCTGCACGGCGCGGCCTACATGACCGGCTCCGCACTGGGCAAGGCTGCCATCTTCGGCCGCATCGCCGCGCGCGCGGCGCTGGCCGACTGAAGCGGAGACCGCCATGCATGTCGCCGTACTACTCGCCGGCGTGGCCGACCCCAGGAAGCTGCTGCCCAGGCCCGCCTCGGGCGATTGGCGCGACCTGCCGGGCGATGCCTCGGTGTCATACAAGCCCAGTCCCTTTGACGAGGCCGCGCTGGAAATCGCCCTCAAGCTGCGCGACCAGGGCGCGGCCACGCGCGTCACCGTCGTCGTCACCGATGGCGCCAACGATATTGCGATGATGCGCGCCATCGCGGCGCTCAAGCCCGACCGCGTGCTGGGCCTGTGCCCGCCCGCCGCGCAGCGCGGCAACCCCGCCTGGCTTGCGCAACACGCGTCCGGCCTGCTGCGCGAGGGCGATGCCTGGCCCGACCTGATCCTGATCGGCCGGGAGCATGGCGACCTGGACGACGGCATGGCGCCTGCCTACCTGGCCGAATCCTGGCACCTGCCCTATGCGGGCCTTGCCCTGCAGGTGCAGGCCTGCGCGGACGGCGGCTGGACCTTGCTGCGCAGCGGCGCGCAGCAAGACGAGTCGCTGCGCGTCCCCGCGCCTGCCATGGTCAGCATCAGCAACGACAAGAGCAACCGCCTGCGCCACCCGCTCATGAAGAACGTGGCGCTGGCCAGGCAATGCAAATTCGACCAGGCCACACCGGATGCCACCCTGCCCCCCGCGCAAGCCACGCTGGCCCAGGCCGCTCCCGCCGAGGCATCCGCGCGCGGCACGCAGGCCTGCCGGCTGTTCACCGGCACGGTAGAAGAACAGGCGGCCGCGCTCGCCGCCTACCTGCGCGCAAATGCGGCCACCCACTGAGCCATGCCATCCATGTCCGACACACACCACCTCCTGGCCCTCATCCCCGGCTACGACGCCGATGCAGCGGCCGGGCGCGCCCTCATGGACCAGGCCCGGCAGCTCGCCGACCGCTGCGGCGGCACCGCCCATGCCTTGTTGGCCGCCCCTCCGTCGGCACGCGATGCCGCGCTGGACAGCGCCCAGGCCGCCGGGCTGGACCATGCCTGGTTCATCCCGACGCCATCGGAGGCCCTGCAGGCGCAGCAATACGTCGACCTGTTTGCCTGCGCGCTGCGGGCTGACGGACTGGCCGCCCTGCTACCTCATGCCCTGATGCTGGTGGCCGCCCAGCCCGACAACGAGGCCTTTGCCGGCGCCCTGGCCGCGCGCCTGGACGCCGCGCCTCTGGGCCGCTGCACAGACCTCGAATTCGACGCGCAGGGCACGCTGCATGCCAGGCGCGGCGCCTACGGCAACAGGCTCGGCATCACCCTGGCCTGCGCCGGCACCGCGATCGCCGCCATCCGTCCCGGAGTTTGGCAAGCTCCCGCGTCTGGCCGGCAAACCGCAATGCAGATAATGGACGGCCTGCCCCCGCCGCGGGCTGCGCATCCGCTCACGCTCCTGCCGCGCAACGAGCCCCATGCCGGCCTCGATGGCGCGCGCATCGTGGTGTCCGGCGGCCGCGGCATGGGCAAAGACACGGCCTTCCCCATCCTGTACGACATCGCGGCCAGGCTGGGTGGCGCGGTCGGCGCAAGCCTGCCCGCCGTCGACGCGGGCTGGGCTCCCGTGACCCGCCAGGTGGGCATTTCCGGCAAGTACGTGAGTCCCGACATCTACCTCGCCGTGGGCATCTCGGGTACGCCCCAGCACCTCGCCGGCATTGACCCGCACACGCGCATCGTCGCCATCAACAAGGATGCCGAGGCCAACATCTTCAACGTCGCCCAGGCTGGTGCCGTCGCCGAATGGCAGGCCCTGTTGCCAGCCTTGCTCGACGCATTGGACAAGACCGCCAGCCCTTAAATATCGCTATCGCCAGTGCCGCCCGAAACGCCACGATCACCCATAACGATACGGAGACAGACCATGCAAAACCACCGCACCTCCCGACGCAGCGCGCTGCGCAGGCTGGCCGCATCCCTGGCCCTCCTTCCCCTGGCCATGGCAGTCCCAGCCAAGGCCGCGGACAACTTCCCCAGCAAGCCGATACGCCTCGTCGTAGGTTACCCGCCAGGCGGCTCCAACGACATCGCGGCGCGCATCATCGCGCCTGGACTGGGCCAGGCCCTGGGTGTCTCGGTCGTGGTGGAAAACCGCGCAGGTGCCAGCGGCGTCATCGGCGCGGACCATGTCGCCAAGTCCGTGCCCGATGGCTACACGCTGCTGCTCTCGAGCATCAGCCCCATCGTGCTGGCGCCCCAGACCATGAAAGCGCCGCCCTTCTACGCGCCCAGGGACTTCAAGGCTATCAACATGATGGCCCTGACGCCGGAAGCCATCGCCGTAGGCCCCAGGCTGACCGGCGTCAAGACCCTGAAAGACCTGCTCGAGCGGGCCAAGAGGCAGCAGATCACCCTGTCCTCCTCTGGCACGGGCGGCTTGCCCCACCTGACCATCGAACTGCTGAGGAAAGTCCGGGGCAACATCGTCCATGTGCCCTACAAGGGCGCCGGTCCTGCCGTCACCGACACGTTGGGCGGCCATGTCGACGGCATCGTGATGGACTTGCCGCCCCTCTACAACCAGATCAAGGAAAAGCGCCTGACGGCCGTGGCCGTCACCAGCGAGAAGCGCGTGGACTTCCTTGCCGATGTTCCCACTGCGCAAGAAGCGCTCCCGGGCTTCAATGTAGAAAACTGGGTCGGCCTCTTCGCCCCCTCCAACACGCCCAACGCGGTCATCGCGAAACTGGACCAGGCCTTGCGCAAGGCCGTGTCCGAACCCCAGGTGAAGGCCCTGCTTGCCAACGCGGCCATGGCGCCTGCGATGATGGATTCACCACAGGCTTTCCAGAAACGGCACGCCGACGACTATGCCCGCTGGGGCAAGGTCATCAAGGATGCCGGCGTGGAAATGACCGACTGATGGAACCTGTCCGCGCCTACCCGGCGCGGACCGAGAATTCACTTTCCTGGCGAGCGAGCGCGCCCAGGGCCTGCCTGGCGTGGCTTCTCATGGCGTCGGTGGGCTGGGCATAGAGCAGCCGGCGGCTGACATCCAGGCACCCTGCGGCACGGGCGCGAGCAAAGAATGCCGCATGATGGAACAGCACCCCCAGCGCGTCGAGCACGACCGCGCCCTCCACCGACAGCAGCCGGTGCCGCACGAGGAATTCATTGAGCACGCCATCGCCGGGAATGATGACCTCGGCCCCCTGCGACAGGGCCACCCGGCAGGCCTCGATAAAACGGTCCCGGACAGAGGCCGCGGCGGCTTCGCCGCCCTCCAGGTCGAACAGGTTCATCGCGGGGCTCATCGACACCACGCCCGACAAGCGCCCGGACAAGCCATATTGCATGGCCAGGTCTTCGGTCTGCATCTTCTGGAATGGCGTCAGCGCGATCATGCCGACCTTGCGCCCCAATGAGCAGGGGTCAGCAGGCAACTTTCGGTCAGGCCGACCACGGGAATATCGACCAGGGACCGCGCCTCCACCAGGCCCGGGTCGAAGAAGCACCCCAGCGCGAAGGCGTCGTAGCCCGCGGACTGCGCGGCCTCGGCGGCCTCGCAGACCTGGCGGGCATTGAGCATGCGCATGCCCGCGCAACTGTTGACGCTCATGGGAGCCACCCCGGCAGGATAGGTACCCGGACGCAGGCCGTGCACGACGACCTGCGCCTGCGTGCCCATGACTGCATCGGCATGCGCCTGCAAGGTCTCCCGGTATTGCGGGAAAACATCCAGATCGGTGAAGCTCTGGTGCCAGATTTTCACGATCGCTCTCCTTCCGAGTTGCGCAGGCCCTGTCAGGGATTCGCGAACACCACGGTTTCGCTGTTCTCCGTCTTGCAGAAGCGGCCGATGCTGCCAACCGAGTTGGCGTGTTCCTGCGCGCTGTGCGCGGCGCACAGGTCTTCGAGCAGGATCATTTCGTAGTCGCGGTCGTGGCCGTCGCGTGCGGTGGCCTGCACCACGGCCTGGGTGGAAACACCGGAGAAATAGATGCGCTGGATGTTCTGGGCGCGTAGCTGGGCTTCCAGCGTGGTTGCATAGAAGGGACTGACGCGGTGCTTGATGACCTGGATGTCGCCCACCTTCTGCTCGAGCTCGGGGTGGATCTCGGTACCCCATGCGCCGAGCTTGAACAGGCCGTGCTGTGGCGCGGCCGAGAAGACCTGCGAACCCTGTGGGCACTCCGGATAGCCTTCGGAGAAGCCGACGCGCACGAAGCCTACGGCGATACCGGCGGCGCGGGCACGAGCAATTGCCTTGGCCGTCTTGGCGAGCAGCTGGCGCTCGCGCACCTGCTCGCCCAGCGGGCTCTTGCCGTTGGGACCGTCGACGTGCACGAGGTCGTTCTGCATGTCCAGGACCAGGAAAAGGGCGCGGGGTTGTTGCATGGTTGGGTCTGCCTTGAGTTGAATAGGGTTTGCTTGGGAAAAAGGATTTCAATCGCACCAGATGCCGCCGTTGACATCCAGGATCTCGCCGGTGATGAAGCCGGACTGTGGCGCGGCCAGGAACAGCACGGCTGCGGCAATTTCTGCCGCAGCACCCATGCGGCCCACGGGGATCAGGTCGCGCAGGGTCTGCGGAAAATTGGTGGTCATGGCCGAGGCGACCGGGCCAGGGGCCACGGCATTGACCGTGATGTTGGCGGATGCCAGCTCCTTGGCCAGGAAAGCCGTCATGATATGCACGCCAGCCTTGGAAGCGCCATAGGCGACGTTGCTGGCGCGGTCCTGCTCGCGCGGGTCCAGCCAGGGACGCGGGTTGCCGCCGTTCTTGCCGATGACCGATCCCATGTTGATGATGCGGCCGCCGCCACTGCGCTTCATGTGGCCGATGGCCGCCTGGCAGCACAGGAAGGTGCCCTTGAGGTTGATGTCGATGACGCGGTCCCATTCGGCCTCGGACAGGGTCTCGGCGTTACCCATGGAGACGACGCCGGCCACGTTCACCAGGATATCCAGGCGTCCCAGGCGGGCCATGGCCTCGTCCATGCAACGCACGATATCATCGCGGCGCCTGACGTCCAGGGACATGCCCTGGACACCAGCAACCGGCGGCTCGAAGGCCACGCGGTCCGCGGCGACGACTTGCGCGCCATGGCGAGCCAGGGCTTCGCAGACGGCCCGTCCTATGCCGCCTGCGCCGCCCGTCACCAGGGCGACGCGGCCCGAGAAAAGATCAGCGCTGTACATGTCACGATTCCTAGAAAGCCATGTCGAATGCCGCTTGCATGCGGTCGTGCCAGGTCCGGCTAGCGAGCGTCCGCGATATGGCTTGCCGCCCTGCGGCCGAACACCAGGCCCTTGAGCACCGACGTGGCACCGGTGTAGTTGGTGTAGTAGGTGCCAACGATCTCGCCGGCCGCATAGAGGTTCTTCATGGGGTTGCCGTCGGTGTCGAGCACTTGCCCGGACGGATTGATCTTGAGGCCGCCGAAGGTGAACACGTTCGACGAGATGATGGGATAGGCGATAAAGGGGCCTTGCTCGATGCGGCGCGACCAGTTGGACTTCTTGGGCGCGAGGCCGTGCGTGGCAAGCCCGTCGAGCTCCAGCGGCTTCCAACCGGCGCCTGGCGGGCACGCCGCGTTGTAGCGCTCCACGGTAGCTTCCAACGCACCTTCGGGCAAGCCGATCTTCGCAGCCAGCGCGGCCAGCGTGGCGGCCTCGATCGCCGGTTGGTCGGTGCGGATGGCCAGACGATAGTTGGGCACGTCCTTCACACGCTGGTCCAGGATCACATACGCGATACCCTGTTCCTGTTCGTAGATGCGGCGGGTGACGCGCTCGTAGTAGGCGTCGACTGTGCCTGGCGCTTCGTCGGTGAAGCGCTGGCCCGCCTTGTTGACGAGGATGCCGTAGGGAAAGATGAAGATCGACGGCTCGGACACGCCCGAGCGGGGGTCGACAGGCTCGGCGTGGTAGCTGCCGAATTCGCCGCTGGGCGCGGCGCCGGCCTCGAACGCCATCTCGATGCCTTCGCCGCGGTTGAAGTACCCGCCCTTGCACACCGGACGCAGGTACACCGAGCGCGGACCGATGTACTTGGCCATGAGCGCCGAATTGCCTTCGAAGCCGCCGCAGGCCAGCACCACCTTGCCCATCAGGCGCACGCCGCCTTCCTGCGCATGGTGGGCGAGCAGGCCCTGCACCGTGCCGTCGTCGCCGACGATCAGGCGCCGCGCGGTGGTGTGGTACAGGAAGATCACGCCCAGGCTCTCGGCCCTGGCGGCCAGCGCCTCGACCAGGGCCTCGCCTCCCCCCACGGGCAACAGGCGGGGCTGGGTCTTGGTCAGGAACTGCGTGGGCAGGAAGTCGAACTTCACGCCCATGTCCTGCAGCCAGGCAATGGTACCCGGCACGTGGTCGGCAAAGCAGCTGATCAGCTCGGGATCCAGCACGGACAGCGTTCGCGCGACGTGCGACCACGATTCGCGGCCCTGGACCATCTCAGCGGCAAAATCGGGGTCCATGTAGACACCGGCGTTCTCGGCCAGGTGCGTCTCGAAATCGTCGGACACCTGGTCGATCGCCTTCATGCGCAGGTAGGCCTCGGTATAGCGGCTCTGGCCGCCGCGATCGGCGCGGCTCGCGCGCTCGAGCACCGCCACCTTCAGGCCGCGCTCAGCCGCTGCCACGGCCGCCGACAGGCCAGCCACGCCACAACCGGCCACCACCACATCGAATGTACGTTCCATGCTCTCCACCCTTTGGAAATGACGTCCGCGCCATATGAATCGGCGCTACACTCGAAAGAGTAAGATGCAACCTGCCTGCGTGTTTAGCCCCCGGTGGCTAATGCGCGATTTAAAAAAATCGAAAGGAGACTCATGGACAAGCTATGGGCCATGGAGGTGTTCGTGCGCGTCATGGAATGCGGCAGCCTCTCGCGCGCCGCCGAATCACTGGATCTTGCCAACGCCACGGTCACCACCAGCCTGCGCAATCTCGAGGCGCACCTGGGCACGACGCTGATCCAGCGCAACTCCCGGCACCTGCACCTGACCGAAGAAGGACGGATATTCCTGCCGCACTGCCAGGAGATCCTGCGCAGCGTGGCGCGTGCCGAGACGGATGTAAAGATCCACGCGACCGACGTCGTCGGGCCCTTGCGCGTGGAAGCGCCTTTCGCCATCGGCCAGAACCTGTTGTGCCCGGCCCTGGCCGAGCTCACGCGCCGCCATCCGGGCCTGTCCGTTTCCGTATCGTTGACCAACGACCCACACAACCTGATCGAGCGGGCCACCGACGTGGCCATCCGCATGGACCGCGTGGAAGACGCCGACCTGGTGGGCCGGCCTATCTACGAAGCGCAGTACATCGTGTGCGGCACGCCGGCGACGGTCGGTGCCATGCGCGCCGCCACGCCGCGCGACCTCGACCCGGCCCGCTGCCTGGGGCTGTTCGCCGAAGGCAACCACACGCCCAATCCCTGGCGCTTCTCCCAGGATGGGAACGAAGTGGAAGTGAAACCGGCCGGGCCGCTGCACTTCAACAATACCGAGGCCCTGATCCAGGCCGCCTTGCAGAACGTGGGCCTAATCTGCGTCCTGGATGTGTTCGTGAGTGACCTGATCAAGCAGGGCAAGCTGGTCGAGCTCTTCCCCGACTGGCAGACCAGCAAGCGCACCTTCCACGCCGTGACGGTAAAGTCGCGCTTCGCGGCGCCCAAGGTGCGCGTCTTCATCGATTTTCTGCTCGAAATCTTCGACGCGCGGCGCCGCCCCAGCGTCACGACGATGGTTGCAGTCGGTCCAGACCGTAGAATGAAAAAACCTCATTGACGCGGCCGGCCTCGGGGGGCTTGTGGTAGTAGCCCTTGCGGCAGGTCTTGATGCCGCACAGGCGGCGCAGGTCGTGCATGGTCTCGGCCTGCTTGACCCAGGCGGCCAGCGAATCCAGGATGGGCACGCCATCCACTTCGGCGATGCCGTTCTGCGCCAGCAGCACGTTCAGGGGGGCTTCGCCCGGGATGATGACGTCTGCGCCCTGCGCGATCAACTTGCGCGCCGCGGCCTTGAACCGCTCGATCAGTTCGGTGGGATCTTCGAAGCCCTTGAGCACGTCATTGAAGGTAAAGCCCACCGGCACGGCGCCGGCAAAGCGCGACTCGAGGCCATGATTCCTGGCGTTCTCGGCGATGAGCTCGTTCATGTCGTCGATGAAGAGCAGCACGCCGAACTTGCGGCCCAGCATGCAGGCCGTCAGCATGGCCGACTCGCCATACCCCACCACCGGGATGTCCACCAGGCTGCGAATCTCGCGCAAGGCAGGCTCGGGCAGCGTACTCAGCGAATAGACATCGTAGCCCTGCTCCTGGGCCTGCACTGCGGCCGCCATGAACTGCAGGCCGTGCACATACTGGAAGGCCACGTGGCGGATGTCGGAGCCAGGATAGTTGCTGCGGTAGGTGCCGACCTGCATGCCGTGCATGTCGATCTGCGTGTCGGGCCGGGCCACCTTGGCGAAGTGCCGCTTCAGCGCCTCGCTGTAGGGACCCAGGTCGCTGAGCACGGTAAAGCTTTGATGCCAGATTTTCATATCACACCACTGTAGGGAACGGGTTAGGGATCAATCCAGGTGGACGTGGGCTTCGTCGACGACCTTGGCCCACTTCCGTACTTCCGACTTGAAAAACGCATCGAAGTCATGCGGGCTGGTTCCCATGGGATCGCAGCCGACGGCTTCCAGCGCGGCGCGCACCTCGGGGGCCTGCGTGGCCTGGGCGGCCGTGGCGCTCAACTTCTGGATGACATCGGCCGGCGTCCCGGCCGGCGCGAACAGGCCGAACCAGGCCGTGGCGTCGTAGCCGGGCACGCCCGCCTCGGCCACGGTGGGAATATCAGGGGCGGCCCGCGAGCGTGTCTTGGAAGTGACCGCCAGCGGGCGCAGCTTGCCGCCCTTGACCAGCGGCAAGGTGGTGACGATGTTGTCGAAGGTCAGCGGGACCTGTCCGCCCAATACGTCGGACATGGCCGGCGCCGCGCCGCGGTAAGGGACGTGCCGCATCTTGACGCCGGCCTGGCTGTTGAACAACTCGGCAAAGAGGTGCGCCCCTGAGCCATTGCCCGCGCTGGCAAAGTAGATGGGCTTGTCGGCGGGTCTCTTGGCGGCTGCGATCAGATCGGCCAACGAATGGTAGGGCGTGCCGGGATTGACCACCACCAGGAAGGGTGTCGAGGCAACCTGCGCGATCGGAGCCAGATCCTTCAAGGGGTCGTAACTGAGCTTGCGGTAGAGGCTGGGATTGACCGCCAGCGAAATGGTGCCAAACAGCAAGGTGTAGCCTTCGGGCGTCGCCTTGGCCACGTAATCGGACCCGATGTTGCTGGCTGCACCGGCCTTGTTCTCGATGACGATGGCCTGGCCAAGCATGGCCCCCATCTTGGCGGCGATGGCACGCGCAGCCACGTCCGAGGCACCACCTGCGGGAAAGCCCACGATGAGCCGTATCGGTTTGTCGGGATAGGCGGCCTGAGCCGCGCCCGCCAGCCCGAGGGTGGCCAGCACGCCGCTGGCCAGCAACGCCTTGAGGCACTTCATGGTCTGCTCCAGTAGGCCCGTTTTCCGGGCATTGTGCCCGGCCCGTGCCCGCCGGAAAATCTGGAGAAGCCGAAGGGCCGGTTCATTTATCTTGAATCCTGCATGCCTGCATGTCGTGCGTTTCAGATTTATTGAACGCCGCTTTCGATGACCGCGCCTTCTTTCCTGGCATGGGTGCACGCAAGATTGACCGGCGTAACACCAACGACCCGGAGACAACAATGAGAAATCTGCTGCGCGATGCCATGTACGCCATGGCCTTGTCGCTATGGGGGATCGCCTTGCCGCAAGCGGCCCAGGCCGAGACCGCGGCGGACTATCCGTCCAAGCCGATACGACTAGTCGTGCCCTGGGCGCCGGGCGGGAGCACCGACATCCTGGCGCGCACCACGGCCGAGCGACTGACGCGCGCGCTCAAGCAGCCCGTAATCGTCGACAACCGGGCAGGCGCCAGCGGTAATATCGGCGCGGATATCGTGAGGCGCGCCGCACCTGACGGCCATACCCTGCTGTTCACCAGCACCAATCTCACGTTGAACCCTGCCGTCATTCCCCAGACACCCTACGATCCAGTTAAAAACTTCACGGGCATCACCATGGTGGCGTTCGCGCCCATGATGCTGGTGACCAAGGCGGGGTTTGCGGGCGATAGCTTGCAAGGGCTCATCACGTACGGGAAGGCACATCCAGGAAAACTCAATTTCTCAAGCAGCGGCGCGGGAGGCGCGCCACACCTGGCGGGGGAAGTGTTCAAACAAGCCACGAGCCTGGCTATCGTGCATGTGCCTTATACCGGCGCCGCGCCGGCGCTGACCGATGTGCTGTCGGGCCAGGTGCAGATGACTTTCACCACGTATATCTCGGCGCAGGCCATGCTTTCGGCAGGGCGGATGAAGGCGCTGGGCGTGGCCAGCAAGAACAGGCTGCCCGTGCTGCCCAATGTGCCTACCTTTGCCGAGCAAGGGCTGGATATCGAAGTCGGCACCATGTTCGGCCTCTTGGCGCCGGCCGGCACGCCGCGGCCCATCGTGGACAAGCTGTATGCCGTGATCAAGCAGGCCGCGGCAGACGAGGCATTCCAGGAAAAGATCATGCAGCAGGGCGGGACGGTCGTGGCCGACGATCCCGATCACTACAACGCCTATCTACGTGAAGACGTAGCCAGGTGGGCGGCCCTGATCAAGAAGATCGGAGGCTTGTCGGCCCATTGAGGGACCGCATGCCGCCGTCATTTACGGCGGATTGATTGCCCCGCTGGCACGCCCGACGACGCGAGAGAAGTACTGCACACGGCCGTCCTGCGGGCAATCGAAAGCCCGAGGCTCAAGGCTCGCCACACACGAACCGTGAAACCAGCATTCAGATTCATCTAAAAATTCAGGAGCCAGAACCGCTGCCACGACAGCGCCGAAGGCTTCATGCCATGTTCCAATTATTCGAATAAATCGAATGTGGTTTTCGTTCTTAGACAGTTCAACTCGATCCGCATCACTTTGAGAATATCGAGCGACAACATAAAAAAACCATTCGTCATCGCTGACGCGCAAAGCAATCGCGAGCAGCGCCACGTCCATGAGGAGACAATGTGAATCGAAGAGATGCTTTGCGGACATTGGCTGCCGGAGGCGCACTGATGGCTTGCGCCCCAGTGCGGGCCGAAGACCGGTATCCCAGCAAGCCCATCATGATCATCGTGGCCTTCGCGCCAGGCGGCGGCACCGATGCGCTGACCCGAGCCCTGGCCGTACCGCTGGGAAAGGCGCTGGGGCAATCCGTCGTCGTGGAGAACAAGCCTGGCGCAGGCGCCATCGTCGGTTCGAAATTTGTAGCCAATGCAGCGCCAGACGGCTATACCCTGCTGGTCACCAGCGCGCCGCATGCATCCAACCCTTCCCTGGTGAAACTGCCGTACGACACCATCGAGGCATTCGCGCCAGTCTGCCTGGCGGCAAAGTCCCCTTTCATGCTTGTGACGGCGCCGGACTCCCCGATCAAGACACTGGACGATCTGGTCAAGGAAGCCAGGCGCAGCGCAAGCTGAGCTTCGGCTCCTCGGGCAATGGCACCAACGACCACCTGAGCATGGAGCTGCTCAGCTACATGTACGGGATATCCATGACGCATGTCCCCTACAAGGGCACGGGCCCTGCGTTGGTGGACCTGGTTGGCAAACACATCGACCTGATGGCGGCCAACATCGTAGGCGCCGGCACGCTAGTGAAGGCGGGCAAGCTCCGTGCGATTGCCGTAACGACCTCGCGCCGATCTTCCCTTTTTCCCGATATCCCGACCCTGCAGGAACTGACTGGCAAGCAGTTCGACGTCAGCGCGTGGACCGGCATCCTGGCGCCGACTGGCACACCCAAGGCCATCGTCAGCCGGCTAAACAAGGACATCTGCCAATCGCTGACCACCGACGCCGTGAAGGAAGCCATGGCGCTCCAGGGGAGCCGACATCGTGGCCGACACGCCCGAGCACTTCCAGAAATTCATCACCACTGAAATCGACAAATGGGCTGTCCTCATCAAGGCGGCGGGCATCACCACGAGTGCATGACGAACGCACGGTAACCAATGAACAGCCCGGAACACACTCTACCCAACAGGAGACAAAATGAGTGAAGTCAAGATCCTGGCCACGGGCCTGCTTTTCCCCGAAGGTCCTGTCGCCATGCGCGACGGGTCGGTGCTGGTTGCCGAAATCCGCGGCGGCACCGTCATAAGCGTGAGCCCGGACGGCACCACCAGCACCGTCGCGAAATGTGGTGGCGGCCCGAACGGCATGGCCCTCGGGCCGGACGGCGCCTTGTATGTCTGCAATAACGGGGGCAACACCTATCAGGCAACGGGCTTCTCCGCCACGGGCCCCGCCAAGGACCATGCCGGCGGGTCAATTCAGCGCACCGACCTTGCCACTGGCGAAGTCCGCACCTTGTACTCCCACTGTGGAGACAACCGCCTTTCTTCCCCGAACGACCTGGTGTTCGACGCGCACGGCGGCATGTACTTCAGCGACTTCGGTAAGAAGCATGCGCGGCATCGCGACATGGGGGCCTGTACTACGCCCTGCCGGATGGGACCTCGATCATCCAACTGGCCTACCCCGTGGCCGCGCCCAACGGCGTGGGGCTGTCCCCGGATGGCAAGGTGCTCTATGTCGCCGAGACCGAGACCACCACGGTATGGGCCTTCGACATCCTGGAGCCGGGCAAGCTGGCGCGGCATCCCTACCCGTCGCCGCACGGCGGCCGCCTGGTGTGCGGGCTGCCCGGCTATCAACGCCTGGACAGCATGGCCATAGATTCCGAAGGCAATATCTGCGTCGGCACGCTGATCCTGGGCGTGGTGACTGTCATGGCGCCCACGGGGGAAGTGCTGGACCGCGTGAAGATGCCAGATAGCCATGTGACCAACATCTGCTTTGGCGGCCCGCAGCACAAGACCGCCTACATCACCTTGTCCGAAACCGGACGCCTCGCGTCGATGGAGTGGCCAAGGCCCGGCCTGCCCCTGAACTACGAGGCTCAAGCCCTGGCCTAAGCCCCGCTTGGCAACCTGGCGGCCGGGAGTCATTTCCCGGCCGCGCCTGTGCGTTACTCCAGCACGGCCAAGGCTTGCGCGATGCGCCCTTGCATGATGGCATTCCAGGCCTGCTCGACGACCGCGCCGTCGCGGCTCGAGTAGGCGCAGCATTGCTCGAACTTGCTTCGAATGCCCTGCTCGTCGATTTTCAGGCTCATGGGGTCAAAGACATAATGCCGGCTGGCCCCGTCGCCCGCATGCAAGGTAAGCTCGGCCAGGGGATGCCCAGGATTGTCTGGCAGGTTTTCAGTGATCGCCACGCGCTGGGCCAGCGCCAGCACGGCTTCGTCTCCAAGCACCCGGTCGTCCATCCTGTCGAGCACGGGCGCGCCATGGACCAGGGCATAAGCCGTCATGAACGGCACGCTGTATTTGGTCGTCCCTGCGGAATGCCGAAGAGTAAGACGCAGCAAGGCTTAGCAAGAATTTCGCTGCGTGCCGAACTCCCAGATCGAATATGAATCTGATTCGAATCCTGGGAGATTTGAGGGACTTGCC
>NZ_QKWJ01000006.1 GCF_003353055.1 Cupriavidus lacunae
CGTATTCTGCCCCTGAAGGGCTGTGTCAGGCATGTTCATTTGCGTGCTCCTTTCGAGAAACGAGACTGCGAATCTTCGTTTTACTCCAGGGGCTTGTTCCTTCGCGGCCCTTCATAGTATCTAGGGACTCAGGGTTGGATATTAAACGCCTTGACGATGCCGGCATTGCGCTCGAACTCCGCGCGCAAGGACTCGCTCAATTGCGGCAAGGGCTGCGCCGGCAGCGGCTCATAGCCAAGCGCCTCCAGACGGTCGCGCACCTTGGCCGAAGCCGCGGCCTTGTAGGCAGCCGCGTGGATCTTCTCGGCCAGTTCGGGCGACAGCTTTGACGATGCAATCACGCCCACCCAGTTGCTGAACTCCATGTCGGGGTAGCCCAGTTCCGCAAAGGTCGGCACCTGTGGCAGCAGCGCCGAGCGGCTCTTCGACGCCACCGCATAGACCTGCACCTTGCCGGCGCGGATCATCGGCAGCGACGTCACCATGCCGTCGTACATCACCGCGATCTGGTTGCCCATCACCTGCGCCAGCGCCGGCGCGGAGCCGGCAAAGGGCACATGCTGCAGATCCAGCCCTGCCTTCTGGTTCATGATCATGCCGGCGTAGTGCGACGCAGTGCCGGCGCTGTACGAGGCAAAGCTGAGCTTGCCCGGGTTGGCCCGAGCGTAGCTGATCAGGCCCTTCAGGTCCTTGGCCGGCAGGCCAGGCGCGCCGATCATCACCATGCGCGAACGTGCCACGGCGGCGATGGGCCTGACGTCCTTCAGCGGGTCGAACGCGGGCTTGAGCACATGCGGCACCTCGGTCAGCACATTGCTGGCAGTGACCATGATGGTCTGGCCATCGGCGGGCGCGGCCAGCATGGTGGTGATGGCGATGCCGCCGCCGGCGCCCGGCTTGTTGTCGACCACCACAGGGTGGCCAAGGTCCGCCGACAACTGGTCTGCCAGCAGGCGGGCGAGCACGTCCATGGTGCCGCCGGCGGGGGCCGGCACGAGCATCCGGACCGGCTTGCTGGTCCAGGCCATGGCGGCGGGAGCAGCCAGCGCAAGGCTGGCCGCGACGGCGGCGACGCGCAGCAGGAAGGAAGGGTGGGTGGGCATGTTGTCTCCGTTATGTTGTATGGATCTTCTGTCCAGCATTGCCCGGCGCGGCGTCACCGGGCGGTGATCGCCAAACCAGGGGTGGATGGGGAAGCGGGAGACGCGCGGGCCAGCGCCCGGAGCATGGCCTCCAGCAAGGCACGTGGGGGCCTCGCGCCGGCGATCGGCGGCGCACCGTTGATCACGAAGCGCGGCACGCCCAGGCCGGGATTGGGTAGTGGCGCATCCGCGCCATGCAGCGGCGGCAGCCACGCCAGGTCGTGCGCCGTGGCCGGCACCGACAGTTGCGGCATCGGCATGCCGCAGGCGATCGCTGCCGCGTGCAGCACGCGCGGATCGCCCAGGTCCTCGCCGCGCAGGAAATACCCGTCAAACAAGCGGTCGATCAGCGCGGAAGCGGCCGCGTCGCCGCCTGCCTCGCGCGCGTACCGGATCAGGCGGTGTGCAAGCACGGTGTTTGGCAGGACCTCGATGCGCTCGGGTTCCAGCGTGATGCCGGCCTCGCGCGCCGCGGCGCATACCTGCGCCTGCCGCAGCGCCACGGCTTCGGCGCTGCCGAGCCGCGCCAGCCTGAACTTGCGATATGGGATGCCGGCCGGCGGCAGCGTCGGAAACAGGGGGCTGCTGCGCCATTCGACCGTAACGGCCACATCGGGCCGTTCCTGGGCCAGTTGCGCCAGCGCCGTTTCAAGATGGCGCTTGCCGATCATGCACCAGGGACAGACCAGGTCAAACCCGACCTGGATGAAGAGGGAGGCGGGCTGGCTCATGACAGGGCGCCCGTGGCGGCACGCTGCCCGCGGCGGGCCGGCGCCGCCGCCAGCACTTGCGCGCGTTCGGCCTCGCTCATCTGCGCCCAGCGGCCGATTTCCAGCCGCGTCCTGGCGCAGCCCTGACAGTAGCGATTGGCGAGGTCCATGCGGCAGATGTTGATGCAGGGATTGGCGATTGCGTCAGGGTGATGCATCACGGACTCCTGTGGTCCCTGGAGAGGGCTGGCCATATGCCGGCCCTGTGGCCAGCGTCAGGCCGCTGCGCGCAGCGGCAGGTTCTTCTGGCCGGTCTTGCGGTTGGGCGCCATGCCATTGGCTTCCAGCGTGGCATCGGCGCTGTCGTACCAGGTGCCGATGCGGTAGATCTCGCGGGCTTCCTTGCCCGAGGCGATCTCGCGGCCCAGTTCATGCGCCACGCGCACGCACTGCTCGATCTGCTGCACCGAGGTCATGCGGTTGCCATGCTGGTCGATGATGGTGTCTTCGATGCCGCAGCGCGGATGCAGGCCCATCGACATCGCCATCATGTTGAACGGCAGCACGTTCTTCAGCAGCGACTCGGCGGTCAGCGTGCAGCCGTCCGGCGCGCGGTGCACGAAGTTGAAGAAGTTGAACGGGTTGGGGCCGTCGAAGCCGCCGCCGATGCCGATCCAGGTCAGGTTCAGCGGACCGGTGTAGACGCCGGCGCGCACCAGCCGCTCCAGCGTTTCCAGCGCGTGCATGCCGGTCAGCTGGAAATGCGGCTGGATACCCGAGGCCTGCAGCCGGCGCAGGTGCTCTTCCACCCAGCCCGGGCCGGCCGGGACGGTCATTTCGCGGTAGGCGGCCTGGTAGGCCGGGTGTTCCAGCGAGGTGCCCTTCAGGTACTCCGGATAGAGCAGCTCCATGATGTTCATCTGCGTGGTGTTGATCGCCACGGTCACCTGGTCGGGCTTGGGCTCCAGCTCCGCCAGCATGTGGCGGGTGTCGTCGGACAGCCACTTGGCTTCCTGGCCGTCGTCTTCCGGCGCAAACGAGATCGAGCCGCCAACCTGGATGATCATGTCCGGCACCGCGGCGCGCACGCCGGCGATCAGCTCGTTGAACTTGGACAGCCGCTTGGAGCCCTTGCCGTCCAGCTCGCGCACATGCAGGTGCAGCACGGTGGCGCCGGCGTTGTAGCAGTCCACCGCTTTCTGGATTTGCTCTTCCATGGTGACGGGGATGTCCTCGGGGAAGTCCTGCGGCATCCACTCCGGCCCATAGGGCGCCACAGTGATCACCACCTTGTCCATGTTTTCGGGGTGCAGGGAATCGTCAAGGAATTGCATGGATGGCTCCGGTTGGTTAGTTGGTTGGAGTATCGGCGATAGACCAGTCGCGATTTGATGATCCGGGACATTCGATTTACATTTCGGGACACTCAGGGAAAGCCCGGAATCCGCCCCATGTCCTACTATCTGCGCAGCGCCAGCCTGACCAACTACGTGGAAGTCGCGCGTTCGCTGGGGCTGGATCCATACCAGCACCTAAGGGCGGCGAAGATCAACCGCTCGGTCCTGCTCGATCCCGATATCCGCATCCCCGCGGCATCGGTGGGCCGCTTGCTGGATGCGTCGGCACAGGCCGCCGGGGCTGACGATTTCGGCCTGCGCATGGCCGAGCTGCGCGAGTTCTCGAACCTCGGCCCGCTGGCCTTCGTGGTGCGTGAGGAACCCACGCTGCGCCGCGCACTGGAGTCCATGGTCCGCTACATGGGTCTGCAGAATGAGTCGCTGTCGATGCGCATCGAAGACAGCGATGACCTGGTGATGATCCGGCTGCAGGTGCTCACCGAAGCGCCGGGCACCTTGCGGCAGGCCGCCGACCTGGCGGTCGGCGTTGTGTTCCGGATGCTGAGGCTGTTCCTGGGCGCATCGTGGCGGCCGCGCAGCGTCTGCTTCACGCATCCCGCACCGGCCAGCACGGCCACGTTTTCACGCGTGTTCGGCATGCCCGGCACCTTCAACCAGGATTTCGACGGCATCGTCTGCCTGGCCTCGGACCTGGAAGCGCCGTTGCCGTCGTATGACCCGGTGATGGCGCAGCAGGTAAAGCACTATCTCGGCACGCTGCTGGCGCAGTCGACCGCGGCGACCATGTCGGACATGGTGCGCAAGCTGGTCTGTGCGCTGCTGCCCACCGGGCTGTGCTCAGTCGAACGCGTGGCCCAGCACCTGAGCGTCGACCGGCGCACCGTGCATCGGCGGCTGGGGCAGGAACATACGACTTACACCGACATCCTCGCCGAGGCCCGTGCCGACCTGGTGATCCGCTACCTGGAGAATCGCGAGCGCCCGCTGTCTGAAGTGGCTGCGCTGCTGGGGTTTTCGTCGCTGAGCGCGTTTTCGCGGTGGTTCAGTGGGCATTTCGGGCGCAGTGTGTCGGCGTGGCGGGCGCAGGTGGGGGAATGAAGGGAGGGTTTCTTGTGGATTTGGGGGCTTTTGGGCTTGTTGCTATGCGGCTGGTTTGTGGTTCTTGGCGGGCGTGGGCTGATTCGCCGGCGTAGCCGGCGGGGCTGCTTGCTCGTAGGCTTGGTTATGTCGGTCGGGTTCGATGTTGTCGTAGGTTTAACCGCCTGGTTCCGCCCTGCTGGGCGGGTCACTTTTTGTCCGGAGCGACAAAAAGTAACCAAAAAACGCGTCGCCTCAGGCGGCTGGCCATCAATTTGGTGGTGGGGGTGGTCCGGGCGGTGGTGCTTGCCGTTTGGCGTGGTTGGCCGTTCGAGCCTGCTACGCACCCTGTCTGTGCCCACATCAACGGACTATTGGACGAACCCGACTTTAGGCGGTTGGCAGCCTGCTAAGTACCGCGTCGGTGGGACGCCTACGGCTGCGCTTCGCGCCGGCCCTAACGTGGCAAGCGGACGGCCACGTCCTGATTTGCGTTCTTTTTTTTGGGGCTCGGCATCCCGACCGCGCCGTGCGAGCGCAGCGACGCACTCCGTGCCCGAGCACCCGACCTGCGATACTGAGTGCGCGCATCGCAGCCGAAGGCGTCCCACCGATGACCTCGTTAGCAGGCTGCCAATAGCCTAAAGTCGGGTTCGTCCAATAGTCCGTCGACGTAGGCACCGGACAGGGTGCGTAGCAGGGTCGAACGGCCAACCACGCCAAACGGCAAGCACCGCCGCCCGGACCACCCCCACCACCAAATTGATGGCCAGCCGCCTGAGGCGACGCGTTTTTTGGTTACTTTTTGTCGCTCGGACAAAAAGTGACCCGCCCAGCAGGGCGGAACCAGGCGCTTAAACCTACGACAACATCGAACCCGACCTACATAACCAAACCAGCAACCAGCATTCGGCAACATGGTCGCGCAGGCCCGACACCATCAGGACGGTGTGGGTAGGTGTAGCAGTCATAAACGGATGGGAAGAGGTCAGGCGGAAGCGCCAGGATCAGCACGGAGTGCAGGATGGTCAGGGCTTTCCAGGCGCCGCAGGTCCGCGGCATAGTGGCGGCGGCCGATGCAGAACAGGAGCGCAGCAGCGGCACTGGCTAGCGGAATCCATTGCAGGGCGCCGGCCAGCCCGATACGGTCGGCCAGCACGCCGGTTAGAAACGGGCCGGGCGCCAGCCCCAGCAGGTTGTTGATCAGCGTCAGCGTGGCGAAGGCGGTCGCATGGATGGCAGGCTGCGCCAGGTTGGCCACCATGGCGCTGGCAGGGCCGGCGGTGCCGCCAGCTACCAGCATGCCGGCACCGATCAGGGCCAGTTGGGCCGGCCCTGTGTGCAGCCGGAACCCGGTCATGAGAAGCAGGCAGCAGACCACGCTGTACGCAATCGCCATCTGCCATTTGCGCGCGGGCGCGTGGCGCGCCACGCGGTCGGTCAGCGCGCCGCAGATCACCATGCCCACGCCCGCGATCATCACCAGCAGCGCCGCGGCCACACCGGCGTTGCCGGTTGCCATGCCATAGTCGCGCGACAGAAAGCTGGGCAGCCAGGCCTGCAGCGACGCCAGCACCAGCAGTTGCAGCGCGCTGCCCATGCAGGCACACAGCACGGAGGGGACCATCAGCAGTTCGCGCACGATCCGGCGCGCCGCAATCTGCCGGGCCGGGGCCGCGCTGCCACTGGCCCCGCCCATGCGTTCCTGAAGCCCGCGCAGGCGCTCCTCGCTGATCGTCAGGTAGTAGCAGGCCACCAGCACCAGCCCGAAGGCGGCGATCCCCGCAAAGGCGGCACGCCAGCCGAAGTGGGCGGAAAGGACGCCGCCCAGTGCCATGCCAAGCACGGAGCCAAAGGCACCGCCTGCCATGAACGCGGCGCTGAGGCTGGCGCGCAGATGGCGCGGGAACACCGACACCACCACGGCAATGCCCACGCTGCCATACGCCGCCTCGCCGATGCCGACGCAGAGCCGCGCCAGGAACATCTGGCCGAAGCTGTCCGCCACCGCGCAACCCAGCGTGGCGAGGCTCCAGAGCGCGGCCATCAGGATCAGGCTGCGCACACGCCCCCAGCGGTCGGCCAGCAGCGACAGCGGCAGCGCAAGCACGCCCACCATCAGCGCCACCACGCCGCCCAGCGCGCCCAGCTCCGTATCGCCGAGCTGCCACTCGGCCTTCAGCAGCGGGAACACCGCGTTGAGCACCTGGCGCGACATGTAGTCCGACAGCAGCAGCCCGAAAGTCAGGGCAAAGACAAGCCACGCATAGCGCGGTCCGGCGGCAGCCGGCACGGCCGGCACGACCGGCTCCGCGGCAACGGCAAGATGGGGTCTGGACATGGTCGGGCGTCTCCGGAAGCAAGCCGGCGGTCTTCGCGCCGCCGGACGTTCACTGCGCGCACCCGCAGGGGTGGCAAGCCCAGCCAGTATCTGGCGATCGGGACGCCGCGGTTTGATATTCCGGGACGTACGTTTGACATTCCGGGACAGTTGGGGAAAACGCCGAGACGAAAAAAAAACCGGCACCCGAAGGTGCCGGTTTCTGGCTGCCCCGCCGTCAGGCAAGGCGCAGTGAGGCTCAGTCTTCCAGCTTCGGCAGCGAGGCGCTGACCTTGGACGACAGCAGGCCGCTCTTGGCATACGTCTGCAGCTTCTCGCGCGTGTCGACGATATCGAGCGTGCGCATGGTCAGTTGGCCGATGCGGTCCAGCGGCGTGAACATCGACTCGCCCTTCTCCATGGTCAGCCGTTCCGGCTTGTAGGTCAGGTTGGGCGAGGTGGTGTTCAGGATCGAGTAGTCGTTGCCGCGGCGCAGTTCGATGGTGACTTCGCCGGTGATGGCGCCCGCCACCCAGCGCTGGGCGGTTTCGCGCAGCATGATGGCTTGCGGGTCGAACCAGCGGCCCTGGTACAGCAGGCGGCCCAGGCGGCGGCCGTTGTCGCGGTACTGCTCGATGGTGTCTTCGTTGTGGATGCCGGTGATCAGGCGCTCGTAGGCGATGAACAGCAGCGCCAGGCCCGGGGCTTCGTAGATGCCGCGGCTCTTGGCTTCGATGATGCGGTTCTCGATCTGGTCGCTCATGCCCAGGCCATGGCGCCCGCCGATGCGGTTGGCTTCCATGAACAGGTCGACGCTGTTGGCGAAGGTCTGGCCGTTCAGCGCGACCGGCTGGCCTTCCTCGAAGCGCACGGTGACTTCCTCGCGCTTGACTTCGACGTCGTCGCGCCAGAACTGCACGCCCATGATCGGCTGCACGATACGGATGCCCGAATCCAGGTGCTCCAGGTCCTTGGCCTCGTGGGTGGCGCCCAGCATGTTGGAGTCGGTCGAGTACGCCTTTTCGGCCGACATCTTGTAGTCGAAGCCGTTCTGGCGCATGAACTCGGACATCTCGGCGCGGCCGCCCAGTTCGTCGATGAACTGCTGGTCCAGCCACGGCTTGTAGATCTGCAGGCCGGGGTTGGTCAGAAGGCCGTAGCGGTAGAAGCGCTCAATGTCATTGCCCTTGAACGTGCTGCCATCACCCCAGATGTTGACGCCATCTTCCTTCATCGCGGCAACCAGCATGGTGCCGGTGACAGCGCGGCCGATCGGGGTGGTGTTGAAGTAGGTAATGCCGGCGGTCGAGATATGGAACGCACCGCACTGCATGGCGGCAATGCCTTCTGCCACCAGTTGCGTGCGGCAGTCGACCAGGCGGGCTTCCTCGGCGCCGTAGGCCTTGGCGCGGCGCGGGATGTCGTCGTAGTCGGGCTCGTCGGGCTGGCCCAGGTTGGCGGTGTAGGCGTAGGGGATCGCGCCCTTCTGGCGCATCCAGAGGAGTGCCGCGCTGGTGTCAAGTCCGCCGGAGAAGGCGATTCCGACGCGCTGGCCGGAAGGAATGTGCTGCAGGATGGTAGTCATCGCCAGAAATCTATGTGAATTTGTCGGCTCTTGGGCGGGCTTCCACAGCGTCGGCCGCAAGCGGCCGGAGGCGGCGGGAAGCACGGCGACGCGGCCGGCCGAGTCACGTGCCGAGTCAGTGCCAAACGCGAATTGTGACACGGCAGCGCCCACGCGCCAAACGCCGGGGCAGGCGGGGGCGCCGGCGCCACCTGCGTGGCTGCCTTCCACTGCGTTGAAAACCCGCGAACGCGCCGTTCAAAACTCTCGACTGGTTCGCTCCAGGACCCCTCCCTATACTGCGCCGCACTGTTGTCTGAAAGCGGAGTCGTCATGCTGCATCGCGCCCTGGAAGGCGTCCGGGTCCTGGACCTGTCACGCATCCTGGCTGGTCCCTGGTGTACCCAGAACCTGGCCGACCTGGGCGCCGAGGTGACCAAGGTCGAGCACCCCGAGCGCGGCGACGATACCCGCGGCTGGGGCCCGCCCTACCTGGAAGCGCCCGAGGGCAACGAAGGCACCGGTGGGGCTCAGCGCCTGTCCGGCTACTTCATCTGCTGCAACCGCGGCAAGCGCTCGGTCGCGATCGACTACGGCACGCCCGAGGGCGCGGCGCAGGTGCGCGAACTGGCGCGCGAGGCCGACGTGCTGGTCGAGAACTACAAGGTCGGCACGCTGCGCCGCTACGGGCTGGATTACGACACGCTCAAGGCCATCAACCCGTGCCTGGTCTACCTGTCGATCACCGGCTTCGGCCAGAGCGGGCCGATGGCGGACAAACCCGGCTACGACTATGTGTTCCAGGGCATGGGCGGGCTGATGAGCTACACCGGCCAGCCCGATGGCACGCCCGGCGCCGGCCCGCTGCGCACCGGCGTGGCCGTGGTGGACCTGAGCACCGGGATGTATGCCACCTCCGCGGTACTGGCCGCGCTGTACCAGCGCCAGTCGACCGGCCTGGGCGTGCACCTGGATATCGCGCTGCTGGATGTCGCGGTAGCCATGAACGCCAACCAGGCCGCCAACTACCTGGTGTCGGGCCAGAACCCGCAGCGCAGCGGCAACGCCCATCCCAACTGCGCGCCCTATGAAGTGTTCCGCTGCGCCGACGGCCACCTGATCCTGGCCATCGGCAATGACGGCCAGTTCGCGCGCTTTTGCGCCGTGGCCGGCATGCCGGAGCTCGCGCAGGACCCGCGCTACGCCACCAACTCCGCGCGCATCGAACATCTGCCCGCGCTGCGCGCCCTGTTGACCAATCTCTTCCCCACGCGCACCCGCTCGGCATGGACCGATGCCTTCGATGCGGCCGGCGTGCCGTGGGGGCCGATCCACACCATGGATGAGGTCTTCGCCCACCCGCAGGTGCGGCATCGCGGCCTGATGCAGGTAGCCGAGCACCCCGTCATGGGCCGCGTGCCCATGGTGCGCAATCCGATGCTGGCCGGGCACGACCTGCCCCTGCCACCGCCGCCGCTGCTGGGCGAGCACACCCTCGCAGGCTGAACCGCGCGTAGGCCCCCAAAAGACTGATAACCCTGACACGGAGACACCGATGAAACCCACCTTCACCGCCATGGCCCTGCTGGCCGCATGCGCAAGCGGCGCCGCGCATGCGGCCGCTTACCCCGACCGGCCGATCAAGCTGATCGCCCCCTACGCCGCCGGCGGCACCACCGACATCATCGCGCGCATCGTCGGCACGCGCCTGGGCCCGGTGCTGGGGCAACCGGTGGTGGTCGAGAACCGCCCCGGCGCCGGCGGCGCGGTCGGCAGTGCCTACGCGGCCAAGCAGCCGGCCGACGGCTACACGCTGGTGATGGAGGTGGAGAGCTCGCACGCGGTCAACCCCAACGTCTACCTGAAGACCGCCTATGATCCGGTCAAGGATTTCGCGCCGGTCAGCAACCTGGCCGACGTGCCCAACGTGCTGGTGGTCAACCCCGCGTTCCCGGCCACGGACCTGCAGTCGTTCATCAAGCTGTTGAAGGCCAACCCCGGCAAGTACTCGTTCGGCTCGTCCGGCAACGGCGGCCTGAGCCATATGAACGGCGAGCTGTTCATGAACGCCACCGGCACGCGCTTGCTGCACGTGCCGTACAAGGGCCTGGGCCCGGCGCTCAACGATGCGGTGGCGGGCCAGATCCAGGTGGTGTTCGACAATATCCCGTCGTCATCGGGCCTGATCCAGGGCGGGCGCCTCAAGCCGCTGGCGGTCGCCGCGAAGCAGCGCCTGAAGGTGCTGCCCAATGTGCCGACCTATGCCGAGGCCGGCCTGCCCGCGATGAACAACCCGTCGTGGTTCGGGCTGGGCGCGCCGGCAGGCACGCCTGCCGCCATCCTCGACAAGCTCAACGACGCCGTGCGCCAGGTGCTGGCCGAGCCGGAGGTGATCGCCGCCATCGAGAAACAAGGCGCGATCCCGGCACCGACTTCGCGCAAGGCCTTCGGCGACCTGATCCGCGGGCAGAATGCCCACTGGAAACAAGTCGTCGAGGACATCCACTTCACCAAACTCCAGTAAGCCACAAGGAACGACATGAGCGCACCTCAGCAAGAACCGCACGCCGGCGTCGAGATCGACGCGCGCGGCATCGCCACCGTCACCATCCGCGAGGCGGGCTCGCTCAATATCCTCAGCACGCCGGTGATCGCATCGCTCACACGCGCCATCGAAGCGCTGGCCGGCAATGACGCGGTACGCGTGCTGGTGCTGCGCGGCGCGGGCGAGAAGGGCTTTGTCGGCGGTGCCGACATCAAGGAAATGGCCGCACTGGACCGCGCCAGCGCCGAGACCTTCATCAGCGGCCTGCGCCGCCTGTGCGACGCCGTGCGCCACCTGCCGGTGCCGGTGATCGCGCGCATGCCGGGCTGGTGCCTGGGCGGGGGGCTGGAACTGGCGCTGGCGTGCGATCTGCGCATCGCCGCCGACAACGCGCAGCTGGGCATGCCGGAAGTGAAGGTCGGCATCCCGTCGGTGATCCACGCCGCGCTGATGCCGCGCCTGGTCGGCAACGCGCGCACCGCATGGATGCTGCTGACCGGCGAGATTTCCGACGCGGCCGAAGCGCTGCAGTGGGGCCTGGTCAGCCGCGTGGTGCCGCTGGCGGAGCTGGACCTGGAAGTCGAACGCGTGGCCGCGCTGCTGGCCGGCTTCGGCCCGGTCGCGGTGCGGCAGCAGAAGCGCCTGCTGCGCGAGTGGGAGGATGCGCCGCTGGAAGTCTCGATCAACAACAGCGTGACCGAGTTCGGCAGCGCCTTCGACACCGGCGAGCCGCAGCAGCACATGGCCACCTTCCTGAACCGCAAGCGCTGACTGGCGCCTGCTACGGAGCCGTGGCCGCCACGGTGCCGCCTTCGCGCGTGGCCACCACGCGCGGATCGTTCAGCAGGAATTGCGCAAAGACCTCGGCAAACGCAGGCAGCTTGCCATCGGCGCGCACAATCAGGTTCAGCTCGCGCAGGGCCCATGGCTCTGCCAGCCGCACCCCCACCACGCGCGCCTCACGCAAGGCCTGCGCCGCCACGCTGCGCGGCACCAGCGCCACGCCCACGCCGGCCTCGGCCAGCGCCAGCACCGCATCGAAGCTGTGCGCATGCAAACGCACGTTCGGGCCCTTGCCCGCGCGCTGCGCCATGTCGCGCAGGAACAGGAAGTTGCTGCTGGTGCGGCTCATGCAGACAAAGTCGAAAGCCAATGCCGCGCCGAAGCGCACTTCGGGCTCACGCGCCAGCGGGTGATCCGCGGCCACCGCAAGGATCAGCTCGTCGCGCGCGTAGCGCACCGAGCGCACGCCAGTGGCTTCGCCGCCGCTCTGGAAATCTCCCGCGAGGATGCCGACGTCGGCCTCGTGCGCCGCCACCGCCGCCAGGATCGACTGGCTCGCGCGTTCCTCCAGGTCGATATTCACATCCGGGTTGGCCAGCAGGAAGCGGCTCACGCTCGGGATGATGAAGCCGTTGAGCGAACTGCTGTTGGCCAGCAGCCGGATATTGCCCTTCAGCCCGGCAGAGAAGCGCCCCACCTCGCCATGCATGCGCTCCACGCCAAGCAGCAGTTCGCGCACATGGACCAGCAGGGTTTCGCCGGCCGGCGTCAGTTCCATGCCGCGCGCGGTGCGCACGAACAGTGGCGTGCCCATCGCATGTTCCAGGTTCTTCAACCGGTAGCTCGCCGCCGACGCGGTGATATGCGTGGCCGAAGCACCACCCGACAGGCTTTGCGCATCGGCAATGGCCTGGAACAGGCGCAGGTCGGTCAGTTCGTAACGCAAGGCAACTCCGTTTGGGCCGGGCAGGTCGAAAGGTTTGGCGATTGGCAAGGTCGCGGCCATTCTAGTGCAGTACCGTGGGCATCGCGCCCGCACTGCCGTCCTGGCCACGGCCCTTTCGATTGATGTGGACGTCGTCCATTTTCTTTGCTAAGGTATTGTGGACGGCGTACACAAAAGCGTGCGCCAGTTGCCAGCGCGCCGCCTGATGCGCGCGCCATGCCGATATCCACGGGCCGCCCAGGCGGCGGCTTACCTACAGGAGTTGTCATGCAAGTCCAGCCCTATCTGTTCTTCGAAGGCCGTTGCGATGAAGCCGTCGAGTTCTACAAGAAGACCCTCGGCGCCAAGGTCAACATGCGGATGACGTTCAAGGAAAACCCGGAAGCCGACAAGGCCAGCCCGGGTTGCCAGCCCGGCGCCGGCACGGAAGACAAGGTCATGCACCTGGAATTCCAGATCGGCGACAGCGTGATCATGGCCTCCGACGGCCGCTGCTCGAACCAGCCCAACTTCCAGGGCTTCGGCCTGTCAATCAACTACCCTGACAAGGCCGCCGTCGAAAAGGCCTTTAACGCCCTGAAGGAAGGCGGCCAGGTGGTGATGCCGCTGGACAAGACATTCTTTGCCGACCAGTTCGGCATGGTCACCGACCGTTTCGGCATCATGTGGATGCTGCTGACGGCACCGAAGTAAGCAAGACCTGACGCGGGTTTCCCGGCCAGCGGCGCGCCATGTGGGCTGATGGGCTTACAATGCGCCGCCCGCCGGAGAAACCATGGACGATCGCATCAACGAACTCGAAATCAAGCTCGCCTTCCAGGAAGACCTGCTTGATACCCTGAACAGCACCGTGGCGCGCCAGCAGCAGCAGATCGACCTGCTGCAGGAGCAGTTCCGCGCGCTGTACCAGCAGGTGCGCAGCGCCGCCACCACCGCGGATGAAGCCGATCCCCAGCAGGAAATCCCGCCGCACTACTGATCGACGCAGCCCGCGCCATGCAGGCCGCTAGCCGATGTGACGGAACGCCACCCCGCCCGCGCGGTCTGACAGGCTGACTCCATCCACGGCGCCGTCGACAGGCGCGCCCGATCCGCCACATGCGTCTGAACCCCTCCCTGCTATTCGCCGCTGCCTGCATCGCCGCTGGCGCGTCCTCGGCATTTGCCGGCTACAACCTCTGGACCGGCGAATACTCCCTGACCCGGCAGGAACTGCAGACCGCGCTGGACAAGCGCTTCCCCGCCACGCTGCGCTACGCCGAAGTCATCAGCGTACAGCTCAGCCACCCCCGGCTGGTGCTGGACGAAGCCAACAACCGCGTCACCACCCACGTCGACGCACGCCTGACCAACGCCCTGCTGCCCTCGCCGCCGGTCGACGGCAAGCTCGCGCTGAACAGCGGCGTACGCTACGACCCGGCCAAACGCGCGGTGCTGCTCGACAACCCGACCGTGCAGCAGGTGGAGGTCGCCGGCATGGGGCAATACCGCGAACAGCTCAACGCTATCGGCGCGGTGGTTGCGCAGCAGTTGCTGAAGGACTATCCGGTGTACACCTTCAAGCCCGAGGAACTGCGCTTTGGCGGCAAGGACATTGAGCCGGGGGCGATCACGGTGGGCAAGGATGAGGTGCGGGTGGCGGTGAAGCAACGGTAGGCCTGGCCTTCCGGCCAAGCCTGCTCCTTCTCCGGCTACGTCACCCCCTTCCTCCCCGAAACACCACCCCCAACCCCGCCAGCACCGCGCCCATCCCCGCCATCGCCAGGGGCGCCATGCGGTTGCCCAGCAGCAAGTAATCCAGCAGCGCCGTGCCCGCCGGCACCAGGTAGAAAAGGCTGGTGACATTGACCAGGTTGCCTGCACGGATCAGCCGGTAGAACAACAGCGTCGCGCCGATCGAGATAACCAGCGCCAGCCACAGCAGCGGCGCGGCGAACGCCAGCGAGGCATCGACAACGAAGGGCTGGAACGGCAGGCACAGCAGGCAGGCCGCCAGGCTCACGGCGTACTGCAGCGGCAGCACTTCGGCAGGAGCGCGCGTGACGCGCTTTTGCAGGATCGCGCCGACGGTCATGCTCGCCAGCGAGGCCAGCGCGCACAGCACGCCCGCCAGTGACAGCCTGGCCAGCAGCAGGCTGTCCGCCACCACCATGGCCAGCCCCGCCAGCGCAAGGGCGAGGCCCCCCATGCGTGCGGCGCTGAAGCGCCGCTCGGTCAGCAGCAGCGTCAGCATCGGCTGGGCGCCGAGCACGGTGGCCAGCAAGCCGGGTGTCATGCCGTGGTCCAGCGCGAGAAAGTAAAAGACCGAATAGCCGCCGATCAGCAGCAGGCCGGTCAGGGCCGTGTGCAGCCGCTCGCCGCGCGGCGGCAGCAGGCGGTGCCGCGCCAGGCCGATCGCGCCGAGCACGGCGCAGACCAGCGCGAAGCGCAGCGTCAGCAAGGCGAAGGGCGAGGCGTGGTCGAGCGCCAGCCGGGCGGCGATGGCGCCGCTGCTCCAGAGCAGCACGAAGAGGGGCGTGGCCCAGGCGGAGGTGGTGGCGGTGCGTGTGTCGGTGGCGGCGTCGAATTGCGCCGCGCAGTCTTTGTCGGTCGTCATGGATGTCATCTGTCGTCAGCTTGGCAGGCTCCGGCGACGCGCATCGGCATGCGGGCACGGCACGGCGGCAGCGCGCACAGGCGTGCGGCTGCCGTGCGCGCAGGCACACGGATACGGGACTACCGGAGTTGAGTGAGGCTGGAGGGCGTGCCCGTCAGCCGCGCAGCGGCGGCGGCGGGTGCGCACCGCCGAGGTACGGCGGCGGCGCGACGGATGTGAACGCAGGCTGGCGACGCACGCATGGCAACGCGCGGCCCGGGGGCGCGGCGTTGACGGGGCGTTGGCGGTCTGCGGTCATGGTGGGAATCGGAAACTTCGAAGAAGTAGTCAGGCGATGCTATGCCTGTGCGGCCCTCTCGTCAACGAGGTTCTGCTGCGCCCTGCTCCAGCCGCGACACCAGTGCCTGCAGCGTCGGCGCGCAGCCGGCTTCCACCTTCAGCGCGAGCATCGCGTCGGCCCGCGTGGTGCCCAGGTTGAGCGCAGCCACGGGCTTGCCCATCTGGCCGGCCCAGACGCAGAAGCGGTAGCCGGAATAGACCATCAGCGACGAACCGACCACCAGCATGGCGTCCGCGGCTTCCAGCGCCGCGCGCGCGGCATCGACACGCGGGCGCGGCACGGATTCGCCGAAGAACACCACGTCCGGCTTGAGGATGCCGCCGCAGCGTCCGCACTCGGGCACGCGGAACTGCGCGAACAGCGGCGATTCGAAATGCACGTCGCCATCGGCGGCAGGCTCGGCAATTACATCGCGCAGCGCGGCGTTCTGTGCCAGCAGCCAGTCCTGCAGGCCGGCGCGGTCATGGCTTGTGCCGCAGTCCAGGCAGATGGCATTGGCCAGGCTGCCATGCAGTTCGATCACGCCCTCGCTGCCGGCGCGCTGGTGCAGGCCGTCGACGTTCTGCGTGACCAGCGCCGTGAGCCGGCCGTGCCCGCCCATCCGCGCCAGCGCATGGTGCGCAGCATTGGGACGCGCCTGCCACGCCACCGGCCAGCCGAGCATGCTGCGCGCCCAGTAGCGTTGGCGCCCGGCGTGCGAGCCGAGGAAGGCCTGCAGCGTGATGGGCTGCGAGCGTTGCCACTGGCCGCGTGCATCACGGTAGCCGGGAATGCCGGAATCGGTGCTGATGCCCGCGCCGGTCAGCACGAACAGGCGCGGGTGGCGATGCACGAAATCAAACAGCGCGGACACCGCGGGCGGCGGTTGCTGCAGCGCGCTCAACTTGCCGGATCCTCCGCGTGGTGCGCTTCCTGGCGCGCCTCCCACGCACGCAGCTCCTCGCGGTAGCGGTCCATCTCCTGGTAGTAGTAATCGAAGATGCAGGGATCGCAGCCGGAGCCGCAGCATTCGTCGTCGCCGGGCCGCTCTGGCGGCACGGGGCGGGGATCGTCGGGGGAGGAACCGGGGGGCACTTGAGACACTTGAGCAGCGCGCGGACAGCGCAATGGCGGACCAGCCGCCAGTATATTCCGGCCCGCACGCCGATGCCGGCCCCGCCCCAAGTGGAGATGCCGCTGCTCAGTGCCTGAGCAGCACGTCGCCGACCGGGATCACCAGTGCCGCGCCGGACAGGCAGGCGATGTCATCCTCGGCCAGCCAGCGCGACACCAGACTGGCCAGGCGGGCGCCGATGCGGGCCAGTTCGGGCGCATCGGCCAGGTACACGGCGTCAATCACGCTCTGCTCGAACAAGAGCGCCGCGCTCACGCGGCAGCGGCCGGGCGAGCCGGCCGGCTCGGCCTGCCAGCTGACTTCCACCTGGCTGTCGCCATCGGGGCTGAAGCCGCGACTGTATTCGGCCGACATCGGAAACAGCCGGCAGGTATGCTCGCGCGTCCACTCGACCAGGGCAGTCATGGCGATTCCCCCTCTGGCGGGACAGCGTGCCCGCCGGTGCGCCGCCTCAGCGGCTCAGTACATGGTAGAGCCAGTCGTGCGCGCGCGCTGGCACGCCCAGCGCACTGGCATCGATGCACCGCCCCTGCATGCGCAATGCGCCACCGTGCAGGGCATCCACCGCTGACTGGGCATCGGGGTATCGCCCCATCACGCCATTGCCCAGCATCAGCATCCAGTCCTTCTCGCGGGGAATCAGCGTGAGCTGTCCCGCGGGGGTCTGGCAAAAGAAATAACCGTACATGCAGTCCCCAACCCCTTGCGTTTGTCCATCTTAGTGTACGGCGCACCAGGGCGTCGCGCCGATCTGCACGCTTCCGAAGCACGTGATGAATTGTTTTTACCGGATCGCAGGCAGGGGACCTGGACGCCACGTTTTGCCCGAAGATAGCCGGACCTCCCGCCGCGGCAGCCCACGCTCACCGGACAAAGAACCAGACCAGGCCATGAAGGCAGCCCCCTCCCGTCGCTTGCGCGACCTGCTCGTCCTTGCGGCCCTGGCCCTGGCTCGCGGCACCGCGATGGCTGCAGACCCGGCCCCCGCGGACCCGGCAGCACGCCCTGCTGTCGACCACGCGGTGAACCACGCGACAGCCACCGCTGCGATGCCTGCCACGGGCACGCGCCCGCGCATCTGCCTGGTGCTGTCGGGCGGCGGCGCGCGCGGCGCGGCGCATATCGGCGTGCTGAAGGTGCTGGAGGCGATGCGCATCCCGGTCGACTGCATCGCCGGCACCAGTATGGGTTCACTGGTGGGGGGCGCCTATGCCAGCGGCATGGGACCCGCCGAGATGGAGCGGCTGGTCAGCGGCCTGAGCACCGAAAAGCTCTTCAAGGAACGGCCGCCGCGCCAGGACCTGACTATCCGCCGCAAGCAGGACGACTTCACCAACCTGATCACGCCGGAGATCGGCGTGCAGTCCAGCGGCCTGCTGCTGCCCAAGGGCGCGGTCTCGGGCGTGCAGCTTGAGACCGTGCTGCGCCAGTTGGCCAACGCGCCCGGCTTCCGGGATTTCGACCAGTTGCCGATCCCCTACCGCGCGGTGGCGACGGACCTGGTGGCGGGCACGCCAGTGGTGTTCAGCCAGGGCGAGATGGCCAATGTGATGCGCGCCAGCATGTCGGTGCCGGGCGCGGTGGCCCCGGCCGAATATGAGGGCCGGCTGCTGGTCGACGGCGGGCTCACCGACAACCTGCCGGTGGACGTGGCGCGCAAGATGGGCGCCGATATCGTCATTGCCGTGAACCTGGGCACGCCGCTGATGAAGCGCGAGGAGCTGACCTCGATCATCGGCGTCACCGGCCAGATGCTCAACATCCTGACCGAGCAGAACGTGCGCGCGTCGCTGGCGTCGCTGCGGCCCACCGACGTGCTGATCGAGCCCGCGCTGGGCGACTTCTCCGCGACCGACTTCGACCACCTGCCGGCCACCATCCCCATCGGCGAGGCCGCCGCGCGCAAGGTCGCCGACCGCCTCGCGCCACTGGCGCTGCCGCCGGCGCAATACGCAGAACTGCGCGCCCGGCAACAGGCGGTGCCGCCGCCCGACACCCGCCCGGTGGATGAGATCCGGCTGGCGCCGCTGCATCGCGTCAACCCGGACTACGCCACCGCGGTGATGCAGACCAGGCCCGGGCAGCCGGTCGACCAGGCCACGCTGGACCAGGACATGCGCCGCCTGTTCGGCACCGGCGACTTCGAGCACGTCAACTACGCCTTCCTCGAAGAGCCCGGCAAGCGCGTGCTGGCGGTCAATGCGGTGGAAAAATCGTACGGACCCGACTACCTGCGCTTCGGGCTGGGGCTGAGTTCGGACTTCCGCGGCGACGCGTATTTCAACCTGGTGGGCAGCTACCGGCGCACCTGGCTCAATGCGCTCGGCGGCGAATGGCGCACCGATGTGCAGGTGGGCCAGACCTCGGCCCTGACCAGCGAGTTCTACCAGCCGCTGGATACGCGCCAGTACTTCTTCATCGCGCCGCGCTTCGAGATCGAGCGGCGCCCGCTCAATATCTTCCAGGGCAGCACGCGCATCGCCACCTATGACCTGCGCCGCTTTGACGTCGCACTGGACGCCGGCAGCCAGTTCACCAAGTACGGCGAGTTGCGCGTGGGCGTGCAGACCGGCACGGAGAATGCCAGCCTGAGCACGGGCCCCGAGTCGCTGTCGCCGGGCCCGGGCAATATCCGGCGCGGGGCCATCACCGGGCGGCTCGTCTTCGACCAGCTCGACAGCGTCGAATTTCCGCGCTTCGGCTATGCCGCCGGGATGCGGATCTACGCCTCGCAGCCAGGGTTGGGGGCCGACCTGTCCTACGTGAAGGCGCAGGCCGACGGCATCTATGCCCACTCGTTCGGCGACCACACCTTGTCGTTCGCCTTCAAGGCCGGGGGCAATCTCGGCGGCAATCCGCTGCCGCGCTATGACCTGTTCCAGTGGGGCGGCTTCCTGCAGCAGTCGGGCTATGCCACCGGCCAGCTGTTGGGCGGCAACATGCAGTTTGCGCGGCTGGTGTACTACAACAAGCTAGTACGGCAGACCCTGCTGCAAGGCGTCTACGCCGGCTTTTCGCTGGAGGCGGGCCGCGTGGGCGACCCGCTGGTGCCAGGAAGCCCGACCGGGCTGCTCAAGTCCGGATCCATCTTCCTGGCGCTGGACAGCCCGCTGGGCCCGCTCTACCTGGCCTATGGCCGCGCGGCGGCGGGTACCTACAGCTTCTACCTGTACCTCGGCAAACCATTCTGAACTGGCCAGCATAAGCACACGTCAAATGTGCTCCAACCGTACCCCACCAAGGTTGTATGTAATGTCTTAATTCAAAGGTCTATACTTTCCCTGTCACCAAGACCCCTCTTGAATGACGACCTTCCCCGGTCGCCGCTCCCCGCGGCGACTTTTTTATGGGCGCCGGCTTTGCAACGGCGCGCCTATAATCCGGGCCTCGGGCTGCACTTGCGGCCGCTGTGCGCCGTTCCCCGGCGCGCTCCACTTCCATGCAGATCGATTTCACTCATTTCACGCCCTGGCTGTCGCTGGCCGGCGGGCTGGTCATCGGCCTCGCGGCAGCGCTGATGATCCTGGGCCTGGGCCGCATTGCCGGCATCAGCGGCATCGTCGGCGGCCTGCTCAGACTGCCCCACGGCGACACCGCCTGGCGCGCCGCCTTTGTCATCGGCCTGCTGCTGGCGCCGTGGCTGGCCGGCGCGTTCGATGCCATGCCCGCGGCCCGCATCGATGCCGGCTGGGGCGAGGTGCTGGTGGCCGGGCTGCTGGTCGGCATCGGCACGCGCTACGCCGGCGGCTGCACCAGCGGGCACGGCGTGTGCGGCCTGTCGCGCGGCTCGGTGCGCTCGCTGGCCGCCACGCTGACCTTCATGGCGGCCGGCTTCCTGACAGTGCTGGTGCAGCGCCACTGGCTGGGAGGCTGAGCGATGGGCACCCTCTTCGCACTGCTGGCCGGGCTGGTGTTCGGCATCGGCCTGATCCTGTCCGGCATGGCCAACCCGGCCAAGGTGCTGGGCTTTCTCGACCTGGCCGGCGCCTGGGACCCGTCGCTCGCCTTTGTCATGGCCGGTGCGATCCTGGTCGGCGTGGTGGCCTTCGCGCTCGCACGGCGGCGCCAGCGCTCGTGGCTGGGACTGCCGATGCAGTGGCCGGCGCTGGCCTCGGTCACGCCGCGCCTGCTGCTGGGCAGCGCGGCGTTCGGCGTGGGCTGGGGCCTGGCGGGCTTCTGCCCGGGCCCAGCGCTGGTGGCGCTGGGTGCCGGCTATGCCAAGGCCTGGGGCTTTGTCGCGGCGATGCTGGCGGGCATGGTGCTGTTCGAAATCGCCGAGCGGGTAGCCCGGCGGCAGCGGGGTTGATGCAGCGCAGCATTAAACCAGTGCTGGCCCTCAGCCCCCGGCCGGTTTAACATTGCGCGATTATCGAACAATATGCACAGACAACTCCGCTCCCAATGGATGCCCTCCGCCCCCTCGGTCTAGGCCACGCCCAGGCCGACACCGTCCGCGTTGCCCGGCCCCAGGCCGACCTGCTCGCCAGCTTTGCCGGCGATCCCAACTTCATGCTGTCGCTGGCGCGCGGCCTGACCGTGCTGGAAGCCTTCTCGGAACGCAAGCGCCCGCTGACGATCTCGCAGGTGGCACAGCGCACGCAGCTATCGCGCGCCTCGGTGCGGCGCTGCCTCTATACGCTGGAGCAGCTCGGCTACGTCAGCCAGCAGGACGGGCAGTTCGCGCTGCGCCCGCGCGTGCTGCACCTCGGGCACGCGTATTTCTCGTCGACCTCGCTGGTCTCGCTGGCGCAGCCGATCCTGGACAACCTGAGCGCGCGCATCCACGAGACCTGCACGCTGGCGATCCTGGACGGCACGGACATCCTGTACCTGGTGCGCTCCGAAGTGCAGCGGGTGCTGAACTACTCGCTCGGCATGGGCAGCCGCCTGCCGGCCTACTGCACCTCGAACGGCCGGCTGCTGCTGGCGCACCAGCCCGCCACGGTGCTGGACGGCTTTTTCGAGCATGCCGAACTGCGCCCGCGCACGCTGCAGACCAAGATCTCGCGGCAGGAACTGGAAGCGTGCTTCGAACGCGCCCGTGAAGTGGACTACGTGATCGTCGATGAAGAACTGGAGCCCGGCCTGCGCGCCATGGCCGTGCCGGTGCGCTCGGCCTCGGGCATCGTGCTGGCGGGGCTGAGCGTGAGCGTGCGCGCCGCGCGCGTCTCCGAAGCCGAGATGATCACGCGGCTGCTGGCGCCGATGCGCGAAGCGGCGGCGGCGATCGGCCGCATGGTCGGCTCCTGATTCCCCTGCTTACCCGCACAGCCGCGCGGGACTGAGCATGGCCGCGGTCACGCCGTGGTCCGCGATAGGCTGCGGCAGCGCGCCACGCGCCCGCCGCGGGGATCAGCCCCGGTGCGCCAGCTCGAGCGCGAACACCAGCCGCTGCAGGAAATTTTCAATGCGCCCGTCCGGATTGACGAAGGCGCAGCCAAAGTGGTGGATGGCGCTGTCGTCATGCCCCACCAGCCAGTGGCCGACCACCTGCATGTCCAGCTCGAGCTTGCCCAGTTCGCGGAAGTCCAGCCGGCATTTGCCGACCGTGGTGCCAACCGGCAGATGCTCGGACGTGACGGTCTTCGAGCGCAGTCCCACGCCCGACAGCGACAGGTCGGCAATATCGAGGCCCAGCACGGTCTTGTCCGGCATCTGCATCTCGCAGCGGTAGCCCTTGGTCACCAGCGTGCGCGCGCGGAAATGGCGGCGGCGCTGGAAGTGGTAGAGCTTCTGCGGAAACTCGACCACGAAGGCGGGGCCTTCCTCGTAGCGCGTGGCGGCCGGCTGGCCCACCACGAAGTTGACGGGCACCCCGCGCAACAGTCCCGAGAACGCGTTCTCTTCGGAGGTCATCAGCGACATCCGCTCGGGTTCCGCATTGCACCAGTCGAACACGAAGGTGCGGTTGACCGGGTCGACATGCAGGATCGAGGTAACGAACTGGTGCGCGCTGCGGGTGCGCACGCTCAGCATGCATTTCTGCCACGACAGGTCGCGCAGCACCGTGCCGACCTGCGAGTTGTGCGTCAGGCGATAGCGGTCATCGGTCGGCTCGAGGTCGGATTCGGCACCGGTGTCGGCTGGCCCGGAGGCGTCGTGCTGGTTCATGGATTCAAGCAACATCTGGAATGGCTGGGATCGCTGGCTATGGAAGCAATCGGGGGCGTATAGGCCTGCCGGCCGCGCGCAGCATGTTAAGCGCCTGCCCCAATACCCGGCAAGACGCATGTTCTCACTTCGGCAAATCTGTGGCAGAACTTGAGCACAGACTTCCGGGGGGTAGCGTGCACGCCGCTTTCAGGCCTCGGGGGACGCTGGCGGCAACCCGCCAAGCGTTGTCTGCGCCTCTTCGCGCAACCAGGCCAGCAGCACCAGCCGGCGCGTGTCGTGCTCGAACGGCGCGGGCGACAACAGGTGGTAGGCCGAACCGTCGGCCACAAAGCCGAACGGCGCCGCCAGCCGGCCGTCGGCAATCTCATCGGCGGCCATCAGCTGCGAGGCCATGGCCCAGCCCAGGCCCGCCGCCGCGGCCTGCAGGCTGAGATAGAAGTGCTCGTACCAGGCGTCGCCGTCGAACGCCACCGTCGCGGCAGCATCGGCACGCACGGCCTGCCAGCGCTGCCACGCCTCGGGCCGTGTACGCGTATGCAACCGTGCCGGCACCACGGCCGCGCCCTCGGCAAGCTGGGGCCGGCACACCGGCCCCACCCTTTCCTGCGCCACCTCGCGCGCATGCCAGCGCGCATCGAAGGCGAAGTCATTGCGCCGCAGCGCCAGATCGGCGCCGCTGCGCGGGAAATCAATCGGACCGCCGGCGGCCATCAGGTGCAGCGGGATGTCGGGGTGGCGCGCGGCAAAGCGCGGCAGCCGCGGGATCAGCCAGCGCATGGCGATGGTCGGCTCGCACGACAACACCAGCGCCCGCCCCGGCGGCTGCGTGCGGATGCGCGCGGCGGCGCCGGCCAGCACCTCCATCGACTGCGTGGCCGCGGCAAACAGCGTGCGCCCCGCCTCGGTCAGGAAGACCCCGCGGTTGCGCCGCTCGAACAGCGCCACGCCCAGCGTGTCCTCGAGCTGGCGGATCTGCCGGCTGACCGCGCCATGGGTCAGGTGCATCTCCTGCGCTGCCCGGACAAAGCTCTCATGGCGCGCCGCGGCCTCAAAGAATCGGATCCAGCCCAGCCAGTGCATCAGTCAGTTTTTCTCACTGAATTGCGCGAGTATATATCGGTTGTGGCGGCACTTCGCGGCACGCAGAATTGGGTACGCTTTGATCGCCGGAGGTGGTGATCTGCGGATAACTGCAACATAACCTGACAGAAAATGACCCCAATCGCCGAATCCCTGACGGTCGCCGCCGTGACCGTGCTGGCCGTCGTCAGTCCGGGCCCGGACTTCGCCATGGTCACCCGCAACAGCTACCTGTACGGCCGCCGCGCCGGCCTGCTCAGCGCGCTCGGGATCGCGCTGGGGGTGCAGGTGCATGTGCTCTATACGATGTTCGGGGTGGCGCTGCTGATGGCGCATGCGCACGACGTGCTGACGGTGGTGAAGATGCTGGGCGCGGCCTACCTGGTGTGGATCGGCATCCAGACGCTGCGCAACCGGGACGCCCTGTCGCTGGACCTGCATGGCGCGCGCGCGCTGACACCGCTGGCGGCGCTGCGCATGGGTTTTCTCACCAATGCGCTGAACCCGAAAACCACACTGTTCGTGGTCAGCACCTACACCCAGGTGGTCGATACGCACACGCCGGTGCCAGTGCAGTGGGCCTATGGCGGATTCATGTCGGTGGCGCACCTGGCGTGGTTCAGCCTGGTGGCCTGCGTCTTCACCGCGCCGGCGCTGCGCGCGGCGATGCTGCGGCGCCAGCGGCTGCTGGACCGCACCATCGGCTCGGCCCTGTGCGGGCTGGGCGTGGCGCTGGGGCTCAGCAACCTGGCGTAGGGCCGGCCTGCGTCAACGGCCACACCTGGCGCACCAGATGCTGCGGGCCTTGCGGGCCGAGCCGGCTTTCGAACAGCACCAGCCGCGCGACGCGCCACGGCTCGCTGGCCAGCGTACGGTGCGTATCGAGCCAGGCGCGCAGCACGCTTTCCGGCACCGACGGCTTGCAGCGCGCCAGCGTCAGGTGGGGATGAAAGCGCCGCCGCTCCGGCGTGATGCCGGCGGTGTCCGCCAGCGCCTGGCCGACAGCGGCATGCAAGGCGCGCAGCGCCTCCAGGCCGGGGCCTGGCGCCAGGCCTGCCCACAGCACCGAACCCTGGCCGCTGCGAAAGCGCCCGGTACCGAATGCACGGAGTTCGAAGGCAGCCGCGCTGATGTTGCCGAGCGCGGCTTCAAGTTGTTCACCAGGCGTGTGGCACTCACCCAGGAAGTGCAGGGTCAGGTGGACCTGCGCGGGCGCGGCGGCCCGCACGCCGTGCGCGGCAGGAAGGGTCGACAGCAGCCATGCCGCCTGTGCGGGCGGCACCTCCACGGCGATAAACAGGCGGGCCATGCCAACGCCGCCAGGCCGTCAGCCGGGCGCGGCGCCGTTGCCCTCTCGCTGCAGCAGGGCGCGTTTGCGATCGATCCCGCCGGCGTAGCCGGTCAGCGCGCCGGCACTGCCCAGCACGCGATGGCAGGGCACGATCACCGACAGCGGGTTGCGCCCCACCGCGCCGCCCACCGCGCGCGCATGCGTGGGCGGCAGGCCCAGCATGCGGGCCAGCTCGCCATACGACGCGGTCTCGCCACACGGGATGTCCAGCAGCGCCTGCCAGACGCGCTGCTGGAACGGGCTGCCGGCAAAGCGCACCGGCACAGTGAAGGTGTCGCGGCGGCCGGCGAAATACTCGGCCAGCTCCGCCTGGGCGCGGTCGAGCACCGCGGCATCGTCCGGGGGCACGTCGCGACTGTCGGCAATCCCCGTGGGGTGGTATTTCTGCCCCGAGAAGTAGACGCCGGTCAGGTGCCCCTGCTGCACGCGCAGCAATACGGTCCCGAGCGGGCTGTCGATATGGCGATAGCTGGTCATGTGATCGTCTCCGGTTCGGCCGCGGCAGTGGCCGCATCCTTCATCGCTTCGTACTGATGCCACAGGTGGATGGCGGCATAGGCCCGCCACGGCGCCCATTGCGCCGTGCGCTCGTGCATCGCGCGTACGGTGCTGACGCCCAGCACCTTGCGCAGCGCATAGTCGGTGCCGGGGAAGGCATCGGGCCAGCCCAGCGCGCGCATGGCCACATACTGCGCGGTCCAGTCGCCGATGCCGTCGATCTCGCGCAGCGCCGCCACCGCCTGCTCCGGCGCCGCGTGCGCGTCGAGCGCCAGCGTGCCGTCGGCGACGCGTTGCGCCAGTGCCTGCAGCGTGCGCGCCTTGCCTGCCGGCACCCCGGCATCGCGCAGGGACTTCAGCGGCAGCGCGGCAATGGCCGCGGCGGTCGGGAACGTGTGGCGCAGGCCGTCCGGGGGCGTGCCGTCCAGCGGCTGCCCCGCGTGCTGCGCCAGCGCGGCCAGGATGCGCCGCGCGTGCACCACCGAGATCACCTGCCCCACCACCGCGCGCACCGCGATCTCAAAGCCGTCGACGGTGCCCGGCAGGCGCACACCCGGCATCGCCTCGGCCAGCTCGCCCAGGTGCCGGTCCACCACGTCCGGGCGGCAGCCCAGGTCGCACAGCCGGCGCACCTTGCCCAGCGCCTGCGGAATCACCCGCGCCAGCGAGGCCGACAGCGTCACGCGCAGCACCAGCCGGCGCGGCATGTGTTCGATCCGTACCCAGCCGGTGTGCGCGGCGCCGCCGGCTTCCACCAGCAGCGTGCGCGCATAGGCGCCGTCACGGACCACTTCAATGCCGTCCACCGCGCGCGTGGCCAGGAAGCGCAGCCATGCGTCCCAGGCAAAGGGCGGGCGGTAGCCGAGATCGAACACCAGCCGGTCAGCAACGCCGTCGGCGGCGCGCCGGCGCAGCGCCAGCGGCGTCAGGCCGTAGCGGGTCTTCAGCACATCGTTGAAGCGCCGCACGCTGCCGAAACCCGCCGCCAGCGCCACTTCGGTCACGGGCAGCGCGGTGTCGGCCAGCAGCCGCTTGGCCAGCAGCAAGCGCTGCGTCTGCGCATACTCCAGCACCGACACGCCGAACTGCGCATCGAACAGTCGTCGAAGGTGGCGCTCGGTCACGCCAATGCGCGCGGCCAGTGTGGCAACACTGCCTTCGGCCATGAAGCCCTCGTCGATCAGCGTCGCCGCGGCCTGCGCCAGCCGGCCCGAGATATCAGCCAGGCCGTGCCCGGGCGCCAGCTCCGGACGGCAACGCAGGCACGGGCGGAACCCATGCTTTTCCGCCGCCGCGGCACTTTCGTAGAAGGTGCAGTTCTCGCGCTTGGGCGTGCGCACCGCGCATACCGGCCGGCAGTACACCCCCGTGGACGACACGCCCACGAAGAAGCGCCCGTCGAAGCGGCGGTCGTGCGAGGCGACGGCCTTGTAGCAGGTATCGGGATCGAGGTTCATGACGGCATGCTACCGCTACATGCACCCGCATACCCGCTGGATTCGGACATTTCCCTCTGGCGCGCGGGCGTGGGCTGCGGCACAGTGGCTGACAGGGACGGCGGCTAGAATGCGCTTCGTGCCTCACCCGCGAACTTTCTACCGCCCTCACTGCCACCGCCCGACCGGAGACGCCATGCGCCGTACTGCCCTGCACCTGTCCTTGCTTGCTTCGCTTGCCTGCACGCCGGCGCTGGCGCAGCCGGTGCAGACCGCGCCCGCGGCGACATCTGCCAGGGCCACGCAGGTGACGTCGGTCGAAGGCATCACCGAGTACCGCCTGCCCAACGGCCTGCGCATCGTGCTGGCGCCGGACGCGGCCAAGGCCAGCACCACCGTCAATATCACCTACCTGGTCGGCAGCCGCCATGAGAATTACGGCGAAACCGGCATGGCCCACCTGCTCGAGCACCTGCTGTTCAAGGGCACGCCGTCGCTGCCGGGCAAGACCATCCCGACCGAATTCGCGCGGCGCGGCATGAGCATAAACGGCACCACCGCGCAGGACCGTACCAACTACTTCGAGACCTTTACCGCCAGCGACGACAACCTGGACTGGGCGCTGCGCATGGAGGCCGACCGCATGGTCAACAGCGTGATCGCACGCGCCGACCTGGACAGCGAGATGACGGTGGTGCGCAACGAGATGGAAATGGGCGAGAACAGCCCCGGGCGCATGCTGATGCAGCAGACCATGGCCGCTTCCTATCGCTGGCACAACTACGGCAAGGCCCCGATCGGCGCGCGCAGCGACGTGGAGCAAGTCAGCATCGACAACCTGCGCGCCTTCTATCGCCGCTACTACCAGCCCGACAATGCGGTGCTGGTGGTGGCGGGCAAGTTCGATCCTGCCGCCACGCTGGCGCGCATCGAGCGTGACTTCGGACCGATTCCGCGCCCGCAGCGGGTGCTGCCGCCCGAGCATACCGTCGAGCCCCCGCAGGAAGGCGCGCGCGAGCTGGTGGTGATGCGCCCGGGCGACACCCGCCTGGTGGCCGCGCAATACCACGTCAGCCCGGGCGCGCACCCGGACGCCACCGCACTGTCGCTGCTGACCATCATCCTCGCCGACACGCCTGGCGGGCGGCTGTACAAGGCGCTGGTCGAACGCGGCCAGGCGGCCTCGATCGGCAGCGCGTTCTATGCGATGAAGGACCCCGGCGTGCTGCTGTTCATGGCGGAGACATCGAAAGACCAGCCGCTCGCCGCCGCGCGCGCGGGGCTGATCACGCAGGTCGAAGGCTTTGCCGACGCGCCCGTGACCGAGGCCGAGCTGGAACGCGCGCGCGTGCGCATGCGCAACGCCTTTGAGCAGTACATGAACGATCCCGGCGCGCTGGGCATTGCGCTGTCCGAGGCCATCGCCAAGGGCGACTGGCGACTGTTCTTCCTGGCGCGCGACCGCATCGAGACCACCACCCTCGCCGACGTGCAGCGCGTGGCGCAGAACTACTTCCAGGCTTCGAACCGTACCCTGGGCGTGTTCCTGCCCGCCGAGCAGCCGCAGCGCGCGCAGGTGCCGCCGGCACCGGACGTCGCGGCGATGGTCAGCGGCTACCAGGGCAGGCAGGCGCTGGCCGCGGTGGCGGCATTCGACCCCAGCCCCGCCAATATCGAAACCCATACCTCACGCCAGGCACTCGCCAACGGCATGCAGCTGGCGCTGCTGCCCAAGCCCGCACGCGGTGAAGTGGTGAACGGCGTGCTGGTCCTGCACATGGGCGATGCGCAGAGCCTGCAGGGGTTGACCACGGTGGGCGCGCTGACCGCCACCATGCTCCGGCGCGGCACGGCCGGCATGGACCGCCAGCAGATCGCCGACCGCATCGAGGCCCTGCGCGCGCGCGTCGGCATCTCCGGCAGCTCGGAGCGGGTAACGGTCAGCTTCGAGACTCGCCGCGCGCACCTGCCGGAAGTGCTGGCGCTGCTGCGCGACCTGCTGCGCGCGCCGACCTTCCCTGAAGCCGAGTTCGAGACGCTGCGCAAGACCAGCATCGCCGATATCGAAAGCATGCAGCGCGAACCCGGCGTGCTGGCATCCAATGCCCTGGGCCAGCACGGCGACCCCTATCCCGTGGGCGACCCGCGCCATGCCCGCACCATCGCCGAGAGCATTGCCGACCTGCAGGCCGCCACGCTGGCGCAGGTGCGCGACTTCCACGCCCGCTTCTACGGCGCGGGCCATGCGCAACTGAGCCTGGTGGGCGACTTCGATGCCGCTGCGGCCAGCGCGCAGGCAGCGCAGTTGTTCGGCGACTGGACGGCGCCACAGCCCTATGCGCGTGTCGACCGTCCCTTCGTGCCGATCCCGCCGGCCGAGTTCACGCTGCCCACACCGGGCAAGGCCAATGCCATCTACCTGGCCATCAGCCCGATCGACCTGACCAGCGACGCATCCGACTATGCGCTGATGATGATTGCCAACCGCGTGCTGGGCGGCGCCAGCCTGCGCAGCCGGCTGGCTGACCGGCTGCGCCAGCGGGAAGGCCTGAGCTATGGCGCGAGCAGCTGGGTGCAGGTAGGTGCGCTCGACCGCGCCGGCCGCTTCGGCGTGCGCGCGCAGTATGCGCCTCAGAACCTGCCTCGCGTGCAGCGCGCCGTGACCGAGGAACTCGAGCGCTTCGTGCGCGACGGCATTAACGCCGAGGAACTGGCCGAGGCGGTCAGCGGCCTGTTGCAGCAGGGCATGGTCAGCCGCAGCAGCGACGCCGCGCTGGCCGGCATGCTGGTCAACCAGCTCTACCTGGGCCGCACCATGGCCTTTACCGAGGAACTCGAGCAACGGCTGCGCGGCGCCACGCCGGAGACCGTCAACGCCGCCATCCGGCGCTACATGCAGCCCGGCGCCTTGTCACGCGCCTATGCGGGCGACTTCGCCGGCGCACCGGCGCAGGCGGGCGCACCCGGCACGGCAACGGGCACGGCAACGGGCAGCAGTGCCGGCAGTGACGGGGGCAGTTCCGAGCCGCCGGCGCGCCTCTGACATGCCTCTGACATACATGGAAAACAATACTCGGCTGGGCTGGCGCAGGCCGGGGGGCGCGGCCGGCGCAACATCCCGGCGGCGTGACCGGGAACAGTCGACCGCTGTCCGCTGCAAGGGCCTTGCCGCGACTCCGGGTTGACTGTATATTCGTACAGTATAAGTCGATATAAAAGAGGTGTGGATGTCAATCGTGCGAGCTGGCAGCAAGGCAGAAGCGCTCAGGCTTCTGGCCTCGGAAGGCGTGCTGGCGCTTGAGCTGGACTACGAGACGGGATGGCAGGACGCCGTCGAACTCGGCAGGCTCGGAGAAAAGCGCGGTATCAAGGTGCAGTATCGCGGACAAGAAAGCATCGCCGTCCGTTCCCGCGAAGCCCTGATCGAAGGGCTGGCCAAACCCAAGGGCACATTCCGTCAACGCAATCTCTATTGCCAGTTCGATCTTGGCACGCTGGCGGACAATGAACTGCTCGACCTCGAGGCCAAGGCCACGCGGCTCGGGGACTATATTCTCGCCGGCCACCTGCTGCGCGATGTCGATGGGGTGTGGCCGCAGCAATAAGCGGCCATACCGCGAGCAAGCGGTGCAGCCGCGTTCGGACACGTCCGGGCACTGCCAAAGAAAGAGCCGCCAGGCAGGCGGCTTAAGTCACATTGCGCTGATCACACGGATAGCGCCAGGCGCATTGACCGCGTGCCCGGTGCCGCGGTCAATGCCACACGCGGGTAGCGTTGGCCCAGCGCGCCGCGCATGACTGCGCCACGGGCGCATCGATCGTATCGTTGGCAGCATCCGTTGCCGGCACCGCCGCGGCGGCCTCCAGCGCCGTGCGCCACAGCACCGCCGATACCAGCGTCTTGCATTGCCGGCGCTCGCCGTGCGCAAGCGCCAGCAGGCGCTCGTAGCCGTCCAGCACGATCAGCCGGTCACCGCGGCGCGGACGCAGCGACAGCGTATAGAGATGGTCAAATTCGCATTGCAGGCTGCCGCCGCTGACCGCGACCACGATCGCACCCGGCAACGCAATGCCGCTGGCCTGGACCTCGCCGCGCAAGCGCGCCAGGTGCGCGTGCGCGCGTGGATCGCACGCGCCGCCCGCCATCTCCGCCGGCGGCGCGCTGAGCGCCATCAGCTCGGCTGGCGACACCGCCAGCGTATAGGCCTGCAGCGTGGGGCGATAGGTCGCCACCACGGCGCGCAGCCGGTGCGGCGCGTCGCCATCATGCCCTGCCTGCAGCGGGCTGGCCGGCTCGCGGAACTGCATCGTGTTCATGTCGACTCCTGCCGCGCCGGGCGGTTGCATGGTCAGTCGCGCAGCAGTTGCTTGGCGATGATCAGCTGCTGGATCTGCGTGGTGCCTTCGTACAGGCGCAGCAGGCGCACATCGCGGTAGAAGCGCTCGGCCTTGTATTCGGCGATATAGCCGGCGCCGCCATGGATCTGCACCGCGCGGTCGGCCACGCGGCCCACCATCTCGGTACAGAACATCTTGGTGCAGGAGGCCAGCATGCTGACTTCCGGATCGCTCTTGCCGGCAGGCTTGGCGTCGTAGCGCTGGGCGCAGTCGCGCACCATCGACAGGCCCGCGTACAGCTCGGCCTGGCTGTCGGCCAGCATGGCCTGGATCAGCTGGAAGTCGCCGATGGGCTTGCCGAACTGCTTGCGTTCCTTGGCATAGGCCACCGCGTCGGTGATCAGGCGATGCGCCATGCCGCAGGCCAGCGCCGAGAGATGCAGGCGGCCGCGGTCCAGCACCTTCATCGCGGTCTTGAAGCCCACGCCCGGCACGCCGCCGATGATGTTGGCGGCCGGCACGCGCACGTTCTCCAGCACCACGTCGCAGGTCTTGGTGCCGCGCTGGCCCATCTTCTTGTCCGGTTTGCCCAGCGAAATGCCCGGGGCGTCGGCCGGCACGATGAAGGACGAGATGCCCGAGGCGCCCGCACCACCCGTGCGCGCCATCAGCGTGAAGGCGCCGGCGCGCGGCGCGTTGGTGATGAAGCGCTTGGTGCCGTTGATGACGTAGTGGTCGCCGTCGAGCTCGGCCCTGGTCTGCAGCGAGGCCGCATCGGAGCCGGCATTCGGCTCGGTCAGCGCGAACGAGATGATCAGGTCGCCGCTGGCGATGCGCGGCAGGTACTGCTGCTTCTGTTCCTCGGTGCCATCCATCAGGATGCCCTGCGAGCCGATGCCCACGTTGGTGCCGAACACCGAACGGAAGGCGAACGCGGTGTGGCCCAGGTCATAGACCACATCGCATTCCTGCGACATCGACAGACCGATGCCGCCGTAGGCCTCGGGGATGGAGATGCCGAACAGGCCCATCTCCTTCATGTCCGCGACGATCTCGGCGGGCACGTCGTCGGTTTCCTCCAGCGTGTCTTCGGCGGGCTTCAGGCGTTCGTCGATGAAACGCTGCACCGAGGCGCGCAGCAGGGCAAAGGATTCTTGGTCAAGGGCCATGGTGATTCTCCGGGTCAAGCCAGTACGTCAGTCTGGCCGCCTATGGTACGCCGCTCGCGTGATTTGACAATCCACTGTATTTTGGACAGAAGCGTCAATGAAATTTGACAATCCCGGCTAGACAAGCACCGCTCAAACCCTGGTGACGGACAACAAGCCCGCCACGCCGATGGCCAGCGCCGCCAGCGCATCGCCGGCGATCAGGCCCCCGCCAAGCAGCGACGCCGTGCTCATGTCCTGTGGCAGGCCCTGTCGGGGCGTTGCCGGCCTGGCCACGGCAGCGGCGACGCTGGCCACCACGCCGCCCGCGGCCATCCATCCCGCGGCCGCCAGGTTGACGAAGCCGCCGAACGACGACGCATAGGGCGACGGCAGGATCACTGCATCGAGCAGGAAGTCCGCGGCCCGTCCGCCCCGGCCGGCCTGCGCAAAGTGCTGCCACGCCGGCCGGCCGAGGATGGCGCGGCGCAGCAGCGCCGTGGCCAGCCCGATCGCCAGCCCCGCCCCCACCGCCACGTACTGGTCGGCACGGCTGCGCGACAGGCCATGCAGCACGCCCACGATCTTGTACGTCATGGCGGAGGTCCAGCGGGCCGGCTGCTGGTCGGCCGGCAGGCTGGTCTGGTCCAGCGCCAGTACCGGATAGGCTTGCAGGAACAACCGGGCCATCGCCACGGTAACCAGCGCGCCCACGACAATGCCCGCCACCTGGTAGCCGAACTGCACCATGCGGTCACTGCCCAGCCGCCAGCCGGTGGAGCGGTCCTGCTGCATATCGCTGGCCTCGGCCGTGGCCACCAGCAATACCGTGGCGGCGATCAGCCCGACATGCGGCGCACGCAGGCCGGCGGCGGCCATCAGGATCACCGACAGCACGAAGGCCGACGAGATCGGGTTCTGGTCGACCATGCCGACCGAGATGCCATTGACCAGTGCAAACACCAGCACCAGCAGCACCGCCATCAGTTGGAAACCCAGCGGCTGCCCGAACCACGCCACGCCCGCCGCCACCGTGGCCGCGCCCCACAGCAGCGCCCAGGCCGCCACCCAGCCCATGCCCGGCCCGCGCCGCGGCGCAGGCCGCCGGGGCGCGCGCCACTGGTGCCACGCCTGCACCAGCAGCAGCCCCACATCGACCACGGCCGCCCCCATGATCATGCCCAGCGCAACCAGAAACGTGGCCTTGCGGTACGGCTCGCCCGGCGCCAGCCAGCCCGCGGCGACAAACCACGGCGTCATGGCCCAGCCGGCCAGCCCGCCCACCAGCGCGGCAACGCCCACGCGCGCGCCGACGATCATGCCGGCACCGAAGGTCGCGGCCGACAGGTCCATCGCCGCCAGCCACGGCACGCGCGCCGCGCCCAGCCCGCTGGCCAGGCCCAGTGCCATGCCGCCGCCCAGCCGCGCCACGGAGCGCCGCAGCAGCGCCGGATCGGTCAGCGCGCGCAGGATATTGGCCACCGCCAGCCCCGACGGGAAGGTCAGCTGCATCCGGTCCACCAGCAATGGCGTGTACAGCATGCCCACGCCCACGCCGAACATGCCGATGCACAGCATGTAGAGCACCAGTTGCCACAGCGGCGGCTGCGCCATGCCCAGCCACGCCATCGCCTGCAGCACCACGGCCATGCCACCCATGCCAGCCACCGACGCCGCCGCAGTCTGGATGTAGTTGGCACCGTGGCGTCCGGACGCCCCATAGCCAGCCGTCACCACCGAGCCGAGGATGCCCGCCAGCACCTGCCCGCCGACAAAGAAGCCCAGCGAGAAATTCATGTACGCGGCAGCGATGCCGCCCAGCGGCCCCAGCACCAGCATGCCGGCCGCGCCCAGCAGCACGTGGTACTGCCAACTGCCCGGCGGCGGCAGCCAGGTGGCGCGGGGGGCGGCATCGGTCGGGAGCGTGGGCATGGCGCAGTGAGTGGGCCGAGGCAGTGTGCCTCTGGCGTAGCATAGGCCAAGGCAGTCCTGCCAGCGATGTGCAAGCCCGCCAGCAGGAAGACGAAGGCGCCGAGGACGCCGGCGCCTGATGCTTCAGCGGCGCAGCTTGTCCACCTGCACGCGCGCGCCATCGCGGCGCGCGGCGTCAGCCACCTCGTTGCTGACCACGGTCTGGCCGATCGGCGCCAGCGCAATGCCAGCAAGCTTCAGGTGCTGGATCGCAAACGGGATGCCGATGATGGTCACGAAGTTGGCGACCGCCGCCATCACGTGGCCGATCGCCAGCCACACGCCGGCAAAGACAAACCACAACACATTGCCCAACAGCCCCAGCGCGCCGGTGCCGACATCGTCGCGCCCGGTCAGCTCACGCCGGCTGATGGCCTGCTTGCCGAACGGGAAGAAGGTGAAGGTGCCGATCACGAAGCAGGCCTTGCCCCAGGGAATCCCGATGATCGAGATAAAGGCCAGCAGCCCGGCCAGCCACCAGGCCAGGCCCATCACCACGCCGCCAAGGATGAACCAGAGGAAGTTGCCGATTGCGCGCATGCCGTTCTTTCGCGAGTGAGGAAGAGAACACGCATGATACGCAATGGTGTTGTGCCGGCATGCTTGCGAGACGGTCGCGGCACCGTCGCGGCACCAAAGCGTACCCGTTTCTGCGTGCGTTGCCGGGACCGGCAAAACGGCATCGTGGGCCGTTCGGAAAACGCGTTTGACCCTTGTTTATAGGCACATGCCACGATTCAGGACCCGTCGCAAATCCGCCCGCCGGAGGCAAAGCGTACCCGTTTCTGCGTGCCGCCCGCGTTCGTTGTCGCCCTCGGCAAGCCTGACGCCGCGGCGCTAGAATGTGACGTCTGCCCGCTATCCGCGCCCCGGATGCCTGCGGCAGCCGCCACGCTGGCTCCCTCCTTCCACTCCACCGCATACTCCGCTGTCCCCGCTATGAAGCCCACGCTGCTGATCCTGACCCAGGTCGCTACCCACCACCGCGACGCCATCGCCGAACGCTTCGAGATCCTCTACGCCCCGGACGCCGAAGGCCGCGCCGCGCAGATCGCCACGCAGGGCGAGCGCATCCGCGCGGTACTGACCATCGGCTCCGCCGGCCTGAGCGCGGCGGAGATCGACGCCATGCCGGCACTGGAACTGGTGTGCGCGCTGGGCGCGGGCTTCGAGAACATCGCCGTGGCCCACGCCCGCGCGCGCGGCGTCGCCGTGGCCAACGGGGCCGGCACCAACGACAGCTGCGTGGCCGACCACGCCTTCGCGCTGCTGCTGGCGACCGTGCGCGCCGTGCCGCAGCTGGACGCGGCCACACGCGCCGGCACCTGGCGCACTGCGCTGCCGCTGCGGCCCAATGTCTCGGGCAAGCGGCTGGGCATTGTCGGGCTCGGCACCATCGGCCAGCGCATCGCCCGGCGCGGCGAGGGCTTCGACCTGCAGATCGGCTATCACAACCGCAAGCCGCGCGAGGACGCGGGGTACCGGTACTTCGACAGCATCGGTGCGCTGGCCGCGTGGGCGGACTACCTGGTGATCGCCACGCCGGGCGGGGCTGGCACGCGGCACCTGGTCGATGCAGGCGTGCTGGCGGCGCTGGGGCCGGCCGGCTTCCTCGTCAATATCGCGCGCGGCAGCGTGGTGGATACTGAGGCGCTGGCGTCAGCGCTGCGTGCCGGCCAGCTGGGTGGTGCTGGGCTGGATGTCTACGAGAGCGAGCCGGCGCCGCCGGTAGTGTTGTTCGACTGCCCTAACGTTGTGTTGACCCCGCATGTGGCCGGCTGGTCGCCGGAGGCCATCACGGCGTCCGTGATGCAGTTTCTGGAGAATGCGCGGAGGCATTTTGCGGGGGAGGGGGTGTTGACGGCGGTGGGGTGAGGGCAGGTTTTGCTGTTGGCCTGCGGGATGCTGGCGTTCTTGGCGGGTGTGGGCTGTTTCGCCGGCGTAGCCGGCGGGCTTCCTGCTTGTTGGCTTGGGGATGTAGGTCGGGTTTCCTGTTGTCGTAGGTTTAAGCGCCTGGTTCCGCCCTGCTGGGCGGGTCATTTTTTGTCCGAGCGACAAAAAGTAACCAAAAAACGCGTCGCCTCTGGCGGCTGGCCACCAATTTGGTGTTGGGGGTGGTTCGGGCGGCGGTGCTTGCCGTTTGGCGTGGTTGGCCGTTCGACCCAGCTACGCTCCCTGTCCGGTGCCTCCGTCCACGGACTATTGGACGAACCCGACTTTAGGCTATTGGCAGCCTGCTAACGAGGTCATCGGTAGGACGCCTACGGCTGCGCTGCGCGCACTCAGTATCGAAGGTCGGGGGCCCGGGCACGGAGTGCGTCGCTGCGCTCGCACGGGGCGGTCGTATTGCCGAGCCAAAAACGCAAATCAGGACGTGGCCGTCCGCCTGCCACGTTAGGGCCCGCGCGAAGCGCAGCCGAAGGCGTCCCACCGACGCGGTGGTTAGCAGGCTGCCACCGGCCTAAAGTCGGGTTCGTCCAATAGTCCGTTGATGTGGGCACAGACAGGGTGCGTAGCAGGCTCGAACGGCCAACCACGCCAAACGGCAAGCACCTCCGCCCGAACCACCAACACCACCAAATTGGTGGCCAGCCGCCAGAGGCGACGCGTTTTTTGGTTACTTTTTGTCGCTCGGACAAAAAGTGACCCGCCCAGCAGGGCGGAACCAGGCGCTTAAACCTACGACAACATCGAACCCGACCTACCTACCTACCCAAGCCAACGACCAGGAGGCCCGCCAAGAGCCACAAACGCCCTACACTCACGGAGACCATCGAGAGCGCGGGCGAATTCGAGTGAGGCGGATTGCCTCACCCACCGCCGTGATCGCCTTCACATAGCCAGACAGCCCGCATCGTCGAACGGGGATCTGAGCACAATCGCGTCGTCCCGCTCGGGGCCGGTAGTCACCATTGCCACCGGGATGCCGACCTCCTCTTGAATCGCCTCGATCAACGCCACGGCCTGGCAGGGAAGATCGGCAAAAGACCGGATGCCCCTGGTCGAATCCTTCCAACCTTCAAAGCGCTTGAGCACCGGAACGAGGCGTTGCTGTTCGGCGTTCGTGGAGGGCATGTAGTCGATGCGCTTCCCGTCGAGTTCGTAGCCCACGCATACGTAGACCGAGTCGAATCCATCGAGCACATCCAGCTTGGTCAAAGCCAGCAGATTGATGCCGGCGACCTTGCCGCTCTGGCGAAGCTGCACGGTGTCCAGCCAGCCGCAGCGACGCGGGCGGCCGGTGTTGACGCCGTACTCGCCACCCCGCTGTCTGAGCGTGTCACCCTGCGCTCCTTCCACTTCGGACGTGAAAGGACCTTCGCCAACGCGCGTCGCATAGACTTTGCTGACGCCCAGCACCGGCCCCAGGCGGGAGGGTGCGATACCCGTGCCGCTTGCCGCGCCAGCGGCAATGGCGCTCGACGATGTCACATAGGGATAGCTGCCCCAATCCACGTCCAGCATGACAGCCTGCGAGCCTTCGAACACCGTGCGCTTGCCCGATGTGTATGCGTGGTCGAGCTGCTCCCAGACGCGTCCCATGAACGGCAGGATTCTCGGCGCCATTGCGAGCAGGTCGCTCAGCATCTGGTCTTTCCGGAACGGTTGCAGGCCCAGGCCGCGGAACCACGCGTTGTGGTGCTGCAGCAGCAGATCAAGCTTGCTCGCGAGCCATTCCGGTTCAGCAAGATCGCAAACGCGCAAGCCGCGGCGCCCGACTTTGTCTTCATATGCCGGACCGATGCCGCGAAGCGTGGTGCCGATCGGCTTGGCGCGCAGGCCTTCCTGAGCGGCGTCGATCGCCCGGTGGACCGGGAGCACAAGCGTGGCCGTATCGGCGATCTGCAGCACCTCCGGCGTCACGCGGATGCCCAGCGCAGCCATGCGGTCGATCTCCGCGAGCAACGCCTCCGGGTCCAGGGCCACGCCATTGCCGATCAGCCCAAGCTTTCCGCGCACGACACCACTCGGAAGCAGCGCCAGTTTGTAGGTCTGGCCATTCACGACGAGCGTGTGACCGGCATTGTGGCCGCCGTTGTAGCGGGCAACGATGTCCGCCTTTTCGGCAAGCCAATCCACAATCCGGCCCTTGCCCTCATCGCCCCACTGTGCGCCAACCACAACAACATTCGACATACGATCGCCTCTCTGGTGAGTTAATCAGACAGATCCGGAACGGGTCTGAGAGCTACCGACGCAATATATTGGCTATCTTCCGTCATGAAAATCGATATAAACTCAGAATCTATGTCAGGAAAAGTCACATAGAAGGTAGTCACATGCCACGCCGCCTGCCACCGTTGAACGCACTGCGCGTGTTCGAAGCCGCCGCCCGGCTTGAGGGCTTTTCCGCGGCAGCAGACGAGCTATGTGTCACGCACGGCGCAGTCAGCCGGCAAGTGGGGCAACTGGAAGCCTGGCTTGGCCATGACCTGTTTGAACGCCGGGGCCGGCGGGTCGTACTGACTGCACTGGGGCGCGCTTACCTGTCCGAGATATCTGCGGCGCTTGATCGCATCGCACTGGCCACCAATGAGCAACTCCATGCCGCGCGGCAACAGATTATCCGGGTCAATGCGCCGACCACGTTCGCCCTGCGCTGGCTCTTGCCGCAGTTGTCGAACTTCCAGTTAGCCAACCCGGCGGTGGAGGTTCGGCTAACGACGTCGGATGAGCCCGTCGAAAGACTGCGCGACGAATTCGATGTGGCGATTCGTGGCAGCGAGCAGAAGCCCGCGGGATACGTCGTCAGCGAGTTTCTATCCGAAGTGCGTCTGCCGGTTTGCTCGCCCCGTGTGCTGGAATCCCACCCGATTCGCCATGTCTCGGACCTGGCGCAACACACCTTGCTGCACACGGCGACCTATCCCGGCCTTTGGGCGGAGTGGCTCGCGGCGTGCGGCAACCCTCGGCTTGCCACACGCAATTCCTTGCAGCTCGATCATTTCTACCTGACCCTGCAAGCCGCGATTGATGGCCTGGGTATCGCGATGGGCCCGACCGCGCTGGTTGCGCTGGATGTCGACGAGGGCCGTCTTGTGTTTCCGTTCGAAGGGCCGGCCTTGCCTGCGTGGCGCTACTGCAGCTACGTCCACAATGCACGCCTTGAGGATCCCGCCATCAATACGTTCCTGACGTGGTTACGCGAACTGGGTCGCCGGTTCTCGCGCAGCGTATAGCGCCTACCCGCGTGCCTGCGCCGCGGCGCCCGGCCGGACCGGGCGCATAACGATTCTGGGGTCTACATTTCCCTTGGCATGCGCGCTAATGGACGGCGGACGGTAACCGTTGATCGACCCCAAACACCACCCTGACCCGCAAGCCTGGCCCCGCATCCTCGAGCACTACCCGCGCCCCATGCGACTGCGCGATCTCGGCCACGATGGCCAGCCCCAGCCCGCTACCACCGGTCGGCGCATCGGCCACCCGATAGAAGCGATCAAATACGCGCGCACGTTCTTCAGCGGGGATCCCCGGCCCGTTGTCGCTGACCACCAGTTCGACGGTGCGTCCGTCGGCGCTGCGGTCCACCAGCACATCGATACGGCCGCCAGCAGGGATATAAGCCAGCGCATTGTCCAGCAGGTTGGTCAGCAGGATGCGCAACGCGTCCGCATCGCCGCGCACCACCGCCGGCGAGGTGTCCTCGCTGCCGTCCAGCCCGAGGTCGATATTGCGATCCAGCGCGGCCTGCGCCATGTCCGCGACCACGCTTGCGGCCAGTTCGTGCAGCGCGACCGGTTCGTGCGGAGGAATGGCCGCGCCCGGCTCCTGCCGCGCCAGCGTCAGCAGCTGGGTGACGAGGTGGGTCAGCCGCTCCAGCCCCTGGCGCAGCTTGCCGATGGCTACGTCACGCGCCGCGCCGTTCTCGGCCCGCTCCACCAGCTGTGCCTGCAGCTGCAGCGCGGCCAGCGGCGTACGCAGGGCGTGCGCGGCGTCGGCGACGAAGGCGCGCTGAGTGTCGATGGCGTGCGAGAGCCGCGCCAGCAACTGGTTCAGCGCGGCGCTCAGCGGTGCGATCTCGTCCGGCATCTGGCGCACGGCCAGCGGCGCCAGCGTGTTGGCGTCGCGCGAGCGCACTTCGGTGGCGATTTCGCGCAGCGGGCGCAGGCCGCGCCCCACTGCCATCCAGACCAGCCAGCCCAACAGCGGCAACAACAGCAGCAGCGGCGCCACGGTGCGCAGCGCCATGCGCGCGGCCAGCGTGCGGCGCGCGCTCATCGGCTGCGCGATCTGTACCACGGTGGGCCCCAGCTGCATGCTGTACAGGCGCCATTCGCCCTGCTGCGTGGTCACGTTGGAAAAGCCCAGCTCGGCGCGCGCCGGCAGCGCCGGGTGCGAATGCGACAGGTACAGGCTGCGGCCGGAGCCGTCCCAGATGTGGATGACCACGTCCTCGTCGGCATGCGTGAGGTCGCCGGGCGCGCCCAGGAAGGGCGCCGCCACCGGGTCGGCAAACTGGCTGGGCAGCGCCGCTGCCATCTGCTTCATCTGGTAGTCGAACAGCGCATTGGCTTCCTGCCGTGCCTGCCCGTAGATCAGCGCGGTGGCGATGGCGATGCCGGCAAGCAGGCCCGCGGCCAGCCACCACAGCAGGGTTCGCTGGATGGAGCGCATCAGGGGGTATCTCCTTCGCTGGACGCCGCGTCCCCGTCGAGGCGCGGCACCACATAGCCCACGCCGCGGATATTGCGGATCAGCGCCGCGCCGAACTTCTTGCGCAGTGCGTGGATATAGACTTCGACGGTATTGCTGCCGACTTCGTCGTCCCAGCCGTACAGCCGCTCCTGCAACTGCGCCACCGACCACACCTTGCCAGGGCGTGCCATCAGCGCGGACAGCAGCGCGAACTCGCGCGCCGACAGCCGCACCGGCTCGCCGCGATGGGTGGCCTCGCGGGTGGTGGGGTTGAGCACGATATCGCCATAGGTGACCAGCGGTTCCGCGCGCCCGGCGGCGCGGCGCGCCAACGCATGCATGCGCGCGGCAAGCTCCTGCAGGTCGAACGGCTTGACCAGGTAGTCGTCGGCGCCGGCGTTCAGCCCCGCGACACGGTCCGCGACGGCGTCGCGTGCGGTCAGGATCAGCACGGGGGTCGGCACGCCGCGCGCGCGCAGGGTGCGCAGCACATCGAGGCCCGGGCGCCGCGGCAGTCCCAGGTCGAGCAGGATCAGGTCGTAGCACGGCTGGCCATCGTGCGCGGTGCTGGCCGCGGCCAGGCCCGCGTCGCCATCGCGCACCCAGTCGACGGTAAAGCCTTCCTGGCGCAGCGCCAGCTTGACACTGTCGCCGATCATGGCGTCGTCTTCCACCAGCAGCACGCGCATGGCTAGCCGTTCCGGACCGGGCCGCCGAGGCGCTCGGCCAGCGCTTGCGCCAGCCCCGGCAGCGCCGGATGGCTGGCGGTGATGACGTAGACCGGCACGGCCTCGAGCCAGCCGCGCATGCGGCCCTTGGCGACGAAGCGTTCGGCGAACACCGAGGCCTGCAGCGCCGGCACGAAGCGCGGCAGGATGCCGCCGCCCAGGTAGACCCCGCCGCGCGCACCGACCACCAGCGCGACGTCGGCCGCAACCGAGCCGAGCAAGCCGAAGAACACGGCCATGGCGCGCTGGCACAGCGAGTCGTTGCGTTCAAAGGCACCCGTGGTGACCTGCTCCGGCAGCAGCGGCGCGAGCAAAAGCGTACCCGTTTCTGCGGCCAGCGCGGCATGGATATGCGACAGGCCGCTGCCGCTCAGGAGCCGCTCTGCCGACACCCGGCCGACGTTGCGATGCGCCGCGCGCCAGGCGACCCATTCGTCGTCAGTGTCCGGCATCAGCTCGATATGGCCGCCTTCTCCGGCCAGCGCCACGGCCTGCCCGCCCGGCGCCGGCACCAGGCCGGAGACGCCCAGGCCGGTACCGGGCCCGACCAGCGCCAGCGGCGCGGTGCGCACTGCGGTGCCGGCGCGCACCTGTGCCAGCCCGTTGGCGGGCAGGTGCGGCAGGGCCATCGCCAGCGCGGTGAAGTCGTTGATGGCCAACAGGGTCTGCAGCCCGAGCGCACGCCGCATGCCGTCGATCGAGAACGACCAGTTGTGGTTGGTGAGGCGGACCTGGTCGCCGGTCACCGGGTTCGCCAGGCCGATCGCGGCGTGCCGCGGCGCGGGCTGTCCCGACGCGGCGAGGCCGTCGAGGAACTGGCGCAGCGCGGCTTCCAGCGATGTGAAATCGGCCACCTTCAGCGCCGTCACCGGCCCGATCTGCATGGGCGCGGTTTCCAGGGCAAAGCGCACGTTGGTGCCGCCGATATCGCCGAGCAGGCGGGGGAAATCGGCATAGGAGGATGCAGTGGTGGCCATGGCGTCGGGTATCGCTCCCCTTGGAAATCAGCTCAGTCAGGTCTTGAACACGTCAAACCCGTGCCGGTGCCGCGACAGCACCAGGCTGACCGGCAAGGACGGCGTCGGGCCCTGCAGCGCGCGGTCGAGCACCTCGGCCTTGGCCGCGCCGGACACTGACAGGAACACGCGCTCGGCGGCCAGCAGCGCCGCCAGATTCAGCGTGATGCGGGCATGCGGCGCGACCGACGGGTGCGTGATCACGTAGCCCGGCTGAGGCTCGCTCAGCGCGCTCTGCAGTTCGGGCGCATCCGGGAACAGCGAGGCGGTATGGCCGTCCTCGCCCATGCCCAGCACGACCACGTCGGGTTGGCGGAATGCGCCGTTGGCGCGCGCCACCGCCTGCGCGGGGGCGGCCACGTCCTGCGCATCGGCAATCAGCGGCACGAAGGCGGCACTCGCGGCGGCCTCGCGCAGCAGGTGCGCGCGCACCAGCGCCGCGTTGCTGTCCGCGTGATCGGGCGGCACCACGCGCTCGTCGACCAGTGTAATGGTCACCGCGTCCCAGCGCACGTGGCGGTGGCGCAGCCGCTCGAACATCGCCACCGGCGAGCGTCCGCCCGAGACGGCCAGCACCGCCCAGCCCTTGACGCGGATGGCGAGCTCCAGCGCATGACCGATGGAGATGGCCAGCGCCTCGGCCTGGTCCATCGGGGTGGGATGTTCAAACAGCCGCATGATGGTTTCCTTTGCGATTCTGCGGGCGCATGGCTCAGGCCTCCTCGTGCCACAGCCCGCCGTCGCGCGACATCAGCGCCGACGACGCGGCCGGCCCCCAGGTGCCGGCGGTATAGGGCTTGGGCGGCATGGTGCTGGCTTCCCAGGTATCGATGATGGGTTCGACCCAGCGCCATGCCTGCACCTGCTCGTCGCGGCGCACGAACAGGCCCAGCCGGCCGCGGATCACGTCCAGCAGCAGCCGTTCGTAGGCGCCGGCACGGCGCACCTTGAACGAGTTGGCGAAGTCCAGGTCGAGCGAGGTCGGCGTCAGTTCCAGCGTGTCGCCGGGCTGCTTGACCAGGCAGTACAGGCGGATGCTTTCCTCGGGCTGCAACTGGATCACTAGCCGGTTCTGCGGCGACAGCGTCAGCGGCCGCGGGAAGATCGCGTGCGGCACGTCGCGGAAATGGATCACGATCTCGGCCACGCGCGACTGCATGCGCTTCCCCGTGCGCAGGTAGAAGGGCACGCCTTCCCAGCGCCAGTTGGCGATCTCGGCCTTGATCGCGACAAAGGTCTCGGTACGACTGTCCGACGCGATGCCCGCTTCTTCCAGGTAGCCCGGAACCGGCTTGCCGCCGATGGCACCCGACTTGTACTGGCCGCGCACGGTCTTCTCGGCCACGTCCTGCGGCGTGATCGGCCTGAGCGCTTTCAGGATCTTGATCTTCTCGTCGCGGATGGCGTCTTCGCTGAGGCTGGCCGGCGGCTCCATCGCCACCATGCACAGGAGCTGCAGCAAGTGGTTCTGCACCATGTCGCGCAGTGCGCCGGTGTGGTCGTAGAAGTCGCCGCGCGTTTCCACGCCCAGTTCTTCGGCGATGGTGATCTGCACGTCCTGCACCCACTCGCGCCGCCACAGCGGCTCGAACAGCGCGTTGCCGAAGCGGATCGCCATCAGGTTCTGCACCGACTCCTTGCCGAGGTAATGGTCGATGCGGTAGATCTGCTCTTCGGCGAAGAACTTCGCCACCGCCGAGTTGATGGCCTCGTTCGATTCCAGGTCATGCCCCAGCGGCTTCTCCAGCACGATGCGGACGTTGGGCGCCTGGCGCGTATTCAGGCCGGTGCGTGCCAGCTGCTCGCAGATCGGCACGAACAGATGCGGCGCGGTGGCGAGATAGCACACCACCACTTCTGGCTTGCGTGCCAGCACCTGCTCGGCCAGTGCATCGAAATGCGCCGGCACGCGTGCATCGGCCTGCACGTAGACGATGCGCGCGCAGAACCTGTCCCATGACTCCGGCGGCGCATGGGCCAGCGCGGGGCGCACGGTCTGCTCCAGCGAGGCGAGGTAGTCCGCGGTCGAGAGCGGCTGGCTGCCGGTGGCGAGGATGCGCGCGGCCGGATGCAGCAGGCCCGCGTGGTGCGCATCGAACAGGGAAGGCAGCAGCTTGCGCCGCGCCAGGTCGCCGGTGCCGCCGCACAGCACCATGTCGAAATCAGGCATGCTCACCCTGAACTCCTTTAGCGATGGAAGACCCGCCATGGAAGGCGCGCGTTGTGGCCAGTTTACGTGACTCGCCAGCGCTTGGCGAGGCGCAGGCCGCGGCACATGCCATGGCAAATGCATGACCGAAACGCGAAGCGTACCCGTTTCTGCGTGCACCGCGCGGGGGATCGTGCGGTACGCGGCAAAGTGCGCTAGGCTGAAAGCTCCCCCGCAGGAGAACCCCATGCCACGTCATCCAGTGCTCGAGCGGGTCACCGCCCGCATCGTCTCCCGCAGCGCCGCCTCGCGCCAGGCGTATCTTGAGCGCACCCGCGCCATGGCCGGGCAGAAGGTCGAACGCGCGCAGCTTTCCTGTACCAACCTGGCCCACGCGGTGGCCGCCATGCCGGACGCCGCCAAGATCCGGCTGAAAGCCGACGAGCGACCCAACCTGGCGATCGTCTCGGCCTACAACGACATGCTGTCGGCGCACCAGCCGCTGGCGGCCTTCCCCCAATGGCTCAAGGAAGCGGCGCTCGAAGCCGGCGGCACCGCGCAGTTTGCCGGCGGCACGCCCGCGATGTGCGACGGCGTCACGCAAGGCCAGGACGGCATGGACCTGTCGCTGTTCTCGCGCGACGTGATCGCGCTGGCCGCGGCCGTGGCGCTGTCGCACCAGATGTTCGATGCGGCGCTGTACCTGGGCGTGTGCGACAAGATCGTGCCCGGCCTGGTGATGGGCGCGCTGTCCTTCGGCCACCTGCCGGCGGTGTTCGTGCCGGGCGGGCCGATGACCACCGGCATCAGCAACGACGAAAAGGCGCAAACGCGCCAGCTCTACGCCGAAGGCAAGATCGGCCGCAAGGAACTGCTCGAGGCCGAGACCCGCTCCTATCACGGCCCCGGCACCTGCACCTTCTACGGCACCGCCAACTCCAACCAGATGCTGATGGAAATGATGGGCCTGCACCTGCCGGGAACGGCCTTCGTCAACCCCAACACGCCGCTGCGCGAAGCGCTCACGCGCGAGGCCGCGCGCCAGGCGCTCAGGCTGGTGCACGGCGGCGAGCGCTATACGCCAGTGGCCGAGGTGCTGGACGAGCGCGCCTTCGTCAATGGCATCGTCGGGCTGCTGGCCACGGGCGGCTCCACCAACCACACCCTGCACCTGATCGCGATGGCGCGCGTGGCCGGCATCGTGCTGAGCTGGGACGACTTCGACGAGCTCTCGGCCGTGGTGCCGCTGCTGGCGCGCGTGTACCCGAACGGCAAGGCCGACGTGAACCAGTTCCAGGCCGCCGGCGGGCTGCCGGTGGTGATCCGCGGGCTGCTGGCGCTCGGCCTCGTGCACGACGACGTGACCACCATCGTCGGCCGCGGGCTGCAGGACTACACGCGCGAACCCGTGCTGCGCGACGGCAAGCTGACCTGGATCGATGGCCCGGCCGTGCCGCTCGACGACAGCATCGTGCGCGGCGCGGATGCGCCCTTTGCCCCGGACGGCGGCATCAAGCTGCTGGACGGCAAACTGGGCCGCGCGGTGATCAAGACGTCGGCGGTCAAGGCCGAGCACCAGGTGGTGCAGGCACCGGCGATCGTGTTCGCGCATCAGGACGATGTGCTGCACGCGTTCAGGCGCGGCGAGCTGGAGCGCGACTTCGTCGCGGTGCTGCCGTGGCAGGGCCCGGCCTCGTGCGGCATGCCCGAGCTGCACAAGCTCACGCCCACGCTGACGGTGCTGCAGGACCGCGGCTTCCATGTGGCGCTGGTGACCGATGGGCGCATGTCGGGCGCGTCGGGCAAGGTGCCCGCGGCGATCCACGTCTGCCCCGAGGCGCTGCACGGCGGCGCGATAGCGCGCGTGCGCACCGGCGACATGATGATGGTGGATGCGCCTGGCGGGATCCTTGATGTACTGGTGCGGGATGATGAATGGCAGGCGCGCGAGCCGGCCCGGCCAGACTTGCGCGCCAATCGCCACGGCGTGGGCCGCGACCTGTTCGCCACCTTCCGGCGCCATGTCAGCACTGCCGAAAGCGGCGCCTGCACGCTGTTTTCGGACGAGAGCGAGGGTGACAACGAGGCCACCGAGGCCAGCGAAAGCAACGTGCCCGTGCAGGGCTAGCCCAGGTGCTGCACCGGCTGGCGCGGGGCCGCGCCGGCCGGGCGCGGCGCACCCGTCGATGGCGCGCTGTCGACCACCTTCACCGCACCAGGTACGGAGGCGGCGCCCGGTACATGCAGTTCCTGGATCGGCACCGCCAGCTTGCTGCCGGCCTGTTCCAGCACGTGCTTGATGCGCTCGTAGAACGCGAAGCGCACGTTCCAGTAGTCGTCGTTCGAGGTCCAGTAGCGCACGTTGAGCGTGATGCCCTGCTGCGTGTAGTTGACTACCATGGCCTCGGGCCTGGGCTCGGCCAGCAGGCGCGGCTCGCGCGCGAGCATCGCGCGCAGCGCTTCCAGGCTGCGCTGCACATCGCTGTCGAAGGTCACCGTGGCCTCGATGTCCGCGCGCCGCGTGGCGTTCTCGCTGTAGTTGGTGATGGCGCTGCCCCACAGCTTGCCGTTGGGCACGCGCAGGCAGACGCCGTCGAAGGTGGTCAGCTCGGTCATGAAGAGCCCGGTTTCGCGCACCGTGCCGGCCACGCCCTGCGCATCGATGTACTGGCCCACGCGGAACGGCCGCAGCAGCACCAGCATGATGCCGGCGGCAATGTTCTGCAGCGTGCCCTGCAGCGCCAGCCCGATGGCCAGGCCCGCGGCGCCCAGCATGGCGATGATGCTGGCGGTCTGCACGCCGAACTGCGACAGCACCAGCACGATGGTCAGCACGCGCACCATCCACTGCAGCGTATTGGCCAGCAGCGGGCGCATGGTGGCGTCGACATGGGTGCCGCTGAGCGCGCGCCGCGCCGCGGTGGCAACGCGGGCCGAGAGCCACCAGCCGGCAATCAGGATCAGCAGCGCCGCCAGGCAGTTCATGCCCTGATTGATGGCGAACTGGACCAGGTAAGTCCAGCCCGCCTCGACTTTGTTGGCATCGATAAGGTTGAGGTTCATGGGAGCGGCTCCGTTTGCGGTTGTTGTCGGGGTTCTAGACGGTGCTGGCAATGCGTACCCGTTTCTGCGTGCTGCAACGGGCGTTCGGGGGCGTCCGCCGGCCACCATACGCGAACATCGATTTGAAAAATTGATGAACGTTGAATATACGATGTCAGACGATCACTGACAAAGCTGGAAACACGCCACACTGAGGGGGACAAGCGGAGCGGGATTTGGTTTCCCGGGATTTCGGGACGAGCCCAGCGGGTTCGGCGCCAGCCCTTGCGCCGTAACGGCTGGCGCCGGATCAGCCGATGCTGGCAGCGTGCGTTGCGCCCGCGCGCCAGACGCCGGGTGTCACGCCGAATGTGGCACGAAAGCGATGGCTCAGGTGGCTGGCCGAGGCAAACCCGGCGCGGGCGGCCACCTCGTGCAGCGGACGGCGCGGATCGGCCAGCAGCCGCTGTGCCCGCTCCAGCCGCGCGCGCAGGATCCAGGCATGGGGCGGCATGCCGAACGACACCCGGAACATGCGCGCGAAGTGGAACTCGGACAGCCCGGCCAGTGCGGCCAGTTCGCCCAGCGTGGGGTTGTCGCCGGGGTGGCTCTCGATCCAGTCGCGCACGGTGCGCCGCGCCTGCGCCGACAGGCCGCCGCGCCAGTCCGTCGGCGCGGCGCACCCGGCGTGGGTGAGCACCAGGTGGCTGACCGCCTCGTGCGCCAGCGCATTGCCGGCCATGCGCGCGTCGGGCTGGCCCCAGTTCATGGCGGCAAGCCGCTGGCTCAGGCCAAACAGATAGGGATCGTCGGCAAAGGTCAGGTCACGCAAGGCCACCGCGCGCGGCTCGCGGTCGAGCAGGCGCACGCAGTGCCAGGCCAGGTATTCGGGGCGGAAGTACAGGTGCAGGAAGCGCTGCGGGCCGCCCACGTGCCAGCGCGATTCATGGTCGGCAGGCAGCAGGCACAGCCGGCCCGGGGCGCCCTTGTTGCCGGGCTGGTTGCGCCGGTAGGTGGCGTGCCCGCCTTCCAGGTAGACCGACATGGTGTGGTGGCCGGGCTGCGCGTAGCCGGTGCTGTCGTTCCGGTTGCGCCACAGCGCCACGCCGAGGCCATCGCCCAGCGCGGCGGCGCGTTCCAGCGACGCGCGCGAGCCGCTGAGTGCGGCGAACACGGCGTGGCGCTGGAGCGGATCGGTCGGCATGGGCATGGGTTGCACGCGTTGGTAAAGGGTGCGGCTGGGCTCGGCGTGCGCTACTTTCAGCGACGAAAGTTGGCGCGCGAGCCTCGACTATACCGCCCGCAGCCCCAAATCCGCACACGCAGAAACGGGTACGCTTTGCGCATTTCGCTGCCCGTTTGCGCCCCGCTCAGGCCGAGTGGTCGTGCAGCTTGTCGCGCGACGCCAGCGCCGGGAACAGCCGCATCCACACCGCCACCACCAGCAGCGTGCCGACGCCGCCCAGGATCACCGCCCCCACCGGGCCGAAAAGCGCCGCCGTGACGCCGGACTCGAACTCGCCCAGCTGGTTGGAGGCGCCGATAAAGACCGAGTTGACGGCGCCGACGCGCCCGCGCATGTCGTCCGGCGTATCGAGCTGCACCAGCGTGGAGCGCACCACCACGCTGATCATGTCCGACGCGCCCAGCACCACCAGCGCCGCCATCGACAGCGGCAGCCAGGTCGACACGCCGAACACCACCGTGGCGACCCCGAACACCGCCACCGCGGCGAACATGATGCGCCCGGCGCGCCGGTTCAGCGGATGGCGCGCCAGCCACAGCGCCATGGCAAGTGCACCGATGGCCGGCGACGAGCGCAGCAGCCCCAGGCCCCAAGGCCCGGTATGCAGGATGTCGCGTGCGTAGATCGGCAAGAGCGCCGCGGCGCCGCCCAGCAACACCGCGACCATGTCCAGCGAGATCGCCCCCAGCAGCACCGGGCGGCTGCGGATATAGGCAAAGCCGGCAAAGACGGTGCGCACGCTGACCGGCGCGGTCAGCCGCTGCGCGGCCTGGCGCAGCGTGATGCCGCTCACCAGCGCGGCCGCGATGGCAAACAGTGTCGCGCTCAGCGTGTACACCACGCCCGGGCCCGCCACATAGGCAAAGCCGCCGATGGCCGGGCCGATGATGATGGCGGTCTGGCCGGCCGAGCTCGCCAGCGCCACGGCGCGCGGCAGCTGGCGCGGCGTCACCACGCTGGGCAGCAGCGCCTGCAGCGTGGGGTTCTCGAACGCGCGCGTGGCCCCGATCAGCGCGACGAAAACAAAGATGTAGTGGCTGTCGATCCAGCCATTCAAGCTGGCTGCCGCCATCCCCGCGGCCAGCAGTGCTTCGATCGACTGGCAGGTGCGCACGATCCGGCGCCGGTCGAAACGGTCCGCCACATGGCCCGACATCAGGATCAGCACCACCGACGGCAGGAACTGCACCAGCCCGACCATGCCCAGCATCAGCGGGTCGCGCGTCAGGTCGTACATCTGCCAGCCCACCGCCACGGTAAAGATCTGGTAGCCAATGGTGGTGCACAGGCGCGCGAACCAGTAGCGGCGGAAAACGGCGTCGCGGAATACGCTGTCCGGCTCGGCGGCCGGGACGGTGGCAGGGGAAGACATGGGTGCGGGAGGGAGGCGGAAATTGTTGTGCGCTGCCGCGGGTCACCGTGCCATCGGGGACACGATGCCAGCAATTGCAGCGCACAAAGGCAAGATTCTAAAGCGCATGCTTAATTCATGCATACAGATGGCCACATACGCACACAAAAAGCGGCGAGATATGCGCGTCGCTGCCGCCTTTCGGGTACAAGCGGCCGGAAGCGGGGGGCCAACAGCCTGCAAGCAAAACGGCCCGCGTTCATCACGCGGGCCGTTTTGCTTGCAGCGGATACACAGGATCACACGATCTCGCGCGTCCCCAGGAACTGCAGTTCCGGGAACCGCTCCTGCGTCAAGCGCAGGTTCACCATGCTCGGCGCCAGGTAGACATGGTCGCCAGCCCCGTCCAGTGCTACGTTATGTCCAGCCTTGGCGATCAGCTTTTCGATCTCCGCGGGGGTACCCTTGAGCCAGCGCGCGGTGGCACATTCATGCGATTCGAAGATGGCGTCGACACCGTACTCGTGCTCGAGCCGGTGCGCGACCACATCGAACTGCAGGATGCCCACGGCACCCAGCACCAGGTCGTTGGAAGCCAGCGGGCGGAACATCTGCGTGGCGCCCTCTTCCGCCAGCTGCTGCAGGCCCTTCTGCAGCTGCTTGACCTTGAGCGGGTTGTTCAGGCGCGCGCGGCGGAAGAACTCCGGCGCGAACGACGGGATGCCGGTGAACTTGAGCGGCTCGCCCTCGGTGAAGACATCGCCCAGGCGGATGGTGCCGTGGTTGGGCACGCCGATGATGTCGCCGGCATAGGCCTCTTCGGTGGTGTTGCGGTCCTGCGCCATGAAGGTGATGGCGTTGTTGATCGCCACGGTCTTGCCCGCCGACACGTGCAGCAGCTTCATGCCGCGCTCGAAGCGGCCCGAGCACACGCGCACGAAGGCGATGCGGTCGCGGTGGCGCGGATCCATATTGGCCTGGATCTTGAAGACGAAGCCGGTGAACTTGGGCTCCTGCGGCTCCACCACGCGCGAATCCGTATGGCGCGCCAGCGGCGGCGGCGACAGTTCGCACAGCGCATCCAGCAGCGACTGCACGCCGAAGTTGTTGATGGCCGAGCCAAAGTACACCGGGGTCTGCTTGCCGTTGAGGAAGGCTTCCTTGTCGAAGGTGTGCGAGGCACCGCGCACCAGTTCGATCTCGATGCGCAGCTCTTCGGCCTGGCTGCCCAGCATGCGGTCCAGTTCCGGATTGTCCAGCCCGTCCAGGATCGCGGCCGTACCCTTGTCGCCATGCGGATCGAACAGCTGCACCTTGTCGTCGATCAGGTGGTAGACGCCGCGGAAGGCCTTGCCCATGCCGATCGGCCAGGTCATCGGCGCGCACTGGATCTGCAGCACGTCCTCGATCTCGTCGAGCAGCTCGATCGGCGAGCGGCCCTCGCGGTCGAGCTTGTTGATGAAGGTCAGGATGGGCGTGGCGCGCAGGCGGCAGACGTTGAGGAGCTTGATGGTCTGCGCTTCCACGCCGTTGACCGAGTCGATCACCATCACCGCGGAGTCCACTGCGGTCAGCGTGCGGTAAGTGTCTTCGGAGAAGTCCTCGTGGCCCGGGGTGTCGAGCAGGTTGACGATGTTCTCCTGCGCCTTGCCATCCCCGGTGTCACGGCGGTAGGGGAACTGCATCACCGACGAGGTCACCGAGATGCCGCGCTGTTTTTCCAGCTCCATCCAGTCCGAGGTGGCGTGGCGGTCGGCCTTGCGCGCGCGCACTTCGCCCGCGACCTGGATGGCGCCGCCGAACCACAGCAGCTTTTCGGTCAGGGTGGTCTTGCCCGCATCGGGGTGGGAGATGATGGCAAAGGTGCGTCGACGCGCAATTTCAGAAACGAGCGAGCTCACGGCAGCGGAGTTTGACTGGGAATATTGGATGGCCCGGCGGGTGGCCGGGACCAGGACCGGCAGCGCCGCAGGCGGCGACGGGGCCGAGCACTGCGGGCACGCGAAGGGAATGGGGCGTTATTTTACCGGTTTGGGCGCCGCTACGGGATTTGCGCTGTTCCTATTCGGCCAGCTTGTCCGCCGGCTTGCCGCGCAGGCTGCCGAACTGCAGCGCGTACTGGCGCGTCAGTTCGGCGCCGAAAAAGAAAATCTGTGCCGAGTAGTACACCCATAGCATCAGCGCCACCACCGAGCCCGCGGCGCCGTACGACGAGGCCACGGCGCTGTTGCCCAGGTACAGGCCGATGAGCCGCTTGCCGAACGAAAACAGCAGCGCGGTGATGACCGCACCCATGGTCACGTCGCGCCAGGCGATGCGTGCATTGGGCAGCATCTTGAAGATCACGGCGAACAGCGTGGTCACCACGGCAAAGGAAAACACGGTGGAGATCACATCGGCCACCGGCGCAAACCACGACTGTGTCCACAACTGGCCCCAGAGCCGCTCGACCACCGCCAGCGCGGCATTGACGATCAGCGATACCAGCAGCATGAAGGCCAGCACCAGCACCAGGCTGAATGACAGCAGGCGCGCGTGCAGCAGTTGCCGCCAGCTGGCCGTTGCGGGCACCGGCACATGCCAGATGTCATCCAGGCTGCTCTTGAGTTCGGCAAAGGCACTGGTGGCGCCTACGAACAGGATGCCCGTCGCTATCAGTGCCGCCATGCCGCTGCCGCCGGCGCGGTGCGTGGCGGCGAGTATTTGCTGGATGGCGGCGGCGCCCTGGTCGCCCACCAGGTCTTTGAGCTGCGTGAAGATCTCGCCGCGCGCGGCCTCGGCGCCAAAAAACAATCCGGCGATCGAGATCACCAGCACCAGGATCGGCGCCAGCGAGAACAACATATAAAAAGACAGGGCCGCACCCTTGCTGGCGGCGCGGTGCGCGAACCACGAGTTGATGGCGGCGCCGACCACGCGCAACGTGCGCGCGCCGGTGTGGCGGTCGGGCAGCCAGTGCGGGCGATGCTTGCGCGGCTGCGGCACGCCGCTGGCGGCAGGAGAGGTCGGGGGGTCGGTCTTGTCGGTCACGGCCTTGTGCTGACGCGACCCGCCATGCGGAGCGCGCGTGCGTTGCGCCTGCCCGCGCGGCGCGGTGTGCGCGGCGGACTCTGCGTTCATCATACTGCGCATCGGGCGGGTTGCCCAATCGGGCGTACGGAGCCGCGCACCGATAGAGGCACCGAGCGGCGCACCGGAGGCAACCTGCTACAGTAAGACCAGGCATACCTGCCGGCGCATCCCTGCCCGCGCGCCGGCGCAAGGAGGCACCCGTGACCTGCAACCTCCGCACACGCCCCGCGGCCGTGCTGATGATCGTCGCAGTGCTGGGCTGCGCCGGCTGCGAGCGCAGCCAGCCGGGCCCCAAGCCGATCTCCGGCACCGCGTCCAGCGCCCTGCCGGGTGCGCCGTCCGCGCCCGCCACGTCCAATACCCCCGACGCCCCACGCGCCCCCGCATCGGGCCAGCCACGCTGACGCCACGCACGCTGGCGCACCCCGGGGCGTACCCGTTTCTGCGTGGCCGCGCCAGCGTGATGTGCGCCTGAGCCTCAATGCGCGCCGCAACTCCGCGGGCAAGACTGATGTAACGCCTGTTTCAAGCACGCAACGGGTTGCAAGACCGTGGCGGCAGCGCCGTGCCGCGCGGCAATCGTCCACCCGGTGCGCGCAAGGGGCGGCCGGTGCCGTGCCTGCGCGGCCGCGACGCGCGCCATCCGCGTTGCAACGGCGAAACCGATTGGTCCGCCGCGGCGCCCCTGTGCCCACCCGGATGGGTGGTGCGGGCCGTAAAGCCGCCTGCCACAAGCCTTTACGGCCCTTGGCACACTTGTCGCTCTGCCTCCGGCAAGCGCAGGCCTGCCAGCCTGCGCCCGTCCCTGTGCAGACCCAATCTGGCACACAGGAGAGAACCCAGCCATGCGTCATCCCCCCTCCCGCATGACGGCTCGCCGGCGCGCTTACCGCCTGGCCGGTCCGCCGCCGTCAGAGGTGGACTTGCTGTCGGCGCCGCTGCTGCCCTATCCGCGCGCGCGCGCGCCACAGGTTGCGCGTGCCGCCCAAGGCGCCGCGTGCGCGGTGACCCGGGGACCTGTGCAGGCCAGGCCTGCGTTTCGCCGCCATGAGGGCAAGCGGCGCGCGTAGCAGCCGGCACGGCAGTGCCGCAGACAAACAACAAGCGGGCACGCGAGCCAGCGTATCCGCCCGAATTTGGTGCTCCGTCCCCCGGCGGTCACCTTTTTTCCACAGGGAGGCGTGGACATGAAAGCCGTCATGCTTGCCATCGCGCTGGCCGTCTGCTCGAGCGGCGCGGCCGGGGCCAGCTATGCCTGGTTCGACCGCCCCGACGCAGCCAGCGCCAACAGCCACGCCGCCGTCAGCAACGATGTCTATGTGCGCGGCTTCGGCTGGGCCTGGGGGGAGTTGCAGCTGTCACCAGACACGCCGGGCGGCGACGCGCTGCCGCCGCCCGAGCGGCACGCGCGCGACAGCCTGCGCCGCCTCGACATCGTGCCGTGGCGACAGCCGGATGAAAGCGGGCCGCGCCCTGCGCGCGGCAAGATCAGCATGAACCTCGCCTCGGGGCCAGCGGATACGGCCAGCGGCGGGTTCGCGGGCGGGACGGGGGCCGGGCGGCCCCTGGGGGTTGTGCGCTGACGTGCCGGCCGGCACGGGGAAAGGCGGAAGCGGCGAGCGGACGTCGCCGCTTCCCCTTTCCCACAGGCGCCTCGGAGCAGGCCGGTACCGCCTGTCGGCGGTCTGCGCCTGTTGCACCTATTCGCCGACCGCGGCGTGGCTCTCCACACGAATGTTGTGCTTGTGCATGAGCCGGTACAGGGTCACGCGCGACACATTGAGTTCGCGCGCGGCCGGCACCACATGAAAGCCGTGGCTGGCCATCACGGTGCGGATCGCCTCGCGCTCGGCCTCCTCGCGGATCGCGTCGAGGGTCTTGCGCGGCAACTCCGCCCCGCCATGCAGCTGCAGGTCTTCGGCGGTGATCTTGCGGTTGTCGGTCATCACGATGGCGCGGCGCACGCGGTTGATCAGTTCGCGCACATTGCCCGGCCAGGCGTACTGCATCATCGCCTGTGTCGCGCAGGCCGAGAAGCCGCGGATGCGCCGGTGCGCCTCGTGCCCGTGCTCGGCCAGCACCGCGTTGGCCAGCAGCAGGATGTCTTCGCCGCGCTCGCGCAGCGCCGGGATGGTCAGCGTCAGCACGCACAGCCGGTGGAACAGGTCGGAACGGAAGCGCCCGTCGGTCTGCGCCACCACCAGGTCCACGTGCGTGGCCGAGATGATGCGCAGGTTCAGCGGAATCGACTGGTGTCCGCCCAGGCGGGTGATCATGCCCTGCTGCAAGAAACGCAGCAGCGCCACCTGGCTTTCCAGCGGCAGGTCGCCGATTTCGTCCAGGAACAGCGTGCCGCCCTGCGCCTGCTCGATCCAGCCGACCTTGCGCTGGTTCGCGCCGGTAAACGCGCCCTTCTCATAGCCGAACAGTTCGGACTGCACCAGGTGCGAGGGAATCGCACCGCAGTTGATGGCAATGAACGGACCCTTGCGCCGGCTCGAGGCATCGTGGATCGCCTGCGCGGCCAGCTCCTTGCCGGTGCCGGACTCGCCGGAGATGAAGACCGGCGCCTCGTTGTGCGCCACCTTGGCCAGCGAGCGGAACATCGCCCGCATGGCGGCGCATTCGCCAATCATGGTGCCGCGCGACGCGCTCTCCGGCGCACGCGTGCCGTGCAGCGACGCCATGCCCTGCGCATGCCGCAGCGAGTACAGCAGATCCGGCATCGAGAACGGCATGCGCACGTAGTCGACGCAGTAATCGCGGATCAGCCGGCGCACGCGCTCATGCGCAAGCATCGTATCGGAGGTGATGGCGACCCAGGTGATATGCAGGTATTGCAGCGCCTGTTCGAGCTGCGTGAACTCGGCCTCGCTGTAGTCGGACTGGAGGTCGATCACGCCGGCCGTTGGCGGGCAGGCGCGCACCACGCGCTCGACGTCGCGAATCTGCTGCACGCGGCGGATTTCCCATTCGGTACCGCTACCGGACGGGTCAAAACCAAAATCTTCATGACGCGACACGACCACGATCTGTGCAGTGCGTGACGCCTTGCACAGTCGGTCCATCACGATCTCCCGGACGTTAGGCTTGTTCTTGGTTCCGGCACCCGTGGCCGCCGCCTCGGCGCGCGGCCGGGGCGGGCGGTGGGGCTGAACTGGCAGCGGGCATGGGCCCGCGGTCGACGTCGGTGTCACGAGCTGGACAGACTGCGGGATGCTTCGTCAGGCGCGCCAGGATAGTCCGTGCCTGGCTGGAGCTGCTCGCGGATGCGCCGTCGCACCGCCTCCTTCTCGCGCATCAGTTCCACGCGTGGCGCCTGCGGCGACTGGCCGGAGTACTGATAGTAGAGCGTCTTGTAGGTCAGCTGGCTCAGGATCCATTCCTGCAGCAGCGCGCGCTGGCGCGCCAGTTCTCCTTCGAGCAGGCGATGGCGGCGCAGCAGGTTTGCCACGGCCGCGCGGGCGCTGTCGCTCAGTTCGCTGTCTTCGGCAAGCAGGGCGTCCACATCGGCGGTGGCAGCCTCACGCACAGTCCGCCTGGCGGGCACTTCACCTGCGGCTTCCCCCACGGCAGCCCAGGCATGATGAATGGATCGGATGGATCGGTTACTGGACTCCCTGACAGGCCCGATGGCGGGTCGCCGGATCTCTCCTGCGGTCATGATTATCCCCGTTGAACAACATCCCCCGGCACTACACGTCTGCGGTTACCACTTGTCAGTCTTGGAATGTTCTTATCTGCGTGGCGCGCGTGTTTTCCGCACGCTCCCGGATGGTGGCCCACGCCGCCTTGCTGGCGGTCTGATCCCGAAAGGTCCCCGGAACCGAGGGGCGGTACCGGAGCGTTTCAGTCTGCTCCGGCATCCTGCCGCATGCACCGGAGTCAAGAAGGGGCGCTTGCCGCGCCCCTCTTTGCCACGTCTATAGTTCAGTGCATTTGCGGCGGTTTGTCCAGCCCCGCGTGGGTGACTTACAGCCAATCTCATCCTTTGGTATGAGTCCCCGCCAACACTTGCGAATGCGTTGGCGAAGGCACACCATCGGGCTTTGCAGCCAGCCCGATAGCCCAACCATACTACGCAGAAACGGGTACGCTTTGACACCCCACTGGTGGTGGGTTCGGGCCAGGTGCCAGGGACGTTGCCACCCATACCGGCACGCAGAAACAGGTACGCCGTGGCAACCCGGTGCCGCAATCGCCGGCACGCAGAAACGGGTACGGACGGCGGCGGCCGCTGCGCCAGGTCGCTGTCATCGGAGCGACATCATCACGCCATGAAAAAAGGGCAGCCTGCGCCGCCCTTCTGCATCCGCCCCGGCTACCGCCCGCCAGCCAGCGCTCAGTGCCCCGGCAGATAGTAGAACTTGAAGATGAACACCGCGGCGATGATCCAAACCATGACCGGCACGCCACGCGCGCGCCCGGTCAGCAGCTTGAGCACGGCGTAGCTGATAAAGCCGAACGCGACACCGTTGGCGACCGAATACGTGAACGGCATGCCCAGCGCGGTCATCACCGCGGGCACCACCTCGGTGACGTCGTTCCAGTCGATCTCCAGCAGCTCGCGCAACATCAGGCAGGACACATACAGCAGCGCCGGCGCAGTGGCATAGGCCGGCACCGTGCCCGCCAGCGGCGCGATAAACAGCGCGGCAAGAAACAGCACGGCCACCGTCACCGCGGTCAGGCCGGTGCGCCCGCCCGCCTGCACGCCGGACGCACTTTCGATATACGCGGTCGTCGACGACGTGCCCAGGAACGAGCCCGCCATGATCGCGGTGCTGTCGGCCATCAGCGCCTTGTTCAGCCGGTCCATCTTGCCGGCCTTGAGCAGGCCCGCGCGATTGGCCACGCCCATCAGCGTGCCGGTGGCGTCAAACAGCTCCACCAGGAAGAACACCAGCACCACGTTGATGATGCCGATCGACAGCGCCGCGGAAATATCGAGCTTGAACAGCGTCGGGCTGAGCGAAGGCGGCGCGGAAAACACGCCGTGAAACGTGTTGCCGGCAAACGCGAAACTCAGCAGCGTGGTAAGCAGGATGCCGATCAGGATCGCGCCCTTCACGCGCAGGTGGTCCAGCGCCACGATCACGAAGAAGCCGATGATCGCCAGCACCGCCGAAGGCTGGTGCAGGTCGCCGATGGTCACCAGCGTGGCCGGGCTCGCGGCGACGATGCCGGCGTTCTTCAGCGCGACGATCGCCAGGAACAGCCCGATGCCCGCGGTGATCGCCACGCGGATCGAGTGCGGAATGCCATTGACGATCATCTCGCGCACGCGGAACAGCGTCACCAGCAGGAACAGGCAGCCGGAGATAAAGACTGCGCCGAGCGCTGCCTCCCACGGGAAGCCCATGCCCTTGACCACCGTGTAGGCGAAATAGGCGTTCAGGCCCATGCCGGGCGCCATCGCGATCGGGTAGTTGGCATAGAAGCCCATGATCAGGGTGCCGATCGCCGCGGCCACGCAGGTGGCGACGAACACCGCGTCCTTGGGCATGCCTGCATCTCCGAGAATCGAGGGATTGACGAAGATGATGTACGCCATCGTCAGGAACGTGGTGATGCCGGCGAGGATCTCGGTACGGACATCCGTCTCGTGCTCGCGCAGCCTGAATACGCGTTCGATCACTGAAGGCGCGGCCCGGGGCTGGCCCTGCGGCACATTGGCGGTTGACGTGCCCGGCTTGGAAGCGGGTTCCGGCATCGACATGAATGGTCTCCTGATATCGTTATCGTGTCCGCGGCGACTGGCGCGGGGCGCGATGGGCTGTATGGCCCGCCTGGGCGGCCCGGACCAGCCTGGCTGTCTCGTCCTGCGCCCCACGATGCGGCAAGCGTACTCTGGTACAGGCCGTCCACGCTTCGCCACGGTGTGCACGAATAAGCGACATGCAAAAGGCGTGATGATCCCATGGCGTGCACGCGCGATGCCAGCCCCGGATCCGGGGCGTTCCCATCTTGACGGTGGCGGCAATCCCCCGTATAAACCCGCCTAGATTCAAGCGACGAGGCAACAGTTCATTCGTTAGCCACCGTCTGGTACTTCGGTTGTCCATGGTGTCCTTTCCTTGAGTTCCCCGTGTCGGATGACGTTTTCGTCATGCGATCTTTTATGTCCTTTTTCTGGAAAGCAAATCATGCAAACCGGTATCGTCAAGTGGTTCAACGACGCCAAGGGCTTCGGCTTCATCAAGCCGGACGCGGGTGGTGACGACCTCTTCGCCCATTTCTCGGAAATCCGCTCCGACGGCTTCAAGTCGCTGCAGGAAAACCAGCGCGTGCAGTTCGAAGTCAAGAACGGCCCGAAGGGCCTGCAGGCAGCGAACATCACCCCGCTGTAAGCGTTGACCGCCGGCGCGCCTTGCGCGCGCCGACAACGTAAAACCCCGCCACATGGCGGGGTTTTTTGTTTTCTGGCGCCGTATCGCGTATGCGGGTCGCCTTCGCTCCAGCGTTTCGACCGCTTCCGCACCCGCCGCTTCGGGCCTCTTCGCTTCGGGCCTCTCCGCTTCCCCTCGACGCTCGGCTTGCCGGCAGCCGGCCATGCTCGCGGCGTACGCGGCTGACGCGCACTGCCCAGCAGTGCGCGTCAGCCGACCCCTCCCTCCCGCCCCCCAGCACGCAGAAACGGGTACGCATTGTTGCGCTGCAAGCCCGCTCGCCCTTCTTGCCGCCTCGCAGAAATGGGTACGCATGCGCTTGCCCTCGACAGATCAGCACAGGCCCGGCCTCGCAGAAACGGGTACGCCCGGCTTGTTTCTAGAGTTTTGAATCGCCCTGCCGTCGCGCAGAAACGGGTACGCCCGTGGATCCTGCGCCGAAATTAATGCCACGACCGACGCTCGCCGGCCAGGACACCGCACCCGATCTATCCACATGGCGGCCCTGCAGCCAGGACGCAGAAATGGGTACGCATGATGCTGCGGAGCAATATCCGCTCGCCGCCGCCAGCATCATCGACCTGCCCGCAGAAACGGGTACGCATTAGCTCAGGTAGATCCGCATTCGCGTTCGCAGAATCGGGTACGCCCTTGCGCGCATCCCCTGCGCCCGCGCCCCAGAATGACCTGAGCGCTGGCAGGGAATGCGCAGAAACGGGTACGGAGAGCAGAACCCAATCGCCTCAACGTATACGTAGAGTGTAAGCGCTAGCTTTTTCTACAATTAAGGTGTATCATGGAAACTTGGTGACAAGTTCGCCCGGCACCAGCATGGCTGCGACGCAGAATTGGGTACGGTCTGGCCGCACGGGTCTCCGGACATGCACGCAGAAACAGGTACGCTTGACCCAGGAATTCTCCGGCCGGGCGGGTTCGCAGAATTGGGTACGCCGCAGAAACGGGTACGCTGTGCCGCCTGAAAGGCCTGATTCAGGGCCGGCGCAGAAACAGGTACGCTTTCGGGGGGTGTAGCGCAGAAACGGGTACGCGCAGGCCCCGAGGCAAGCCTGGAGGCGGCCTGTCGGCGAACTAGTTTCTGCGTGGATAACCACCTTGCCGCGGGGTTATCCACCGGTTTTTGGGCGGAACCTGCGCGTAAACGCCGTTTACGTGCAGCGGCTTCGCAGAAACGGGTACGCCTGGCGGCCCGCCAGCTGTGGAAAAGCCTGTGGACGCCCCCGGTTATCCCCGCAGAATCCGGTTCGCGCCGACCGCAGATACGGGTTCGGTTGGCCGCAGATACGGGTTCGGCCCTTCGCTGAATCGGGTACGGAACGCCGCAGAATCGGGTTCGCCGGGGTCTCTTTTCTCCTTAAGAATCAAGGGACTGAACTTCACGTATACGGTTTACAAGTAGTTAACCCGTATCGGTATCGTTTACTGGTAGCTGATGGCTGGCGAACCGTGGACAACCCTGGCGGGTTGCCCACCGTCCGCCACCATGCGACCAGCCATTAGATCCACCGGCTTGCAGAAACCCCGATCAGCAACGCAATTGCTTGCGTACCTGTTTCTGCGTGACAAGCTTTGCGGCTTCGCGTACAAAGGCGGGTAATCCGAAGCACGCCAATATGCCCATCAAACGCTCCCCGGCCACCACGGGGGATCGCCGCATCCTCGACCTGGACGCCGAACCCTCCCGCATCATTGTTCCCGGCAACGAGAACAACCTGGTTCCGTCCGAGAAATTCCAGCGTCTGTTCGACGAAGCGCAGGCCATGGAGCGTGAAGACGCCTGGCAAAGCGGCGAGGTCGGCTTTCTGAGCCGCGCCAGTGTCCAGGTCACGCTGCCGTACCGTGCGCCCAAGGGCGCGCCGCCGGTCTGGACCCGCACCAGCGGCAATATTTCGCTGATGATCCAGCCTGGCTATTTCACGCAACAGCGCTCCGAGCGTGCCACCAACGGCCGCCAGAAGCTGGTGTCCGAAACGGTGTCGCTGGGCTACCCCTACGGCTCCTATCCGCGCCTGATGCTTGCCTGGATCGGCAAGGAGATCATGGCGAAGAAGAAGCGCGGCGAATTCACCGGCACGGTGGAAGACCGGCGTATCTCGCTGGGTAATTCGCTGTCCGAGTTCATGTACAACCTGGGCATCCCGATGGCCACCGGGGGCAAGCGCGGCACCATGACGCTGGTACGCCAGCAGATGATCCGGCTGTTCTCCGCAACCATTGCGATCGTGCAGAACAAGTCGACGCCCAGCCAGAACCAGAATCCCAACCATGAGCCGCTGTCGATCGACCGCGTGGGCTACCTGCTGGCCGACCAGCTGTCGACCTGGTGGGACCCGATGCAACCGGGCCAGGGTTCGATGTTCGAGAGCTTCGTGGTGCTGTCCGAGCCATTCTTCAACGAACTGGTCAACCGGCCCGTGCCCGTCGACATGCGCGCGCTGAAGGCCCTCAAGCAGTCGCCGTTCGCGCTTGACGTGTATTCGTGGCTGACTTACCGCTTTTTCACGATCCAGCGCCGCACCGAGATCCCCTGGGAAGCGCTGCAGATGCAGTTTGGCACCGAAACCGAAAGCGAGCGCAAGTTCCGCGCGCTGTTCCGCAAGGCGCTCAAGGATGTGCTGGTGGTGTACCCCGGTGCCAAGGTCGATGCGGATTCGTCCAAGGCGCTGATCCTGCAGCCGTCGCGTACCAGTGTGCGGAAACTCGGCTGAGTGACTGGCGCGGCCGGCGTCAGTACCGAGCGGCCCTGAATGCAAAAAAGGCAAGCGTTGGACGCTTGCCTTTTTTGTTTGCTGCGGACGGATCCGCAGCGGGCGAGGGGATCAGCCGAGGCTGGATCAGGCCGGCTTGATCGCCGAAGCCTGCAGGCCCTTCGGGCCTTGCTTGACTTCAAACGTCACGCGCTGCCCATCCTTCAGGGTCTTGAAGCCCGAACCCTGGATTTCGGAGAAGTGCGCGAACAGGTCTGCACCACCGTCGTCCGGGGTAATGAAGCCAAAGCCCTTGGTCTCGTTGAACCACTTGACCGTACCGGTTGCCATAGGAATTTCCTTTTCGAAGCAAGTTCTTGTACACAACGCAAACAACCGTTCAAGCACGTTGAGTTCTCGTAGATACCGAACGGAAGCCGACGAGGTTGACATGACTTGACTCGACTGTAGCGCGCATCATAACCACTTTGGATTGCGGTGTCATGTGCGGCGTAATGCGCACTACAGATACTTTAGGCACATTGCCGCCTGCTTTTCAAGCAATTTTACGGTCTTGCGCCTTTCCGTGCCGGAGATGGCGGCTTCTGCCCTGGAGGGAGGAAACATAAACTTTGTAAAATTGGAAAACGGTTGATGCATCACCTCGTTTTGGCTACAGTTGCGCCTTAAGAATCAACCGCGCTTTCAGCGCTGAAAGAGAGGTCGCAGTGCCAGCCAAAATCATCACAGTCTTTAACCAGAAAGGCGGTTGCGGCAAGACTACGGTCAGCATGCACCTTGCCGGCACACTCGGCCTGCGCGGCGCGCGATCGATGCTGGTCGATATGGACGAGCAAGGCACCGCCACCCGCTGGGCCGCACAGGCCAGCGACGAACGGCCTTTTCCCGCCTCCGTGATCGGCCTGGCGCCTTCCGGGGGGGCCATGCATCGAGAGGTCCGCAAATTTGTCCAGGATTATGACTACATCGTGGTGGACTGCCCGCCGGCGGTGCATTCTGCGGCGCCCTCGAGCGCGCTGCTGATTTCCGACCTGGCCATCATTCCGGTGGTGCCGTCGCCCCCGGATCTGTGGGCGGCAGTGGCGGCCAAGACGCTGGCACGACATGCCCAGGTCCAGAACGAGTCGCTGCTGATTCGGGTGATGGCCAATATGGTCCAGCGCCGGGTTTCGATTGCCCGTCAGGCGATTGAAATCCTTGGCGATGACGGTGACGTCCCGCTGTTGAATTCGATGATCGGGTCGCGCTCGGCATTCCGGGAATGCCAGGCGATCGGCTGCACCGTGCATGGCGTCGCGGGCGCGCGCGAAGCGGTGCAGGAGGTCGACATGATGGTCGACGAAGTGTTGTCTTTGATTGAGTAATAGGCATGGCTACCAAACTGAAGAGCCTGAAGGCTGGCATGCTCGCCGGCATGGCGGCCGAAAAGAACCGCAGCGAAACCCTGGACCGCTTTGCCCGCGCGGAAGCGGCCATTTCCCAGCATCCGAACGGTTTGCTGCAGGGCAGGGGAGCGGATGCGGTGCCCGTTTTCAGCGCTGAAAGTCTTGGCGAAGCAGCGGCGGGCAGGCAGCTGATCCGGATTCCGCTGGCGCAGTTGCACGACAATCCCCTGAACGCACGGCGTCTCTACGATCCCGCGGTGGTGCAGGAGCGGGCCGCGTCGATTGCCACGCATGGCCAGAAGACACCCGGCCTGGCGGCGCCGGATCCGGCGCGACCGGGCCACTACATCCTGATCGACGGCCATTACCGCAAGCGAGCCCTGGCGTCCGCCGGCAAGCTCGAGATGGAATGTTTTGTCGAAAGCGACCTGAGCGACCTGGATTTCTACCGGCTGTCGTTCATGCTCAACGAGCAGCGCTCGGATCAGTCGGCGCTCGACAACGCCATCGCCTGGCGCCAGCTGCTGGATGAAGGCAAGGTCCAGAAGGAAGAAGAGATCTGCGAACTGACCGGGATCTCGGCGGGCACCGTAAACAAGACCCTGGCGCTGCTGCGCCTGCCGGAGTCTGTGCTCGGCGTGATGCGCGAGCGCCCGAGCGCGATCGGCATTGCCGCGGGCTACGAACTGACTTTGTACTGCAAGCTGGCCGGTGAGGAGCGCACCCGCGAGCTGGCCGCGCGCATTATCAACGATGGGTTATCCAGCCGCGAAGTCGAGGCCATCCGCAAGCACGCGCAGGAAGGCAAGTCGCGCAAGGTCAAGGAAATCAGCCGCCAGTACAAGATCCGCACCGACAGCGGCCAGCTGCTGGGTACCATCAAGGAATGGGACTCCGGACGCGTGATGCTGGACGTGCAGCTGACCGACCGCAGCGCCCGCGAGGCACTGGTCGAAGCACTCAAGGCCCGCTTTGGGCTGGACAAGACGCTGCTCTGAACCGGGCGCGTACCAGGCTCCCCTCGGCCCGGTGTAGCCCCTGAGCGTCAACTCCGCGCGGCAGTGACAGCACTGCCTGCGCCGTCTTCAGGCCAGCAGGTCGCGCGGCGACCTGGCCGCAAACGCTGGATCGCAAGCCTGGCAATAGCGCTCGAGCATGGCCGCGAGCAGCGCGTGAAGTCCCCGCACCGAATAGCCACCGAGCGGTTGCGCCGCCTGCTTGCGCTGCGCACGGCCGGTCGGTGGCGTCGCGGGCGGGCCGATCAGGCAGACCTCTTCGGTGCCCGAGCCATCCCATTGCAGATTCCGGTCGTGCCAGTGCAGGGCCAGTGCGCGCTGTGTGCCGGGGGCAAGAACACCAGACGGATGGTTCGCAGCATCCACGCCTTCGGACAGCTTGTTCGCCGCGCCGGATGCCGGCCCGCGGGCTCCCAGCGAACGCCGCGTGGCCGATGTCAGCCGCTCCAGGCTGAGCCCCTGGTCCCGCAACAGCAGGATCGCCGCGTGGGCAGTGCGGTAGCGCAGGCCGTCGCTGGCGCCGGCCTGCTTCTCCAGCCATGACAGGAAGAGGGCCAGGCTGTTGTCGGACAGCGGTGTGTGGACTGGCCGTGCGGTCGCAGCCGCAGGCGCGGCTGCAGCCATCGAAGCCTCGGCGATCTCCCCGGCTTGCGCCGGCCAGCGCGCGGCGCACGGGTAGCCGTTGTCGTGCATCCACCGGAACAGGGCCGCCAGCACGCGCATGCTGTGGCGCTGGCTGGCAGGGCTGAGCGGCCCCGTCAGGGGCCGCCATGCTGCCTGCTGCCGCGGCGCCCGCGGGCCGCACCAGCGGCTGGCGGGCTCGGGCTGCGCGAGGAAGGCAAGGTAGGCCTGGCGGTCGTCCAGGTCCAGCTGGGACAGCCCCTTGTGGCGTTCCAGCGCCGCCCACAGCAGCAAGCGCTCCGCTTCCTTGCGATAGGCGGCAAAGGTGCTGCCGCGGCCTCCCGCGGCCTCGCGCAACCAGGCTTTGACCACTGTGATGCCCTGGCTGTACGGGCAGCCGCTGGCGGCGCCTGGTGCAGGCGCAGCGGATGCCTCGCTGAGCCATTCCAGCGGCAGCGGCTGGCGCATGGCAGGGCCCAGCGCTGCCGGTGCCAGGGGCACCCGGTTGCCCACGTGCGCGCCCAGCAGCGGCTTGCCATCATCCCCCTTGAAGACCGTGCGATGCTCGCCGAGCCAGCGGTTGATCGCGCCGCCGGCGAGTGCGCCAATCCGCGGCACGGCCCGCCACCAGGCGGCGCCGCGTCGATTGGCTTGCTCAAAAAGAGCACTAAGCGTCATAATTTCCGCATTGCGCAAGCGTCGGGCCAGGGCAGGCGCAAACCACAATTCCACGCCATGCTGCGCGCGCGGCGCAGCCGTACCCAGCCTTTCCAGCTCGCCCAGTGCATCCACGCGGCGATCCATGCCGCGGTTGGAGCGCCCGGGGCCGGCCAGCAGCAATTCGCCCAGGTCCGCGCGGCCATGCAGGTGCGCGAGCTGGACCATGCGGTCGCGCAAGGCGAGCAGGATCCGCAGCGCCGATTCGGCGCCGTCGTCGCCGTCATCGGCTTCGTCGGCCAGGTAGCGGGGCACGACCATGGCCGCCGGCATGCCCTGGACATAGGCGCGCACGGCGGCGAACTCGCTGCGCGTGAGGCTGATGGTCGTCGTGGCGGGAATCATCGGACAGGCTTGCGCTGTATAGCTAACTTATTGATTTATAAGGCACTTGAGGAGAGCGAGAATCCATCCGCCCTGAAATGCATAGCAAAATGCAATGCCGATAATTTTATGCGCGTTTTCGCTGCCTGGACATCCCCCGGCGCATTGTGCAATCCGTATGCTTGGGTCAACGGCGGATTGACGCGGGTCGGCGTCGGGTTGGGGATTACCCGTCGCAGCGCACCATCACCTTGCAATCGCTGGGTGCGTTTCATATGCTGCAGGTCAGGAGTTATAAAAACTTAGATCAGACTTCAGTCACATCTAAGACTGTTCAACATAAGCGTCTAAACAACGCAAACCGGGGCGATCCGGTATCTCCAGGGGAAGTACGGACCTGCGGCCAGACGGGAAGGCTGCACGGCGGCCCGGAGCACTGGCGGATCGTATGGAGGTGCAACCGCAGGATAGCGGTGCACGTCCGACAAGCAAGTGCGGATTTTCGCGGGGTCCGTGCTTGCCGCAATAATAAGAGAGCGGCCATGGCCACCATCCTCTTGATCGAGCCTCACCCCCTCCTGCGCCTGGGTCTGCGCCATCTGCTGGTCCAAGCACACATTCCTGGCGACCTGATCGATATCGATCCCCTGGCGCCCATCGATCCCGACCTGTGGCTGGACGAGGCCGACCTGCTGGTCTATGGCCTGCCGGCCGATCAGGCCAGCGGATGGTCGATGCTGGATGAACTATGCCGACGGCTGCGCCCGCAACGGGTGCTGGTCCTCAGCGATCAGGCGGCGCCACGGCTGCCGGATGCCGGCCTGCCTGAACCGGTGCGCGGTTTCGTTCCCAAGAGTTGCAGTGCGGATGCGCTGGATGCGGCGGTGCGCCTGGTGCTGGCCGGCGGCGAATGCTTCCCGGCGTGGGCTCAGTCCGTCCCTGGCCAGCAGTCCGGGGACGATGCCGGGCATGCGCTGGTGCCCGCGGCAGCCGGCCACGGTGATGCCCGGGTGGTGGCGCTGCGCGCCGGCGTGGGCGATGCCGTGCACGACAGCACGGCGCCGATGCCCCAGCGCTATTTCCAGGCGCACGCGACGGAATTCGAGACCCCGTCTGCCGGCGCGCACCTGCTGAACATTACCGAGCGCCAGTATGAAGTGCTGGCACTGCTGGCGCGGGGCTATCCCATCAAGACGGTCAGCCGCATGCTGAACATCTCGATTGCCACCGCCAAGACGCATGCCTGCACGCTGTATCAGCGCCTGCATGTGCGCAACAAGGGCGAGGCCGTCTACGTCGCCCTGCAAAAAGGCGCCACGCTCAACTGGACGGGACCGGCGAGCACCGCGCCGGCGCTGCGCGCGCAAGCGCCGGCACCAGCCTGCCAGGCTGCCTGAACCGACCGGGCCGATGACGAGGTGATGGCGGGATGATGGCGCGTGGGGCGAAGCGGACAGTGCGGGGATGAGGGCGTGGTCGCAGCGCGCGCGGCCAGCCTCCTGCGTCGGCCCCGGCGGCTCATCCATCTGGCGCGCGGCTCTCAGCCAAAAGCATGAGGCAGGGGTCGCAACGGCTTGCTACCTTCTGATGGAAGGTATCTGCAGACACTTTCGCCGGCGGGTTGGCGCTGCGTGGATGCCTTGCAAGCCGGGCCGCGCCGCAGCCCGGATCCCGACCGGGTGGCAAGCGCAGTTGCGGCCCGGGGCTGCCGCCGGACCGAGTCCATGTCGACCTACCTGATCGCCAGCAATGAAATGATGTGCCGTGTTCTAGCACGGCGCCTGAACACGCTGAACTTGCCGCAGCCGATTGCCTGGCGCACTCCGCAATGGTTGCAGGAATCGCAGCACGCATCGATGCGTCCGGCGCCATCGCACGCTTCGGCGCTGGCGCCCGCAGACCCTGCCGATATTGCCGTGGTCGATTGCACCGGCCTGGAGGGCGACCCCCGCGCCTTGCTCGACCAGCTGCAGGCGCGCCTGGCGCCGCGGCGCTGGCTGGTGCTGTCCGACCGCCTCGATCCCGCGCTGATCCTGCATGCCGCGCTGCTCGGCGCCAGCGGATGCCTGGCATTGCCGGCAGCGGTCGACCTGGTCTGCGCGGCCACCGCGCTGGTGTGGGCCGGCGGTCAGTGTTTCCCGCGCATGGCACTGTCGCTTACCGGGGCTTGCCCGGTGTCTCCCTCCCTAGTTTGTGCGAGCCGTCCTACAACCACCGGATGAGGGGCGTAACGGTGCCGATCGCCTATGCTTGATTCGCCCGGAGCAGAAGCTGGCCCACATTCGCAGGCCGGCCGCCCCGGGAGGGAAGGGGGTCGTATGAAGCCCGGACTGGAATTCCTCGTCGTGCGCGGCTTTGCCGTGCGCGAAGGCCGAGGCAAGTGGGCGTGCTGCTTCGAGATCAGGCTCGCAGCCCAATGTGGAGAAGGTTGCGGCGCGGATTGCGCTGCCGGCAGCGATGAACCGCTGCTCTACCGGGGAGAACTGCACGGGCGTCAGTTCGATTGTGAACTGGCTGCCGCCGATGCCGCGCGCGCGGCCGGCGAGCGCGAAGCGCTGCTGCGCGTGGATAGTCTCAAGGCGCTGATCATTGCCCAACATCGGCTCCGCGTGCCGCCGTCACTGGTGACCTGAACCTGCAGGCACGCGCGTAGCTCTTGTGCAGCGGCACCCGGCGCGAGCGCCCGGTGCCGCTGTGCGTTTGTGAGTCCCTTGTCTGCGCGTTTGTCGGCGCCGTGGGGCCTGGTGGCGGCAAGTAGCGCTGGTAGCGCCCGGTAACGCTTCCCTGGCCGGCTGGCCAAAAAAGAAGCCCGCCGACCGGGGGACCATGCGGGCTTTGAAAACGCTGCCCGGTGAAGCATGGGCAGCGATCCCGATTGAACATATCCAATTGCGCAAAGACTCTCTATCCACCAGAAGGCCAATGCCGCAATGTGCCCTCAACCTTCCCTGCACCTCCACCGGCAAGCCGGACGGCGCCTGCTCATGCGCGGACGATGCGTACAGCCGGCGCCGCAGGCAATGCGGACGATGCCGCCGCATGCCACGCGATGGTAGGCTACCCCCATTGCTTCCTGACTTCTGACTCCTCCAGCGTCCGCACGCCCATGAGCCACTGGAATCTTGTCTCCCTCTTCGGCGAATCCGCGTACCTGCTGCCGTGCGCGGTGTTCCTGTACCTGTGGCTGTACTGGCGCGGCGCGCCCGGCAGTGCGCGTCACTGGGTGCTGGCGTTCCTGCCGGCGGCGCTGTTGGTGCTGGCATCCAAGCTTGCGTTTCTCGGCTGGGGTATCGGCAGCGAGGCGCTCGACTTCACCGGCTTCTCCGGGCATGCCATGATGGCCGCGTCGGTCCTGCCGGTGATGCTCTACCTTGCGGTGCCCGCCGCCTGGACGCGTCTCGGGTGGATGGCGGCAGGGGCAGGGGTGTGCCTCGCATTCCTGGTAGGCGTCTCGCGCCTTGCGCTGCATGCGCATTCGGTGTCCGAAGTCGCGGGTGGCCTGGCCGTGGGCCTTTGCGTGAGCCTGCCGTTCATCCTGCGCCGCACAACGCCGCACGGCCCGCTGGCGATGGTGCTGGCCGGGCTGGCGCTTGGCACGGCGCTGGTCATGCCGATGACCGCGACAGTGGGCGCCTCGCATACGCTGATCCAGCAACTGGCCATGTTCCTGTCCGGGCGCGACCGCCCGTTCCAGCGCGGCGAGTGGGCCATGCGCGCGCCTCCGCATCTGCACGCTGCCGTCCACGTCACCATTCGCGCACGTCTGCCTCGATGAGGGTTGCCGCACCAGGTTGACCACCCCAGGTCGACCGCACTGCCGCGGGCTGTGTGCGCCCGCCAACAGACACTGCATGGTGGCTCGGCAACTATCGTCCCATCAAGAATTGCGCGCGGTGGGGCGGTCATGGCATCCATTTCAACCTTTACGGCAGATCGCTATACGGCGTTGCACATCCTGTACCGGCTGGCTGACGCCGTGCTGGTCGGTGCCTGTGCGATTGTGATCGGTGCGCTGTACTTTCCGGAAGGCATCCGTGGCGCCGCGCCGGTCCATGGCTTCCTGGCCGCCTTGTGTTCGGTCGGCGTGCTGGCGGTGTTTCCCGCCTTCGGCATCTATGAGTCGTGGCGCGGCCGCAGCCGGGCGGCGCTTGTGCTGCGCCTGCTCGCGGCCTGGAGCACCGTCTTCATCGTCGGGCTGATGACGGCCTTCCTGATGCACCAGATCGCCGCGGTGTCGCGGGTCTGGTCGCTGGGCTGGTTTGGCTGCAGCATGCTGGCGCTGGCCGGCGTGCGTGCCGTCATGTTCCGGATGCTGGGCAATGTGCGCGAGCAGGGCATCAACGCCAAGCGCGTGGTGATCTTCGGCTACGGCCCGCTCGGCCGCGAGATGTACCAGCGGGTGGACCAGATCCGCGCCGCGGGCTATCGGGTCGTCGGCATCTACCATGAAGAGCCCATCAACGTGCCGGACGGCGTGAGCTCGCTGCGCACCATGGCCGAGGTCAGTATCTTCGTGCACAGCCAGGGTGTCAGGGAAATCTGGCTGACCCTGCCGATGGTAGCGTGCCGGGACCTGTATGACGTGGTGCGGCAGTTCCGCAATGAGCTGATCGACATCCGCTGGATCCCCGACGTCATGTCGGTGGAGCTGCTGGGTCACCGCTTCAGCGAGTTTCTCGGCCTGCCGGTGATCGACCTGAACAGCCCGCCGGTGTCGGGCATCACCGGCCTGCTCAAGGCCAGCTTCGACCGAGCCTTTGCACTGGCCGCGCTGGTGGGCCTGTCGCCGCTGCTGCTGGTGGTGGCGGCGCTGGTGAAGCTGTCGTCGCCGGGGCCGGTGCTGTTCCGCCAGCAACGGCTTGGCATGGACGGGCGCCCGTTCGATGTCTTCAAGTTCCGCACCATGCGCCAGCACGCCGATATGGGCGTGACGCAGGCGGTACGCGGCGATGCGCGCGTTACGCGCGTCGGCGCGTTCCTGCGCCGCACCAGCCTGGACGAACTGCCACAGTTCTTCAACGTCCTGCGCGGCGACATGTCGGTGGTGGGCCCGCGCCCCCATGCCATGGAGCACAACGAGCTCTACAAGGAACTGATCGACCGCTACATGCTGCGCCACCGCGTCAAGCCGGGCATCACCGGCTGGGCGCAGATCAACGGCCTGCGCGGACAGACCGATACCGTCGAGAAAATGCGCCGGCGTATCGAGTTCGACATCTACTACATCCAGCACTGGTCGTTCCAGCTAGACCTGCAGATCATCCTGCGCACCGCGCTGCACGGCTGGACCGGCGCGAGTGCGTACTGATACGGCGTCGGCGGTGCCCGGGGGCGCATTGTCTTAGTGCGCAAACGTACCGAAGCCGAGGCCTGATACGCGTGCAATAGGGCGCACCATAAAACGGGAGGTGTTAAATGAAAGCAACCATCCGCAACATCCTGGGCGAAGTCGCCCGGCTCGATGTACCGGTCGCCAACCTGGCAGACGGCGATGACCTGTATGCCGCCGGCTTGTCGTCACTGGCCACCGTGCACGTGATGCTCGCGCTCGAAAACGCGTTCGATATCGAGATTCCGGACCAGATGCTGACGCGCCAGCTGTTCCGCAGCGTCGACTCTCTCGCCGCCGCGGTCGAGCAGATCCGGCAGCAGCCGGAGGCAGCATGAACCCCGTCGCCAGGGTGGCACTGGCCCATTCCAGTGCGGATCCCGACGCCGTGCTGGCGAGCGGCGAAGAACTGATCGCTGCCGCCCGTACCGCTGCCGGCATCGCGCAGGCGCATGCCGATGCCGTCGACCGCGACGCGCGCTTCCCGCATGAGGCCTTCGACAGCCTGCGCCAGCTTGGCCTGATCGGCGCCATGGTGCCGGTGGCCCAGGGCGGCGCAGGGGCCTCGCTGGCGACTGTGGCCGCGATCTGCCGCGTGCTGGGCGCCGCGTGCGCGTCGACCGGGATGATCTACGCCATGCACCAGATCCAGGTGGCGTGCGTGATCGAGCACGGCGCCGGTAGCGCGTGGCACGAGACCCTGCTGTCACGGATCGCCGCGGAGCAATTGCTGATGGCCTCGGCCACTTCCGAAGAAGCGATCGGCGGGGCGCTGCGCAGCAGCGGCTGCGCGCTCAATGTGGAGAGCGAGCGCTTTCACCTGCTCAAGATGGCGCCGACGATATCCTATGGCGCGCATGCCGACGGCATTCTGGTCACATCGCGCCGCCACCCCGATGCCTCGCCGTCCGACCAGGTACTGGTGTGCGCGCTCAAGTCGGACTACACGCTGCAAAGCCTCAGCACGTGGGACACGCTTGGCATGCGCGGCACGTGCAGCAACGGTTTCCGGCTCGAAGCCACGGGCGACATGGCGCAGGTGTTGCCGGTACCGTTCGGCGAGATCGCGGACGCCACCATGACACCGGTGTCGCACATTCTGTGGAGCGCGCTGTGGCTGGGCATCTGCAGCGATGCGGTGATGCGCGCCAAGGCCTTCTTCCAGGGGCAGGCACGCGCGCGGCCGGGCTCGCTGCCGCCTTCGGCGGCACGCGTGGCGGAAGCGGTCAGCCTGTTGCAGCTGATCGAAGGGCGGCTGGACCTGGCGCTGGACCAACAGCGCCGGCGCCATGCCGAGCCGTCGGTGTCGGCGGCCTTCGCGCTGGCCGCCGGCATGAACGGCCTGAAGACCGCGGTGTCCACGCTGGCGCTGGAGGTCGTGCAGCAGGCCATACTGGTGTGCGGCATGGCCGGATACAAGCACGGCACGCCGTTCAGCCTGGGGCGGCACCTGCGCGATCTGTGGTCGGCTCCGCTGATGATCAACAACGATCGGATCCTGACCAACACGGCCAATCTGTTGCTGGCCGACCGTTCCTGAGGGAGGCCACATGGACGCTCATACCCTGACCGACACCGGCGCCATGGGCGGCGCCGTGGCCGATGCCCACGCGCCCGCGCCAGGCATCCAGCCCGCGTCATCGACGCCCACGTTCCTCGAGCGGCTGCTTGCCGAGGGCCTGATGATCGAGACCGGCGTGCGCGGCATCTACGGCCGCAACGCGACCTTCGAATCCATCTGTGACGGCGTGAACGCCGCCATGACGCGCCTCGGGCACGATCAGGATGCCGAATCGCTGCGCTTCCCGCCGGCCATGGGCCAGGCGGACTTCGAGAACAGCGGCTACCTCAAGAGCTTCCCGCAGCTGGCAGGCACCATCCACAGCTTCTGCGGCGACGACAAGGGCCACCGCCGCCTGCTGGCGCGCCTGGAGAGCAACGAGGACTGGACTGACCAGCAGCAGCCGACGGGCGTGGTCCTGACCCCCGCGGCCTGCTATCCGATCTACCCGGTGATCGCGCGGCGCGGCCCGCTGCCCGAGGGCGGCAAGGTGGTGGACGTGTTGTCGTATTGCTTCCGCCATGAGCCGTCGCTCGAGCCGACCCGCATGCAGTTGTTCCGCCAGCGCGAGTATGTCTGCCTGGGCACGCCGGAGCGCATCACCGCATTCCGCGAGCAGTGGCTCGCGCGCGGCCTGCAGCTTGGCGAAAGTCTGCAGCTGCCGGTGGAGATCGACGTTGCCAACGATCCGTTCTTCGGGCGTGGCGGCAAGCTCGTGGCCGAAAGCCAGCGCGAGCTCAAGCTCAAGTTCGAACTGCTGATCCCGGTCAACGATGGCGCAGGGCCTACGGCGTGCATGAGCTTCAACTACCACATGGACCATTTCGGCACCATGTGGGGCCTGCGCACCGCGGACGGCGGCATCGCGCACACCGGTTGCGTCGGCATCGGTGTCGAGCGCATGACGCTGGCGCTGCTGCGCTACCACGGCCTGGACCCGGCCCGCTGGCCAGAAGCGGTACGCGACACGCTCTGGGGGGGGTAAATGTACGGCGACGGCAGGGCGAGGGTACGAGGAGGCCGCGCCGCGTGGCATGGCGGCAATCCGGTCTGGTCCCATGCGAACCAGCAGATCGACCTGTGGGTCGAGCTGCTGCAGGGCTGGGACCTTGAACCCATTGCCGCCCTGCCCTTCACCGTGGCCCAGGATTTCGAGGGTGACCAGTTCACGCTCTCCGCGTTTCCGGTCAACGACCTGGAACAGCTGTACGGCATCGTCACGCACGAGCTGTCGATGTACGACCGCCTCGAGGCGCACGTTGCCGCGCAGACCGCGCGCGGCAACGTGGTGCTGCTGGAAGTCGACAGCTATCGGCTGCCGCCGCCGGCCGGCACGTATCGCCGCCAGCATATGCGTTCGTGCATCGGTATCGACGTGCTGGTGCCCGAGGCCGCCGCCGTGGGTTATTTCCACGGTGACGGCTACCACACTGCCAGCGGCGAGGACTATGCCGCCATCTTTCGCCCGGCGGCGGGCGCGTACGGGGATCCGCCGGGCTTTCCACATGCTTCGGTGGCGCGGCGGCGCTTTTCCGCCCTGGCCGATGCCGCGCTGATGCGCACCTCGCTGGAACTGCTGCGCCATCACCTGTCGCGCCGGCCGCAGCAGAACCCGATCAGCGTGTTCCGCATGGCGTTTCCGGGCCATCTCGAACACCTGATGACACGCGGCGAGCCCAACTTCCAGGTCTATGCGGCGAGCGTGCTGCGCCAGCTCGGCGTCAATTTCGAACTGCTGGGGCGCTACCTGCGCTGGCTCGTGCTGCACGGCAATGCGCTGCCGGATGCCATCGGCGAGGCTTGCTACACCATGGCGTCCGAGGCCATGGTGATGCAGTTCCGCCTGATGCGCGCTGTCATCAGCCGCAAGTCCGATCCATGCCAGGACTGCCTGGACCAGCTCGAGCAGGCCTACCAGGGCACGGTGCCGGCACTGGCCTCGCACTTTGGCGCGAGCGTGGCATGAGCGCGCGCGACGTGGCGCAGCTGGCGCAAGCCCAGCCCGCGGCCACGGCTACAACCACCGCCACAACCGCCACGACGGCCACTGCGACGACCCTGGCGATTGCGCCCGGCGTTGCCATGGGCCCGTGCAACCTGAGCGGCGAGTGGGGCTGGCTGGAGACCCTTGCCGGCGCGGCGCAAGGCCCGGCGGAGCTGTCGGCCGACGCGGCCTGGCTGCCCGCGCCGGTGCCCGGCACGGTGGCCGCGGCCATGCGCGCGGCTGGCCGCTGGGACGACAGCGCGCCGCCGCCGCTGCATCGGCATGACTACTGGTACCGCCTGCGCTTTGCCGGCAGCGGCGGGCGCCAGCTGCGCTTCAATGGCCTGGCCACGCTGGCCGAAGTGTGGCTCAACGGGGTGCTGGTGCTGACCACGCGCCATATGTTCGCCGCCCACCAGGTCGAGGTGCAGCTGGTCGGCGAGAACACCCTGCACCTGTGCTTTCGCGCGCTGCATCCGTGGCTGCGCAAGCAGCGCGCCCAGGTCCGCTGGAAGCCGCGCATGATCGTGCCGCCGACCCTGCGCGCGGTGCGCACCACGCTGCTCGGCCACATGCCGGGCTGGTGTCCGCCGGTACACGCGGTCGGGCCGTGGCGCGACATCGAACTGCTCGATCCCGCCAGTACCGATGCGCTGCACGGCGTGCGCGCCGACGTGTCCACGCAGCTCGAGGGCGCGGACGGCGTGATTGCGCTGAGGCTGCATTTCCCGGGGCCGGCGCCGGCGCAGGCACGCTGCCGGGCAGTGGATGCCAGCGGCGAAGTCCGCGGCAACCTGGAGCGGATGTCGGAGCATGTGCTCGCCGGCACGCTGCGGGTGGCGCAAGCCCGGCGCTGGTGGCCGCATACGCATGGAGAACCCGCCCTGTACCGGGTCGAGGCCCGGCTCGGCGGGCAGACCCTGCACTGCGCGCAGGTGGGTTTTCGCACCATCGAAGAGGACCGCGAGGGCGAGCCCGGCGCGTTTGCGCTGCGCGTCAATGGCGAGCGCGTGTTCTGTCGCGGCGCCTGTGTGTCCAGCCATGACCTGCCCGGACTGGCCGACACCGACGAGGCCGTGGGCCGCTGGCTGCGTCTGGCGCGCGATGCAGGCATGAACATGGTGCGGGTCAGTGGCGTGACCTGCTACCCCGGCGAGGCCTTCTACCGCCAGTGCGACGAGCTGGGCCTGATGGTGTGGCAGGACTTCATGTTCGCCAATTTCGACTACGGCGCGGACCTGGATGCATCGCGGGGCCTGATGGAGGATGCCACGTGCGAAGTCGGCCAGTGGCTGCAATCCACGCGCGCGCATCCGGCCATTGCGGTGTTGTGCGGCGGCAGCGAAGCCGAGCAGCAGGCGGCGATGATGGGCACGCCGCGCGGCGACTGGCGCCAGCCGCTCTTTGACGAACTGATTCCCGCGCTGGTGGCCGCGCATCGTCCCGACGCAATCTATGTGCGCAACTCGCCCAGCGAAGGCGCCTGGCCGTTCCAGCCCGATACCGGCATCACGCACTACTACGGCGTGGGCGCCTACCAACGCCCGCTGCCGGATGCGCGGCTGGCCAATGTGCGTTTTACGTCCGAGTGCCTGGCCTTTGCCAACGTGCCGTGCGCGCGCACCCTGAATGAAAACGGCCTGACCCAGCCGCTGCACGATCCGCGCTGGAAGGCGCGGGTGCCGCGCGATGCCGGCGCAGCCTGGGATTTCGAGGACATCCGCGACTTCTACCTGCGCGCCTTGTACGAGGTGGACCCGCCGCGCCTGCGCTACGAGCGTCCGGCGCGCTACCTGGCGCTGTCGCGCGCGGTGGTGGCCGAGATCATGACCGAGGTCTTCAGCGAGTGGCGCCGCGTGGGTTCCACCTGCGCGGGCGGGCTGGTGTGGCAGCTGCAGGACCTGCTGCCGGGCGCGGGCTGGGGCATTGTCGATGCATGCGGGCGGCCCAAATCGCCCTGGCATGCCTTGCGCAGCGTGTGGCAGCCATTGCAGGTGCTGCTGACCGATGAAGGCCTCAACGGCCTGCACGTGCACGTCATCAACGAAACCGCGCAGCCACGCACCGTGCAACTGACGCTGCGCTGCCTGCGCGACGGCGAAGCGGTTGCGGTACAAGCGCAGCAGCCGCTGACGCTGCAGCCGCGCGAATCGTGCCGGATCGCGGCGGCGGCCATGCTCGACCATTTCTTCGATTTCACCTACGCCTATCGTTTTGGGCCGCCGGCCCATGATGTGGTGCTGGCCACCCTCCAGGCGGACGATGATCGTGGTGCCGCGCCGCTCAGCCAGGCGGTCTACCTGCCTGACCGGCGCGCCAGCGCGCTGCGCGCACCGGAGCTGCGCGGCAGCGTCGAATGCGTGCAGGGCGAGTGGTGGCTGACGGTCGGCACCCGGCGCTTCGCGCGCTGGGTCCATATCGAGGATCACGCCTTCCTGCCGGAGCAGGACTGGTTCCACCTCGGCCCGGGGGAAACGCGGCGTATCCGCCTGATGAATGAGAGCGGGGTGGGTACGCTAGCCGGCGCCATCCCTTCGGGCGAGATCTACGCCATCAACGCCGACCAGCCCGCCAGCTACGACGCGTAGGGCGCAAGCGTCTCCCTGGCGTCCCTTCCCTTTGCCATGCCTTGCCTGGCGGCACGCCGCCGCCGGCAGGCACTTGCATTTGCCGCCAGCCGGACGTGCCGTGACGCGTCACGACGCGCCATGAGGACGCCGTCGTGGCTCCGCTTCCGCCTGCTACCAACCAACCAATGGATGAGCGAGTACCAACCGTCAGCCTACTGTCGCTTCAGTGTGCGATAGCCCTTAATACAGTCAACAAGGCAGCACAAAGCGCACCGCAGCCTTGCGCGGCAGTACGGCAACAAGGGGTTGCAGCCAACCACGAGTCAGTCCTCAGCAGTGTCAACAAGTCGATAAGCGTCAGTAACGGGTGGAGCGGTATCGCCGGGTCGTCTGTACCACGCAGCCAGTGCGCGCAGGCGGCCCAGTGCCGCTCTCGGGTGAACGGGGAGAAACAACATGATCACGCAACGGTCGGACCTGCATGTCAATCATCTGCTCAATGCGTTGCCGCGGCAGGAGTGGGAAACGCTGTCGCGCCACTTTGAGCTGGTCCGGCTGCGCGCCGGCGAACTGTTGACTGACACCAGCCAGCGCATCGTGCATGTGTATTTTCCGACGACGTCGGTGGTGTCGCTGCTGTCGCTGCTCGAAGACGGCGCCACTGTCGAATTTGCTGCCGTGGGCAACGAAGGGCTGGTCGGCATTCCGGTGGTCACGGGCGGCGACACCATGCCCAGCCGCGTCGAAGTGCGCAGCCCGGGTTTCGCCTACCGCATTCCGGCGCGCGCGCTGCGGGCCGAGCTGGCCTACCTGCCGACCCTGCAGCGCGTCACGCTGCTGTATGTGCAGGCGGTGCTGACGCAGATCGCGCAGACCGCGGCGTGCAACCGCCATCACTCGCTGAACAAGCAGCTGTGCCGCTGGCTGCTGCTGGCCCGCGACCGCATGAACTCGGACGAACTGGTGATCACCCAGCAGGTCATCGCCAACATGCTGGGCGTGCGCCGCGAGGGCGTCACCGAAGCCGCCGGCAAGCTTGAGAACCTGGGTTTGATCCATCACAGCCGTGGCCATATCACCATCCTCGATCATTGCGGCCTCGAGAAGCACTCCTGCGAGTGCTACAAGCTGGTCAAGCGCGAGTACGACCGCCTGTTGCCGGCGCTGGCCCACGCGTGAAGCTTGGCGCGCACGGCGCGTTCAGCGCCGTGCGCCCTGCGCGCATGCGGATTGCGTCAGGCCTGCGCCGGATCCATGGCGCCGAACGACGACAACAGACCGGCGATGACCTCCTCATAGGCGGACTCCATCGTGCCGAGGCACTCGGTGCAGCGGTCCGGACGGCCGCGCGCGACGGCCCGGGCCAGGCGGAACTGCAGCACTTTGCTTTCCGACGCAATGGTGTGGGCCGCTTGCGCGACGCGGGCGGGCACGTCGTAGCCATGCTCGCCGAACCAAACGAGGCAGTGATGCAGCATCTCGAAGTTCGCCCCCAGCTGGCGCGGCAGGTTGAAGCCGTAGAGGTGGAAGTAGGCATCGCCGCGCGCCAGTATGGCTGCGACATGCTCGTCGAACTCGGCGCGCCAGCGCGTCACCGGGTTGACAGCAGGGCGGCGGCCCAGATGACGGCGCATCAGCACGGCGGCCGCGTCGCGGGCAGCCGCGCCGCGCAGCGGCGGGCGCACGCGCTTGGCGTATTCGGCATACGGAAACAGGATATTGCCATCGCTCAGCTCGGGCGTGAGGCGCAGCAGGCCGCGGTAATCCTCATCCTCGGCGCTGTGATACCCCAGGCTGTGGTAGTAGGACAGGCGCTGCGCCACGGGGTCGATCTGGTCGATGGCGACCGAGGTCTTCACATGCCCCTGGCGATAGGTGGTGGTGCGCGTGTCGGGCAGGTAGTAGCTGTCCATTTCCACCAGCACGGTATTGCCGCGCCGGACCTGTTCGACAACGTGCGCCTGCATCGTGTCGTAGACCGCCATCTCCAGCACCACGGTGCCGTACAGCAGTTCAAGGTCCGCCTGCGGATACTTGAAGAAGGTGAAATGGTCGCCCTCAAAGTCCTGCGTCACGGTGAAGGCCAGCGCGGCGCGCGGATCAAGCCCCCAGCCATACAGCAGCTCGATCCACAGGTCCATATAGCAGTTGGTCTCCTGCCAGATCGAGGCTTCATCATGCAGCAGTCGCTGCACCGGCCTGGCCACATGGCAGGGGGTCTGGTGGGCGTAGTGGTAGGCGTCGCTGCCAGCGGCGATGGTGCCGGTATCCACCGCCGTGGTTGCCATTGTTGCCAGTTCCCGCTCCATGTCGTTCCTCCGCAGTGTGCGCATGCCCCTCAACCGCGATGGCAAGCGGCGCGCTTGCACGGTCCACTGTATTGCAACGCCTGCGGCCGCCGGCTTCGGTGCGCTCTCCAACAGAGCGTGCGTGATTGCGTGCGCCCACGTCCCACTGCGCCGCGGCCCGGCAGGACGGCGCAAGAAGCGTGTGCGGAATCGAACAGATTCAGCCAGCCCGCCTGCCTAGACTGGCTCACATCCCCGTCATGGCGGTCAGGGATCGCTGCCGGGCGTACCCGTTTCTGCGTGGCCGGCGCGGTGGCTGCAAGTTGCGGAATGGAACGCCCGGGACGCTTGGAACGTGCTACAGGCCAGGAGGCATGATGCGAATTCGGACCCGGGACCAGATACAGTCGCCGTCGGCGATCAACGGCGGAGTGCATGCAGCCGTACAGGCGCTGACCGACAGACCGGTGCGTTGCGCCGCACCGCTGCCGGTGGTCCAGCCGGTCATCCTTGCCGGTGGCGCCGGGACGCGCCTGTGGCCGCTCTCGCGCGAGCAGTTCCCGAAGCAGTTGCTCAACCTGATTGCCGAAGACACGCTGCTGGAAGCGACCGCCAACCGCCTGGCGGGCGTGGCGGAACTGGCGGGCCGCCCGGCCGGCATGGAGGCCGCGCAGATCGTGGTCTGCGGCGAAGAGCACCGCTTCATGATCACCGACATGATGAAGCACGCCGGCAAGCCGGCACGGGTCTTGTCTGAGCCCTGCGGGCGCAATACCGCGCCGGCGCTCACGGTGGCGGCACTGCATGCGCTCGCCGCGGCGGGCGACAGTGGCGATGCCGTGCTGGTGGTCACGCCGGCCGACCACAGCGTCGCCGACGTCGAGGCGTTCCGCCAGGCCATCGCCACGGCGATACAGCACGCCGACCTGGGCGCCATCGTCACGCTGGGCGTGAAGCCGGTCGCGCCGGAAACCGGGTTTGGCTACATCCGCGCAGCGGGTGGTGCGGATCGCGGCGCCTTCGTGCTGGACCGATTCGTCGAGAAGCCGCATCTGGAACTCGCCAAGCACTATGTCGAGTCCGGCGAATTCTGGTGGAACAGCGGCATCTTCGTGGTGCGGGCCTCGGTCTGGCTCAGGGCCGTGGCCGAACTGCAGCCCGAGATGGCCCGGCAATGCCGCGCTGCCTATGAGGCAAGCGAACGCGCCGCCTGCGCCGGCGAGGTGCTTTGCCTCGGCAAGGAAGCCTTCGATGCCTGCCCGTCCGATTCCATCGACTACGCCGTGATGGAGAAGCTCGAGACGCTGCCGGATATCGCCGGCATGCTGGTGCCGCTGGATGCGGGCTGGTCCGACGTGGGTTCGTGGGCGGCGATCTGGGATATCGCGCCCAAGGACGCCAGCGGCAATGCCGGGCGCGGGCGGGTGCTGTTCGATGGCGCCACGTCGTGCCTGGCGCATTCAGAAGGCCGCCTGATCGCATGCGTCGGCGTGCAGGACGTGGTGGTGGTGGAAACCGCCGATGCGGTGCTGGTGGTGGACAAGGCGCATGTGCAGGATGTGAAGAACATCGTGCAGCGCATCCGCTCGGAGCATGGCAATGAAGTGGTGAACCATCGCAAGGTGCGCCGGCCCTGGGGCTGCTATGACTCCATCGATCACGGCGACCGCTTCCAGGTCAAGCGCATCGTGGTCGAGCCCGGCGCCAGTCTGTCGCTGCAGATGCACTACCACCGTGCCGAGCACTGGGTGGTGGTGCGCGGCACCGCGCGCGTGACCTGTGGCGACAACATCAGCATTCTTTCGGAGAACCAGTCTACCTATATCCCCATCGGCACCCTGCACCGGCTGGAGAACCCGGGCAAGACGCCGCTGGAGATCATCGAGGTGCAGTCGGGGGCTTATCTCGGCGAAGACGACATCGTGAGGTTCGAGGACAACTACGGGCGCAAATAGGGGTCGGCGGCTGGTGTGTGCCGCCATGCGCCAGCAGGTGCAGCAGGCACGCAGCGGTTGCTGTATGAACAGCAAGGGCAGCATGTGGCGGGAGATATCGTGAGCAGAATGTCATTTGCCGGTGCCATACCGGTACCCGACCAGGTGTCGCCGCGCAGCAGCGCGAATGCGCGTGTGTTGCTGGACCATGCAGGCTGGATTATCGCGGCGGGACTTGCCGGCGCGGCCATTGCCGGGCTGGCGTCGCTGTCGACGCCCGATCTCTATCGCGCCAAGGCACTGGTGCAGGTGCAAAACCGGGACAGTGGCGCCGGAGCCAGGCAGGTCGCGCCGCAGCTTGACCTCGGCATGCTGAAGAGCCGTGCGGTGGTCGGCCCGGTGGTCGAACGCCTGCATCTGGATATCGAGGTCCAGCCGCTGCGCGCGCCGCTGCTGGGCCGCCTGGTCAATCATTTCTCCGAACCCGGCAAGCTGCGCGGGCCGTGGCCAGCGGAACTGGGCTATGCCTGGGGCGGCGAGCGGCTGGCGGTGGAACGCCTGCACGTGCCCGAGCGCCTGCTCAATGTGCCGCTGACACTGGAGGTCCTGCCCGACAACGCCTTCCGGCTGCTGCGCGGGACGGACGTGCTGCTGGAGGGCCGGGAGGGCCAGGTGGCCGAGGCGGGCGCAAAGTCGGGCGGCATCTCGATGCTGGTGGCACGGATCGAAGCCCGTCCGGGCACGCGCTTCCTGGTGACGCGCCGCGACCTCACGCTGACAGTCGACGCCGTCACGCGCGAGCTGCGCGTCGACAGCGAATCCACCGATGCCACCACGCTGCGCATCAGCTGGCAGAACAGCGACGGCGCCACCGCGGCGGCGCTGGTCAACGGCATTGCCGATTCCTACATCAAGGGCCAGGCCGAGCAACGCCAGGACGACGCGGCCGCGACGCTCGCCTTCCTGTCGGGCGAGCTGCCGCGCGTCAAGGCGGAACTTGAACGCGCCGAGGGAGCGCTTACGCGCTACCGCTCGCGCTCGGGCTCGCTGGCGCCCAGCCAGGACGTGCAGTCCTACCTGAACGGCAGCATGGAATACCAGCGCCAGATTGCCTTGCTGCGCCTGGAGCGCACCAAGCTGCTGCAGCGCTTTACCACCGAAGCCAACGAAGTGCGCACAGTCGACAGCCAGATCCAGCAGCTGATACGCGAGCGCCAGGAGATGGACGCGCGCATGCAGAACCTGTCCGCGACGGAGCGTGAATCGGTGGCGCTGACGCGCGACGTCAAGGTCGCCGAAGACATGTACATGACGCTGCGCAACAAGGTCGAGCAGCTGTCGCTGGCGCAGCTCGACCGCACCGGCCAGATCCGCATCGTCGACAACGCGCTCACGCCCATGGTCCCTATCGGCATGGGGCCCTGGCCGCCGGCCGCGGGCGGCGGCGTGCTGGGAATGCTGCTGGCGATGGGCGTGCTGACGCTGCGCCAGCGGGTGCGTCCGACCGTGGCAACAGCCAACGACGCAGAGGACAAGCTCGGCATCACCATGCTTGGCGACATAGCCTTCAGCCGGGAACAGGCGGTGCTGGAGCGCATGGTGTCGGCCAAGGCCCTGCTCGGCGTGGCCGCGGGCTATGCCACGCCGCCGTCGGCCCGCCTCGAGCGGCCGCGGCCTTCCAGCGCGGTGATCGACGTCGCCGCGCTGGAGGATGACAGCGCCGACCGGCTGCTGCGCCTCGGGCTGCACGACCAGTTCCTGCTGGCGCGCAACGCGCCGCACTCGCTGGCGGTGGAAGGGCTGCGCAGCATCCGCGCGGCCGTGCATTTCGCCTTGCGCGATGCGCCGGACCGTGTCATTGCCGTGACCAGCCCGGCGCCCGGCGCAGGCAAGACCTTTGCCTCGGTCAACCTCGCGGTGCTGTTCGCCGAGGCCGGCCAGCGCGTGCTGCTGATCGACGCCGACCTGCGCCGCGGCCGCGTGGCCAACTGGTTTGACCTGCCCGCCGAGTCCGGGCTGGCAGAGGTGCTGACCGGGCTCGTGGCGCTGCCGACCGCGGTACGGCCCACGGTCGTCAACGGCCTGTCGGTCCTGCCGGCGGGCCTGCCGCCGCCGAATCCTTCGGAATTGCTGATGCGCCCGGGCATGGCCGAAACCCTGCGCCTGTGCGCCACCCGCTTCGACCTGGTGCTGATCGATACCCCGCCAGTGCTGGCGGTGGCGGATGCCACCCTGGTCGCCAACCTTGCCGGCTCGACCCTGGTGGTGCTGCGCGCCGACGCCACCCTGCCCGGGCAGGTCGACGAAACGCTCAAGCGCCTGCAGCGGGCCGATGCCCGCATGCTGGGCGGCATTCTCAACTGCGTGATCGCCAAGCGCAGCAACCGTGCAGAGTTCAACAGCGTCAATCCTTACCTCGGGATGCCAGTGACGGTGCCGCCATCGCGCCGGATCGGGCAGGCGCTGCGAATGGAAGACAACAACGAATAATTGACCGCTACCGGTGGGGCGTACCCGTTTCTGCGAGAGTCTCTGGGGCAGTTTCTGCGTGTGCGTCTGGGTGTGCTCCACCGGTCTGCGGCCGACCATCCGCTCGCCAGGAGGCGACATGAGGCGGCTTATGTTCGAAGGCTGTGCCGGCTGGCTGCACGAGGCACAGGGAAAGATCGGGGTGGTCCTGTGCGCGCCGCAGGGCCATGAAGCCATGTGGTCGCACCGGGCGTGGCGACACCTGGCCGACGATCTCGCGGCGGCCGGCATGCCGGCGCTGCGCTTTGACTACCCCTGCACCGGCGATTCGGCCGGTGCCTGCGACGAGGCCCATTTCGTCGGGCGCGCCGTATCCAGCATCGTGGCCGCGGCAGCGCAGTTGCGCGCACTGACCGGGGTCGACCGGATCGTACTGTGCGGCCTGCGACTGGGCGCGAGCCTGGCGGTGCAGGCCGCCGCGGCGATGCAATCGCACCCGGCATGGCCGGGTGGCGTGGCCGGGCTGGTGCTGCTGGCCCCCGTGGTCAATGGCCGCGCCTACCTGCGCGAATTGCGCGCGCTGCACGTGAACTGGCTGAACAGCGTCGGCCCCGCCGAAACCCCCCATCCGCCCCCGCCCGGTGCGCTCGACGTGCTGGCGTTCCGCTGCATGCCGGACACCGTGCGCGAGCTCGAGGCGCTGCGGCTGGACCGCGTCACGCCGTGTCCCACGCCGCGCGTGCTGCTGCTCGATGCCTGGCCCGGTACCACCTCGGCGGCCGCTGCGCTCGCGCGGCAATACGCCGACGATGGCGCGCAGGTCGAACAGGTGGCGTTTCCTGAATACCCCGCGATGATGCAGTCGGCGGAAAATGCTTCGGTGCCGGCGCAGGCATGGCAGCAGGTGAGTGCCTGGCTGACGCCTGAGCCGGCCGCGGCGCCGGCGGCCAGGCACCACCTTCGCGGCACCATCGGGGCCCCGGACTTGCGCGCGGCCGTGGATGGCGTCGTCGAGGAGGCGGTCTGGCTCGACGCCCGGCGGCAGTTCGGCATCCTGTGCCTGCCGCGGGATGCGGCGCCGGCCCCGGTCGCGGTGATCTTCCCGAATACGGGCGGCAACCATCATGTCGGCGACGGGCGCATGTATGTCACGCTGGCGCGCCGGCTGGCCACGCAGGGCGTGGCTTCGCTGCGGCTGGACGTGGCGGCGCTGGGCGACAGCCCGCGCGCGCAACGCAGCATGAGCATTCAGGCCATCTATTCGTCCGGTCCGCGGGCCGATGTCAGCGCGGCCGTCGACTGGATGCGCGCGCGCGGCTTCGGCCACATCGTGCTGGCCGGCGTGTGCTCGGGTGCCTTCCTCAGCCTGCAGGCCGCGCTGGCCAACCGCGGCGTCAACGGCCTGGTGCTGGCCAACCTGGTGATGTTCCGCTGGGACCGGGCCGACAAAGTGGTCGTGGGCCACGGCAACCGGTCGTGGCGGGGCTGGCTGTCCGCGGCACGCCATGCCAGCAACTGGCAACGGCTGCTGCAGGGCGATGCGCGGGTCGGGCCGCTTGCGGCCGCGATCGCGCGCAAGGCGTACCACCGCGCCACCGAGCGCCTTGCCTTCCGGCTGAGCCGCCTGCGCGGCGGCGAAGACCTGGCTTCGATCACTGGTTACGCGCGCGCCGCCATGCGCGACCTGGACGGCCGGGGCGTTCGTACGGACCTTGTCTATGGGGCCGCGGACATCGGGCTGGCGGAGGCCAGGCTGCGCTTTGGCAAGGACCTGGAAGCGCTGGCGCGGCTCACGCATATTGCCGTGCACCGGCACGCGTGCATGGACCACGCCCTGTTCCTGAGCGGCGGCCGGCAGGCCTTCTGCGACCATGTGGTGCAGCACGTCGAGCAGCAGCTGGCTGGCATGGATGCGGCACAGGCTGAGCTGCCGCAAGCGCCGGAACTCGCGACCGAGCGCAACTCCATGTCCCCCGGTGTGCCCTGATCCCCGCGTGCAGAGAACCCGGCGTGGATCGCGCCAATTCACCAAACCGAGAACCGTGGCTATGCAACAACGAGACAAGCTCTTCATTAACGGCAAGTGGGTCGCTCCCCACGGCAACGGCAGGATCGACGTCATCCACTCCGCTACCGAAGCGGTCATGGGGACGATTCCGGAAGGCTCGGCGCGCGACGCCGAGGATGCCATCCAGGCGGCGCGCGCGGCCTTCGACAGCTGGTCGGCAACGCCGCCGGCGGTGCGGGCCGGCTACATCGCCAAGGTTGCGAAAGGGCTGAAGGCGCGCATCGAAGAGCTGGCCCAGCTGATCGTCGGCGAGGTCGGCATGCCGATCAAGCTGGCGCGCCCGCTCCAGGTGGCCACCCCGGTTTACAACTGGCGCCTGGTCGCCCGGCTGCTCGAGGATTTCCGCTTCGAGGAAGAAGTCGGCAACTCGTTGGTGGTGCGTGAACCCGTGGGCGTGGTGGGCGCCATCACGCCGTGGAACCTCCCGCTCAACCAGATCACGCTGAAGGTGGCGCCGGCGCTGGCCGCCGGCTGTACCGTGGTGCTCAAGCCGTCCGAGGTGGCGCCACTCAATGCCTTTGTGCTGGCCGAGGTGATCGAGGCCGCGGGCCTGCCGCCGGGTGTGTTCAACCTGGTGACCGGCTACGGCCCGGTGGTGGGCGAGGTACTGGCCAGCCATCCGGAAGTCGACATGGTGTCGTTCACCGGTTCGACCCGCGCCGGCAAGCGCGTGTCGGAACTGGCCGCGCAGACCGTCAAGCGCGTCGCGCTGGAGCTGGGCGGCAAGTCGGCCGCGGTGATCCTGGACGATGCCGACCTGCTGTCGGCGGTCAAGGGCACCCTCGATGCCTGCTTCCTGAATTCCGGGCAGATCTGCTCGGCGCACAGCCGCATGCTGGTGCCGCGCGCCCGTTATGACGAAGTGAAAGCGATCGCGCAGAAGGTGGTCGAGGGCCTTACCGTGGGCGACCCGCTGCAGGACACCAGCCTGGGACCGCTGGTCTCCGCGGTGCAGAGGGACCGGGTGACCGGCTATATCCGCCGTGGCCTGGCAGAGGGCGCCGAACTGGTGGCCGGCGGCCCGGAGACCCCGGAAGGGCTGGACAAGGGCTTCTTCGTCAAGCCGACCGTGCTGGGCAACGTGGAGCCGGGCGCGACCGTGGCGCAGGAAGAGATCTTCGGACCGGTGCTGTCCATCATCTGCTATGACACCGAGGAAGACGCGGTGCGTATTGCCAATGACAGCATCTATGGCCTGGCCGGCGGGGTCTGGTCGGGCGACGAGGCACGCGCGATCGGGGTGGCGCGCCGCATCCGCACGGGCCAGGTCGATATCAACGGCGGCCCGTTCAACATGCAGGCACCGTACGGTGGCTACAAGCAGTCCGGCAACGGGCGCGAACTGGGCAGGTACGGCCTCGAGGAGTTCCTGGAGTACAAGTCGCTGCAGCTGAAGAGGCCGGCCGCCTGACGGCGCTGTCGGGGCCGGCCGGCTGCACGAGGCGCGCCGCCGTGCCAGGTTCCCCGCTCTGGCCCGGCACCTGGTCAGGGACAGCAAAAGGCCGGCATCTGCCGGCCTTTCGTTCTTCAGGCGTTGGTTCCCGCGTCAGGCCCGCTTGGCCCGCTTGGCGTGAGCGCCTCCATACTGATTCATGTAGCGGTACTTGCCGAAATGATAGTGGGCACGGTACCAGCGCCCCTCCACCTTCAGGCCGTTGAAGATCACGCCCTTGATATCGCTGCCGGCCTGCACGATCGCCCGCCGCGTGGCCTTGAGTTCCGATGCCGTGCTCAGGTCCGCGCGGGCCACCAGGAACACCGCGGCCGCCTTGGTCGCCAGCACGCCGGCGTCGGAGGTGGCCAGCACCGGCGGCGTGTCCAGCAGCACCACGTCGTAGCGGTTCCTGAGCGTTGCCAGCAGCGTATCCATGCCGCGGGTCTGCAGCAGGTCGGCAGCCAGCGGCGGCTCCGAGCCGGTCGCGATAAAGTCCAGGCCCGGCACCACGTCGCGCTGCAGCACCTGGTCCAGCGGCGTGCCGGTCAGCAGCTCGGTCAGGCCCGGCACGCGCGGCTTGCCGAAGTGGTGGTTGAGGCCGCCGCGCCGCAGGTCGGCATCGACCAGCACCACGCGGCGCCCGGCCGTGGCCAGCACGGTGGCGAAGTTGGCCGAGATGAACGACTTACCGACTTCCGGCGCCGGGCCGGTAATCACTACCACATTGTTGCCGTCGCTGTTGAGCAGGGCAAACTGCAGCGCAGTGCGGAAGCTGCGCAGGCTTTCCACGGCGGGGTCGTCCGGCATGCGCCGCGCCAGCAGCTTGTCGGTATCTGGCCCGCCGCGCAAGCGCTCCTGCTGGGCGCTGTAGGGCACCGTCGCGTACACCGTCATGCCGGTCTCGCGCTCGATCTCATCCGCATCCGCCACGCCGCCGTCCAGCAGGCGCCGCAGCACCACCACGGCGGTCCCGGCGAGCAGGCCCAGTATCACCGAGGCCGCGGCGATCAGCTTGCGGTTCGGCTTGGCCGGGCGGATCGGCACCTCGGCCGGGTCCACCAGGCGCGCCGTGCCCACCTTGCTGGCACGCACCAGCTTGAGCTGCTGCACGTCGTTCAGCAGCGACTGGTACATCTCGGTGCTGACCTTTACGTCGCGCATCAGCCGCAACACGTTCTGCTCGACATCCGGCAAGCGCTGGATCTTGGTGCCGACGGCGCCGAGCTGCGCGTTCAGGTCGGCAATCTGCTTGTCCATGATCTCGATCGCGGGATGGTTCGGGGTGAAGCGCGTGATCAGCTCCTGGCGCTTCTGGTGCAGTTCCTGCAGCTTGGCCTGCGTCGCCACGGACTGCGACAGGATCAGCTTGGATTCCTCGCTCAGATCGATGGTGCCACGCTGGTTGCGCATGGTGTTGTAGCGCGTCTCGGCGGTTTCCACCTGTTGCTTGAGTTGCGGCAGCTGTGCTTCCAGGAAGATCAGCGACTTCTCGGCTTCGGCCCCCTTGCGCGCCTGGTTCTGCTGGACATACGCGTTGCCGATCTCGTTCAGGATAGCCGCCGTCATCTCGGCCGAGGCGCCTTCCAGCGACACCCCGATTACGCCGCTTTGCTTGCCGCGCTCCGTGATGACCAGCTGGCTCTGCAGGTCCGAGATGGCGACGGCGCGCGGCAGGCGCGTGACATTGAAGATCGCGCCCGGGCGCGCTTCGAGCTCGCTCACCGTGATGGTGACACTGCCGCTGGCGGTGGCCACCGTCAGCGGCACGCCGACCGCTCCCTCCGCGATGGTGTCGTCGCTGGCGAACGCCAGCCGGTACTTGCCGTGGCCCAGCGCCGTGACGGTGATCAGGCGGCGCTCCATCGCCGGCGGCACGTCAAGGCGCGATACGGCGATCGCTTCGCTGCCCCACGCATAGCCGCCCTTGCCAAACAGGCCGGGCTGCGACAGCTCGCGGTTGAAGCTGGCCAGGGCCGCGCCCACTACGGGGAAATAGCGCGGCGACGCCGCGACGTCGAGGTGCAGGGCATCCACGGCCTTGCCCACCACCATGCGCGAGCGCAGCAGCTCGATCTCCGCCGAGGGGGCCGGCTTGACGTCATACACGGGCGAGACGGCGGCGCCTTGCTTGTTGTTGCCGGCGCCACCAGCAGTATTCTGCTCCTCGACCTGCACCAGGATGTCGGCGCGGAACACCGGCTTGGACAAGAAGGCAAAGAGCAGGCCTGCCGCCATGACCACCGCTGCGACCAGGAGAAAGGTCCAGCGATAGCGGACCAACACGTCGACATACGAGGTCAGGTCCACCGCCGGCTCGTCCGCTTCCGGTGTCTGCGTCTCGTAGTCACGCAAGTTCTTGATGTTGCTCATGTTGCCTCCCCGTAACGGGTTGACTGTGCCTCGGATTGAATTCTTGCCGCCCACGACTGCACGCCCTGCCGGATCAGGCCCAGCACGATCACGAACATGGCCTGCGAGCAGCCATAGGGGTCAGGGATGTCCGCCTGCTCGGCTTCGCACAACCGGTGAGTCTTGCCACGCGCAGCAGGGAACTGCGCCTCCAGCCATTCGCGCTGCTCGTGGTCCATCACCAGCACCAGGTCGGCGCCGGCCACCATGCCGGCATCCAGCTCGCGCGCGCGGTGCGGCGCCAGGTCCAGCCCTTCCTTCGCCAGCAGCCGGATCACGCGCGGGTCGGCGCCCGCGCCGACCGGCGGCGCCAGCCCGGCCGAGGTGACGCTGCATGCGGGCAACGCCTGGCGCAGCAGGTCGGCGGCCATCGGGCTGCGACAACGGTTGCCCAGGCAGACCACCAGGATCGAGCGGATCATCGCGGCGTCGGTTGGTTCCAGGATCAGCGGCTGCAGCATGGTTCAGGGCTTGGCCAGGCCGCCAATGCCAACCACCGGCTGCACCAGCAGGCTCATGACACGGCTCCAGCGCACCACTCCGCGCGCATCCACGTACACCACGTCCTTCGGCTCGAGCTCGAAGCCTTCGGCAATCGCCAGTGCCACCGGCGAAGTGCCGTCCAGGTGGTACACCTTGGGCGAATCGTTGGCCATCTTGCGGATCACGTAGATCTGTTCGGCGTTGGCCGAAGTGGGGTTCACGCCGCCGGCGTCTCCGAGGGCCTCGTTCAGGGTCATGCGTCCGTTGCGCATCAGCAGCGAGCTCGGCTTGACCACTTCGCCCGTGACGAAGACCTTGCTGTCTTCGCGTTGCTCGACCCGCACGATGTCGCCGGAGCGCAGCAGGATGCGCGCGGGGTCGACGCCCTTGGCCAGCATCGCGGGGATGTTCACGTACCAGCTGCGCTCGCCGCGCGTGACGCGAATGCGGCTGTTGTCGCCGGTGGTGTTGAGCACGCCGCCGGCGCGGTTCAGTGCTTCGACCAGCGTCATCGCCGCGTCGTCGATGGCCAGCATGCCGGGGGTCCTCACCTCGCCGTCGACATAGACGCGCTGGCTGCGAAAGCCCAGCACGCGCACCGTCATCTGCGGGTTGCGCACCACGCGCGAGAGCACGCGCGCCATTTCGTCGCGTACCTGGTTGGCGGTCTTGCCCGAGACCTTCATCACGCCGGCATAGGGGAACTGGATATCGCCGTTGGGGCTGACGACATAGCCCGGCATGTTCGATCCGCCAGTCGACGTCGGGATCTCGAAGGCCGCGCCGATGCTGTAGGTCTGCGTCGGGAACACCAGTTCGGGGTGGTCCCAGACCACCACCGAGATGATGTCGCCGGGGCCGATCACGTAGGGTTTCGCCTTGCCAAAGAGTTCCTCGACGCGGTCATTGGTGGGTTTGGATTTGGCGCGCATCTGGCGCACCAGGTCCATGGTGATGGGCGTGATGTCCGGCTTAGCATCCGGCCCGACCGCGTTCACGTTCGCGCTGGGATTGAAGTACATCCCCGGCGATGCCGCGCAGCCGCCCAGCAGCAGGGCGGCGCCGAGCATGGCGCACAGGCCCGGCAGCGAGCGCGACCGGACATGACGGTCGGTGCGGGTGAGGCAAGCGGTGCGGCATTGACTGTTTTCCACGACATTCCTCCTGCACATTGGGGCTGGGTCCGTGTCGGGCACGGCATGCCCCCGATGCTCCCAGCCTATGGCTGCGTGGGGGCCCGAATCGGTGCGCTCTCGCACACTCGCGCAAGCGCCGTGGGTGGTGCGCCGCACACTGCCCGGGGGCGCGCGGCGCCCAAGGCTCAGGCCTGTGGCCGGCGCTGGCCGATGGGGCGCGCAGGTGTGCCGCCGTATACGGTCCACGCCTCGCGCAGTGGCTTGGTGACCACCGAGCGCGGCGCGATCACGGCGCCCTCGGGCAGCGTCACGCCGGGCGAGATGAACGCTTCGGCGCACACCCAGACATGGCGCTCCAGCGTGATCGGCGACGCGATCAGCTGGAAGGTTTCGCTGTTGTAGTCGTGGGAGCCCGTGCACAGGTGCGAGCCCTGCGAGACGATGGCGTAGTCGCCAAGCGTGATCGGACTGATGTTGTAGAGCGTCACGCCGTCCGCGACGGCGGTGTGGTCGCCCATCACGAGGTTCCAGGGCGCCCATACCCTGGCGGCCGGGTAGACGCGGGCATCGCGGCCCAGCCTGGCACCAAACAGCCGCAGCAGCGCGGCGCGCCAGGCATGCATCGGGCGCAGGCTGGGCCGGAACAGCCACAGCCACACCCAATTCCATAGCTGCCGGCGCACCCGGTTCGACAGCGTAAAGGAGGGACCGGAAGTACGGCGGGTTTGCTGGATGATCATATGGGCGACCCCGGACGGCTTGCATTGCGGCCATGCTCGCCCGAAGCGGCCCGCGCATCGGTGCGCCGCGCCACAAAACGGGGGGGGCGGCCTGGCGCGTGCGCCAGCGCACTGAAATGCACGCGGCCCCGGCGCATGCTGCACGCACACCAGCAGCTTGCGCAGGCCTGCTGCCAACGCGTGCGCGCCGGAACCATGACCAGATGATGCAACCATTGAGGCCACGCGGCACACCAGGTGTCCTGATCTACAGCGCTCCGTTCCATCCCGCGGTCGGCGGCATGGAGCGCTTTGCCGAGGAACTCGCAACCGGGCTGACAGAACTTGGCTACCAGGTCGAGGTGGCCACGCGTACGCCGGCCGCGCCCGGCGATGCCACCGCGTTCCCGTTTGCCGTAACCCGCATCGACGGCCAGCTCCAGCTGGCCCGCGCCATGTTGCGCCACCGGCGCGTGCTGTTTGTCGGCCTGACTTTCTACGATGTGATGCTGGCGACCGCGCTACGCCGGCGCATCGTGCTGACGCATCACGGCCCCTACACCGTCTATGGCGACACGCGCCGGGCTTATGCCGGCGCCGTCAAGCGCTGGCTGACACGCTTCTACGACGGCATCTGCGTGAGCCAGTACCTGGCCGGGTGGTTGCCGGGCAAGCCGCTGGTGATCCACAACGGCTATCGCGATGAGCTGTTCGCGGGCTCGGTGCCCGCCGCCGCACGGCCCGCGGGGAGCTTTATCTTTGTCGGGCGCCTGGTGACGGAAAAGGGCGTGGACCTGCTGGTGCGCAGCTTTGCCCGGCTGCACGCAACGCGGCCGCAGGCGCGCCTGACCATTGTCGGCGACGGGCCGGAGCGCGATGCGCTGTCCCGCCTTGCGGCCGGGCTGGGGTGTGCCGGCGCGGTGCACTTTGCCGGCGGCCAGCCGGCCGCGGCCGTGGCGGCGATGCTGGGGCGGCATCAATGCCTGGTAGCGCCGTCGCTGGGCTACGAGTCCTTCGGCATCGTGGCACTGGAAGGCCTGGCGGCCGGCTGCGAGGTGATCGTGAGCCGGCGCGGCGGCCTGCCCGAAGCCGTCGGCGGCTTCGGCTGGATCGTCGAGCCGGAGATCGGGCCGCTGCATGTGGCGATGGAAGCAGTGCTGGCGGGCCAGTCACGGCGCACCGAACCCGGCACGCGGCTGTTCCTGCGCGAGCATGAGCGCAAGGCTGTCGCGCGCCGCTACGCCGAGGCCATTGCGCGGTTCACGCGGCATCCGCGGGGGCCCTGGGACAACGTGCCGTTGGGCACGGAGAAGCCAGGCCGCTAGGCTTCGCGCCAGCGGTCTTCATGCGCGGTCAGGCATTTGCGCAGGAAGCCCAGCATGCCGGTGCCGCAATACACGCTGATGCGGGGCAGTCCGAACGGGTCGTCGCTGGCGCGGGCCAGGCCGCGCGCGGTGATGGTGGCGTTGGCGTAGCCGGCATCCCGGACCATCAGCCGGTGCGAGGCATCCTGGCTGCCATACGGGTAGCAGAAGGCCGTTACCGGCACGCCGAGCAACTGCTCGAGCTCTTCCTTGGAGGTGCCGATCTGCCGCCGCGCCTCGCCCGGTGTCATGCGCCGCAGGTCCACATGGTCAAGCGTGTGCGAGCCGACTTCATGGCCGGCCTGATGCCACTGCCGCATCTCCGCCACGCTCATCAGCGCCGCGGGCCGTATGCCCAGTCCCCGGTCCCAGACGTTGCTGCCGGACATCTGCCGGGAGACGAAGTAATTGGTCGCAGTGAAGCCGAGCGCATCCAGCGCGGGCATCGCGTACTCGTACACATTGCGGAAGCCGTCATCGAAGGTGATGCCGAATACCTTGCCGCTGCGCTCGCCGCGCAGGTATGGCATCAGGTCGCGCATGCAAAGGCCGCGATAGCCCAGCCGGTGCATCAGCCGCATCTGGCGGTGAAAGCGCGCCGGAGGCACCCACAGCCCTCGCCCGGGCGAGCGGCGTGGCGGCGGGGCGTCAATCTGGTGATACGTCAGGATTGGAATCGACATGGCGAGAGCACGAAAGCCGGCGGGCAGGCGACCGTCAGATGGGAGCCATTCTGGTGCAGTGCATGGTAGGACTCGGTGCGCTGGTTCACATAGCCTTGCCGCGGCAGCGCTGGACGGTGCGGGTGTGTGGCAGCGAACAGAGCCTGCGGGCCGCCTGGCCCATGCTTCGGGCACGTGGACTTGTGATCCCACTTGCCATTGGCACCTGTTCCCGATGACTGGCACCGGCACATTGGTGCAAGGCACAAAGCGGGCATAAGGCGCGGATTCCGGAGATCGCCCTGCACCATGAAATTGCTGCACGTCATTCCCTCCATCGACCCCGCCGGGGGCGGCCCCATCGAGGGCATCCGCCAATTGCGCCGGCCCCTGCGCGAGCGCGGCGTCGACGTTGACGTCTGCTGTGGCGATGCGGCCGATGCCCCGTTCGTGCGCGGCAGCGAAATGAATGTGGTTGCGTTGGGGCCGTCCTCGATGAAGTACGGCTTCAACCCAAGGATGCTGGCGTGGCTGCGGGCGCATGCCGGGGACTACGACGCCGTGCTGGTCGAAGGCCTGTGGCAGTTCCATGCGCTGGCCACATGCCTTGCGCTGCGCGGCGCCAGGGTGCCGTACTACGTCTTTACGCACGGCATGCTGGATCCGTGGTTCCGCGAGCACTACCCGCTCAAGCATGTGAAGAAGAGCCTGTACTGGCTGCTCGGTGATTACTGGGTACTGCGACAGGCGCAAGGCGTGCTGTTCACCTGCGAGGAGGAACAGCGGCGTTCACGCCATGCCTTCTGGCCCTACCGCTGCCGCGAGCTGATCGCGGGGTACGGCACGGCGCAGCCTCCGTCGGATGCGGCGCGGTTGCGCGATCTGTTCCTGGCCGCGTTTCCCGCATTGCGTGACAAGCGCATTGTGCTGTTTCTCGGCCGTATCCACGAAAAGAAAGGCTGCGACCTCCTGATCGAGGCGTTTGCCGAGGTTGCCGGTGCCGATTCGCGCCTGCACCTGGTGCTGGCGGGCCCGGTCGATGCGGTGCTGCGCGAGCGCCTGGAGCGGCTGGCCGCGCGCCACGGGCTGGATCGGCGCGTGACCTGGACCGGGATGCTGTCGGGCGAATTGAAGTGGGGGGCCTATCACGCTGCGGAAGTCTTCAGCCTTCCCTCGCACCAGGAGAACTTTGGCGTTGCCGTTGCGGAGGCGCTGGGCTGCGGCGTGCCGGTGCTGATCTCCGACAAGGTGAACATCTGGCGCGAGATTGTCGCGGACGGGGCCGGCCTGGCCGGCGCGGACACCCGTGCCGGCACCACGGCATGCCTGCAGCAGTGGCTGGCGGCGGAGCCGGCCGGGGGGGCGCGCATGCGAGCGCAGGCGCAAGACTGCTTCCGCCGGCGCTTCGAGGTGCAACAGAGCGCGCAGCGGCTGCTGGAGATCATTGGCGGGCAGGCTATGGCGGCGCTGCCGGCGCGCGATGCGCGTGAGGAAGCGGGCGAAAAGGCCCTGGGTTCCACGCCGGCCCGCACGCCATGAAAGCGCTCAGCATCTTCGTCTATGCCGTACTGTCGCAGGGGCTGGGCGCCATCACCGGGCTGCTGCTGGCGCACTGGCTCAACGTTGGCGACTACGCCATCTATACCGTGACCGGCGCCATCGTGGGCGCCATGTCCATCATCACCAAGGGCGGCATCCACTTTGGCCTGAACGCCATCCTGGGGCGCACGTGGCCCGACCGCGAGCGCGCCGCGCAGGCCATCCGGGCCGCGCTGGACCAGCGCAAGCGCATCTCGGCCTTCCTGTTGCCGCCGCTGCTGATCGTCGCCGGCGTGCTGATGTACCGCAACCACGCCACGCTGGCACTGATCGCCGCGCTGCTGCTGACGCTGCTGGCGATGTGGTATTTCGACATGCAGTCGCGCGTGGTGGACCAGGTGCTGCTGTTCGCCAACCGGGCGCCGGCGCTGCAGGCCATGGATGTCGGGTTGTCGGGCGCACGCCTGCTGCTCTCATGGGTGGTTTATCTGCTCGGGCTGCAAGGAGCGCTGGCCGCAAGCCTGGTCAATACGCTCTTCGCCGGTTTGCGGGTGCCGTTCGTGCGCCGCTGGCTGCGGCGCGAACTGCCGGCGGCCGCGGCGGTACCGGTTGCGGAGGACCAGCGCTCGATCCGCGCGATCACGCGCCGGCAGATTCCGATGGATGCGTTCTACTGCCTGCAGTCGCAGTTCACCTTCGGCATCGTGGCCTACTACGGTGCCGCCAGCCAGACCGCGGCGATCGGCGCATTGTCTCGCATCGGCCAGTTGCTGGTGCCAGTCAGCATCGTGGTCGGCGCCTATGTCATCCCCCGCTTCGCGCAGGCACGCGAGCACGTGCTGCGCCAGTACGTGGGCTGGCTGTTGCTGGGCTCGCTGCCAGCGTGCGCACTGGTGCTGCTGGCCTGGCTGTGGCCCAGCCTGCTGCTGCGCCTGGTCGGACCGCACTACGCCGGCCTCAACCTGGAGCTGCTGATCGCCTGCCTGGGGGCGGGCGCCTGCAGCATTGTCGGCATCGCATGGGAACTATTGGCCAACCGCGGGCTGAATCATTTCAACTTCATGCAGGTGCCGGTGGTGATTGCCTGGTGCCTGGCCGCGCCGCATCTGCTCGACCTGTCCACGCTGGACGGCGTGCTCTGGTTCGAGGCCGGCCTGGCCTCGGGGCTCGGCGTCGCGGTGTTGTGCGAGCTGGCGGGTGCCATCCGCGCCGGTCGGCTGTTGCCGCCGGCAGTGTTGTCGGTCGATGGGAGCCGCCCATGAAGGTACTGGTCACCCATCCCGGCCTGCAGCATTCGCACCAGATGGCGCAGGCGCTCTACGAGCAGGGCCTGCTCAGGCAGTACTGGTCCGGCGTGCCGGTGCGCGGCCCGGGCGAGCCGGTGCCGTGGTGGCTGCCGCCAGCCTATGGCGCCAAGGTCCGCGAAGTCGGCATTCCCGAGGCGCTGCGGCGCCATCCCCTGTGCTTCCCGGCCATGCTCAAGCTCGGCCTGCATCGCCGCATCGGCCTCAACCGTTACCTGGGCATGTCGCATTCCGCCTATGCACACCGGGTCTTTCACCTCTTCGATGCCTGGGCGGCGCGCCGCATCGAAGCGCTGCGTCCGGACGTGGTGGTGGCCTACGAGAACTCGGCCATGCTTACCTTCGAAGCGGCCCGCCGCATCGGCGCGCGCTGCGTGCTCGATGCGCCGGCCGTGCATCGCGTGGCGGCGGCGGCCATGATGGATCTGCCGCCCGACCGCTACCAGGCGCAGATCGATGCGCGCAAGGACCGCGAGGTGGAACTGTCGGACCTGGTCATCACCTGTTCCGAGTTCGCGGCGCAGTCTTATGCGGATGCCGGCGTGCCGTCGTCGAAGCTCAGGCCGATCCTGCTTGGCGCAAGCCCGCCCGGCAATGTGCGGCGCCGGCGCACGCGTGCCGGCACGCGCTTCCTGTTTGCCGGCGGCCTGACCACGCTCAAGGCCGTCGACCTGCTGCAGCAGGCCTTTGCCATGGTGCGCGCGCGTGTGCCGGAGGCGGAGCTGGCCATTGCCGGCTGGAGTGCCGAGCCCGGGCTGGCAGCGGCGCTGGCCTCGACTCCGGGGGTGACATTGCTCGGCGCCTTGCCGCAGCCAGTGCTCTACCAGGAGATTGCCGACGCCGATTGCCTGGTGCTGCCGTCCCGTTTCGATTCCTTCGGCATGGTGGTGGCCGAAGCGCTCGCTTGCGGCACCCCGGCGCTGGTATCGGAGCGGGTGGGAGCGAAAGAGATTCTGCAGGAGTTCCCGCGCGCGGGCTGGATCGTTCAGGTCAGCGCGCAATCCTTGTATGACCGCATGCTGGAGCTTGCCACGGTACGCGCCAGCCTGGACGAGGCGCGCCAGTACGCGAGCCTGGCCGGGGAGAAGTACACCTGGGCAAGGTATCGCAGCGCCGCGGTCGCAACCATCGCGACGCTATGCTGAGCCAATCCGCCATACACCTGGGCCCGCCGGCGCGTACGCGCAGCCGCCGGCGAGCACGCACCACCTTCGGCACCGTCTTCCTGTTGGTGTTCCTGGTGGCCATCTTCGAAGGCGCGGCGCGCAAATGGGTGGCAGGCTCGCTAAGCCTGCCACTGGTACTGCTGCGGGACCTGCTGGCGCTCTATGGCATCTACTACGCAATGCGCTACGGCGGCGTCACGCCGGCGCGGCCGGCAGTGCGCCTGCTGCTGCTGTGGACCGGCCTGGTGTTTGCGTGGGGGCTGGTGCAGGCCATCGCCGGCGACGGCACCCTCGCCATCATGCTGGTCGGCCTGCGCTTCTGGCTGCTCTATGTATGGTTCGGCGTTGCCGCGGCGCTGCTGCTTGAGCCCGAGGACGTCGCGGCGATCTGCAAGACCACCCTGGTGCTGATGGTGATGATGGTGCCCCTTGTGGTGCTGCAGCACTATCTGCCGCCTGGCAGCTTCCTGAACCGGCAGGTCGACGGCGACGAAGACAAGGTGTTCATGATGGTGAACGATATCGTGCGCACCACCGGCACGTTCTCCTTTACCCTGGGCTACACCACCTTCCTGGCGATCGCCACCCCGATCGCACTGCAGTACGTGATCGGTGGCGGCGGCAAGCGCCACTGGCTGTACGCGCTGGTGGTGCTGGGGAGCCTGCTGATCAGCGCACTGGTAAGCGGCTCGCGCGCCACGGTGCTGCTGATGCCGGCCCTGTTCGTGGCTGCCGCGCTGTGCATGCTCGCCTTCGGGCGCGCGGCCTTGAAGCGGCGTGTGCTGGTCTGGGCTGGCATGGCAGTGCTGGTCGGCGCGGTCGGCATGACCGTGTTCAGCGATTCGGTACAGGGCACCATCCAGCGCTTCCATGAAGCTGCCGAATACGAAGACTTCGGCGATCGCATGGAAACGATCTTCCTTGGCGAGAGCGAAGCCTACGTCAAGCAAAGCCTGCTTGGGGCGGGGATCGGGCGCGGCAGCAACCTGGCGAGCTATCTCGAGCGCGGCGAGATCACCTTCATGCTGTCGGAAACCGAGACCGGCCGGAGCATCGAGGAAGCCGGCCTGCTCGGCTACGTCTTCGTGGCGCTGAAATTTTTGGTCTGCATGGCCGGTCTTTGGCGCGCTTTCGGCGTGGCCCGCCGCACCGGCCGCTGCTTTGCCATCCTGCTCTGGCTGGTGGGCACGCTGTGCCTGATGTCATGGTCGTTGATCGGCCAGCTGACCACCAATGTGCTTGGCTTCCTCTTTATCGGCTTCACCATGGCGGTGACCCGGCTGGAGCGGCTGGAGGGGCGCAAGCGACCCGACCGCCGGCGGGGGCACGCCCGCTAGCCGCGGGCCGTGGGTACGCATCAACATCGATCTGCGAAAGGCAATATGAGGCTTATTCTGTTCGGTCATCCTGCCTTTTTCGGCAGCCACAGCATGGACCGCTTCGCGGCCATGATCGTCGAGGGCATGCGCGAGCGCGGCCACGATACGCAGCTGTGGACGCCGCCGGCCGTGCTGGTGCGGCTGTCCGCGCGCCCGGGATTGCGCAAGTGGCTGGGCTATATCGACCAGTACGTGATCTTTCCCGCGCTGACGTGGTGGCGGTTGCGCCGCGAGAGAGCGGGCGCGCTGGTGGTGCTGACCGATCATTCGCTGGGCATGTGGATGTGGCTGCTGCATCGCCGCCCGCACGTGATCCACTGCCACGATTTCATCGCCCAGCGCACTGCCGCCGGCGAATTCCCGGGGCGGAACCTCTCGGTCAGCGGGCGCATCTACCAGTCGCTGATCATGCGGGGCATCGCGCTGGGCCGGAATTTCGTCGCGGTCTCGGAGAAGACTGCGCAAGACTTGCTGCGCCTGCATCCGGCGCCCGCGCCGCACGTCCAGGTGGTGCACAACGGCCTCAATTACCCGTTTCGCCCGCTCTCGCACGACGTGGCCATACGCCGGCTACATGCGGCCAGCGTCGACGAGATCCGTCCCGGCATGCTTGTCCATATCGGCGGCAACCAGTGGTACAAGAACCGCGAAGGCGTGCTGGCGCTGTACCAGGCTTATTGCGAGGTTGTTTCCCGCGAATCCGGCGCGCCGCGCCCGCTGTGGATGATCGGGCCCGAGCCGACCCCGGCCATGCGCGAGATGGCCGACAGCGCGGAGCGGCTTGGGGGCAGGGTGCGCTTTCTGCACGGGATGTCCACCGCGGCTGTCCACGCCGTCTATGCGCTGGCGGCGGTGCTGCTGTTTCCGAGCCTGGAAGAGGGCTTCGGCTGGCCTGTGATCGAAGCCATGGCGTGCGGCGTTCCGGTGCTGACGACGGCGCGTGCGCCGATGCAGGAGATCGGCGGCGGGCTGGCGCTGCTGATGGAGCCGATGGTGCCTGGGCAGGCGCAAGCCTGGGCCCGGCGCAACGTGGGGATGCTGCTGGATCTGCTGTCGTGGCCCGAGGCGAAGCTCGGCCGGCTGTCTGCGGAGTCGCTGTCGTGGGCCCGGCATTTCTCGGCGGACCGGGCGCTGGACCAGTACGAGGCCATCTACCGTGTCGCGCTGGCCCCTGAGCCTGCCGGCGAGGCTCAGGGGCAGGAAGGGCCGGCCCGGGGATAGCGGAAAATACCGAAGCTGGCGGTCAACGCGGCAGCGGACGGTGTGGGCCGGATTTACCGGTTCTCGCTATCGGATACTCAGTACCAGATCTCCCTTGGTCTTTCCCGCCACGACGGGGGAAATCGTATAGGTGTATCCGCCCGACAAGGCAAAGGCCGCGAGCTTGAGGAGTTTCGGCCAGCTTTGCTTGTATCGCTTGATGTACTGTATCCGGAATGCCGATGCCCGACCGCCGAACGCGTCAAGCAGCTGGCTGACGTCGAGGTCATCGTCCCAACTCTCGAATACCACCGCAGCACTGATTTCCTTCGGAATGGTGCGTGCGATGGCATGAATGACGGTCGGCTCGTAGCCTTCGACATCGATCTTGATGACGCCGGAGGTCAAGCCGGCTTCCATCAGGCCGCAGAACAGGTTCCGAAATACCTCGTCCGCCGCGGCGATCTGGATCTCCACCCGGAGATACTGTTGCGGGTCGATATGATCGAAGCCATCCTTGCTCGCCAGCGTGGCTGCCGAGTAACTATTGTGCTCGTCGTCAATAAAGGCGCCACCCCAGTTGTGACGGGGCACATTCAGGACTTTGCGTTCATTGGCTTCGCCCAGGCCGAATTCATAGAGACGATAGTCGGTGCCGGCCAGCGAAATCCGGGCGTTGACCCGGAGGATGGAGAAGCAATCCGGGTTGGGCTCGAACATGTGAACCTGCCGGAACCTGCCGCCTGACTGGCATGATGTGAGGCCGATATTTGCGCCGATATCGATCAGAAAATCGCCGTAGCCGGCATTCGCATAGTGCTCGATGAAGCTGCGGACATGGGGCTCGTGGTTGCCGGTGACTTGCGGCGCAGCGGAGATCTGATCGGCACCCCGGAGAAACAGGTTCTGGCTCTTTCGGGTCAGTTGCCTGAACAGCGCCAGCTGAATCTGCTGAAGCGCGGTGTTGAGGACCGATTGCTTGTACTGGTAGGCCTGGTGAGGATCGACTTGCATTGCAGCGCGCTCCTTTAGATATCGGACGACCTAGCCGCTGAACGTTGCATAGGGTCTTTTTTGACTGGGCAGCCTCCAGCGAAATCTTGCACAAGGATTATCAAAGCCGGGGCGGCCGAGGTCTGTACGGCATCGCACTCTGCCTCGGGCTCAGGCGACCGCCGAGGCGTCTGGTGCTGCGGATGATGACACCAGCTCCTGCAGCGCTGATTCCAGTCCTGACAGCACGGCGTCGCGGCCGAGATGGGCTTCGGCCCATGCGCGGCCGGCGGCGGCAAGCATGGCGCGCCGCTGCGGCTGGCACGCGAGCGTCGCAATGGCGTGGGCCAGGGCGCTGCCATCGCCCGGCGGCACCAGCACGCCCACGCGCCCCACCAGGCGCCCAAGTTCGGTCTCGGGCAACGCGGTGGCAATGACCGCGCGCCGGCTTGCCAGCATGCCGGTGAGCTTGGAGGGCATGACCAGGTCGGCGGCATCGGCGCGCTGCGGCAACAGGTGGATATCGGCGGCCGCCATCATGGCGTGGAACTGCGCCTGCGGCTGTAGTGGCAGGAAGTGCACGCGCGCCAGGCCCGCGCACCGGTCCTGCAGCGCGGCACGGCCGCTGCCCTCGCCGCACAGCACCACGTGGATGCGCTGATGGCCCTGCAGTGCCTGCGCGGCGTCGGCCAGCACTTCCAGGCCCTGTTTGTTGCCCATGTTGCCGGCATAGAGGGCGAGCACCGCATCGGCGGGAATCCCCAGTGTCTGCCGGAAGGCGTGCGCGGCGTCGGGCGATGCCTCGTGCAGGTCGGCCCAGTTCGGCAGCAGCTTCAGGCGCGCGTCGCTGACGCCCTTGGCGAGCAAGGCATCCGCCATCGCATGCGAGATGGTGGAGACCCGGTGGTAGCGCGTGGTCAGCGCACGCTCCATGCGCGTGGCCAGGCCGCGCAGCAGCGGATGCCGCAGCACGCCCAGGGCGAAAGCGGCATCGACCTCCAGGTCTTGCACATGCAGCCAGGTCCTGGCGCGGGTCCAGCTGCCGAGCAGCAGCGCCGCCGGGCTGCACATCAGCGTGGGTTCGACGGCAAAGATCACGTCGGGGCGCCAGCGCAGTTGCGCCGCCAGCCATGGCGCGCTGCTCAGCGCAAAGCTCATCAGGTGCAGGATGCGCAGCAGGCCGGAGGGCTTGCGCGGCACCCAGACCGGCGCGCGGTAGACCGTGACCTGGTCATGCATCTCGCGGCGATAGCGCCACGCGCTGTAGCCTTCGCCGACGCGCCAGGCGGGGTAGTACGGCGGCGCGCAGATGACGCGCACCTCATGCCCGCGCGCGGCCAGCCATTGCGCCTGTTCACCGGTGTACTTGCCGATGCCGGTCAGCTCCGGCGCGTAGTTCTGGCAGTAGATCAGGATCTTCATGGCAGCTCCGCGCGCGCGCTCATGGTCAGGCCAGCGCGGGCGCGATGCCGCTGGGCAGCATGCCGGTGCGGCAGGCCTCCTCGTACACGCGGCGCAGGCCGTCTTGCAGGGGGATCTGCGGGCGCCAGCCCGTGCCCATGATGGCGGCGCTGTCCAGCCGCTTGCGCGGCGTGCCGTCGGGCTTGTCGGCTTCGAAGCCGAGGGTGCCGCGATAGTTGGTGACCCGTGCCACCAGTTCCGCCAGCGCGCCGATCGAGATCTCGTCGTCGCTGCCCACGTTGAGAAAGCCCGCGGGGGCTGCCTCGCGGTATGCCGGTGCAGGCAGGGCCATCACGTGCAGGCAGGCACGCGCGAGATCGTCGGCATGCAGGAATTCGCGCAGGGGCCGGCCGCTGCCCCACACCGCCACGCGCGGCGCACCGGCCAGGCGCGCATCGTGGAAGCGGCGGATCAGCCCCGGTATGACATGGCTGTTCTCAGGGTGGTAGTTGTCGCCCGGCCCATAGAGGTTGGTCGGCATCACGCAGCGGAAGTCGGTGCAGTACTGCCGGTTGTAGCTGTCGCACAGCATGATGCCGGCGATCTTGGCGATCGCGTAGGGCGCGTTGGTCGGCTCCAGCGCGCCGGTCAGCAGCGCCGCTTCGCGGATCGGCTGCGGCGCCAGCCTGGGGTAGATGCAGCTTGAGCCGAGAAACAGCAGGCGCCGGACCCCGGCCTGCCACGCGGCGTGGACGACATGCGTGGCGATGGCAAGGTTCTGGTGGATGAATTCCGCGGGATAGGTGTTGTTCGCATGGATGCCGCCGACACGGGCGGCGGCCAGGTAGACCTCGTCGATGCGCTGCGCGGCAAAGAATGCCTGCACCTGCTGCTGGTCGCACAGATCCAGCTCGGCGTGCGTGCGCGTCACGATGTCGGCCGTGCCGCGCGCGCGCAACGCGCGCTCGATGGCCGAGCCGACCATGCCGCGGTGGCCGGCGACAAAGACGCGCGGACGCGGTGCGATGGCCTCGTTCATGGTGGGCTACTCGAGGTGATTGAAGGCCTGGAACCCGGCCAGCCTGACCAGCGCATCGCGCCGCGCGGCGGCGTAGTCGGCTTCGATCATTTCCCTGACCAGTTCCGCAAAGCCGGTGCGCGGGGTCCAGCCCAGGCGCTCGCGTGCGCGGCTGGCGTCGCCCAGCAGGGTTTCCACCTCGGTGGGCCGGAAGTAGCGCGGATCGACCCGCACCACGATTTCGCCTGGCTTGCACACCGGCGCGATCCTGCCGCCCCGCGGGTCTGGCTCGACATGCTCGACCATGCCGACCTCATCGACCCCGCTGCCGTGGAAGGTGATGGTGATGCCCAGCTCGCGCGCCGCGCGCTGCACGAACTCGCGCACGCTGTGCTGTTCGCCGCTGGCGATGACAAAGTCCTCCGGCGCGGGCTGCTGCAGCATCAGCCATTGCATCTCGACGTAGTCGCGCGCGTGGCCCCAGTCGCGCAGGGCCGACAGGTTGCCCAGGTAGAGCGTTTCCTGCAGGCCCAGCGCGATGCGGGCAATGGCGCGCGTGATCTTGCGCGTGACGAAGGTCTCGCCGCGCACCGGGCTTTCATGGTTGAACAGGATGCCGTTGCAGGCATACATGCCATAGGCCTCGCGGTAGTTCACCGTGATCCAGTAGGCGTAGAGCTTGGCGGCGGCATAGGGGCTGCGCGGATAGAAGGGCGTGGTTTCCTTCTGCGGGGTTTCCTGCACCAGCCCGTAGAGCTCGGACGTGGACGCCTGATAGAAGCGCGTGAGCTTCTCCAGCCCCAGGATGCGGATCGCCTCGAGCAAGCGCAGCGTGCCGACCCCGTCGGTGTTGGCGGTGTATTCCGGTTGCTCGAAGGAGACCTGCACGTGGCTCTGCGCGGCAAGGTTGTAGATCTCGTCCGGCTGCGACTGCTGCACCACCCGAACCAGGCTGGCGGTGTCGGTCATGTCGCCGTGGTGCAGGATCAGGCGGCGCTCCTGCGCCTGGGGATCCTGGTACAGGTGGTCGATGCGCTCCGTGTTGAAGAGCGAACTGCGCCGCTTGATGCCGTGGACTTCATAGCCCTTGGCCAGCAGCAGTTCGCACAGGTAGGCCCCGTCCTGACCGGTGATGCCGGTGATCAGGGCACGCCGGATGCCGTTGCGTCCGCGTGGCGCGGAGCGTTCCGGTCCGCTAGCGGTGATATGCCCAAGAGTGTCCAGCTCGTTTGCGCCCATGGCTCTGATCCGTTAGCAAGTGTGGCGACTGTAGCGCCGCGGGCCGGCGGCGGACCGTCTGCTACCCCACACAAGGACCCCGGGCCGATGTGGGCCCGGCGCAACGGATCAGGATTCAGTGGACTCGGTGCGCGATACCGGCGCCGCGGCATCGGCGCGCTCCTGGTCTTCGGGGCGGGCATGGTCCGGGGCGAGCCGCAGATGCCGCCAGAGCAGTTGCGTGGTCACCCAGAACGGTGCCACGCCGCGCCAGCCGGAGCGATGCAGGTGATGGCCGAGATTGTGCGGCAAGGCCAGCATCAGGAACAGCGCTGCCTTGGTCGGGCGGTGCTGACTGCGGCCGTACCGGTGCAGCATGGTGACCATGCGCGCAGCATCGGCGGCAGGGCTGCCGGCGCACGGCGCGGGCCGCGCCGTGTGCAGGTGGTTCACCGCGCTGGGGACCAGTTCGATGCAGCATCCGTGGCCGTAGACGGCGCGCCCGGCGAGATCGGGAACGTCGTAGCCGGAGTCCAGGCGCTCGTCGAACGGCAGGTGATCCAGCAGCGAGCGCGGAAAGACGGTGCTGGACAGCACCACCGAGCAAAGCGGCCGCGCGCGCGCGCCATGGCGCGAGGGGTGGCGCAAAGGCTGTCCGAGGAAGTCATGGTGCAGCGGGTGCAGGCACTCGCCCTCGCACATGGCAATGCCGGTCAGCACCAGGGTGTCGGCGTTGCCGCCCGCGGCGACGCGGTAGATGAAGTCGTCGGCCAGGCGCTCTCCCATCTGCTGCAGGAAGGTCGGCCCCAGCGTGGTGTGGTCGTCAAGAAACAGCACGTGCGAGCCGGTCGCCGCGCGCAGCAGCCGGTTGCGGTTGGCCGCGCCGCTGCGCCTGGGTCCTTCCAGGTACGGGATGTGCGGATAGGCCGCGCGCATCAGTTCGCGGGTGGCGTAGTTGCTGCTGTCGTCGGAGACGATCAGTTGGTGCGGCGGCATGGTCGATTCAGCGATCGACTGCAGTGCCTGGCACAGGCCGTCCGGATGGTCGCGCGTGCTCACGCACACGGAAAAGCTGGGCAAGAACGTGCTGGCTGGCATGATGACCCCTCCCTGGCCGGCAATTGCCGGCACTTGCGCCGGCCCGTCTGTGCGGGCGCGGCGCGGCAAAGCACTCAGACCGCTGGCCTGACCGCCTCGCACGGCGGTTCGTTGCGCCTTGGCGCCACCGCGGCGCCGGTGTTGGATTCGCGCGTGATGCGTTCGTCGCCGCTGACCCATTCCAGCGTGGCGCCGCGCTGCAAGGCTGCGTACACCGCCTCGCCCTTGTTGCGTACCTTCAGCCGCTGGTAGAGCGTGCAGGCATGGCTTTTCACTGTGGCCACCGAGATATTGAGCATGCGGCTGACCGTCTTGATCGGATAGCCGCGTGCCAGCAGCACCAGCACTTCATACTGGCGCGGCGTGATCTTGAGCATTTCAGCTTCGTCGTAGCCGGGCTCTTCCTCGGTCAGCGACACGGCATCGGCTGCCGCAGAGGCAGGCGTAGAGGTCGGCGCAGACAGTGGCTGGCCCGGCCTGAGGTCGGTCAGGTCCCGTACCGCGACGGCGGAGCGCAGCGCGGCGCGCGGGGTGCTGGCGCAGGACGCCAGCGACAACTGCTCCCCCGGCAGGGGGGCCGCGTGCGCGGCACTGAGCGGCAGCGGCGCGGCCGAGGCGAGTGACTGGGTGGCCGGCATGGCCGAGCGCGATGCCGAGGGCAACGCGCCGGTCTCCGCGGCGAACAGCAGCCCCTGCACGCCCGACACCGCCATCCGGATGGCAGCCTCGATCACCGCCAGCGAGGCGGACTTGGGCAGGCAGCCGCATACGCCGCGCGCGCTGTCCGCGGTGGGCACATGCAAGGGCAGGGTGTCAGCCAGGATGAGAATGCGCTGTGGCGCCAGCGCCTGCCGGGCCTGTTCCAGTTGCGCCCAGCCGGGACCCGTGTCGGCCGGCATGCCGAACACCAGCAGGTCTGCATTGTGGTGCCGGGCGTCCAGCCTGGCGATATCCGCGGGCACAATGGCCGCAACCTGAGCGGATTCCTGGATGTTCTCGAGCATCTGCAAAAGCCCGAGCCGGAGCAGCGGATGCTCCTCGATCAGCAAGGCATTCATTGACTTCACTCCCCGTTTTTTCCCGGGGGCGGACTGCAGGGTGCTTTGCGTATGGAGGGCATAACAGGGCGGCAGTCACCGGGGTGACTGGCGACTGACACTGTGGCTGACCCCCATGCTTCCATGCCCGGCGGTTCCGTTCTTCTGATTGGAACTTGTCGACAGCTGGAAGGATGACCCTGGACCCGAACCCGGGAGATACTTACTCCTAAATCAATTGAAATTCATCTTATGGGCTGAGTGAATGGAATGCAAGCGAGTGGGTTAGGGATGGGAGAGGGTGGAAATGAACGGACATTAATAATCCTTTCAAAAATCACCAAAATGTGTCGTAACAGGTTCCGCAAACGCCGCGCTGGCGCCGTTCGCGGTGGTTTCACTGATGTGACATTCAGAATTTAATTGGTTGCAAGACTGAAACAGATTGGATTATCAATACCCCCAATATGGCGGTTTTATAACCCCATTGTGGGGTGTCCGTAATATATCTGCAGCGGCGCTGCTCCAATTATGAAACGAGGGCGCGGATGGTTGTTGCGAAATCAAAGTGCCTGATTTTTCATCGGGTCGGGCGCATGGCCTAATGCTTCTGGATGAGGCCCGGCTACCACCGCGGATGAGGGCTGCGGCGCCGGCAGCACCGGCCGCGCCGTGCTTGCCACCAACCGCCGGAAGGCGGGGTGCAATCCCGGTGCGGCCGGCCAGACATCACCGTACCCAGTGGCCAGGGCGCATGACCCAGCCGTTCGGGCCGCGCACCCAGCGCTCCGGCACATAGCGGTAGCCTGCGCGCTCGGCCTGCCAGTAACCGCCGCGCCAGGCGTAGCGCCCGCCGGTGGCTGCCCAGTGGCCCGGCACCCACACCTGGCCGCGACGCGCGGCAGGATGTGGCTCATAACGCGGCGGCGGGGGCGGATGGCCATAGCCCTGGGCGACCATGACCGGTTGGGCCTCGGCAGGGGCGGTCAGTCCGAAGGCGCCGCCCGTGGCGAGGACGGCAGCAGCAAGCAGGAGTTGGCGTTTCATATGGATGCTCCTTTGGGCGGATGGATCAGTCAGTAGCGGTCATAGTGGTGGTAGCGCGGGGGCGGACCCTCGCGCGGGGGCACCACGATGCAGGCGGAAAGCAGTGCGGCCGTGGTGGACAGCAGCACGACCAGGGAGAGGGCGCGTTTCATATGGGTTCCTGGCGGGTTCGCGTTGGACACGGCTTCAATGTAGCGGCCGGCCCCCCGCACTGGGTGCTTGCACTTGTAAGGCTGTCTCACATGGGGGTGGCCGTTGGCGAAGGCCGGTGACGAGCGCGTGGCGCCTTGGAAACCCTTGCCTGTCAAGGCTTTGCGGGCAGGGCGGCGGCCCCGGGGCGGGGCGCGGGCGGGCCACGTCGGAGGTAATGTGACGTTACACCGGAAATAATTCTCGCAAGGCGGCAGGACGCGGACTCGCCGCTGCACCGTTTGCGGGCGGCCCCGCCGGGCACGCAGAAACAGGTACGCCTGGACGGTGCGCGATGCCTCGCCATGGCGCGACAGTGGGCGCACGGGAACCGTTACGGTGCGTGCACGGGCGCAATGCCGGCCATTGGCAGTGGCATAAAGCTTGCGCCATGGGCTATACCAATCGGAAGTGGCCTCGCGTGCTTGAAGGAGGCGCCATGCCCGTCATGCTGATCGTGCTTGCCTTGCAATGGTTGCAAGGGCTGTCGCCGCCCGCCGCAGCCTTGTTCGCGCTGCCGCAGGAGTCGGCGCCCGCGGATGCAACGGCCATTGTCGAGACGGCCGTGACACGCTGACCCGGCAGTGCCGCCGGGATGGTATCAACTCCCAGCCGCCGTGGCAGTCCGAGTGGTTTCATCCAACCCACCCCTGTCATGGAGGTAGCATGAACCGCAGCGACGTTACCGACCTCATCATCGAAGCCAAGGTCACCCGCGGCATTACCTGGGCGCAGGTGGCCGATCGCGTCGGCCGCAGCAAGGAATGGACAACCGCGGCGTGCCTGGGCCAGATGGCGTTCGATGCCGCCGGCGCGCGCGCGGTGATGGAGGTGTTCGGGCTGCCGCCCGAGGCCGAGCCCTGGCTGCGCGAGGTGCCGTACAAGGGTTCGCTGCCCACGCAGGTGCCTGCCGATCCGCTGATCTACCGCTTCTATGAGCTCATCAGCGTGTACGGCACCACGTTCAAGGCGCTGATCCACGAAGAGTTTGGCGACGGCATCATGAGCGCGATCGACTTCCGCATGGACCTGCAGCGCGAGCCCGACCCCAACGGGGACCGGGTGCGCATCGAGATGTCGGGCAAGTTCCTGCCCTACAAGACGTACTGACGACCTGCCTGGGATCTATTGCGGGGCGTAGCTGGCCGCGCGCACCGGCGGCATCGCAAAGGACACGCCATAGCGCGCCGGGTCCAGGCGCATGGTCAGCACGCCGACCACCGCGGCGCAGGCCAGGTGGTACCACCAGCCGGCGGCGAAGTCGCCGGTATGCTCGTGCAGCATGGCGGTGATCCACGGCGCCAGCGATGCCAGCAGGAAGCCGCCGCCCTGCATCACGGCGCTCAGCGCGCCGGCGCTGTCGGGGTCCGGCAGGTGGTCCAGCGCCACCACCAGGTACAGCGCAAAGCAGCCACCCAGGCCGGCGCCGCCGATCACGGCCCATGCCTGCGGGGCGGCGTCGGGCCACAGCGCGAACCCGGCAAAGCCCGCCACCTGCAGCGCCAGTGCCAGCGCCATCCACGCGCGGCGGTCCAGGCTGCGCGCCGCCAGTGCCGGCAGCAGCAGCGCCGCGGCGGCCTGCGCCACCGCCATCAGCGCCACCAGCGAGCCGCTGGCCGGCGCGCTCCAGCCGTGGCTCTGGTAGAACGGCGCCAGCCACGCCACCAGCGAGGCATAGCCGCCGTTCATCACGCCAAAGCACGCCATCAGCAGCCAGGTGCGCGGACGCCGCAACAACGCGCGGGTCGCGCCCGCCGGGCGGCTTGCAGGCGCGGCCGCGGGCATGTGAGCCGCGGCACGCGGCAGCGCCAACCAGGCCAGGGCCAGCGCCGCCAGCGCGGGCACGGCCCACAGCGCCAGCTGCCGGCCAGGTCGGTCACACAGGGCGACAGTTGCGCGCCCAGCGCGCCGCCGCCCATCAGCGCGGCGGAATACAAGCCCATCACCGGCGCCACGCGCCCCGGGAACTCCTGCTTGACCAAGCCCGGGCAGGCTGCCTGCACCACTGCCACGCCCAGTCCGCACAGCGCCGCCGAGGCGATCAGCCAGGTGCCGTCGGCCACGCCCAGCCGCAGCGCGCACCCGGCGCCGAGCAAGGCCAGCGCGCCCAGCACCGCGGTGCGCGCGCCCATCCGCGCACGGATGGCCGGGCCGAAGAACGCCCCCACGCCCATCAGCAGCATCGGCAGCAGCGTCAGCCAGGCCATGCCCTGGTAGCCGAGGCCGGTGCCGGTGCGGATGGCCGGGGCCAGCGGGCCGACCGCGGTCAGGAACGGCCGCAGGTTCAGGCCGATGCCGGCCACGGCCGCCAGCACCAGCCAGCGCGGCGGCGACGGGCGCACGGTGCCGACGGCGCGGCCAGCCTCGCGCGCGGCCTCAGCCACGGGGAGCGCGCATGCCGTAGAGCTGCGCGGCGGAGATGTCGACCGGCACCCGCGTGAGCGGCAGCGGCGGCGGGGTGAGCGACAGGCGCAGCGCCTGGTAGGCGGCCTCGCTCGACATGCCGTAGGGCGCGGCATCGTTGTTGTCGAAGGCGTAGTACACGGCCTGCACGCCGGCCATGGTCATCGCCGCCAGGCACATCGGGCAGGGGTGGCCGCTGGCATAGACCAGGCTGCCGCGCAGGTCGGGGCGGCCCAGCTTGCGCGCGGCGGCGCGCACAGCCTCCATTTCGGCATGGGTGGTGGGGTCGTGGCTGTGGACGATGTCGTTGACGCCGGTGGCGACGGTCTCGCCGTCGAGCACCAGCACGGCGCCGAAGGGGCGGGCGCCGCGGTCACGGTTGGCAACGGCCAGGCGAACCGCCTCGTGCATGAATTCCTGGTGAGTGGTCATGATTGGCAAAGTGAGTGCATGCTCGCCAGCAGGGCGGCATGGGTCTTTGAGGGGCTTGCCCAGTGGCGGCGGGGCGCAGGCCGGGGCAGCGTGCCAACTGTACGCCGGGGCTTGGTAATTGGGAAATTAAATGATGAAATCGCTGGCAGTGGAAAATCCAATGGATAACCGGCCATGCAGGACCCTAGCCTTGATCCCGTGCTGTTGCAGAGCTTTGTCGCCGTCGCGGAGAGCGGCAGCTTTACCCGCGCCGCCCAGCGCGTGCACCTGACCCAGTCGACCGTCAGCCAGCAGGTGCGCCGCCTGGAAGACCAGCTTGGCTGCGCGCTGCTGGACCGTGGCGGCCGCTATGTGACGACCACGCCGGAAGGCGAGCGGCTACTGGGCTACGCGCGCCGCCTGCAGCAGCTGATGGCCGAGGCGGTGGGGCAGCTACGCCAGAGCGCCGGCCAGGGCGAGATCCGCATCGGCGTGCCCGAGGACTTTGCCGCGCGGCCGCTGACGCCGGTGCTGGCGGGGTTTGCCGATGACTGGCCGGGCATGCGGCTGGAGGTGACCAGCGGCATGAGCCATGAGTTGTGGCAACGCTTCCAGGACCGGGAACTGGACCTGGTGCTGGTCAAGCAGCGGACCGGGCAGGCGCCGGGGCTGGCCAGCTGGCCCGAGCCGCTGTGCTGGATCGACAGCCGCAGCCGTCCGGCGGTGGCGCGCGACCCCGTGCCGCTGGTGGTATTTCCGGCGGGCGGGCTGTACCGCGGCGAGATGACGCACGCGCTCGATGCCGGCGGCCGGCGCTGGCGCGTGGCCTTTGTCAGCGCCAGCCTGGCCAGCATCCTGGCCGCGGTGGCCGATGGCCTGGGCGTGACGCTGCTGCCGCGGCGCCTGGCCACGGCCCACCACACGGTGCTGGAGGATGCCTGGCCCGCCGCGGTGCCCGACGTCGAGCTCAGCCTGCACGCGCAGCCGGACCTGCCAGCCGCGGCGCGCGACATGGCCGCGCGGCTGGCCGCGCTGTGCGAGACCGTGATGGGGCCGGGAGCGCCGCCCGCGGATCAGCCGAAGAACTCGTTGTAGTAGCGGGTGCAGGTGCCAGCCGGACGGAAGGTGTAGGGCAGCTCGGCCATGGCGGCGGCTTCGAGCGAGCCGAACGGGATGTCGGGCGCGGTCATGGGGCTGGCGTCGTCCGTGGATTGGTGCTCGGGGTGCGCATGCTGGGCGCGGGCGTGGGATGGCGAAGTCATGTCAGGCTCACTTTCAAGGGCCGGGCGGGTGCAGTGTCAACCTCCCGGCAACGACGGAACGGCGTTGTCAGCGCTGTAGCCATGCTAATGCTGCAGCGCGGCGCAGTCAGCCACCCCGGGCTGAACACACTGTTGCGAAATCGCGCCCAATCGATGTGACTTGTCCGCTGTTGCCTGCGGTTGGCCCATGCCGATGCGTTGCGCCGCCGCCTGCTGCGGCAGGGTCTATATTGGCGGAGGGGCGGCCCGCGCCGGGTTTCCCCATCCATTGGATTGCGCCATGCCACTGCCACCGTGCTTTGCTGATCGCCGCGAGGCGGGCCAATACCTGGGCCGCCACCTGGCCGAGCTTGGCTTTGGCGCCGCGCGGCTGGGCCAGCCGGCGCTGGTGCTGGCGCTGCCGCGCGGCGGCGTGCCGGTGGCCTATGAGGTGGCGCGCGCGCTCGACGCACAGCTGGACGTGCTGCTGGTGCGCAAGATCGGCGCCGCCGGCTACCCGGAACTGGCGCTGGGCGCGGTGGTGGAGGGCGATGCCGGCGGCGGCGGGCCGCATACGGTGGTCAATGACGACCCGTGGGCGCGCCGCGCCGTCGAGAGCGGCAGCTTCGATGCCGAGCGCGGCCGGCAGCTCGATGAGATCACGCGGCGCCAGCAGCGCTATCGCGGCGGTGCGCCGGTGCCGGCGCGCGCGGGCCGCACGGTGATCGTGGTCGATGATGGCGTGGCCACCGGCGCCACCATGCGCGCGGCGCTGGAAGGCGTGCGCATGGCCGGGGCGGCGCGCGTGGTGGCGGCCACGCCGGTGGGCGCGCAGGACGGGCTGGCCAGCCTGTCGGCGGCGGCCGACGAAGTGATCTGCCTGAACACGCCGCCCAGTTTCGGCGCGGTGGGAGCTTTCTACCTGGATTTCAGCCAGACCAGCGACGAAGAGGCGCTGGCCCTGCTGCGCGCGGCGGCGGCACCGCCCGCGCCCTGACGTTCAACCCGCCGCTCAACCCAGTTGGCCGCGTTCCCGGGCCAGGCGCGCCTTCAGGTGCGGCACCAGCCCGCCGGCGGCCAGGATTGCGCGCAGGAAGTCCGGAATGGGTTCGCACGCGACCAGGCTGCCGTCGTCCAGGCGCAGTTGCGCCGTGTCAAGGTCCAGCACCGCGTGCGCGCCGTCGGCCAGCCGGCCGGTGTCGGCGCAGACCAGCACCGGCAAGCCCAGGTTGATGGCATTGCGGTAGAAGAGCCCACCAAAGGATTGCGCCACCACTGCCGCCACGCCCAGCTCGCGCAGCGCCTGCGGCGCCTGCTCGCGCGATGAGCCGATGCCGAAGTTGGCGCCTGCCACCAGCACGTCTCCGGGGCGCACGCTGCCGGGAAACTCCGGGCGCACCGAGGCCAGGCAATGGCGGGCCAGCACGGGCAGCGGCGATTTCATCAGCACGGCCGGGGCCATGGCATCGGTATCGATGTTATCGCCGAAGCGCCACAGGCGGCCGGCAGGGGCAGCAACAGGGGCAGCAACAGGGGCGGGGGCAGGGTTGGGGGCGTCAGCAGAGGTCATGCAGTCAGTCTGTCCCGCCAGGCGGGCTCTAAGTCAGGTCCGCGGCGTTACTTCAGCAGCGTGCGCGGATCGGTAATGCGGCCGGTGACGGCGCTGGCGGCCACCGTCATCGGCGAGCCCAGCCACACAGCGCTGCCCGCGTCGCCCATGCGGCCGGAGAAGTTGCGCGCGGTCGAGGCAATGGCGCGGCTGCCCGCCGGGAAGCGTGTCGCGCCATAGCCGGCGCAGGCACCGCAGGCATTGGGCAGCAGCGTGGCGCCAGCGTCGGCCAGGATGCCGAGCGTGCCTTCCCGCTCGGCCTGCAGCTGGTCGCGGCGCGAGGCCGGCGCCACCTGCAGCGTCACGCCCGCCGCCACGCGGCGCCCGCGCAGCACGCGCGCGGCCATGCGCAGGTCTTCCAGCTTGGCGCCGGTGCAGGCGCCCAGGTAGGCGATCTGCACGGGCTCGCCGGCGGCCTGGTCCACCGGCGCGCTGTTGGCGGGCGAGTGCGGCGCCGCGACCTGCGGCGCCAGCGCCGCGGCGTCGAAGCGGTGGGTGGCCAGCACCGCCGCGCCGGGGTCGGTGCGCCAGTGGGCCAGGTCGATCGCCGCCAGCGTCTGCGCTGGCACGCCGGTCTCGGCCAGCCAGTCGATCGTCACCGCGTCAGGCGCCACCAGGCCGGTCTGCGCGCCCAGTTCGGCGCTCATATTGGCCAGCGTCATGCGCTCCTGCATCGGCAGCGCGGCGACGGCGCTGCCGGTGTATTCGAGCGCCTCGTAGCGCGCGCCGCCCATGCCGAGGGTGGCGCACAGGAACAGCATCATGTCCTTGGCGCAGACCCCCGGCGCAAGCTGGCCATCCCATTGCAGCCGGATGGTGTGCGGCACCCGCAGCCAGATCTCGCCGGTGGCCAGCACGCCGGCCATCTCGGTCGCGCCCACGCCGAACATATAGGCGCCGAAGGCGCCCCCGGTGGGGCTGTGGCTGTCGCCGCCGACGATGAGCCGGCCCGGCAGCACATGGCCGCGCTCGGGCAGCACCACGTGGCAGATGCCTTCGGCGTCGATGAAGTGGGCCCCGGCCTGGCGCGTCCAGTCGCGCGTGAAGCGCAGGATAGCCTCGGCCTGGGAATCGCCGCCCGGCACGAAATGATCGGTCACCACCACATAGCGCGACGGGTCCCAGACCCCGGTGCCAAGCTCATCCAGCAGCGGCGCCACGCGGCGCGGGCCGCTGGAGTCGTGTGACATCGCCAGGTCGACCCGGCAGATCACCACGGTGCCGATCGCAGCATGCGCCAGCCCGGCGGCGCGTGCCACCAGCTTTTGCGCCAGTGTGGCGGGGGTAGAACTCATTCCGGCGATGCTCCCGAATACCTGACCACGGCCGCCCAGCGCTTGACGTCCTGCTTCACGAAGGCGGCGAAGGCCTCGGGCGGCGTGCCCATCGGCTGCGCGCCGTCATTCTCCAGGCGCTTGCGCACCGCGGGGGCTTCCAGCCCCTTGCGCGCGGCCTGGTACAGCGCCTGCGTGACCTCGTGCGGCATGCCGGCCGGTCCGAACAGGCCGAACCACGCGCTCGACTCAAAGCCCTTGACGGTGTTGCCGATCGGCGCCGCGCCGGGGAACTGCGGCAGCGGCGCGGGGCTGGTCACGCCCAGCACCTTGAGCTTGCCGGCGCGCACGTGCGGCAACACGTTGATGGTGCTCGCGAACATCAGGTCGCACTGGCCCGCCAGCACGTCGGTCAGCGCCGGCGCGGTGCCCTTGTACGGGATGTTGACGATGTAGGTGCCGGTCATCATCTTGAACATGTCGCCCGCCATATGCAGCGACGAGCCGACCGAGCCGATGGCGAAGTTCAGCTTGCCCGGCTCGGCGCGGGCCAGGCGGATCAGCTCGGGCACATTGCTGGCCGGCAGTTTGGGCGTGGCCACCAGCACGCTCGGCACGGTGGCCACCAGCGTAATCGGCGTGAAGTCCTGGATCGGGTCGAACGGCAGCTTCTTGTACAGCGTGGCGTTGATGGTATGGCTGGTGAAGCTCATCAGCAGCGTGCTGCCGTCCGGCGCGCTCTTGGCGACCAGGTCGGCGGCGATATTGCCGCCGGCGCCGGGGCGGTTCTCGACCACCACCGGCTGCCCGAGCTCCTGGGACATTTCCTGGGCGATGGTGCGCGCCAGCGTGTCGGTGGTGCCGCCGGCGGGCGCGCCTACCAGGATCCGGATCGGCTTGCCGCCGGCAAGCTGGGCCTGCGCAGCGGCGGACAGCGGCAGTACCAGCGCGCACGCGGCCAGGCCCGCCAAGCCGGCAACAGCACCGAGGCGTCGTACCACGGCGCGGCGGGCAATCGAGGGCAAACGGGACGGGCTGGACGGGACCAGGCGGAACACTGGCATGACGGCGGCTCCTCGCTTGATGTGATCAGGAATGCGCAGTATCGCCCGGAATGTGACGGGACGCACTGCATGCGGCGCTGCCAGCGGGCCTGCAGTGCCCGCGGCGTCAGTCGCGCAGGCCGGGGCGGGTCTCGCTTTCCACCCAGACATTGGCGCTGTCGACGCCGGCGGGCGACAGCTCCATCCGGTACTCGTAGCGGTCCGGGCGGTACTGGCCGAGCAGCAGTTGCACCGGGCGCCCGGCCTGGTCCTTCACCACGCGGCGCACCGCCAGCAGCGCGCCGCCTACCGGCACGTCCAGCAGGGGGGCCACCACCACGTCGGCCAGGCGAGCCGACAACACCTGGCTGGCACGTCCCAGCTTCACGCCGCCGGCTTCCAGCAGCCGCAGCACCGGGGTTTCTTCCAGCAACTTGCGCGTGATCGGCCGGCCCAGTTCGGCCGGCAGGTAGACCGTGATGTGCGACAGCGGCCGGTTGCGGTAGTGGCGCACGCGCACGATCTTCACGACCGGGTCGCCCGGCTCGATCTGCAGCGACTCGGCCACGTCTGGCGTGGCATGGACTTCGTCGATCGAGATCACCTTGACCGACGTCTTCTGGCCCATGTCGATGATGTTGTCGAGCAGGCTGGTGCCACGTTCCTCGCCGGCCGCCTCGGCCGGGCGCACCGGATGCGGATTGACGAAGGTGCCAAGCCCGCGGTGGCGGCGCACCAGCCCTTCCTGCACCAGGCGGTCGAACACGCGCCGCATGGTCACGCGCGAAGCGTGGAACTGCTTGGCCAGGTCGATCTCGCCGGGCAGGGGACCCTGGCCGAAGCGGCCTTCAACGATCTGCTGGCGCAGCACCACGTAAATCTGGTGATACAGGGGAACGACGGCTTCACTCATGGTTTCCCTTGCGTAAGAGATGACAAGTCTGTAATGCCTCTAATGTACTTTAAATCAGACATGGGGCCTAGCGCGGAAAAACGCTGAGGTGTTTTCACGACAGGGCAACCGGCACTGTTGCAGCGATGCATCCCGATTGCGCCAGGGCCGGCCAAGTCTGCCTGGCGGCACGCCGGCCTGTCTTGCGCAGCCTGGCAACGCTGGCGGCCAAGGCTTGCACATGGCGCCAGAAACGCGTCAGCCAGGTTATGTGGGCCGCCCCACACGGGCGACGGCGAGGGCACCCTCGCGCCCGTGTTTCACCCTCGATACGCGACTGGCTGATCAGGGCAAGTCCTGAGTGGGTGTCATAAGCACCTGAAAACTAAGGTGTTTTTTCAAGGCTAAGGCGCCACATTGGGGCGGCGTGGGGCGGCACTGTCACAGCGATGTGACATGTCGTCTGCCGCACACAATGCCGGGGCCGGTGTGGGTCCGGCCAAACATCGGAAAGTTCCCCGCGGGGCGCCGGGTGGCCCTTGTAATACAAGGACTTGCCGCCGCAGGTGACGAAGCTGGCACCGATTATGCGCAAGGGCAGGCTGGTTTGGCAGGAAGCCGGACCTGAACCTCCAGACGTCGTTCCACAGCGGAGCGCCGCTCGGAGGCTGAGCCGCTGTGACTGTGAAATCCTCCTGGGAGCATCGTATGAACAAGACACTTCTGGCGTCGGCGATTGCCCTCGCCTTTGCTGGTTCGGCGTGGGGTAACCCGACCAATAACAACACCGATGGCTGGAGCCACCAGACCGCCACCGCCAACTCACTCCAATCCGGCGGCGGGTCCTCGGCCAACGAGAACTCGACGTCCAACCAGGACAACTCCGATCACAGCACGAGCACCAAGACCACCACGATCGATGTCGACAAGTCGAATACGAATTCGAACAACAGGACCGCCACTGTTGCGGTCGACAAGTCGACCAACAACTCCAACAACAAGACCAACACCAACTCCAACAACAAGACCAAGACCAACTCCGACAACCGCGCCAAGCTGACGATGGAACATGGCATTGGCAATGCCGGCTCCAATGGCGGCAATGCATCGTCGAGTATCGCCAACTCCTTCAACACCAGCAAGGCGATCGCGCTCAGCAAGCTGAACGGCACGGTGTCTGGCAACAACGTCCACAACATCGGCAACTATGCATCGAACACCGGTAGCGCCAACGGCGGCACCGGCCTCGGTGGCAAGGGTGGCACCGGCGGTAACGGCGGTACCGGTGCTGGCGGCGTGGGCGGAAACGGTGCTGTCGGTGCTGCCGGTGCTGCCGGCGCAGTCGGCGCGGTCGGTGCCAAGGCGTTTGCCTACAACGGCGGCGCCAGGGCTGGCGAGGCGACCAGTGGCCGTGCCAACGGCGGTGACGGTGGCAATGGCGGCGCGGCGATCGGCTTTGGCGGCGATGGCGGCAACGCCTCTGGCAGGGGCGGCAGCGCGCTCAGCGCAGCGGGCAGCAAGGGCGGCGGCGGTGGCGATGCCGCTGGTCTTGGCGGCGGCGCGCTGAGCGCTTCGCTCGGCGCGGGCGGCCGGGGCGGCAGCGCTGGCGCGACCGGCGGCGGCGGCCTGGGTGCCAGCGGTGCCCTGGGCGGTCTGGCCGCTTCGACCGGTGGCGCGGGCGGCAGCGGCGGCAGTGCCGGCCTGGGTGCCGACAACGGTGGTAATGGCGGCGCGGGTGGCAGCGCAGGAAGCTCGAGCGCAACCGGCACGGCCGGCGCAGGCACGGGCACGGGCGGCGGCGCAGGCGCGACCGGCGGTGCGGGCGGTTCCGGTACTTCCGGCTCGGCCGCAACCGGCGGTGCCGGCAGCGGCACTGGCGGCGCTGGTGGTTCGAGCGCCGCGCGCTCGACGGCGACGGCTGGCACGGGCACGGCGACTGGCGGTGCCGGCGGCGCGCAGAGCAGCATCGGCGGCGCAGGCGGCGGCGGTGCGGCGGCCACCTCCGGGGCGGCCACCAGCGTGGCCACGAACGGCAGCGCCACCGCGGGTAACGGCGGCAACGGCGGCAACGGTGGTAACGGCGGCAGCGGTGGCAGCGGCGGCAGCGGCGGCGCAGCGACCGGCGGTGCCGGTGGTACCGGCGGCGTCGGCAACGGCGGCCTTGGCGGCACTGGTGGCAGCGGCGGCTACGTCCTGGTCGACGCGGGTACGTTCAACATGTCCAACACCATGACCAGCGTTGGTCAGACGGCGGCGGGCATCATGATGGCGACCCAGAACAGCGGCGCCGCATCGCTGGTGCAGCAGAGCGTGAACGTGCAGGCCAACCTCAACGTGGGCGGCAGGTAAGACGCGCAACGCGGCCGGACCCCGGGGACTTTGCCCTGGGCCGGCCGGCAGTTTCGCAGTCATGCCGGCAGGACCGGCGCCCGCATCCTGTGTGCGGGCGCCCGGGCCCTGTCATGCCTACGCAAGCCTAGTTGCCATGCAGCCGACCGGATGGGGGCGGCGCACTGGCAGGGGGGAGACACCATGCAACCGGTCCGCTTCACCGTCGGCGTATTCGCGACGGTATTACTCGCCTGGCCACCATTGCAGGCTCACGCGGAGCCGCCAGGGCTGGACGCCGCCATGGTGGCCGCGCGCGCGGCCACAGGCACGGCACAGCCGGCAGCCAGGGCTGGCTTGTTCGCCGGGGTGGCGAAAGCTGTTCCTGTGTCTAAACTGGATGTCATCCGTGGCGGCGCCGAAGTCACAGTCAACGATATGCGACTACACGGCACCGTGGCCGACAACGCCGCGGTCAATACCTTGTCCGGCTCCAACCACATCTCGGATGGGGCGTTCGCGAATGCGGCGGGGATACCGACCGCGATCCAGAACTCGGGCTCCAACGTGCTGATCCAGAACGCGACCATCGTCAACGTCCAGTTCAAGCAATGAAGCCGCTGCGCATCCTGTTGGCGTCTGTGCCGTTCCTGCTGGCCGCGGGGGGCGTTCCTTGCGCCCACGCTGCCGACATCCCGTTGTACGGGCCGGTCGGCGAACCCTACAACGTCAGGGTCACCAGTGTTCGCGAGGCACGCTTCAAGTCCACCATCCGCCAGCAGTTCGACTTCAGTTGCGGCTCTGCCGCGGTGGCCACGCTGCTGACCTACCAGTACGGCCATCCGATCAACGAGGCCGCGGTCTTCCAGAGCATGTACATCAACGGCGACCGGCAGAAGATCCGCGCCGAGGGGTTCTCGCTGCTGGACATGAAGCGCTTCCTGGCCGCGCTGGGCTACGAGGCCGATGGCTTCGAGTTGCCGCTGTCCAAGCTGGAAGAAACGCAGGTGCCGGCGATCGTGCTGATCGTGGAGAACGGCTACCACCATTTCGTGGTGGTCAAGGGCGTGAAGGGAGACCGCGTGCTGGTTGGCGATCCCGCGCGCGGCACGCGCGCGATGTCGCGTGCGCAGTTCGAGAAGATCTGGGACAGCCAGCTGCTGTTCGTGATCCACAACCGCACGGACATGGCGCGCTTCAACCTGGCCGCGGACTGGCGCGTTGCGCCCAGCGGCCCTTACTGGATGGGAGTCAACCGGGATAGCCTGTTCTTCACCGTCATGCCCAAGCATGGCGCGAGTGATTTTTGAGGAACGCATCATGTTGCAGACTTCCTTGCCGGCCCCGGCAGTCCCTCGCAGCGCCGCTTCGGCGGCCGCCGCGATGCTGCTTGGCGCCGGTCTGGCCTGCGCCGGCACGGCACAGGCCAGCATGCAGCCGCAGCCCGACGCACTCGACGCTTCGGCGCTGCCGTCGCAGGCGGCCATGCCCGCGCGCGACTCGGCTGGTTCCAACTCTCTGGCTGCCGCGCGCGGCAGCATGGCCGGCTGGAAGCCGGTGGCACAGGAAAAGCTCGACGACATGCGGGGCGGCTTCGAGAAGTCTGGCCTGCATGTTTCGTTCGGTATCGAACGTGCGGTGTACATCAACGGTGACCTGGTGGTCGCGACCCGCCTTAACATCCCAGACGTCAGCCGCATCACGGCGGACCAGGCAGCGCACCTTGCCTCGGTGCTGGGCCCGGCCATCGTGGCCAGCACCAATGCCGCCGTCTCCAACGCGCTGGCTGGCAATCCGGTGACGGCCGGTGCCTCCGCTACGACGGGCGCCGGTGGCGCGAGCGCAAGCGCGGGCAATACCGGCGCGGCGGCGTCGGCCGCTGGTGGAGCGGGTGCCGCTGGTGCGGGCAGCGGGGCTGCCGCGGTGGCGGCCAATGGCGGCACGTCCGGCAGTGCGGGCGCGCCGGGAGCCAGCGCGAGCGCCGCGGGTACAGCGGGTGCGGCAGCTGCGGCAGGCCTGCCGACGACAGTAGTGAGTACCGCTACCGGCCAGGTCGTGACCAACGGGCTGCTGAACGTGATCCAGAACGGCCCGGGCAATGCCGCATCGGTGGGGGCGCTGGCGGGAACGCCGGTGACCGTGATCCAGAACACCCTGAACAACCAGAGCATCCGGAGCCTAATGACAATCGACGCAAGCGTGAATACGCTGCAGGCCTTCCGGTCACAACTGGCCAACACGGCGCTGAACAACGCGCTGTTGCGGGCCGCGAGCATGAGGTAGCCGTTAGCGAGGTATCAGGCAGGACAGGTCTCAGGCTCCTGCACAACAAGTCTGCCGTCCCGGGGGAGGAAGACGTGATGAAGAAGCGGTCGATGCAGGGCATCCGCAATGCCGCGGGGTGCTCCACGTTGCTGTTGCTCGGCGGGCTGGCACAGGCCCAGACGCCGCCGGATGCGGGACCCCCCGCGGCCGGACTTGAATCCCTGCAGAGGGAACTCGCCGATCAGGCCAGCCAGCTCGACGCCATGAAGCGCGCCCTGGCCGAACAAGAGGTCTTGATCCGCGAACTGCGCAGTGTGATCGGCAACGATGTGCTGGCCACCAAGCGCGGCGGCCAGCGTTCAGGGCCCGGCGTGATGCCGGCGGACAACGTCACCAACGCTGCCACTGCGGCGGCGGCGGCCAGCGCCACGCAGAGCGCGCCGGGCCTGGTGAACAACCCGCAGCAGGTGACCGACCAGCCGCCGCAGACGGCGGCGCAGCAGGGCGAGTCCGCGAGCCCGCAGACGGTGGCCGCGGATCAGCCCGTGGGCCGCCCGCCAGAGAGCGACCAGCGTCCGCCCGAGATCGCGCCGCTGATCGACCAGCCCGGCGTGCTCACCGCGCAGGGCAAGTTCGTGGTCGAGCCCGGCTTCCAGTACGGCTATTCGTCGAACAACCGGGTGGCGCTGGTCGGCTACACGATCATCCCGGCCATCCTGATCGGCCTGATCGATGTACGCGAGGTCAAGACCTCGACCTATATCGAATCGATCGCGCTGCGCTACGGCATCACCAAGCGGCTGGAAATCGAGGCCAAGGTGCCGTACGTGCAGACCTCGGGCTCGACCATCAGCCGCGAGGTGTTCACCGGCACCGCCGTCAACAACGTGTTCGATTCCAGCGGCAAGGGTCTTGGCGACGTCGAGGCCACGCTGCGCTACCAGCTCAACTATGGCAACGAGAAGATCCCGTACTTCATCGGCTGGCTGCGCTACAAGTCCAACACCGGCAAGGACCCGTTCGAGGTGGTGACCGATTGCGTGACGCGCTGCGTGGGCAATACCACCGGCACCGGACTGCCGCTGGGGCTGCCAACCGGTACCGGCTTCCAGGCGATCCAGCCCGGCATCACCTGGCTGCTGCCGACCGATCCGGCGGTGTTCTTCGGCACCTTCAGCTACCTGCACAACTTTGCGCGCGACAACGTGAGCCGCACCGTGCTCAACGGCGAGAAGGAGAACCTGGGCAAGATCGCGCCGGGAGACATCTTCGAGTTCAGCTTCGGCATGGGCCTGTCGCTCAACGAAAAGGCGTCGTTCAGTATCGGCTACGACCAGGCCATCATCTGGCCGACCAAGCAGAACGGCCAGACCGTGCCGGGTTCGGTACGCGTGACGCAGGGCACCTTGCTGGTGGGGTACTCGTACCGCTTCAACAACCGCTACACGCTGAACCTGTCGGTGGGCGCGGGGCTGACGCGCGATACGCCCGACCTGCAGGTGAATCTGCGCCTGCCGATCACTTTCTGACGCGCCTTCCTGCGCATTTGCGCCGGACGTGACGCGTGCCCCGCATGCGCCGGGCACGCGTGCGCATCACATCCGGCGCCACGGTGCGCAAGCGCCGAAACGCGCCTTGCGCTGGCCTCATGAACGGCGTACAAAGAAATAACCCCGCGCCGCCAGCGGTACTTTCTTAGCAGGTTCAACCTCACCGGTGGTGCGGCCTGAAAAAGGAGAGAGACATGCGCAAACGCATCTTCTGGTTGTTGCCCGACCTGGCGAGTGCCCGTCGCACCATGGACGACCTTTTGCTTGCCCGCGTCGAGAACCGCCACATCCACTTCGTGGCGCGCGACGGTGCCGACATGACGGGCCTGCATGAAGCCAACCTGTTCCAGACCTCCGACATCGTGCATGCCGCGGAAATGGGCCTGATGGTGGGCGGCGGCGTGGGCGTCGTGGCCGGCGTGGTGGTGGCGATGTTCCCGATCGTCAGCGACTCCCCGCAGTGGGGCCTCGTCGGCGTGCTGGCGGTGCTGGGCGCGGTGTTCGGCGCATGGGCCGCAAGCATGATCGGCAGCTCGGCGCCCAACAGCAGGCTGCGTGCCTTCGAGAAGGACATCGAGGCTGGCAAGATCCTGCTGATGCTGGACGTTCCGCGCGGTCGTGTCGAGGAAATCGAAACCCTGCTGCAGAACGCGCATCCGGAAGCCAGCTTTGCCGGGCTGGACCCCGCGGTACCAGCTTTCCCCTGACCGGCACGCATCGCCGAACAGCGCCATACGGCGCTGTTGCATGTCTCTGCGCGCCCATGCGGCGCGTTCCGGCGCGCATCTCTTAGCGCGCCCCGGCACACACCGGAGCCGTCCCGCGGTTCCGGTGTGATGCTGCTGCAACACTCGCATCTTTCCCGGTTTGCCCCCATCAGACGCATGCGGTAACTTGCATGACGGCGCGCGGGCCATCCATGCCGCGCCGCAATACAACAATGAAGGTCAGCCGCACAGGCGGGGGGGGCGAGACAATGAAGGCGAAATGGATCGCGTGCGGCATGCTGGCCGCCACGCTGGGATGGGCGCAGACGGCCCTGGCGGAAGCGGGCGTGACCCGCAACACCATCCGTATCGGCCAGTCGGCCGGCGTTACCGGCCCGGTGGCCGGCTCGGTCAAGGAGCAGATCGCCGGCGCGCAGGTGTACCTGCGCACTGTCAATGCCAGCGGCGGCGTGGCGGGCCGGCGCATCGAACTGGTCACTTACGACGACGGCTTCGATGCCAAGCGCACGCCCGACAACGTGCGCAAGCTGATCGACGAGGACAAGGTGTTCGCGCTCTTCATGGTGCGCGGCACGCCCCAGAACGAAAGCATCCTGCCCATCATCGCCGCGCAGAAGGTGCCGCTGGTGGCGCCGCTCACGGGTGCCATCACGCTGCACCGGCCGGTGAGCCGCTACGTGTTCAACGTGCGCGCCAAGTACCAGGACGAAGTGGCGCGGGCGATCAACCACCTGGCCACGTCTGGCATGAGCCGCATCGGCATCTTCTACGCCAACGACGGCTTCGGCCGGGACGTGCTGGAAGGCTACAGCACGGCATTGCAGGCGCGCGGCGTGCAGCCGGCGGCGACGGTGAACTACGCCCGGCCCATGGGCGACATCACCCAGGGCGTGGCCACCATGAACAAGGCCAATCCGCAGGCGGTGCTGGTGATCGGCTCGGGTTCCGAGGCGGCGCGCATCATCCGCGAACTGCGCCGCGCCGGCAGCGAGGCGCAGTTCGTCACGCTGTCCAACAATGCCGCCGATTCCTTTATCCGCGAGCTGGGCGAGGATGCGCGCGGCCTGATCATCACGCAGGTGGTGCCCGGCACCAACTCGAGCCAGATGACGCTGGCCAGCGAATACCGCAACCTGGCCAGGCAGCAGGGCGTGGAGCCGTCCAACGCCGGCATGGAGGGCTTCATGTCCGCCAAGGTGCTGGTCGAAGGGCTGCGCCGCGCCGGGCCCGACCTGACGCGCGAGCGGCTGGTCACGGCGCTGGAAGGCATGCGCGACTATGATCTCGGCGGCATCCTGATCAGCTACAGCGCCGCGCGCCACACCGGTTCGTCGTTCGTGGAAATGTCGATCGTCTCGTCCACCGGCAAGCTGATTCGCTGAAACCCGTCGGGGTGGGGGGCTGCGGTATAGTCCCCGCATGGCTACTCCTTCCCCTTCCCCCGATTCCCGTACCCCGTTCTCGCTGCACGGCCGCGTGGCGCTGGTGACCGGCGGCGCGCAGGGCCTGGGCCTGGCGATCGCCGCCGGGCTGGCCGATGCCGGCGCCCATGTGCTGGTGGTGGCGCGCAATGCGCAGCGCGTGCATGAGGCCGTCGCCGCGCTGGCCGCGCGCGGCGGCAGCGCCGAGGCGCTGGTGCTCGACATCACCGACGAGGCTGCCGTTGCGGCGGCGTTCGAGCGCATCGACGCGGACCATGGCCGGCTCGACATCCTCGTCAACAACGCCGGCGCGCGCAATCGCAGCACCATGGCGCAGCTCGATGCGGGCGACCTGCGCGCCATGCTCGAAACCAACCTGGTGGCCCCCTACGCGCTGTGCCGGCTCGCCGCGCAGCGCATGCGCCGCGGCGACTACGGGCGCATCGTCAATGTCAGCTCGATCGCGGGCCAGGTCGCGCGCGCCGGCGACGTGCTCTATCCCGCCACCAAGGGCGGCCTGGATGCGCTCACGCGGGCCATGGCCGCCGACCTGGGCCGCCATGGCGTCACCGTCAACGCGATCGCCCCGGGCTACTTCGCCACCGAACCCAACCAGCCGATGGTCGAGGACGAGAGCGTGGCAGAGTGGCTGCGCCAGCGCACCTCGCTGGGCCGCTGGGGCCAGCCGGAGGAAGTGGCGGGCGCGGTGGTGTTCCTGGCGTCACCGGCCGCGTCCTATGTCACCGGGCAGGTGCTGGCCGTCGACGGCGGCTATCTCGGGCACTTCTGACGAGCCGCCGGCAGCAAAGCGTACCCAATTCTGCGTGCCGCTTTTGCCGGCTCTCCGTCGGCTTTTCAGCGCCGTGCCGGCGCTTTGCCACCGCGGTAGAACGCCCGCAGGGAGTCGATCATCGCGGCCGCCGCGGCCGAGTCGCCGCGGTCCTTGAGCCGCACCAGGCAGATATCGCGCACCAGCGACGGCAGTTGCAGCGGCCGGATCGCCAGTCCCTCGCGCCGGAACTGGAAGAGCGCCAGCGAAGGCACCGCGCTGATGCCCAGCCCCGCCTGCACCAGCGCCGCCACCGTCGCCAGGTGTTCCACCTCCATCACGCTGGTCAGGCGCAACGGATGCAGCGCGGCGTCCAGGTGCTGGCGCACGCTGGTCGTGCGCGACAGCTGGATGAACGGCAGGCCGGCCAGCATCTCCGGCGCGATGCGGCGCTTGCGCGCCAGCGGATGGTCCGCCGGGCACACCAGGTGGAAGCTGTCGCGCACCAGCGGCTCCACGCGCAGGTCGTCGTCCTGGGCCGGCGCCGGGGCCAGGGCAAAGTCGGCGCGCCCCTGGCGGACCAGTTCGATGCAGCCGTCGGCGAGCTGGTCGAACAGTTCCAGCACGATGCCCGGATATAGCGCGCGGAACTGCGCCAGCAGCGGCGGCAGGTCGCCGCCGGCCAGCGAGGGCAGCGCCGCGATCGACACCCGGCCCTTGCGCCGCTCCGCGTGCGCGCGCAGGTCTTCGAACGCGGTTTCGAAGTCAGCCAGCAGCCGGCGCGCGGTCTGCTCGAAGCGCACGCCATCGCTGCTCAGCTCCACATGCCGCGTAGTGCGCTCGAACAGCCGGCTGCCGGCCTGTTCCTCCAGCGTCTGCACCAGCGCGCTGAAGGCAGACTGCGACAGGTGGCAGGCGCGCGCCGCGCGCGTGAAGTTGCGGTAAGTGGCCAGCGCCACGAAGGCGCGCAGGTGCTTGACCGAGAGGTTCATGGGGTTTGTTGGATTTATCGAGCAAGTCGATAGATTAATCCAAATAATCCGTTTTTTGGCTGGACGTACTCGCCCTAGAATGGGATCGACCCCACCAACAACCCTGCCCCCGACCATGACTGCTCCCTTGCTGATCGGCTCCGGCGCCGGCTTCTCCGGCGACCGCACCGATGCCGCGCTGCCGGTGGTGCGCACGCTGATTGCCTGCGGGCAGCCGTCCGCGCTGATCTTCGAGACCCTGGCCGAGCGCACGCTGGCGCTGGCGCAGCTGGCACGGCGCAACGATCCCGCGCTGGGCTATGAGCCGCTGCTCGATGCGCTGCTGGTGCCGGTGCTGGGCCTGTGCCTGCAACACCGCATTCCCATCGTCGGCAATTTCGGCGCCGCCAATCCGCGCGCCGCGGCGCGGCGCGTGCTGCAGCTGGCGAAGGAACTGGGCCTGCCCGCGCCGCGCGTGGGGGTGGTGGAGGGCGATGACCTCTCCGATGATGCGGGGCGCGCGCGCTTGCAAGGCATTCTTGGCGATGCCTTCGACGCCGATCGCTTCGTCAGCGCCAACGCCTATATCGGCGCCCAAGGCATCGCCGAGGCGATCACCGCCGGCGCCCAGGTGGTGGTATGCGGGCGCGTGGCCGATCCGGCACTGGCGGTGGGGCCGGCGATGGCGCACTTCGGCTGGTCGTGGGACGACTGGGACCGGCTGGGCGCCGCCACCATGGCCGGCCACCTGCTGGAGTGCGGGGCGCAGGTCACCGGCGGCTACTTTGCCGATCCCGGCATGAAGGACGTGCCCGATGTGCATGCGCTGGGCTTCCCGATCGCCCAGCTCGACGCCGAGGGTGGCATCGAGATCTTCAAGGCCGCCAACACCGGTGGCTGCGTGGACCTGCGCACGGTCAAGGAACAGCTGCTGTACGAGGTCCATGATCCGGCCGCCTACCTGACGCCGGACGTGGTCGCCGACATCGGCGCCGTCACCGTGGCGCAACTGGGCCCGGACCGCGTCGCCGTGCGCAATGTGCGCGGCCACCCGCGCCCGGCGCAGCTCAAGGCCAATGTCTTCAGCCACGGCGGCTGGCTGGCCGAGGGCGAGATCTCATACGCCGGCCCCAACGCCGCCGCCCGCGCGCGGCTGGCCGCCGACATCCTGCGCCGGCGCATGCAGCTGCTGGGCCATGACGCGCCGATCCGCTTCGACCTGATCGGCGTGCTCAGCGTGCTGGCCGACGACGGCGGCGCCATGTTCGCGCAGCGCCAGCCACATGAGCAAGCGGCGCAGGACGTGCGCCTGCGCGCCGCGCTGGCGCATGACGACCTGGCGGTGGCGCAGGCCCTGCAGCGCGAGGTCAATGCGCTCTATACCTGCGGCCCGGCCGGCGGCGGCGGCGTGCGCACCGCGCAGCGCGCGCGCCTGAACGCGGTCTCCTGCCTGGTGCCGCGCGAGGCCGTCGCGCCCACCCATACCTTTATCGCCTGAGGAGGCCCGCACATGACCGCCACCGCCGCGCTCTACCAGTTCGCCCATGGCCGCACCGGCGACAAGGGCAACCGTTCCAACATCAGCGTGATCGCCTACGACGCGCGCGACTACGACCACCTGGTCGCGCATGTGACTGAAGACGCCGTGCGCGCGCTGTTCCGCGAGCGGCGGCCCACGGCCGTCACGCGCTACCTGGTGCCGTCGCTGCAGGCGATGAACTTCGTCCTCGACGGCGTGCTCGATGGCGGCGTCAATGACGCGCTCAACCTCGACACGCATGGCAAGGCGCTGTCCTTCCGCCTGCTGCAGCTTGAGATTCCGGTGCCGCCGCGGCTCGCTGGCGGCGCCCCGGATCACCACTGATTCATGGCTTCACACCGACAACGATTTCAACAGGAGACCACCACCATGACCCCGTTTCTCAAGCCACTGGCCGTTGCCGCGCTTGCGCTGATCCTGCCCGCGGGGCAGGCCTGGGCCGAGTTCCCCGACAAGCCGATCCGCTTCGTGGTGCCGTTTGCCGCCGGCAGCGCCACCGACCAGCTGGCGCGCGCCATCGGGCAGGCCATCACCGTGGACAGCAAGGCCACCGTCGTGGTCGACAACAAGCCGGGCGCCAACGGCTTCATCGCCGCGTCGGACGTGGCCAAGGCCGCGCCGGACGGCTACACCGTGCTGATCAGCACCAACACCACGCATGCGGCCAACGAGCACCTGTTCAAGAAGCTGCCGTACGACCCGGTCAAGGACTACACGCCGATCACCGCGCTGGGCCGCGGCGGCCAGATCATGGTGGTCAACCCGCAGGTGCCGGCCAAGACCGTGGGCGAGTTCATCGCGCTGGCAAAGCAGCAGCCGGGCAAGCTCAGCTTCGGCAGCGGCAGCTCGTCGTCGCGCATTGCCGGCGAGCTGTTCCAGCAGATGGCGCATGTGGAGCTGCTGCACGTGCCGTACAAGAGCAACCCGCTGGCCATCACCGACCTGCTCGGCAACCAGATCCAGATGATGATCACAGACACCGCTACCGGCCTGCCGCAGGTCAAGAGCGGCAAGCTGCGCGCGCTGGGCGTGTCGGGCAAGGCGCGCTCGCCGCTGGCGCCGGAGGTGCCCACCATCGACGAAGCCGGCGTCAAGGGCTACGAGATGAGCTACTGGTTCGCCGCCTATGCACCCGCGGGCACGCCGCAGCCGCTGGTGGCGAAGCTCAACGCCATGATGGTCAAGGCCGCGCGCAGCGATACCGCGGCCAGCTTCTACAAGGCGACCGGCACCGAGGTGTTCACCAGCACGCCCGCCGAGCTGGCGAAGTTCCAGTCGCAAGAGTCCGGCAAGTGGGGGCGCATCATCAAGGCGGCGAATATCCAGCCAGAGTGAGCACGGAGCAGGACAAGCTCCCATGCATGGAAAACGGGGCCACGCGGCCCCGTTTTTTACGCAGAAGTAGGTACGCTTTGGTGCTTCCGGCCTTGACTGACAAGGCCCGGCCAAGTCGGGCCGAGCGCTGGCCTCCTGCGCGGACCGCCACCTGCCGGGGTTGCCTCCTGAAGGACTGCGTGGGCTGGCGCACGCGGGTTCGTTGCGCTTGGCCGGGAGTCATCCTGGTGACCAGTCTGGCGTATGGGACGGATGGTCCCTGTTCTCGTCAGGACGCCCGGAGGCTGTCATCCCGCTGCTCGCAGAATTGGGTACGCTTGCACGCTGACCGTCCGCCGGCGGTACGCGCAGGTCAGGGCCGGCGCCGTTCCATGGCCACCATCGATGGCGTAAAGCCGAGCTGACCGAAGAAGGCGGCTTCCGAGGAGCGCGCCGCGCGCAGCATCCAGTTGATATCAGGGTCGTTGCCGACGATATGCCGCACCAGGGCACGGCCGATGCCGCGCCGGCGGTGGCTGGGCGCCACCGCAACCATCGACAGGAATCCGTCGCAGACGTCGTCGCACAGCGCGCGGGCAAAGCCCACGACCTCGCCTTTTTCGACCGCCACGACCACGCGCTGGGAATTGGCCACCAGCCGCGCGAATTTCTCCGGGCCGCCCACCCGGTGAGCCCAGCCATTGGCGATCAGTAGTTGCCTGGCTGCCTCGATGTCGTCGGGCAACAAGTTACGGATTTCCATTGGCGGCTCTCCCAGTAAAACGTGTACGGCCCCTCGCCGCCCCTTGCCACCAGGGGCGCCGCGAGTCGAGAACGGCACGGGAACCCATGCCGCACAATTGGCGGAGTGTAGCGAGCGTGCGCGGGCGCGTCAATTTGGCCTGCGGCGGGGTGGGGGGCTGCTCACGCGGGCGCGCCGGCGCGGTATCATGGCCTCCATGAACGCCCCAGTCTTCTCCTCCGCGCATCCGGCCGACCAACTGGCCGAATTCACCGACGCAGATGCGGCGATCGCCCGCATCCGTGACATCTACGATGCTTCGGTCGGCGCCGTGCGCGCGCGCTTCGACGCCTTCGCCAGCGGCAAGCCGCTGCCCTCGGCAGCGCACGCGTGCTATCCGTACCTGGGCATTTCGGTCAACATCGAGACCATGGTCACCGACAGCCGGCCGTCATGGGGCACGGTGGCCTACCCGGGCGTGTACGGCACCACGGTGACGCGCCCCGACCTGCTGGCCGACTACTACCGCGACCAGATCGAGCGGCTGATGCGCTATCACCGCGTGCCGGTGGTGGTGGGACTGAGCCGCCGCCCGATCCCGCTGCCGTTCGTGATCGAGGCCTCCACCACCGACATCAGCTACACCCAGGCGCGCGAGCTGGAGGCATCGTTCGTGCTGCCGGAACTGAGCCGCATCGACGACGGCATCGCCAACGGCACCTATGAGCCGGTGCCGGGCGAGGCCTGGCCGCTGTCGCTGTTCCCGGCCGAGCGCGTGGACCTGGCCCTGCAGCGGCTGTACCACTACACCGGCACGGCGCCGCAGCACTTCCAGCGCTTTGTGCTGTTCACCAACTACCAGCGCTATGTCGACGAGTTCGTCACGCTGGGGCGCGGGCTGATGGCCAGCAGCGACGGCGGCGGCTATACCCGTTTTGTCGAACCCGGCGACTTGATGCAGGAACTCGGCGAGGCTGAGCCCGACGACGCCACGCGCCCGCGCGCGCTGCCGCAGATGCCCGCCTACCACCTGGTGCGCGAGGACAAGCTGGGCGTGACGCTGGTCAATATCGGCGTGGGCCCGTCCAATGCCAAGACCATGACCGACCACCTTGCGGTGCTGCGCCCGCACTGCTGGCTGATGGTGGGCCACTGCGGCGGCCTGCGCCGCTCGCAGCAGCTGGGTGACTATGTGCTGGCGCACGCCTATGTGCGCGACGACCACGTGCTCGACCATGACCTGCCGCCGTGGGTGCCGGTGCCGCCGATCGCCGAGATCCAGGTGGCATTGCAGGAAGCCGTGGCGCGCGTGACCGGGCTGTCCGGCAACGAGATGAAGACCCGCATGCGCACCGGCACGGTGGTGTCGACCGACGACCGCAACTGGGAGCTGAAGTCCAAGTCGCTGTATGCGCGCTTCAACCAGTCGCGCGCGATCGCCATCGATATGGAAAGCGCGGCGGTGGCGGCTAATGGTTTCCGGCTGCGGGTGCCGTATGGCACGTTGCTGTGCGTGTCGGACAAGCCGCTGCATGGCGAACTCAAGTTGCGTGGCATGGCCAATGCGTTTTATCGCCAGCGTGTGAGTCAGCATATGACTATCGGGCTGGAGGCGATTCGTATCCTCCGTGAGAATGGGGTGGAGCAGTTGCATTCGCGCAAGTTGCGGAGTTTTGATGAGCCGGCGTTTCGGTGATGAGGTTGGGGGGGTGGTTGGCCTTGGGGGGTGATTCCTGTGTTGTCGTAGGATTAACCGCCTGGTTCCGCCCTGCTGGGCGGGTCACTTTTTGTCCGAGCGACAAAAAGTAACCAAAAAGCGCGTCGCCTCAGGCGGCTGGCCACCAATTTGATGGTGGGGGTGGTTCGGGCGGCGGTGCTTGCCATTTGGCGTGGTTGGCCGTTCGAGCCTGCTACGCACCCTGTCTGTGCCCACATCAACGGACTATTGGACGAACCCGACTTTAGGCTGTTGGCAGCCTGCTAAGCACCGCGTCGGTGGGACGCCTTCGGCTGCGCTTCGCGCCGGCCCTAACGTGGCAGAGCTGCGGACCACGTCCTGATTTGCGCCTTCTGCCCGGCATCACGAGAACGCCGTGCGAGCGCAGCGACGCACTCCGTGCCAGTGCCTTCGACCTACGATACTGAGTGCGCGCAGCGCAGCCGAAGGCGTCCTACCGATGACCTCGTTAGCAGGGTGCCAATAGCCTAAAGTCGGGTTCGTCCAATAGTCCGTCGACGTAGGCACCGGACAGGGTGCGTAGCAGGGTCGAACGGCCAACCACGCAAAACGGCAAGCACCTCCGCCCGAACCACCAACACCACCAAATTGGTGGCCAGCCGCCAGAGGCGACGCGTTTTTTGGTTACTTTTTGTCGCTCGGACAAAAAGTGACCCGCCCAGCAGGGCGGAACCAGGCGGTCAAACCTACGACAACATGGAACCCGACCTAGATCCCCCAAGCCAACGAGCAAAGAGCCCCGCCGGCCACGCCGGCGAAACAGCCCGCGCCCGCCAAGAACACCACCCAACCCCATAACCAACAACCCAAAACCTAACTCAAAACCGATACCCCACCCCCATACTGAACAGCCAAGGATCCAGATTCACCTTGGACACCTTCACACCCCCCGCCTTCACATCGCTGGACAGCCAGATCTTCTTGATGTCGGCGTTCAGGAACCAGTTCTTGGTCAGCTTGTAGTCCATGCCGATCTGCAGCGCCGGAGCGACGCTCCAGCTGTCGAGCTGCAGCGAGTTGTTGGCGATGTCCGCGCCCCAGATGCGGGTGAAGTTCAGGCCGGCGCCGACATACGGGCGGAAAGTGCCGTTGGGAATAAAGTGGTACTGCACCAGCAGCGTCGGCGGCAGATGCTTGAAGGTGCCGATCTTGTTGCCGTCGAGGTAGACGTCCTGCTTCTGCGGCACCGTCAGCACGAGTTCCGCGGCGATGTTGGGCGTGAAGAAGTAGGTGACGTCGAGTTCGGGAATCCACTTGTTGTTGACCGTGATGCGGTCCGACGGGCCGACGCCGCCGACGGGGTCGGAGCTGTTGGCCATGTCGAGGTAGGTGCCGCGCAGGCGCACCATCCAGTTGCCCTGTGCGTCGTCAGCGGCGGCAGCAGGGGTGGCGAAGGCGCCCAGCATGGCGCAGGCGGCGATGGCGGAACAGGTGACCCGGGTGCGAAGAGAGAGAGTTTTCATGAGGTTCTGCTTGGTCTGGTGTCGAATCCGGGCCCAGTTTGGCCGGGCAGGCCGGCCGGGGCCTTGACCCAAAACAAGCAGAAGGCAATGGGGCGCGCGGCGTCGCAATGACGCCACAGCGCAGCCCGTGCGCAGGCGCGACTTGCAGCCGGGCTTCTAAACACATGCGGAATTATTCGTGGCGCCGCGCGGTGCCGCCCCTTACGCTGTGCGAAAGATCCGCGCACGCCGGCAGCGCGCGCGGATCGGCACCGTGCATGTCGTGGGCGTCCGCAAGGGCGTCTTTCCGGGTGTGCCCCGTGGGGGCGGGGCACACCGGTTTTCTTGCGGCCGCTGGCGGTGTCAGGCCTCGGCGGCCGCGTCAGCCACTGCGGTCACCGCCGGCTGCGGCGTCACGCCGAAGCCGGTCTGCAGGTGCCGGTTCACACCCGAGATCACCGCGCGCAGCGATGCCGTGACCAGGTTGGCGTCGATGCCGGCGCCGAACCCTGTCGGCGAATCGCCCACACGCACTTCCACGTAGCACGCTGCGCGCGCATCGGCGCCCGCGGTCATCGCATGCTCGTGGTAGTCCATCACGCGTACCGGGAAGTCCAGCGCATTGACGAAGGCGTCGATGGGCCCGTTGCCGGTGCCGCGCACGCTGCACGGCGTGCCGTCGCGCACCATCCGTACCTCGATTTCCGTGGCGCCACCGCTGTCCGATACCAGGTGGTGCGATACATAGCGCAGTGGCGCCTGCTGCGCCAGGTACTCGCGCTGGAACAGGCCATAAAGATCATCGGCACTCGCTTCCAGCCCGGTGTCGTCGGTCATGGCCTGCACCGCGCGGCTGAACTCGATCTGCAGACGGCGCGGCATGTAGATGCCATGCACCTGTTCCAGCAGGTAGGCCATGCCGCCCTTGCCGGACTGGCTGTTGACGCGGATCACCGCGTCATAGCTGCGGCCCAGGTCGGCCGGATCGATCGGCAGGTAGGGCACTTCCCAGATGCCGTCCGGCCGCTGCTGCGCAAAGCCCTTGCGGATCGCATCCTGGTGCGAGCCCGAGAACGCGGTGAACACCAGGTCGCCCACATACGGATGGCGCGGATGCACCGGCAGCTGGTTGCAGTGTTCCGCGCACTGGCGCACCGCATCGATATCGGAGAAATCCAGCCCGGGCGCCACGCCCTGCGTATAGAGGTTGAGCGCCAGCGTCACCAGGTCGACATTGCCGGTGCGCTCGCCGTTGCCGAACAGGCAGCCTTCCACGCGGTCGGCGCCCGCCATCACGGCCAGTTCCGCGGCGGCCACCGCGGTGCCGCGGTCGTTGTGCGGGTGCACCGACAGCGCGATATGTTCGCGCCGGGCGAGGCGGCGGTGCATCCATTCGATCTGGTCGGCGAACACGTTGGGCGTGCTGCATTCGACCGTGGTCGGCAGGTTCAGGATCATCGGCCGGCCCGGGCCGGCTTGCCACGCGGCGGAGACGGCGTCGCTCACTTCCAGCGAGAAATCGAGCTCGGCCAGGCTGAAGGACTCGGGCGAATACTCGTAGGTCCACGCGGTCTCGGGCATGGCATCGGTCAGCGCCTTGATCAGGCGCGTGCCCGATACCGTGACCTCCCTGATCTCTTCACGCGACGCGTTGAAGACGATGCGCCGCCATGCCGGTGCGATCGGGCTGTACAGGTGCACCGTGGCGCGCGCCGCGCCGCGTACGGATTCGACGGTACGGCGGATCAGGTCTTCGCGCGACTGCGTCAGCACCACGATGTTGACGTCGTCGGGGATGCGCTGCTCCTCGATCAGCATGCGCACGAAGTCGAAATCGGTCTGTGAGGCCGCGGGGAACGCCACTTCGATTTCCTTCAGGCCGATCTTCACCAGTTGCTCGAAGAAGCGCAGCTTGCGCGCCGGGTTCATCGGCTCGATCAGAGCCTGGTTGCCGTCGCGCAGGTCGGTGCTCATCCAGCGCGGTGCGCGCGTGATGGTACGGCCGGGCTAGCTGCGGTCAGGGATGTCGACGGTGGCGGCAGGCTGGTACCTGGTGGCGGGATTGCTGAGCATAGGGGGTCTCCTTCCTCGCTAAGGAAGTCAAAAACGGAAATCACGGAAAAAGGGTGGCGAAAGGCTGCCGAACTGCCACAGGGCGCTAGGCCCGGCAACCGATCGATAGGCTTAGCAGTAGCGAGGAAGCGCGCAGGGCGCGGCCCGATGCCAGGGCAGCCAGCACGCGTGCGCGGGCAGCGATGCGGGACGCATCGGCAGCCTGGCAGGGAGTGCTGGTGTCACGGTTCATCGTGGCTGGAGAGGGTGGGCCGGAGCCGCTCTGGGTTTGTGCGCATGCGGCGCGGGACCGCATGACCGGCCAAGATTAGTCGACAAGCCCCACCTCGGTCAAGCGGCGGAGGGGTGCGGCAGTGCGCGGCACGCCAGCGTGGCCCGATCGGGGGATCGCTCTGCGCGGATTGGGCCAAACGGTTGGGGGCGGCCCGCCGCCGGGCCATTGCCGCCCGTTTTTTCCTCGCCCGTATGGTGGTGACATTGCGCTGAATGGATGAGTCACGCGCATGTTCTGTGCGCTGCACCTCAGTCCTCTGGACGGTATTGCGCGGGCACCTTTGTGCCTAGGCTGATATCGCGGAAAAAAAACAAGCGACTGGGGGATCATCATGAGAATGAGAACGTGGGCATCCTGGCTGGCAGGCTCTGCCGTGACGATGTTGCTGGCGGCTTGCGGCGGAGGCGGCGGCTCAAGCGCGCCGGCTGCGCCGGCCGCGGGCACCACCACGCCGCTGACCTATATCGTGAAGATGAGCGTGACCTCCGGCGAGGTCGGCGTCGGGCGCACGATTACCATCAGCGCGCTGGCGGTGGACAGCACCGGCGTCGACGTATCGGGCAGCACCACTTTCAACTGGACCAGCACCGATAACACCGTTGCCACCGTGGACGCGAGCGCCACCACGCCGGGCAGCGCCGTGGTCAAGGGCGTTGCCCCCGGAACCACCACCGTGCAGGTAGTGGCGACGGTCAAGAGCGCCGACAACACGACGGTGCAGCTGCCCGCGCAATCGGCCACCATCACCGTGGTGCCGGCGTCGGCGCTGACTTATAGCCTGTCGATCCCGAACACCAGCCTGTCGATGAGCGACGGCCAGGAGCTGCCGGTAGCGGTATCGCTGGTCGACAGCAACGGCAGCGATGTCTCGGCCAGCGTCAACAGCTGGGCCTGGTCCAGCAGCGGCACCGCGGTCCAGGTCACCGCCAGCCAGAACAATGCCACGCTGAAGGCGAGCAACAGTTCACCCACCACTGCGGCCACGGCCAGTGTCTCGGTGTCGGTGACCGCGCCCGACGGGCATACCCTCGGTGGCGTGCTCGCGGTGACGGTGCAGAAGAACGGCGCCGCCGCCTATCGCGTGGTGACCACCAAGGGTGGACGTGAAGTCAACGCGCTGCAGGTGTTCAGCAGTCGTCCGGATACCTTCACCTCGCGCGTGCTGCGTCAGGATGGCCAGGACGTGACTGCGGATTTCGACGGTACCTGGACCTACACGGCGACCTCGGCCACGCTGTCCGCATCGGAAGCCGCGGGTACGCATGATGCGACGGTGCGCACCAGCCTGGCCAATGACAAGGGACCGGTCCAGGGCAGCCTGACGGTGACCGCGGTCAGCAGCAAGCTTGGCGAGCGCCGCAGCGCCACCCTGACGGTGACGGAGAATCCGGCCTGGGCGCTGGTCAGCGACAACCAGGACCCGATGACATTGCTGCTGATGCAGCCGATCCCGGTCGAGGTGACGGCACGCATGAAGCATCTGGGCGACGACGCGCAGTACACCGCCTGCAGCAACTGGGCATGGTCCAGCACCGGTCCGGTGTCACTGAGCCCGAGCCTGCTCATGCTGCCGAACCAGGTGCGCGCCACCGGCACCGCAGCGGGCGCCTTCACCATTACCGCGACCTGCACCGCGGTCGCCGACAATACGCCGCTGAAGCTGGTCTTCTACGGTACGGTCAGGTAAGCAGCAGGTTCCCGCCCCTGGCGAAACGCCCTCCATCCGGAGGGCGTTCTGCCTTTGGCGGAACAAATGCCGGCAAAGCGTACCCGTTTCTGCGTGACCGGCGCGAGGGATTCTGTTGATGCCGGCGCCTGCCGCCAATGGCGTCAGAACAAGGCCGGGCCTGCCCTTGCAACACGTCCACGAGATGCGCGGCAGGCCAGCCCGCGCGCAAAGCGTACCCGTTTCTGCGTGCCACGGCGCAAGCCTTTGCGGGGGCCTTCTACCACCGCCAGACAGCTCGCAGACAAGCGCAAACCGCTGCTTCCGCGCCTGGCGGAAGCAGCGGGCGTACCCGTTTCTGCGTGGAAAATCTGGAGGAGGAAAGCGCGCAGCTCAGCGCTTGCGCACGAAGCGCACCACCTGCTCGGCAGGCTTGTCCTGCCCGCTGGCGGTGTTGTTGGCGGTGTTGTTGGCGGCGTTGTTGGCGGTATTGGCGCCGCACGTGTTGCAGCCGCCGTCGTCGCAGCCGCTGGCGCAGCCCGTCGCGGCCTGCGGGGCGAGCCAGCGCACCAGCCGGCCGCGCCAGCCGGTGGCAGGGGTGCCGCCCAGGCGCCCGGCCAGCGCGGCCTTGACGCGCTCGCGCGTGCGCGGCGCGTAGCGCGCGAGCACCGACACCGCGCACGCCAGCACGATCAGCGGGACCAGCAGCGTTTCGATGGCGTGGTAGAGGGTCATGGCGTCGGCTTGCCTCAGCTGAACATCAGCGCGACGCGGTAGGTCGCGAACGCCGCCAGGTAGGCCAGCCCGGTCAGGTAGGCCGCCGACAGCGCCATCACCTTCCACGAGTTGGTCTCGCGCCGGATCACCGCCAGCGTGGAGATGCACTGCGGCGCGAACACGTACCAGGCCAGCAACGACAGCGCGGTGGCCAGCGACCATTGGGCGGCGATCATCGGCGCCAGCTGCGTGGCCACGGTCTCTTCACTGCCCGACAGCGCGTAGACGGTCGCCAGCGCACCCACCGCCACCTCGCGCGCGGCCAGGCCTGGCACCAGCGCGATGCAGATCTGCCAGTTGAAGCCCACCGGCGCGAACACCTTCTGCAGCGCATGGCCGATCATGCCGGCAAAGCTGTAGTCGATGGCCGGTGCGGTCGCGCCCACGGGCGCGGACGGGAAGGTCGACAGGAACCACAGCAGCACCGTCAGCGCCAGGATCACCTTGCCCACCCGCGACAGGAAGATGCGGGCACGTTCCCACAGGCCGATGGCCACATCGCGCGGGTTGGGAATGCGGTACGAAGGCAGCTCCATCAGCAGCGGATGGTCAGTGCGGTCGCGGCGGAAGAACTTGAGCGCGTAGGCCACCACCAGCGCGCTGACGATGCCGGCCACGTACAGCGCGAACAGCACCAGCCCCTGCAGGTTGAACAGGCCCATCACGGTGCGCTCGGGGATGAAGGCGCCGATCAGCAGCGCATACACCGGCAGCCGTGCCGAGCAGGTCATCAGCGGCGCCACCAGGATGGTGGTGAGCCGGTCGCGCGGGTCCTGGATGGTGCGCGTGGCCATAATGCCCGGGATGGCGCAGGCAAAGCTGGACAGCAGCGGGATGAACGAGCGCCCCGACAGCCCCGCGCCCATCATCAGGCGATCCAGCAGGAACGCCGCGCGCGGCAGGTAGCCGGATTCTTCCAGCGTCAGGATGAACAGAAACAGGATCAGGATCTGCGGCAGGAACACCACCACGCTGCCCAGGCCCGCGACCAGGCCGTCGACCAGCAGGCTCTTGAGCATGCCCTCGGGCAGGTATGCGCCCAGCATCTCGCCGGCCCAGTGCACGCCGCCCTCGATGCCTTCCATCAGCGGCGCGGCCCACGAGAACACCGCCTGGAACATCAGGAACAGCAGCACCGCCAGCAGCAGCAGGCCCAACACCGGATGCAGCACGATGCGGTCGATGCGGTCGTCCAGCGCGGCAGTGCGCGCCGGCATGCTGACCGCGGCCGCCAGCAGGCGGTTGACCTCGGCGTGCACGTCCATGTCGCTGGCGGGTTCCGGGGTGGCCGGCGGGGCCGGCGGCAGGGTGTCGTCGAGCAGGCTGACCAGTGCCGCCGCGCCGTCGTGCCTGACCGCGACGGTGCTCACCACCGGCACGCCGAGCGCGGCCGACAGTTTGTCGCGGTCGATCTGGATGCCGCGCCGCGCGGCGGCGTCGCTCATATTGAGCACCACCACCATCGGCAGGCCCAGGCGGCGCAGCTCCAGCACGAAGCGCAGGTGCAGGCGCAGGTTGGTGGCGTCGACCACCGACACCAGCAGGTCCGGGCGCTGCTCGCCGGCGCGCACGCCCATGCAGACGTCGCGCGTGATGGCTTCATCGAGGCTGGCCGCGTGCAGGCTGTAGGCACCGGGCAGGTCCAGGATGCGCACCTGGCGCCCGCCCGGCGACACGAAGTAGCCTTCCTTGCGCTCGACGGTCACACCCGCATAGTTGGCCACCTTCTGGCGGCTGCCGGTCAGGCGGTTGAACAGTGCGGTCTTGCCGCAATTGGGATTGCCGACCAGCGCAATGCGCAGGGCAGAAGTAGAAGGAGCTGCAGACATAATCCGGGGAAGGCTCAGGCAGTCCGTTTTACGGACGGTTTGGCGGTCTGGTCGCCGTCCTGCGTGACGGGGGCGATGCTGGTGACCGAGGCGCTGGCGATCTCTACGCCGATGCGCGCCGCCTCCGAGCGGCGCAGCGCAAAGCGGGTGAAGCCTACCTGCGCCACCAGCGGGTCCATGCCGAAGGGCCCGTGGGCGATGATCTGCACGGCTTCACCGGGCACGAAGCCCAGTTCGCGCAGACGGCGCGCGACCGGGTCCCCGGGGGTGGTGTCGTCCACCGATTGCACGACGGCGGGCGTGCGCCGTGGAAGTTCAGACAACCGCATCATGCTTCCAGTCCGTGGCGCGGTCTGCCGCCAAGCGGTCTGCGCGACCACGCCGGGGTTTGTAAATGAAAATCGTTTTCATTGTATAGCAAATAAGGCATGGCGTTGCCCCCGCAAAGGGTGGGCATGCCGGCCATTGCCGCGTCAGGGCGCGGCAGGAAGCGAATGATAACCGCTCAGGGGTCGGATGACAGGGCGCGAGCGGGGGCAATGCCCGCTCGCGCCCCGTGCCGTTACCAGCTCCAGCACGCGCCGGAATAGCCGGTCAGGCTGTTGCGCGTGGCGGTATCGAGATTGGTGGTGTAGGCGGCGGTGGCGTGCAGGCTGAGGCTGCGGCGTTCTTCTTGTTATGCACAGCTAGCTCCATGTCCAGTGGCCTGGCGGAGCGCGGGCCTCCCAAGTCACTTCTGCGTCGCTGAGCAGATTAAATGCTAAAAGTGCTAAAAGCCAAGCCGTTAGACGAGCGTGTGGCAATGTGTGGACATTTAGCGACAATATTGCGCAAAGTGTGGAGGACTGCGCATGGATTCAGCTCGATGCAGCGCGGTTCGGCTTTGTGAAACGGAATGCAACCAGCCTCATGCAACACCGATCAATTACTTCATTTGCGTTATTGGATGCCGAAAGCCGGTGGCGTTAAGCTGCAAGCACGCTGAACACCCCGTTCCACGCGTACTTCACAAGCCATCGGCCTATGGACCGATGGCTTTTTCTTTGGCGCTGCCCTGCGCGGCGGCGGCCATTTCTCGCACCATGCCGACAAAGTGGTCGCGCGCGGGGTGGTCCGGCGCCGCCTTCCACGCGCAGTAGACCTCCGAGCGCACCGTCGCGTCGGCCAGCGGCCGGAATGCGGCCCCGGCCATGCCGGAGCGTGCCAGCGCCGCCGGCACCACCGCCACGCCCATTCCCTGCGAGACCAGCGACACCACCGACAGCCAGTGCCGGACTTCATGGCGGATGTGCGGGTAGAAGCCCTGCGCCGCGCACATGTCGAAGATCCGGCTGTAGTAGTCCGGCGAGGCCTTGCGCGAGAACAGCACGAACGGCTCGCCGCGCAACGCCGCCAGCGGCAGTTCCGGCAGCGCGGCCAGCGCATGGTCCGCCGGCAGGCAGCCGACAAAGGGCTCAGTGTGCACCAGCGTTGCCTGCAGCGAGTCCGGCACGCGGCCGGTGTGGATGAACGCGGCGTCGAGTTCGTCGTGCAGTAGGGCATCGATCTGCTCCTGCGAGTTGAGCTCGGTCAGCGCCACCTGGATGCCGGGATTGGCCGCCTGGAACGTGCGCAGCGTCTGCGGCAGCCCGCGATACAGCATCGAGCCGACAAAGCCCACCCGCAGCCGCCCGACCGCGCCTGCCTCGATCTCGCGTGCCAGCACTCGCGCGGCCTCGGCCTGGGCCAGCAGCGCCGTGGCCGATTCGCGGAAGGCGCGCCCGGCCGCGGTCAGCCGCACGCCGCGGCTGTCGCGGTCAAACAGCCGCGCCCCGACCGAGGCCTCCAACTGCTGGATGTTGAGCGACAGCGGCGGCTGGGAGATGGCAAGCCGGCGCGCGGCCCGGCCAAAGTGCAGTTCCTCGGCCAGCACGAGGAAGTAACGCAGGTGTCGGAATTCCATGGCGATACAGAAATTATATGGATCAAGCCAATTTTAGAATTAGACGCGAATCCTTGGGGTTCCAATAATGGAGTCCAAGGGACCGTCAGCCGGAGCCCGCCCAATTCCAGGAGACCAGCCATGCCGTCCAGCGCCGTGCGCGACACCACACTACAAGCCCACCCCGCCGCACCGGCCGCTGCCCATCCGGTACCGGATCGCCAGGGCGGCAGCCTGTTCGCCGCCGACCCGGACCTGCGCGCGCTGCTGCCGCTGTACCTGCCGGCCGACCTGTTCAACCACCTGCTGCCGCACCTCGAGCGCATGGGTGCACTGGCCGGCGGCGTGCTCGACGAGCTGGCCAGCGTGGCCGACCACCATCCCCCCGAACTCACCTACCGCACCCGCGCCGGCGTGGACGCGCAGCGCATCGACAAGCATCCGGCCTATGTGGAGCTGGAGCGCGTGGCCTTTGCCGAATTCGGCCTGGCAGCGGCGTCGCACCGCGGCGGTGTGCTGGGCTGGGACAAGCCCATGCCGCCGGCGGCTAAGTACGCGCTCACCTATCTGTTCGTGCAGGCCGAATTTGGCCTGTGCTGCCCGCTCTCGATGACCGATTCGCTGACGCGCACGCTGCGCAAGTTCGGCGATCCGGCGCTGGTCGAGCGCTTCCTGCCCAACCTGACCACGCAGGTCTTTGACGATCTTTACCAGGGCGCGATGTTCATGACCGAGCAGGGCGCCGGCTCCGACGTGGCCGCCACCGCCACCCGCGCGGTGCGCGACGCTTCGGCCGAGGGCGGCTGGCGCCTGCTGGGCGACAAGTGGTTCTGCTCCAACCCCGATGCCGCGCTGGCAATGGTGCTGGCGCGCGTGGAGGATGAGGCTGGCAACGCCGTGCCGGGCCACAAGGGCGTGTCGCTGTTCCTGCTGCCGCGCAAGCTGGCCGACGGCAGCGACAACCACTACCGCATCATCCGCCTGAAGGACAAGCTGGGCACGCGCTCGATGGCCAGCGGCGAGATCCGGCTGGAAGGCGCGCATGCGTACCTGGTCGGCGAACCCGGCCGCGGCTTCGTGCAGATGGCCGACATGATCAACAACTCGCGCCTGTCCAACGGCGTGCGCGCCGCCGGCCTGATGCGCCGCGCGCTGACCGAGGGCCTGTTCATCGCGCGCGAGCGCCAGGCATTCGGCAAGCGCCTGCAGGACATGCCGCTGATGCGCCGCCAGCTGCTCAAGCTGACCCTGCCCACCGAGCAGGCGCGCACCATGGTGTTCCAGACCGCCGAGGCCCTGCGCCGCGCCGATGCGGGCGAGGCCGACGCCTACCCGCTGATGCGCATCCTGACGCCGCTGATCAAGTTCCGCGCCTGCCGCGACGCACGCAAGGTCACCGGCGATGCCATGGAGATCCGCGGCGGCTGCGGCTATATCGAGGAATGGAGCGATCCGCGCCTGGTGCGGGACGCCCACCTCGGTTCGATCTGGGAAGGCACCAGCAATATCGTCGCGCTCGACGTGCTGCGCGCCATCCGCCGCGAAGGCGCGCTGCCGGTGCTGCAGGCGCACCTGGCCGGCCTGCTGGCCGATACGCCGATGCATGCGGCCGCGCGTGCCACGTTTGAAGGCGCCATCGCCGCCGCTGCAAAGCTGGCCGCGCAGGCCGCCGATGCCGGCGCCGACGGTGACCTGACGGCGCGCCAGGCGGCCTCGGCGCTGTACCACGTCACCAGCGCGGTGGCGATGGCATGGGAAGCCGGCCGCATCGGCTCGGTGCGCCGCATGCGGCTGGCCCAGCTGGTCCTGCGCCACCGCGTGCTGCCGCAAGACCCGCTGGCCGCGCAGGCCGAGCCCGAGTGGCTGGCCGAGACCGTCGCGCCGGCTGACGGCACGGTGCGCGCCGCCGGCGCGATCGACCAGGTCAACGTGTTCTGACCGGCCCCACGGCCGGCACCAATTCCCCCGCAATACCATCCCGCCCCAGGGCGGGAGACGTCCTACACCCAGGAGACAACGCCATGAAACTCTGGCACCGCGTAGCGGCCATCGCCGCCTGCTCGCTCTTTATCGCCCCCGCCTTCGCCCAGAAGGACTTCCCGTCCAAGCCGATCATGATGATCGTCACCTACCCGCCGGGCGGCCCCACCGATGCCATGGCGCGCACGCTTGCGGCCGCGCTCAAGTCCAGCCTGGGCCAGCCCGTGGTGGTGGAGAACCGCGCCGGCGCCGGCGGCAATATCGGCGCCGAGGCGGTGGCGCGCGCCGAGCCCGACGGCTACACGCTGATGTTCGGCACTTCGGCGCCGCTGGCGATCAACGTGAGCCTGTACCGCAAGATCCACTACGACCCGGTCAAGAGCTTCGCCCCGGTGATCCAGATCGGCCAGCTGCCCAACGTGCTGGTGGTCAATCCGTCGGTGCCGGCGAAGAACGTCAACGAGCTGATTGCCTATGGCAAGGCGCACCCGGGCAAGCTGACCTATGCCTCGTCCGGCAACGGCGCGTCGTCGCACTTGGCCGGGGTGCTGTTCAACAACGTCACCGGCACGGATTTTCAGCACGTCCCGTACAAGGGCACCGGTCCCGCGCTCAACGACCTGCTGGGCGGGCAGGTCAGCATGGCCTTCACCGACGTGCTGACCGCGATGCCGTTTATCAAGAGCGGCAAGTTTCGCGCGCTGGGCGTGACCACCAAGGCGCGCTCGCAGGCGCTGCCGGACGTGCCGACCGTGGCCGAGCAGGGTGTGGCCGGGTTCGATGTATCGGTGTTCTTCGGCGTGGTCGCGCCCGCCGGCACGCCGCCGGAGGTGATCGGCAAGCTTAACCGTGCCTTTGCCGATGCGCTCAAGCAGCCCGAGGTACGCAAGACCCTGCAGGCGCAGGGCCTGGAGTTCGCGCCCTCGACCACGCCCGAGCAGCTCGGCGGCTTCGTCAAGGCCGAGGTGGGCAAGTGGCGCACCGTGGTGCAGAAATCCGGCGCCCAGCTGGACTGAACCGCCTGACTGAACCGCACAGAGATACCAGCCATGACCCAAACCAGCCCCGGCGCGCTCGCCGGCATCCGCGTGGTCGACCTGTCGCGCATCCTGGGCGGCCCGTACTGCGGCCAGGTCCTGGGCGACCACGGCGCCGATGTGCTCAAGATCGAACCGCCGCAGGGCGACGACACCCGCACCTGGGGGCCGCCGTTCAAGGACGGCGTGGCCTCCTACTACTTCGGCCTGAACCGCAACAAGCGCGTGATGCGGCTGGACCTGAGCGCCGACGCGGATCGCGAAGTCCTGCTCGCGTTGCTCGCCGAGGCCGACGTGCTGGTCGAGAACTTCAAGACCGGCACCATGGAAAAATGGGGGCTGGGCTACGACACGCTGTCCGCGCGCTTCCCGCGGCTGGTGCATTGCCGCGTGTCCGGCTTCGGCGCCGACGGCCCGCTGGGCGGCCTGCCCGGCTATGACGCCGCCATCCAGGCCATGTCCGGCATCATGAGCATCAACGGCGAGGCCGATGGCGATCCGCTGCGCGTGGGCTTGCCGGTGGTCGACATGGTGACGGGCCTCAATGCCGTGATCGGCGTGCTGCTGGCCTTGCAGGAGCGCGCGCGCAGCGGGCTCGGCCAGTTTGTCGAGGCCGCGCTCTATGACTCCGGGCTGTCGCTGCTGCATCCGCATGCAGCCAACTGGTTCATGAGCGGCAAGACGCCGCAGCGCACCGGCAATGCGCATCCGAACATCTACCCGTACGACACCGTCGCCACTGCCACCGACCCGATCTTCCTCGCGGTGGGCAATGACCGGCAGTTCCGCATCCTGTGCGAGCACCTGCAACTGCCTGCGCTGGCCGACGACGAGCGCTATGCGACGGCCGGCGCGCGCTCGGTGAATCGCGTGGCGCTGAAGGCAGAGCTGGAAGCCAGCCTGCGCGAATTCGACGGCAAGGTGCTGGCCGACGAACTGGTGGCCGCTGGCGTGCCGTGCGCGCCAGTGCTGTCCGTGGCCGATGCCTTGCAGCATCCGCATACACAGCACCGCGAGATGGTGGTGGAGATGGAGGGTGGCTACAAGGGGCTGGGCGCACCGGTCAAGCTGAGCCGGACGCCGGCGACGTACAGGCATGCACCGCTCACCGAAGGGAACGAGTTCCTGGACTAGACGCGGCGTTGCGTCGTTGCAAGAGAGAAGGCGGCCACATGGCCGCCTTTTTTCCATCGATGCCGACCGGTCCGTTACCCCGGAATCATCCCAGGCAACAGGTAAGCCTGCACCACCGTGATGATGCCGATGATCACGGCAAACAGCAGGCTGTGCTTCACCGTGAAGCGGAACAGCTCCGACTCCTTGCCCACCAGCCCGGTTGCCGCGCAGGCCACCGCGATGGATTGCGGCGAAATCATCTTGGCGGTGACGCCGCCGGTCGTGTTGGCGGCCACCAGCAGCGTGTCGGACACGCCGATCTGATGCGCGGTGGTGTTCTGCAGCGCGCAGAAGAGCGCATTGGACGAGGTGTCCGATCCGGTCAGGAATACCCCCAGCCAGCCCAGGAACGGCGAGAAGAACGGGAACGCCGCGCCGGTGCCGGCCAGCAGCAGCGCCAGCGTCGACGACATGCCCGAGTAGTTGGCGACAAAGGCGAACGCCAGCACCAGGCCGATCGACAGCACCGGGCGCGCCAGTTCCACCAGGGTCTCGCCAAAGGTCGCCAGCAGCGTGCGCGGCTTCATGCGCAGCAGCACCGCGGAGATCAGTGCGGTCAGCAGGATGGCAGTGCCGACGGCGGACAGCAGGTCGATCTTCAGCACTGCGTCATAGGCCTTGGGCGTGGCCACGATCGGCGCGGCCTTGATCACCATCTGGTCCAGCCCCGGGATCTTGAACTTCAGCACCGTGCCGGCCAGCGCACCGTTGGCGCCAAACAGCGCCTTGAACGGCTGCAGGCTCCACACCGTGACGACGGCGGTCAGGAGGCCGAACGGCGCCCACGCGCGCAGCGTCTGCGCCAGGGTGTAGGGCGAGGCCTTGCGGCTGGACATGGCGCCGCCGAAGCCGCCGCCGAAACCGGCCAGTGCGACGGTGCCGCCGCTGACGTTGCCACCCGCGTTGCCGCCGGCACGCTGCAACGCGCTGCGCGGCTGCCATACCTTCAGGAACGCCGCCAGCGACACCAGGCTCACCAGTGCCGAGGTGATGTCCGGCAGCTCGGGCCCGATATGGTTGGAGGTGAAGTACTGCGTCACGGCAAAGCTGCCGCCGCACACCAGCGCCGCCGGCCATGTCTCGCGCACGCCCTTGGCGCCGTCCATCATGAACACCAGCCAGAACGGCACCATCAGCGACAGCAGCGGCAGCTGCCGGCCGGCCATCGCGCCGATATGGAAGGGATCGATGCCCGTCACCTGCCCGGCGACGATGATGGGGATGCCCATCGCGCCGAACGCCACCGGCGCGGTATTGGCGATCAGGCACAGGCCCGCCGCGTACAGCGGGTTGAAGCCCAGGCCCACCAGCAGCGCCGCGGTGATCGCCACCGGCGCGCCGAAGCCCGCCGCGCCTTCCAGGAAGGCGCCGAAGGCAAAGCCGATCAGCAGCATCTGCAGGCGCTGGTCGTCGGTGATCGACAGCACTGAAGCGCGGATCACGTCGAACTGGCCGGTCTTGACCACGATCTTGTAGAGGAACACCGCGGTCACGATGATCCACGCGATCGGCCACAGGCCGTAGGCAAAACCGAAGCCCGCCGAGGCCAGCGCCTGCTGCGCGGGCATGCCGTAGGCAAAGATCGCCACGGCCAGCGCCAGCAGCAGCGTCACGGCTGCGGCCACATGGCCTTTCATGCGCCAGACGGCCAGCGCAATGAAGAAGAACACGATGGGAATGGCTGCCGCCAGCGACGACAGCCACAGGCTGCCCAGCGGCGTATAGAGTTGGGTCCAGGGTTGCACGGTTTAGTCTCCTGCTTTGGTGGTGTTTCGGGAAATCTTTGTTTTGTTGGTGAGGACTTGCGGGCCTTGAAGCTCCCGCTGATTTGCTCCCCTCTCCCCTCCCGCTTGCGGGAGAGGGGCCGGGGGAGAGGGTTGGCCGTCGTGATGCGACAGTGCTGCACTTCGTCGATGCGCCGGCCCTCTCCCCAGCCCTCTCCCAAGCGGGAGAGGGAGCACGCCCGCGCTAGTGGTGCTGGCCGGCGCTCTTACTCCGGCTGCCCCTTCTCCTTCAGAAAATCCGCCAGGCTCTTCGCCGCCGGCTTCAGCGGCGTGCGGTGCTGCGTCCATCCCATCTGTTTCGCCGGCGTCAGCGCGCGCAGCCGCGTGGCGGCCCAGCGGAACAGGCGGTACGTGGCCGGGTGCGAATACGCGCCGCTCCAGAAGCGCCACACCAGGTGTTCGCCGCGGCTGTACTTCGCGCCCTGGCCGCGCAGCGGGTTGGCGACCTGCTCTTCGGGATCGCGGTTGGCTTCGGTGCGCAGGCGCACCAGCAGTTGCGGAATCGGTATGCGCACCGGGCAGACTTCGCCGCAGGCACCGCACAGGCTCGACGCGGTGGCCAGGTCGGCAGTCGCCTCCAGCCCCAGCAAGTGCGGCGAGATGATCTTGCCGATAGGGCCGGGATAGGTCGTGCCGTAGGCGTGGCCGCCGATGCGCGTATAGACCGGGCAGTGGTTCATGCACGCGCCGCAGCGGATGCATTGCAGCGTGGCGCGCAGTTGCGTATCGGCATAGGCCTGGGTGCGACCGTTGTCGAGCAGCACCAGGTGGACCTCGCGTGGGCCGTCGCGCTCGCCGGCGCGGCGCGGCCCGGAGATCAGGTTGAAGTAGGTGGTGATGGCCTGCCCGGTGGCCGATCGTGTCAGCAGCGTGGACAGCGGCACGATATGCTCCAGCCGGGCCACGACCTTCTCCATGCCCATGATGGCGATATGCACGTCGGGCACGGTGGTGGAGAGGCGCCCGTTGCCTTCGTTCTCCACGAGCCACAGCGTACCGGTGTCCGCGGCGGCGAAGTTCACGCCGGACAGGCCGATATCCGCTTCGACAAAGGCCTGGCGCAGCGCGCGGCGGCCAGTCTGGATTAGCGCGTCGACATCCTCGGTGTAGGGCGTGTCGGGGATATGCGCCTCGAACAGTTGCGCGATATCGCCCTTGGTCTTGTGGATGGCCGGCATCACGATATGCGAGGGCTTTTCGCCTGCGAGCTGGACGATGTATTCGCCCATGTCCGACTCGATGCAGTCCACGCCGCGCTCGGCCAGGTAATGGTTCAGCTCGATCTCCTCGCTGGCCATCGACTTGCCCTTGATCACGCGCCTGGCCTGCTTCGATGCCGCGATGCGGTGGATGATCGCGTTGGCCTCGTCGGCATTCTCGGCCCAGTGCACCTGCACGCCGGCGGCGGTCAGCCTGGCCTCCAGCTGCACCAGCAGGTCCGGCAGGTTGGCCAGCGCATGCTGGCGCACCGCCTCGCCCAGGTCGCGCAGGCGCTCCAGCTCATCCGCGTCGGGGAACTGCGCCAGGCGCTTGCCCTGCAGGAAGTCCATCGCGCCGCGGAAGCTCTGGCGCAGCTTGGGATCATCCAGCGCCTCGCGGGCGCGTGCCTTGAAGTCCTGCGGGGGAACAAAATTCAGTGTCTGCTGGCTCATTGCCCGGCCTCCGCCGTGTCGGTCTCGATGACGACCCACAGCCGGCGCGGACCATGCGCGCCGTAGGCCAGCGTCTGCTGGATGTCAGACGTCTTGGACGGTCCGGAGATCAGCACCAGGTTGGTCGGCATGCCGTCGGACCAGCGCTCGGCGCGCGCGGCCAGGTGCAGGTCGGCGTGCAGGGTCGACGCGCGCACCAGCGCAACATGCAGCGGCGGCACCAGCGACACCGTGCGCGGCGAGCCCGCGTCGGGCGCGACCACCAGCGTGCCGGTCGCGGCGATGCCGGAGCGCGCCACGGTGAAGCCGGCATCGATGGTGTCGAACAGCTCGGCCTTCCAGGCTTCGATGGGGCGGTCGTAGCCAACGGCTTCGATATGCGCCGGCAATGCGGCCGCCAGCGCGGCGCCGGCCTTGCTGGCGGGATCAAGCAGCAGGCGCTTGACGTCGGCATTGGCCAGCTCAGTGGCCAGCAACGCCGGCCACGCCGCTTCGCCGGCGCACCAGACCTCGGCATGCAGGCCTTGCAGTGCTGCCTGCATCGCGGCGACCAGTTCACCCACTGCCGGCGTGCCGTGGCGGCGGGTCTCGAAATGGCCGTCGATGCGGCGGTCGAGATCCGCAGTGGCGGGGGAAGGCGCAGGCGCGGCGGCGCGCAGCCGGCCGAGCATGCGTTCGCGGGCGCCGGGCGTGCTCATGCGGCACCTCCGGTGCGGCGCCACAGGAAGGTGGCGAGGTGTTCCACCTGCAGCGGGGCGCGGTCGTGCGCGGCGGTATGGCCGATATTGAGCAGGCAGCCGCAGTCGGCCGAGACCAGCCGGTCGCAGCCGGTGGCGCAGGCCGAGGCCACCTTGTCGCGCACCATGGCGCCGGAGATATCGGGATGCTTGAGCGAGAAGGTGCCGCCGAAACCGCAGCATTCGGACTCGCGTTCATGCTCAACGCGGGTCACCCCCGGCAAGGCGTCGACCAGGGCCACGCCGTGCTGGCGCGTACCCATTTCTCGACGGGCGCCGCACGAGGTATGCAGCACGATGCGCTCCTGCGGCTGGCTCGCCGGTGCGGCGTCGCCAAAGTCCAGCTTCAGAACGTGCAGCAGGAACTCGCCCAGCTCATAGATGCGCCCGGCCAGTTCCAGCGCCTTGGGGCCGGCCACCGGATCGTCGGCAAACAGTTGCGGCCAGTGGTGGCGCATCATGCCCGCGCACGAACCGGACGGCACGATCACCGGCCAGGGCTGGCTGAACAGGTCCAGTTGGGCGCGCGCCACCGAACGGGCCGCGTCGGGGTTGCCGCTGCTGTAGGCGGGCTGGCCGCAGCAGCTCTGGCCGCGCGGGAAGTGCACGGTGAGCCCTTCGCGTTCGAGCAGCCGCACGGCGTCAAGGCCGGCCTGCGGCACGAACATGTCGACCAGGCAGGTGGCAAACAGGTAGACCTGCGTGGGGGCAGGGCCGGTGGGGTACTGACGATCCTTCATGTCTCGCTCCGGGCGTGCTGGGGTCGCACGTTTCGGCGCATAATTCCCGCTTCCGCGCGGCGTGACAAATTGGTTGGACCAGTTTTCCCGGCGACCCGCGCAAGTTCAGGAGCGAGGACACACGGTATGACGGCAGCAAGCCACGGGCGCACCCGCGGACGCGTGGAGTCGGTGATGCGCCGGATCGAGACCGCGCTGCTCGACGGCACCTGGCCGCCCGGCACGCGCCTGCCGGCCGAGCGCGTGCTCGCCGGGCAATACGAGGTGGCGCGCAACACCGTGCGCGAGGCGATCCAGCGCCTGGCCGCGCGCGGCCTGCTGCAGAGCCGGCGCGGCGCGGGCGTCTACGCCACCGACCAGCTGCGCGCCGGCATTGCCTCGCCGTGGGGCCAGCTGGTGGCGGACCATCCCGCGCTGCGCGACGACATCCTGGAGTTCCGCCGCGTGTTGGAGGGTGCCACGGCCTACTTCGCGGCGCTGCGCGCCGACACCGCCGACGTCAAGCGCATCCGCGCGCTGATGGCCGAACTGGAACGCGCGCGTGCCGCCGACGACAAGCAGGCGGAGGCCGATGCCGATGCCCGGCTGCATGACGCCATCGCCCAGGCCTCGCACAACACCATGTTCCTGCACCTGCATACCAGCGTGATCGGCATGCTGCGCGAGCACATCACCATCAACGGCACCGGCCTGCGTGAACAGGACGACAGCGCGTCAGACCTGCTCCTGCTGCAGCATCGCACGCTGTGCGATGCGATCTGCGCGCGCCGCCCGGAAGAGGCGCGCACCGCCATGCAGACCCATATCGACTTCGTGCGCAGCCGGGTGGAGCAGGACGGCGCCTGAGCCGCCTGGCCGGACATTGGTCCTACCACCGCCCCGGCGTGCCGGCGGCGGCATTCAGACCAGCCCGGCGCCGGCCAGCTCCCGCTTCAGGTAGGCATAGAAGATCGGCCCGGCGATCACGCCCGGGATGCCGAACAGCGTTTCCATCAGCAGCATCACCATCAGCAGTTCCCACGCCGCGGCCTGGATGCGCGCGCCGATGATGCGCGCGTTCAGGAAGTACTCCAGCTTGTGGATCACCACCAGGAACACCAGCGACGCCACCGCGATCGGCAGCGATACCGACAGCGATGCGACCACGATGGCCGTATTCGAGATCAGGTTGCCCAGCACCGGCAGCAGCCCGGCCACGAAGGTGATCACCACCAGCGTCTTGGTCAGCGGCAGGTGCACGCCAAAGAGCGGCAGCACCAGCAGCAGGTAGATCGCGGTCAGCAGGGTGTTGATGGTGGAGATCTGGATCTGCGCGAAGATGAACTGCGAGAACGCCTGCTGCAGCGTGCGCGCGCGCGCCACCAGCGCCGCCGCCAGCGGCCGTCGGTTGGGGCGCGCCACCGCGCGGTACAGCGCCACCATCGCGCCGATCACCAGCCCGATCAGGATATGCACCAGTGTGCGCAGCACCTCGGCACCCAGCTTCTGTGCCATCGCGGCGTGCTCGCGCAGGGTCTCGATCAGCGTGTTGGCCAGTTCGTCCACGCCATTGGGCAGTGCATCGCTGAGCCACCGCGGCAACTGCCCGTGCGAGCGGTCGATGATGTCCGCCACACGGTTGAGCAGTCCGTCCAGGTTATTGCCCTCGCCGCTGACAAAGCGCACCAGCAGCCAGCCCGCCAGCGTCAGCCCGAAGAGGATCACCGCCGACAGGATGGCCACCGCCAGCGCGTCGTGGCGCTGGTTCAGGCGCTTCAGGCGCGGCGCCAGCACGTCCACCAGCGAGTACAGCAGCAGCCCGGACAGCAGCGCCGCCACCAGGTTGGCGTGCAGCACGGTCAGGAGCGCGAGGGCGGTCAGCAGGTAGGCGACGGTGCCGACGCTATACCACGCGGCCGGCAGCAGGCGCGGGGTGGTGGTCGGGTCGGGGTCTTTCATCGGGGTCTCCGGCATGCAATTTGCTGAAAATTATTCTGGATTCTCGCCGATCCAGATGTTGTGCCTGCGTCAGGCCGCGCGCGCTGTCGCAATGTCTTCGCGATGTTGGCATAACGCCACACACAAAGGGTGTCTATATTAGGGGGAATCGCGCCCGGCGCACCGCTGTCGTCGTCTGGCCCCAAGTCCAGGAATGGAACGCATGGCCTACTCCCATACTATCGGCACCCGGCGCCACGTCTTTGCCGATCTCCGTACGCTGCTGGCCCGCGCCAGCCCCGCGCGCTCCGGCGACGCCCTGGCCGGCGTTGCCGCGGCCAGCGAGCAGGAGCGGATGGCGGCGCGGCTGGCGCTGGCCGAGGTGCCGCTGACCCGGTTCCTCAACGAGACGCTGGTGCCGTACGAGGAGGACGAGGTCACTCGCCTGATCCTCGACCGCCACGATACCGCGGCCTTTGCCGCCATCGGTGCCACCACCGTGGGCGACCTGCGCAACTGGCTGCTGCGGCATGAGACCAACAGCGCGATGCTGGCGCGGGTGGCGCCGGGCATCACCCCGGAAATGGCCGCGGCGGTCAGCAAGCTGATGCGCAACCAGGACCTGGTGGCGGTGGCGCGCAAGTGCCAGGTGGTCACGCGCTTTCGCAGCACGGTGGGGCTGCCGGGCCGGCTCTCGGTGCGGCTGCAGCCCAACCACCCGACCGACGATCCCAAGGGCATCGCCGCGTCGATCATCGACGGCCTGCTCTATGGCTGCGGCGATGCCACCATCGGCGTCAATCCGGCCTCGGACAACTTGGGCGCCATCGTCTCGCTGCTGCGCATGATCGACGAGTTGCGCAGCCGCTTCGACATTCCCACGCAATCCTGCGTGCTGACCCATGTCACCAACACCCTGCGCGCAATCGGGCAGGGCGCGCCGGTGGACCTGGTGTTCCAGTCCGTGGCCGGCAGCGAGCGCGCCAACGCGGCCTTTGGCATCAGCCTGTCGCTGCTGGCCGAGGCGCACGACGCCGCGCAGGCGCTGGCGCGCGGCACCGTGGGCGACAATGTGATGTACTTCGAGACCGGGCAGGGCAGCGCGCTGTCGGCCAACGCGCACCACGGCGTCGACCAGCAGACCATGGAGGCGCGGGCCTATGGCGTGGCGCGCGCGTTCTCGCCGCTGCTGGTCAATACGGTGGTGGGCTTTATCGGGCCCGAGTACCTGTACGACGGCAAGCAGATCATCCGCGCGGGTCTGGAAGACCACTTCTGCGGCAAGCTGATGGGCGTGCCGATGGGCTGCGACGTCTGCTACACCAACCATGCCGAGGCCGACCAGGACGACATGGACACGCTGCTGACGCTGTTCGGCGTGGCCGGCATCAACTTCATCATGGGCGTGCCGGGTGCCGACGACATCATGCTCAACTACCAGAGCACCTCGTTCCACGATGCGCTGTACCTGCGCGAGGTGCTCGGGCTGCGCCCGGCGCCGGAGTTCGAGGCCTGGCTGCAGCGCATGGGTATTGCCGACAGCACCGGCCGGCTGCTGGCGCCCGCGGCGCGCCAGCCGTTGCTGCAGATGGCCCACAGCCTGTAAGGACCCGCCGATGACGGCCAGACGCCAGCCCCCTGCCAGTCCCGCCACCGCCGCCGAGGTCGACGACGATCCCTGGCAGCGCCTGCGCCGGTTCACGCGCGCGCGCATTGCGCTGGGCCGCACCGGCCACAGCCAGACCACCGACGCCGTGCTGGCCTTCGGCCTGGCCCATGCGCAGGCGCGCGATGCCGTGCATCTGCCGCTGGACGTGGGCGCCGTGACCGCGGCGCTGGATGCGGCAGCAGTGCCGAACGTGGCCGTGCACAGTGCGGCGCCCGACCGCGCGGATTACCTGCGCCGCCCCGACCTGGGCCGCCGACTGGACGATGCCAGCCGCGAGCGGCTGGCCGCGGCGCGGCCGCGCGAGGCGCCGGATGTGGTGTTCGTGATGGCCGATGGCCTGTCCGCGCTGGCCACGCAGACCCATGCGCTGCCATTGCTGGATGCCACGCGCCAGCGCCTGCCGCAAGAGTGGCGCATCGGCCCGGTGGTGGTGGCCGAGCAGTCGCGCGTGGCGCTGGGCGATGAGATCGGGGAGATCCTTGGCGCGCGCCAGGTGGTGATGCTGATCGGCGAACGACCGGGGCTGAGTTCGCCCGACAGCCTCGGCATCTACCTGACCCATGGGCCGCGCACGGGGCGCACCGATGCCGAGCGCAACTGCATCTCCAACGTGCGGCCCGAAGGGCTGCCCTATGTGCAGGCCGCCGACCGGCTGGCCTTCCTGCTGCGCGGCGCGGCGGCGCTGGGGCGCTCCGGCGTGGACCTGAAGGACGACAGCGTGCCGGCGCTGCCCGCGGGCTGAATTCGCCCTACGCCAGAATGCAAAACGGCCACAGCGCGGGTACGCAACCCGCGTGGTGGCCCTACCGCGCGCCGCTTACATCATGCGGCGCGAAAACTGCCCATGCCCCGCATCCGACATCAGCTGCGAGAACTGCTCGCCGCTCATGTGCACCAGTTCCTGGTGGTCGCCGCCCTCGAAATACACGTCGGGCTGCTTCATCAGGCTGTCGTCCACGTAGGTCTGCATGCCGTAGGCCATGGCCACCGGCGGAATCGCGCCAAGGTCGCAATCCTTGAAGATCTCGCGGATCTCGTCCTCATGCGCCAGCACCAGGTTGCGCCCGGTCTGTTCGCAGATGGCGGCCATCTGCAGGTGATGGCTCGAAGGGATCACAGCGGCGACGTAGCCGCGGTCATCTTCCAGCAACAGCGTCTTGGCCAGACGGTCCCCGGGCACATGCGCGGCCTCTGCGGTGGCCATGCTGCTCAGGGTGTAGGGGTGGCGGATGATGTCATATTGGGTGTTCTTGCTGCTCAGGCAGTTTGCCAGGGTGCTAGCCAGGGCCATGGTGGCTCCTTAGATGCGGATGCGCCAACGGTTATCCTTGTGCTCCTACTATAGTGCCTGGCGCCATCCCTGACGGGGCGAGCTACCGACGCAGCCGCGGCCACACCGCCTGCAGCTCGGTCTTCAGGAAGTTCAGCAGGTAGCGCGTGGCCAGCGTCTGGTAGCGGTTGGGCATGGTCAGCATATAGAGCTTGCTGCCGAACACGCTGATGCGGTAGTCGGAGAGCAGCGGCACCAGCGCCCCGCTGTCCAGTTCCGCGCCGATCGCATAGATCGGGAAGAAGCCGATGCCCAGGCCTGCCAGCACCGCCTCTTTCAGGAAGGCAAAGTTCTCGGAGGTGAGCGTGGGCTCCAGCACCACCTGCTCCCGGGTCACAGCACCATCGCCGCCATCGTGCCGCGTGCCCGTTGCCTTGAGCTTCTGCCCCTCGGGCGACGCGCAGACGAACGCATGCCCCTGCAGCCCGGTCAGCGTCTGCGGCGCCGGGTGGCCGGCCAGGTACACCGGCGACGCGCACACGATCCAGTCGACTTCGCCGATCTCGGTGGCGATCACCGAATCCGGCGGCGTGGAGATGATGCGCAGCGCCACTTCCACGTCCTCGGACACCAGGTTGTGCACGCGGTTGTCGAAGACCACGTCGAGCGTGATGTCGGGATAGCGCTGCTTGAACAGCACCAGCAGCGGCGACAGCAGCGAATGACCAAGACCGGTCGGCACCGAGAGCCGCACATGGCCCTGCAGGCTCTTGCCCATATTGCTGATCAGCGCATTGGCGGCCGCCACCTCGCCCAGGATGTTGCGGCCGTGCTCGTAGAGCCCAGCGCCGACCGGGGTCGGCTCGACATGGCGCGTGGTCCGGCGCAGCAGCTGCACGCCCAGCTCTTCTTCCAGCGCCTTGAGCCGGTAGCTGACATTGGCGCGCGTCATCTTGAGCTTGCGCGCAGCCGCGCTCAGGTTGCCCGCGTCGACGATGTCGACGAACAGGCGCAGGGCGTTCAGGTCCATGGGGTGATCAATGAAAGACGGGGGCGATTGCAGCCCCCGTATATTGCCATGCTCGCGCAGGGGTCCCGCGGCATTGCACCGCGGGTGCGTATCAATGCTCGTGATGCAGGTACTTGGCCTGGCGCGGCAGGCGCAGGCTGACGAGGAAGGCGATCACCATCATCAGGGTCACGTACCAGTAGAACGCAGTCTCGTGGCCCAGCGTCTTCATGCCCAGCGCCACGTATTCGGCCGAGCCGCCGAAGATCGCATTGGCGATGGCATAGGCCAGGCCCACGCCCAGCGCGCGCACCTCGGCCGGGAACATCTCGGCCTTCACGATGCCGCTGATCGAGGTGTAGAAGCTGACGATGGCCAGCGCCGCGGCGATCAGCACGAAGGCAAGCTCAGGGCTGCTGACCGTGCCCAGCGCGGTCAGGATCGGCACCGTGAAGAGCGCGCCCAGCGCGCCGAACAGGAGCATGTTGGCGCGCCGGCCGATGCGGTCGGAGAGCGCGCCGAACAGCGGCTGCATGCACATGTACAGGAACAGGCAACCGGTCATCACATAGCTGGCGGTCTTGATCGACATGCCGGCCGTATTCACCAAGTACTTCTGCATGTACGTGGTGAAGGTGTAGAAGATCAGCGAGCCCCCCGCGGTATAGCCCAGCACCGTGAAGAAAGCCGCCTTGTGGTTGCGGAACAGCTCGGCCACGCTGCCGGCCTCCTTGCTGCCGCGGCTGGCGGCCGACGAGGTCTCGTGCAGCGTGCGGCGCAGGAACAGCGCCACCACCGCAGTGATGGCGCCGACCACGAACGGGATGCGCCAGCCCCAGGCCTTCAGTTCGGCTTCGTCCAGCAGTTGCTGCAGGATCACCACCACCAGCACCGCCAGCAGCTGGCCGCCGATCAGCGTCACGTACTGGAACGACGAGAAGAAGCCGCGCCGCCCGCGCAGCGCCACCTCGCTCATATAGGTGGCGGTGGTGCCATACTCGCCGCCGACCGACAGGCCCTGGATCAGGCGCGCCAGCAGCAGCAGCGCCGGTGCCCAGTTGCCGATGCTGGCATAGGTGGGCAGGCAGGCGATCATCAGCGAGCCGGCGCACATCATGACCACCGAGATCAGCATCGAGTTCTTGCGGCCGTGGCGGTCGGCAATGGTGCCGAACAGCCAGCCGCCGATGGGGCGCATCAGGAAGCCGGCGGCAAACACGCCGGCGGTGTTCAGCAACTGCGCGGTGGGATCGGCCTTGGGGAAAAACGACGGCGCGAAATATATCGCGCAGAAGGCGTAGACGTAGAAGTCGAACCATTCGACCAGGTTGCCAGAGGATGCGGCCACGATGGCGAAGATGCGCTTGCGCACTTCCTCGGGGCTCGGGGGTGCCGTCCGGGCTTGGGTGGCGGTGAGATCGGTCATGTTTTTTGTCTTGGCAGTCAGGGTCGCGCGTGGCAACCGCGGGTCAGGTCGCGCTTCGCAGTGCAGGCAGCATAGGCCGGAAATGCGGCGGCCGCAGGTCCGCCGGCATGGCGGAGCGGCAAGGAGGAACACGGGGAAGGCCGGGCGGGGAGCCCATAGGTCTGGGGCGTGAACTGGCGCGCACTGCGGCGCATTTGCCACCCAAGCGTAGCCGGATCCGGGCGACCTGCCCACCATTCCGTGTGCTGCGGTGCGGCATAATCACTGAGCCGCGACGCAACCATCAGGGTTTGCGGGCGATTGTTCGCCAGGCTGGACACTGAATCCCGCTTAGGACCGTCTGGCGCCGAATCGCTACAGGATATTGCACGCGCTGCGGCTTGCACTGTGCGCGGGTCTGGGCAATGATGCGAGCCAGACCTTCAACTGGCCCACTGCGCCCCTGTTTGCCATGCACCGCTCGTTGTGCCGATGGCTGTGCCTGCCATTGCTCTTTGCCTGCGCCAGCGCCCTTGCCCAGGACCTGGTCGAATGCAAGCGGATCGAGCACGACCAACTTGTCACCGCCTCGCAGGAAACGCTGCTGTTCCTGCGCTGCCGCGCGCGCCAGGTCGCATACGAGGCGCCGCGCCTGAAGGGCGTGTCGCAGCGCGTGAAAGACGACCTGGTCTTTGCCTGCCTGGACCAGGCCGACGCCGTGGAGCACCAGCTGCGCGTGCGCCATGGCTACTCGCGCGAGGCGCTGGCGCGCCAGCGCTGCGAACTGTCAGTGCCGACACCGGGGGGCTGAGGCGGGAAACCCAATGCATTAGCCGGAACTTCCCCGCATCCCCGCAAGACCCCGGCGTGCCGCATGCGCCGCACTGGCGCCCCCGTCGCGGAATTCCCGCGCTGGCATTGCTGGCTCCGCCTGCGCCGCCCCCAAGCATGCGTTAAGATCCTTCCTTTCCAGCCGTCTTTGGTGCTGTATTCCGCCGCTGTAGCCGCATTTCGCCATGAGCAACCTGAACCAGCAATCCATTCTTTCCGTCCATCACTGGACTGACACCCTTTTCAGCTTTACCTGCACGCGCGACCCTGGTTTCCGCTTTGAAAATGGCCAGTTCGCCATGGTCGGGCTGGAGGTGAACGGTCGCCCGCTGCTGCGTGCCTACAGCATCGCCAGCGCCAACTATGAAGAAACGCTGGAATTCTTCAGCATCAAGGTCCCCGACGGCCCGCTGACCTCGCGCCTGCAGCACCTGCGCGAGGGCGACCAGATCTATGTGGGCAAGAAGCCGACCGGCACCCTGCTGGTGGACAACCTGCTGCCCGGCAAGACCCTGTGGCTGCTGGCCACCGGCACCGGCCTGGCGCCGTTCCTGTCGATCATCCGCGACCCGGAGGTCTACGAGCGCTACGACCGGGTCGTGCTGACCCACACCTGCCGCTTCGTGGAAGAACTGGCTTACCGCGAACTGATCCAGGAACACCTGCCGCAGCACGAGCACCTGGGCGAACTGGTGCGCGAAAAGCTTGTGTACTTCCCGACCGTGACGCGCGAGGAATTCGACAACCGCGGCCGCATCACCGACCTGATCGCCTCCGGCGAGCTGTTCGAGCGCCTGGACGTGGCGCCGTTCTCGACCGAGAACGACCGCATCATGCTGTGCGGCAGCCCGGACATGCTCAAGGACGTCCGCGGCATCCTGGAAGGGCGCGGTTTCACCGAAGGCAATATGAGCCACCCCGGCCATTTCGTGCTGGAAAAGGCTTTCGTCGGCTAGATTTTCATCGACTAAAGCCGGCTTGTCCCGGCGCGGATCGGTCCGCGCCGGGGCGCATCTCTGCTACACCCCCCGCCTACACCTCCCGCGTCATCCCCTTCAGGTCGATCCACTCGGCAAACTGCGCCTCGGTGACATGCCCGGACGCGATCGCCGCCTCGCGCAGCGACAGGTTGCGCTTGACCGCCAGCTTGGCGATTTCCGCGGCCTTGTCGTAGCCGATATGCGGGTTGAGTGCGGTCACCGGCATCAGCGAGCGCTCCAGCAGCTCGGCGATGCGTTCGCGGTCGGCTTCGACGCCTTCGACCATATGCTCGGCAAAGCTCGACGCGGCACCTGCCAGCAAACTCACTGACTGCAGCAGGCTGTAGATGATCACCGGCTTGTAGGCGTTCAGCTCCAGCGTGCCCAGCCCGTTGGCCAGCGTCACCGTGGTGTGGTTGCCGATTACGCGGCAGCACACCATTGCCAGCGCCTCGGCCTGGGTCGGGTTGACCTTGCCCGGCATGATCGACGAGCCCGGCTCGTTGGCCGGCAGCACCAGCTCGGCAAAGCCGGCACGCGGGCCCGAGCCCAGCAGCATGAAGTCGCGCGCGATCTTCAGGAATGACGAGGCCGTGGTGTTGAGCGCGCCGGACAGGTCGGCCAGTGCGTCGTGCGAAGCCTGCAGCGCATAGCGGTTGGGCGCGGGCTCGAACGGCAGGCCGGTGTAGTCGGCAAGCGCCCGCGCGAACGCCGCGGCGAAGCCGTGCGGCGCGTTCAGGCCGGTACCCACCGCGGTGCCGCCCTGCGCCACCGGCATTGCGCGCAGCATGGCCTGCTGCAGCCGCGACTGCGCATCGGCCACCTGGGTCATGTAGCCCGAGAACTCCTGTCCCAGTGTCAGCGGCACCGCATCCTGCAGGTGGGTGCGGCCCACCTTGACGATATCGGCAAAGGCTTCCACCTTGCGCGCGAAGGTCTGCTGCAGCGCCTCCAGCGCCGGCAGCAGTTCCTGCTGGATCGCGCGCGTCGCGGCGATATGCATCGCGGTGGGAAAGCTGTCGTTGGAGGACTGGCTGGCGTTGACGTGGTCGTTGGGGTGCACCGGCGTCTTGCTGCCGACCTTGCCGCCCAGCAGCTGAATGGCGCGGTTGGCGATGACCTCGTTCAGGTTCATGTTGGTCTGCGTGCCGGAGCCGGTCTGCCAGACCGACAGCGGGAACTCGTCGGGCCAGCGGCCTTCGATGACCTCGGTCGCGGCCTGTTCGATCGCCTGCGCCAGTTCGGGCTTGAGCACGCCGAGCTCGCCGTTGGCGCGTGCCGCGCACAGCTTCAGGATGGCAAAGGCCTCGATCAGCGACGGCGGCATCTTCTCGGTGCCGATGCGGAAGTTCTGGCGCGAGCGCTCGGTCTGCGCGCCCCACAGGTGATCGGCGGGCACGGGCACATCGCCCAGGCTGTCTTTCTCGATGCGGGTGGCGGAGGTGGACGGGTCAGACATGGGCGGACTCCTTTGCAAGGCAGCGAACGGTTGGACCGGGTGGCTTGGTGCAGTCCATTAGAATACCGCTTCACCGTGACAGGCGCCCAGGCGTCTGCCGCCTCGCCCTGCCTTAGCATGCTTATCGCCCAGCTCAAGTCCTTCTTCATGGTGGCCCGCATCGGCAGCGTTACCCAGGCCGCCAGGCGCCTGGGCCTGTCGCAGCCCACCATCACCGCACAGATACGTGGGCTGGAGGAAGCGTACGGGGTCGAGCTGTTCCACCGCGGCGGGCGCCGGCTGGCGCTGTCGGACGCGGGGCTGGCGCTGCTGCCGCGCGTGGAGGCGCTGGTGCAGCAGGAAACCGAAATCGGCTTCTTCCTGCGCCATTCCGGCGACCTGCGCACCGGCAGCCTGCGCGTGGGGGCGACCGCGCCCTACTATGTGCTGGAGCTGATCCGCGGTTTCAGCGAGCGCTTTCCAGCCATCGATGTCAGCGTGGTGACGGGCAACTCGCAAGAAGTGCTGGAAGCGTTGCAGGAATACCGTGTCGATATCGCCACCTCGTCGCAGCGCGTGGACGATGCGCGGCTGTCGCGCGTGCTGCTGGGTGTGGACCCGCTGATGCTGGTGGTGCATCGCACCCATGCGCTGGCCGGCCACACCGAGGTGCCGGTCAGCGCGCTGGCAGGTTGCCGGCTGCTGATGCGGGAACTGGGCTCCACCACGCGCATCGCCACCGAAGACATGCTGGCGCAGGCGTGCGTGAGCCCCGCCGCGCAGATGGAGATCGGCAGCCGGGAGTCGATCCGCGAGGCGGTGATCCGCAACCTGGGCGTATCGGTGATCGCCCGGCACGAGGTGCCCAGCCACCCTGACCTGCGCGTGCTGGGCTTCACCGATGCCTCGCCGTGCCTGCACGAGTATCTCTACTGCCTGCGCGAGCGGCGCGGCGCCAGGCTGATAGATGCCTTTGTCGCGCTGGCCGAGCCGCCGCAGGGGCAGCAGGAATCGGGCGGGGACCGCTAAGCCGTCATCTTCAGGCACTGCTCCATGCAGGCAGCGCAGGCGCGCGCGCATTCCTGGCAGTGCTCGGCGTCATGGTGCTCGCATTCTTCCTTGCACCACTTGCAGACTTCGGCGCAGTCTTCGCACACCAGCGCCGCGAACTCGCTGTTGCGCAGCATGTAGGACGCGGCCAGCTGGGCGATGCCGGCGCAATCCATGTCCAGCGCGATGCAGCGTGCCATCTTGCGCACGTCCTGTTCTTCCAGGCAGGCCGCGGCGCACTTGAGTGCGGCTGCGGCCGCGGCATTGCAGGCGGCAATGCAGTCGGCGTAACGGGCGGCGTTTTCCTGCACGGTGGGTCGGATCATGGAACGTCCTCCTTCGGGGGTAGGTGGATGAAACCTGCATGCCCGCGGTGCCGGAAGCGGCGCATCCGTACCGGCACCGGGCATCGTTATCCACAATAGCAGGCGCTGCGGCTTCCTGTCGGCCCGGTATTTGCTGCGCCGCGCTGGTTACAATGCCGGCTGAGCGCAGCAGATTGGCGACAGCGCGCACGCAACGCGGCCGTCACCTGCGGCAATGGCCGGGCACCACCGGCCCGCATCGCGCATCTAACAGGCACGGACCGGCCGCACTGGCCGGTCCGATGCAAACACACACCGGCAGCACGGGGAAGGAAGGCACATCATGGGCGAGGCAAAACGACGGGGTACCCCCGAGGAGCGCGCGGCACAGGCACGCGCAAAGATCGAGGCCTTGCGCCCCGCCCAGCTGGTCTGCGGGCACTGCAAGACCGCGTTCACGCAATTTGACGCACTCGACGTGCCGGGCCTGCGCGGCATCGACGCCGTGTTCGGCGGCGAATGCCCCAGCTGCGGCAACGACGTGGTGGTGTTCAAGGGCGCGCCCGACGCGGTCGCCGAGGCCATGATCGCCTGGGAGAAGATGCTGGGCGCCGATGCGCAGCTTGGCTACCAGTCCAGCGATGGCCGCCACGTGCCGTTCGAGCCCGAAGGCGCGGGCGGCCCGGCGTCGGACAAGCCCGCCGGCACCATTCACTGAGCCCCGGCGGCGGCTTACCGGGGGCTGAGTTCGCCCGCCAGTTCCGGCGGGCCGATCTCATAGCGCCCGCGGCCCGCGCCCTTGGCGCGGTATAGCAGCACGTCCGCCAGCCGCATCAGCTCGCGGTCCTGGGCCGGGCCGCCGTTGTAGAGCGCCACGCCGATGCTGACGTCGACGTCGGCGCGCACGCCTTCGAAGTCGAAGGGGGCGTCCATCGCCTGCAGGATGGCCTGCGCCACGCGGCGCGCCGCGGCGGGCTGCGCCATGTCTGCCAGCACCACGGCGAACTCGTCGCCGCCCAGCCTGGCCACGGTATCGGTCTCGCGCACGCAGCTGCGCACGCGCTGCGCGAAGTGCTGCAGCAGCAGGTCGCCCGCGGCGTGGCCATGGATATCGTTGACCGCCTTGAAGCGGTCCATGTCCAGGTACAGCAATGCCATCAGCGTGCCGTGCTCGCGGCTGCGCGCCATGGCCGCGTGCAGCTGGCCTTCGAAGGCACTGCGGTTCATCAGCTGGGTCAGGTGGTCGGTGCGCGAGATGCGCGCCAGGCGCTGCGTTTCCAGCTTGCGCTGCGTGATGTCCTGCACATGGATATGCACGCCCACCACCTCGCTGCCGTCAGCGCTCCATTCCGGGCGCAGGCTGGTCTCCATGCAGTGGTATTCGGGGTCGTTGTCTTCGGTTTCAAAGGTCACCGCCGTGCCCGCCAGCGCGCGCTGCAGGAACGGCTGCACGTGCGCGTAGCGGGCCTGGCCCAGTATTTCGCTCACGTGCCTGCCGCGCAGCTCCTCCGGCTTCAGGCCGAAGACACGCTCATAGGCCTGGTTGTTGAACACATAGCGTTGATCGGGGTCGATGAAGGCCAGCAGCGACGGCAGTGTGTCGGTCACGGCGCGCAAGCGCCGTTCGCTGTGGTCCAGGGCCTGGCGGCGCTCGCGCACGTCGCGCATCAGCTTGATGAAGGCGCGCGTCAGGTCGCCGATCTCGTCGCGCTGCTGGCGCGTCGGCAGCCGCTCGAATGCGGACAGGTCGTTGGCGCTGGCGTGCACCACCTTGTGCAGGCGCGCCAGCGGCGCCAGCTGGCGCCGCACCGCCAGCCAGATCAGCAGGGCCACTGCCGCCATGGCCACCCCGGCCATGCCCAGGAAGCGCTGCTGCATCAGGTGCAGCGGTGCATAGGCCTCATGCGCGGGCAACAGCGCCACCAGTTCCCAGCCGGTGCTCGACATCAGGTAGCGGGCGATCACTGGCCGCGCCGGCGTGAGGAATTCGAGCGGCGCGGGGCTGTCATCCTCGCCGCAGGTATCGGCTACGGCCAGGGCCGGCTGGCGCGCCTGCGCGGGATCGGGATGGCGGATGTAGACCGGCTCGGGGCCGGCCGACACCAGGCAGTAGTAGCCGGTGGTGCCGAGGCGGTTGTGCAGGATCTCGACCAGGAAGTTGGCGCTGGACAGGTCCAGCCAGCCGCCCACCAGGCCGACGAAGGCCTGGTTCGGCGCCAGCACCGGCACCGCCACCATCACCCCCATCTGGCCGTTGGTGCGTGAGCGGATGGGTGCAGACACCACGGGCACGAGCGAGCGGGCGGCCTCGCGGAAATAGCTGCGGTCGCCAATGTCCGCCCCGGCGCCGCGGTTGCTGACGATATCGCCTTGCATGTCGGCGACCAGCAGCGCGTTGAACGCCGCCGGCACCGGAACCGCTGCGGACAGCGCATCCAGCGCCCGCTCCCTCACCGCGGCGGCTTGCGCGCCGTGCGCCTGCGCCAGCAGGCCGCTGAGTTGCGCAGCCTGGTGCGACAGCAGCGCGATGCGGTCGTTCATGGCGGTGTCGAGCTGGCTGGCGGTCAGCTTGACGACGGAGTCCTGCTGGACCTGCAGCGCATCGTGCAGGTCGCGGTGTGCATCGTACAGGGCGGTCAGCACGATGCCGGTGCCGAACACCGCGGCCAGCACGGTGGTGATGATCGCAATGCGCGCTTTCAGCGTGGGTGTGTAGACGGGCATGTGGGGCGCAGTTGCGCTGGTGGCGCGGACTGTCGCGTACTTGGAGGGGGGCGTCTCGGGTGCAACCCTACCATATGCCGCCATGGCGGGGCATGCGGTCTTCCCCCCGAACGGGTTCAACCCTTGGGCGGGGGTGTGCGGGCTGCCTGTGCCACGGTATAGTCCCCCGTTAATGCGAAGGCACGTCCACGCAGTCGGCAAGCCCCTGCTGCATGCCGGAACCGATCCAACATGAGACTGACTTCGCTTCCCCCTGCCTTGTTGTCATTGCTGGTCGCGGCCGGCGGCGCGCTGTTGACGGCAGGGGCATGGCTGCAGGCCGAGCGGCTCGAGCGCCGCGAGGCGCAGCAGCATTTCGACGCCCTGCTGGGACAAGCCGGCAGCGCGCTGCGCGAGCGCATGCTGGAGAACGAACGGCTGCTGCGCGGCGTGGCCGCGGTGATGACGGCCAACCCCGGCACCTCGCGCGCGCAGTGGCGCAACTATCTCTATACCGCCCAGCTCGACGACCTGCCGGCCGGCACCCAGTCCATCGGCTACGCTCCGCTCACACCGCAGCACCAGGCCGCGCGGCTGGTGCAGGCCGCCCGCGCCGACGGCCTTGCCGATTACGGCATCCATCCCGGCGGCACGCGCGACGTGTACGCGCCCATCCTCTATATCGATCCGCTGGACGGGCGCAATACCCGCGCCGCCGGCTTCGACATGCTGTCCGATCCGACCCGCCGGGCCGCGCTGGAAGCCGCCCGCGACAGCGGTGAGCCGCGCCTCACCGCCGGCCTGGACCTGGTCCGCGACGCCGAGTTGGCGCAGCGCCAGCGCGGCGCGCTGGTCTTCCTGCCGGTCTATGGCGGCGGCGCCGCCGTCAGCACGGTGGCGCAGCGGCGCCAGGCCGTGCTCGGCTACGTCTACCTGTCGCTGCGGCTGGGCGACCTGCTGCGCGCCGTCGGTGCCCCGGCGGCGAACGAACTGGAATTGTCGCTGTATGAGGGCAGCCCCGCCGCCCTCGGCGCGCTGCTGTCTGGCGGTCCCACCGAGGGCGAACGCCGCGAAGACGGCAGGGCGCCGTTGCTGCAGGGCGATCGTCAGGTCCAGTATGGCGGGGGCAACTGGACGCTGCGCGCCGCCACCCGTCCTGCCTTCGAAGCCGCGCATGGCGCGCGGCAGCGATATCAGGTACTGGCCGCGGGCGCGCTGGCGACGCTGTTGCTGGCATGGCTCATCCATGCGCTGGCACGCCAGGGCCGCGCCGCGCGCCAGCGCGAAGCGCAGGCCGTGCATGCCTGGGAAGATGACAGCGCCATGCTGCAGGCGTGCCTGGCGCAGTCGGCCGACGGCTTCCTCATGACCGATGCGCAGGGCGTAGTGGTGCGCGCGAGCGAGCGGGCCGGGCAACTGTTCGGCACCGATGCGCAGCGTCTGGCCGGCCGCAGCCTGGACACCCTGGTTCCCGGCGCGACCGGTGTTACCGGCGTTACCGGTGTCGTTCCCGGCGATGCCGCGGCGCGGCCCGAGGTCCATCGCGAACTGGCAGGCGTGCGCGCTGACGGTAGCCGCTTCGCGCTGCGCGCCAGCGCGGCCCGCCTGCCCGCCGCCGAAGGCGGCGCGCCGCACTGGCTGTGGTCGATCACGGACCTGGAGCCCGAGCGGCGCGCGCAGGCATCCGCCGCGGTGCAGGCCGCGCGCTATGCCGGGCTGCTCGACCACGCTGCCTTCTGCGTCATCACCTTCGACCAGAACGGACTCATCACTGGCATCAACGCCGCCGGCCAGCGCATGCTCTGGTACACCAGCGCGGAACTGGTCGGCCACATGAACATGACCGGCCTGCATGTTGCCGCCGAACTGGCCGAGCATGCGCGTGCCCTCAGCGCCGAGCTGGGCGCGACGGTGCCGTCCGGGCTGCCGGCGCTGCTGGCCAAGGCGCGGCTGGGGCTCACCGACGAGCGCGAATGGACCTGGGTGCGCAAGGGCGGCTCGCGCATGCCGGTGCAGCTCGCGGTGTTCGCCTTGCCCGCCCCCGCCCCCGAGGTACCGCCGGCCAGGCCTTCGGACCATGCCGAGCCTGGCTTGCCCACGCTTGGCTACCAGGCCATTGGCTACGACCTGACCGAGCGCCGCCGCGTGGACGAGTACATCCGCCACCTGGCGCTGCACGACCCGCTGACCGGCCTGCCCAACCGCGCCGAACTGAGCGAACGCGCCCAGGCGCTGCTGCTGCACGCGCGCAGCCACGGCGAGCGCGTGGCGTTGCTGCTGCTCGACCTGGACCACTTCAAGCACATCAACGATTCGCTCGGCCATCCGGTGGGCGACGACGTGCTGCGCACCATGGCCGACCGCATCAAGGGCACGGTACGCCAGGGCGATCTGGTGGCGCGCATGGGCGGCGATGAGTTCGGCGTGGTGCTGGGTGGCCTGCGCTATGACAGCGAGGCCGAGCTGATCGCCGCCAAGATCCAGGCGCGCGTCAATGAAGAACTGCAGGCCGGCGGCCAGCGCCTGCGCGTGACGCCGTCGATCGGCATGGCGATCTTCCCCGACGACGGCGACACGCTGACCGAGCTGCTCAAGTCCGCCGACTCGGCCGTCTATGCGGCCAAGCAGGGCGGACGCGCGCAACTGAGCCGCTTTGCCAGCGAAATGGCCGAGGCCTCGCTGGCGCGCTTCACCATTGAAGGGCTGCTCCGGCGCGCGCTGGCCGGCAACGAGTTCCGACTGCGCTACCAGCCCATCGTCGAGACCGCCACGCTGACCATTCCCGGCGTCGAGGCGCTGATCACCTGGGAGACTCCGGAACGCGGCGTCATGCACCCGGCTGAGTTCATTCCCATTGCCGAGCAGAGCGGCCTGGTCGCGCCGCTGGGCGAATGGACGCTGGCCACCGCCTGCCGCGAGATCCAGGCCTTGCGCCAGGAACTGGGCCGCGAGATCGAGGTGGCGGTCAATGTCTCGCCGCTGCAGCTGCGCCAGGCCAACTTCCCCGACACCGTGGCGCGCTGCCTGCAGCAGGCCGGCCTGCCGCCGCAGGGGCTGGTGATCGAGGTCACCGAGGGCATCCTGGTCGATGGCGGCGAGACCACCATCGAGACCTTCCGCCGCCTGCGCGAGCTTGGCGTGGGGCTGTCGATCGACGACTTCGGCACCGGCTACTCCGGGCTCAACTACCTGACCCGGCTGCCGATCAGCCGGCTCAAGATCGACAAGTCCTTCGTCGACGACGTGGCCACCCCCGGCCACGACCAGGCGGTGGCCGCGGCGATCATCGCGCTTGGCCACCAACTGCACCTCAAGGTGATTGCCGAGGGGGTGGAAACGGCGGCGCAGTTCGAATTCCTGCGGGCGCAGGGGTGCGACGGGCTGCAGGGGTTCCTGTTCAGCCAGGCGGTGCCGCAGCAGGCGTTGCGGGCGCTGCTGGCGAAAGGGCTGGACGTGCCGGTGCCCATCTCTGCCGGCGTGCCGGGGCAGCACGCGTCCTAGGCGCCCAAGGGCACGATCCATAACTTGCCGGCATTCCCATGCCGGCGTCCGATCCCAAATCCCCCGATACCCCCATCGAAATACTTTGCCGATCTGCCACACGGCTGGCATCTGCACTGCCTATGCTGCGACCGATTCGATTGAGATTGCGGAGATTCGGTGATGCAGGCAGGCAAGTCCGGGGAGGGCAGGGCATTCCTGGCCGTGGAGCAGGTCAGCAAGCGCTTTGGCGGCGCTGGCGGCTTCGTGGCGCTGGACGGCGTGTCGCTGTCGGTCGGGCAGGGCGAGCTGCTGTGCCTGCTGGGTCCCTCAGGGTGCGGCAAGACCACATTGCTGCGCATCATCGCGGGGCTTGAGCGCGAGGACACCGGTCGCATCCACGTCGGTGCGCGTGAGCTGACTGGCTTGCCGCCGCAGGCGCGCGACTACGGCATCCTGTTCCAGTCCTACGCGCTGTTTCCCAACCTGACCGTGGCGCAGAACGTGGCCTATGGCCTGCACGGGCGCGGCATGGGCCGCACGCACCGCGACGCGCGCGTGGCCGAGATGCTTGACCTGGTCGGCCTGGCCGGCAGCGAGCGCAAGTTCCCGGGCCAGCTCTCCGGTGGCCAGCAGCAGCGCGTGGCAATGGCTCGTGCGCTGGCGCCGGCGCCTTCGCTGCTGCTGCTCGATGAGCCGATGTCGGCACTCGACGCGCGCGTGCGTGAACACCTTCGGCTGGAACTGCGCCAGCTACAGCGCCGCCTGAATATCACCACGGTGATGGTCACGCACGACCAGGAAGAGGCCATGACCATGGCCGACCGCATCGCCGTGATGGACGGCGGGCGCATCGTGCAGGCCGGCACCCCCGCCGAGATCTATGAGCAGCCGGCGTCGGCCTTTGTCGCTGGTTTTGTCGGGCAGGCCAACTGGCTGCCGGGGCGCAGCGTGCAGGCCGGGCGTTTCACCGTTGGCGAGGGCAGCGAGGCCGTCGATTTCCTGGTCGGCTCGCCGCAGCCGTCGGCATCCGCCGGCCGGCTGTGCTGCCGCCCGGAAGCCGTGCGGCTGGACCCGGATCCCGCCGAGCCCAACCGCCTGCTGGCGCGCGTGGTCGACCAGACCTACCTGGGCAACCGCTACCGGCTGGCGCTGGAAGCTGACCGCCTGCCGGGGCTGACCCTGTTTGCCGACGTGGCGCGCGAGGCGCGGCACCGGCTGCCCGATGCGGGCGGCCACAAGTTCTGGATTGCGCTGCCGGCGCAGGCGCTGCGGGTGTTTGCATGATGCGCGCGGCCACTGTCGTCCTGCCCGGGGATACGCAAGCCGCATCGCTGCGCGGCACCGGCCTGGCCTCGCGGCTGGCGCACGGCGCCCCCGCCGCGATGAAGTGGATCTGGCTGGCGGCGCTGGCCGTGGGCTTGCTGCTGCCGCTGCTGGCGCTGTTCCGCCAGGCCTGGTTCGATGCCGCGGGCCAGTGGGCGCTGGGCGCGCGCATGGCGGCGCTGGTGGCAAGCCCCAATTTCCTGCCGATGCTCGGCCGCAGCATGGCAGTGTCGCTGGCGGTGGTGGCGCTGGTGGTGCCGCTGGCGTTCGGCTTTGCCTATGCGCTGCAGCGCTCCTGCATCGCGCTGCGGCCGCTGTGGCGCGGCGTCGCGCTGCTGCCGCTGTTCGCGCCGTCGCTGCTGCCGGCGATCGCACTGGTCTACCTGTTCGGCAACCAGGGCATCTTCCGCGGCGCCTTCGGGCAGGGCGGCATCTATGGCTTCTGGGGCATCGTGCTGGGCGAGGCCTTCTACACCTTCCCGCATGCGCTGATGGTGCTGGTGGCGACGCTGTCGCTGGCTGACGCGCGTCTCTATGAAGCGGCGCGCGCGATGGGCGCCAGCCCGTGGCGCACCTTCCGCACGGTCACACTGCCGGGCGCGCGTCAGGGGTTGTTTGCCGCGGGCTGCCTGGTGCTGACGCTGGTGGTCACTGACTTCGGCGTACCCAAGGTGGTGGGCGGCGGCTATCCGGTGCTGGCGCTCGAAGCGTACAAGGCAGTGGTCGGGCAGCAGCAGTTCGACCGCGGCGCGCTGATCGGCATGCTGCTGCTGGCGCCGGCACTGCTGACCTTTGCCGTGGACATGGCGCTGCAGCGTCGCCAGCGCACGCAGATGGGCAGCCGCGCGCAGGTGTATGTGCCGGCGCCCGAGCGAGGCCGGGACAGCGCGTGCCTGCTGCTGGTGCTGCTGGTCAGCACCGCGCTGCTGGCGGTGATCGCCACCGCGGTGGGCGCATCGCTGGTCAAGCTGTGGCCGTACAACCTTGGCCTGACGCTGGCGCATTACGACTTCGACAACATGGACGGCGGCGGCTGGCTGGCCTACCGCAACAGCCTGAAGCTGTCGGTGCTGACCGCGCTGGCGGGCGCCGCGGCGATCTTCCTGGGTGCCTGGCTGACGCTGCGCACGCGCGGCCCGGCCTGGCTGCACGGCGTGCTGCGCGCGGGTTTCCTGCTGCCGATGGCGGTGCCGGGGCTGGTGCTGGGCCTGGGCTATGTGTTCTTCTTCAACGCGCCCGGCAATCCGCTGCACGCGCTGTACGGGACCATGGCGCTGCTGGTGCTTTGCAACGTGGCGCACTGCTACACCACCGGCCACCTGACCGCGGCCGCGGCGCTGCGCCAGCTCGACAACGAGTTCGAGGCCGCCGCGCTGTCGCTTGGGGTGGCGCCGCTGGTGACGTGCTGGCGCGTGACGGTGCCGGTGTGCCTGCCGGCGCTGCTCGATATCTTCCGCTACCTCTTCGTGTCGTCGATGACCACGGTCTCGGCGGTGATCTTCCTGTACAGCCCCGACACCGTGCTGGCCGCGATCTCGGTGCTGAACATGGACGACGCCGGCGACACCGCGCCCGCCGCCGCGATGTCGACGCTGATCTTGCTGACCTCGGTGCTGGCGGCCTTGCTGCTGCACGCGGTCTCGGCCGGCTGGCTGCGCCGCGCGCAGCGCTGGCGCACTGGCTGACATTTTCCCGCTTCGCCGTACCCCTGCATTCCGGAACACCGACCGTACCCAAAGGAGAAACCATGTCCCGCATCACCAACCTTGTCGCGGCGATTGCCGCCGCGGCCGCCCTGCCGCTGTTGGCCGGCAATGCCAGCGCCGCCACCGTGCTGACGGTCTACACCGCGCTCGAAGCCGACCAGATCGCCGCCTACAAGGCCGCATTCGAAAAGGTGCATCCCGATATCGAGATCAAGTGGGTGCGCGACTCCACCGGCATCGTCACCGCCAAGCTGCTGGCGGAAAAGGCCGCGCCGCGCGCCGATGCGGTGTGGGGCCTGGCCGGCTCCAGCCTGGCGATCCTGGACAAGGAAGGCATGCTCGACCCGTACGCGCCGAAGAACCTGGCCGCAATCGATGCCAAGTACCGCAGCCCGGCCAACCCGCCGGCATGGGTCGGCATGGACGTATGGGGCGCGGCGATCTGTTTCAACACCGTGGAGGCGCAGAAGCTGGGCCTGCCCAAGCCTACCTCGTGGGCCGACCTGGCCAAGCCGGTCTACGCGGGCAAGGTGGTGATGCCGCATCCGGCCTCGTCGGGCACGGGCTTCCTCGATGTCAGCGCCTGGCTGCAGATGATGGGCGAGCAGAAGGGCTGGCAGTACATGGATGGCCTGCACAAGAACATCGGCCTGTACACGCACTCGGGCTCCAAGCCGTGCAAGATGGCCGCGCAGGGCGAGTTCCCGATCGGCATCGCGTTTGAATACCGCGCGATGAAGTCGAAGAAGGAAGGGGCACCGATCGATATCGTGCTGCCGAGCGAAGGCCTGGGCTGGGACATCGAGGCCACCGCCATCGTCAAGGGCACCAAGAACCTGGACGCCGCGCGCAAGCTGGCCGACTTCTCTGCCTCGCGCGAGGCGATGGCGCTGTATGAGAAGAACTTTGCCGTGCTCGCCGTGCCCGGCATTGCCAAGCCCGACGCGCTGCTGCCCGCCGACTACGAGAAGCGCCTGATCAAGAACGACTTCCGCTGGGCGAGCGACAACCGCGACCGCATCCTCGCCGAATGGAGCAAGCGCTACGAAGGGAAGGCCGAGAAGAAGTAAGGCAAAAAGTCAGGCGAAAGGCGCACATGGCGGCGAGGGGGACGGCCCGCAGAAACGGGTACGCTCCCTGCGCCGCCCCGGCCGGATCAGGCCCCGTGCGGCAACTCGTCGGTGGCCTGCTGACCGGCGTGCAGGCGGCGATAGAGCTCGTCGATGCGCTGGCGGCTGGCCTGCAATTCTTCGCGGCCGCGCTCGGTCAGCAGGTAGACCCGGCCGATGCCATCGCGCAGCACGCTTTCCATGTAGCCTTCCATTTGCAGCGCGCGCAGCAACGGGCGCACCGTGCCGATATCAACCTGGAAGCCGTATTCCAGCAGCATGTCGGCAAGCATGGCCACCGTAGCCGGCACTTCGAGGGCGAATTGCAGGACGTAGACGCGGGCCAGCAGGCCCAGGAACTGTCGTTTCATGTGGACTGGCAACGCGGCAGGGGCCGCGCCGGTTGACGCAGGCAGCCGTCCGGAGCCTGGTTTGCAGGCGTTGTGACGCCGGCAGCGCGGCAATTGGGAGCCATGCCATGCCGATACGCCGGACAAGCCGCATTTTCCCCATTCAGAAAAAAAGAAGCCGCCAGGAGCCCTGGCGGCTTGTCGGGAATGCGTCGGAGGGGTCAATTAACTCTGGCGCAGACCAGAGTTTAATTTAATCGAATGCGGCTTGTCACGCGTCGGTAACAACGCCCCCTCCAGCGTAGGGTGATGATGAAAGCCTTTGGTAAGGAAAGTGACGAGTTGGTGCGACATTGTGCGGAGAGCGGCGCTCAAAATTGTCGTAGATCAGTCAACGTCACTTAAATTTCAAGCAGCAGACGGGTCGCCATTAGCAGCGACGGCGAGGCACAGGTCCGAATCTGGCTTGCGGTACGCGCTGCGCAGGCGTCAAATCGCTGCAACCCTCAACCCGCGCCGGCTTGCCCGGCGACTCCCGGTTGCCCTGATGAAACCCGCCGATCTTGCCCGCTTGCTCGCCCTGGCCGCCATCTGGGGCGCCAGCTTCCTGTTTATCCGCATCGGCGCGCCGGTGCTGGGGCCATTGCCGACCGCCTTCGTACGGGTGCTGATCGGCGCGCTCACGCTTGCCGCATGCCTGCCGCTGCTGAGGCTGCGCTGGGACATGCAGGGCAAATGGCCGGCCGTGCTGGCGCTGGGCGTGGTCAATTCCGGCATCCCGTTCGTGATGTATTCGGTGGCAGCGCTGTGGCTACCAGCCGGCTACTCCGCCGTATTCAATGCCATGACGCCGCTGATGGGCGTGCTGATCGGCGCGCTGGCGTTCTCGGAGCGGCTCACGCGCGCCAAGGCCCTGGGCGTGATGCTTGGCGTGGCGGGGGTCGCGGTGCTGACCCGCACCGGGCCGGTGGCCTTCTCGACCGAGGTGCTGCTGGGCGCGCTGGCCTGCCTGGTGGCCACCGCCTGCTACGGCCTGGCCGGTTTCCTCGCACGGCGCTGGATCACGCAGCGCGGCGGCCTCGACAGCCGGCTGGTCGCCGCCGGCAGCATGGTCGGCGCCACCGTGTTCCTGCTGCCTTTCTGCCTCGCCGCGCTGTGGCGCCACAACACGCTGCCCGCTGCCGGCGTCGGCGTCTGGGCCGCCATGCTGGGGCTGGGCGTGCTGTGCACGGCGCTGGCCTACATCCTGTATTACCGCCTGATCGCCGAGCTCGGCCCGGTGCGCTCGCTGACCGTGACTTTCCTGATCCCGCCGTTCGGGATCGTCTGGGGCGCGATGTTCCTGGGCGAGGCATTGTCGTGGGCCCACGCCGCGGGTGGGGCGCTGATCGGGGTGGCGGTGTGGCTGGTGTTGCGGCCTGTGGCGGGGGCGCAGACGCCGGCGCAGGGGCGGGCGGTGGCTGGGCGCTGAGGTCGGCATCACTGGCGCGCAACTCGATATCTGATCAGGGATTCTGTCCTGGATGCACGCCGCGGGCCCAAATCTATGCCGCCGTGCCCGCCTCCACGTTGTACTGTTCCCGCACCATCATCACCACGTGGCGTGCCTGGCGCAGGTGACGCACGGCATCGGCTTCGCTGCGTTCGGGGAAATCGACTTCGGCGCTCCAGTTGCAGCCGGTGTGGTCGGGCCGGTGCACGCACACTGCGCGCAGCTGGCAGTCGTGGCAGCCGGGCTCCTGCCGCAGGCACAGGTTGATCAGGCGTTTCAGTTCAGATAGCGGTTTGTTCAGGCGCTCCATGGATGGCTCCGTCAGGTGCGCGGCATTCGGGGCAGACGCCATATAGCACCAGCATGTGTTCGCGCAACACAAAGGCGTTGTCGGCGGCCACCTGGCGCTGGCGCTGCTCGATGCTTTCGTCGCGGAACTCCTCCACGCGGCCGCAGGCGACGCAGATCAGGTGGTCATGGTGGCCACCCTCGTTGAGTTCGAATACGGCGTGGTCGGACTCGAAGCTGTGCCGCAGCAGAATGTCGGCCTGCACTAGCTGGTTGAGCACGCGGTACACCGTGGACAGCCCTGCGTCCTCGTCCTGCGTCAGCAGGATGCGGTAGACGTCTTCCGCGCTGAGGTGACGCCGGGCGCTGGTGCGGAACACTTCAAGGATGCGCATCCGCGGCGACGTGGCCTTCAGGCCGGCGCGCTTGAGATGGATCGGGTTTGTGCTCTCGGATGACATGGCGGATGGCATTGGCATGCTGCGGCTGGTGCCCCGCAGCCAGGGCGGCGCCCGGCCTGGCGCCGCATGCGGGCGGCGTCAGTGGCCTGGCGGAATTTCAGGCGGGAAGCACCAGGGCCGCATGAGCGCTGGCGCCCGCGTCCCTGGTGGCGCGCCGTGCCTGCACGACGCGCGGAATAAAAAGGTGGCCTGGCTTGTCGCCGGAAGACGCGATCGGGAAAGCGGGGTCTGGTTGCTTTCCCGATCTTCCGAAGACTGGCTACTGCCAAACGCTCCGCGTGACGGAGCGGTCCCCACAAAAGTCGGTGTCGAAGGCCGCTGCTGCGGCATCCGGAAATCTGTTGTCCCTGCCAGCGTTGGTCGCCGCCGCGTGTCGCGGTAGCGCCGGCCTGGCCGGTCTGCCTGTCGGCCGGGCGGTGCGTTGTGCGTCAGGCAGTGATCGGATAGTAAATGGGAATCGATCTCATTACAAGATAAATTTTGTGGACCGCTCGATTATTTTCGAGGACCGGGCGCGGCAGCCACTGGCTCGACGCGCACAACGCGCTGGCGTGCTGGCACTGGCGCGTCGCCTCGTGGTGGGCCTGCAGTTCAAGTCGGCGCATTGGCACCACGCAGGGCATCCAGCAGCGCCTGCGGCGGGTAGGGCTTGCGCAGCACCGTGACGCCGCCAAGCGCGCTGCACTGCGCCGGCGTCAGCGCCAGTTCGTAGCCGGTGGCGAACACCACACGCAGCCCCGGATGGCGCTTGCGCGCCGCCAGCGCCAGGTCGATACCGGAGTCGCCGGCCAGTGCCACGTCGGTCAGCAGCACATCGACCGCATGGCCGGCCAGCAAGGCCAGCGCCTCGGTCTCGCCCTCCGCTTCCAGCGCCTGGACGCCGCATGCGCGCAGCAACTCCGCCGTGCCGGCACGCACCAGCGCATCGTCGTCGACGCACAGCACGCGCACGCCGCCGGCAAGGGGCGCCTGAACGGCTGGCGCCGCGCCGGTGGCCATCGCCGCATGCTGGCCGCGGTTGGCCAGAACGTTCCGCACCTTGCGTGCCAGCGCTTCGTGCGTATAGGGCTTGCTGAGCAGTTCGATGCCGGCATCGAGCCGCCCGCCATGAACGATGACGCTATCGGTATAGCCGGAAGTAAACAGCACGCCGATGCCCGGCTGCCGCTCACGCACCCTGCGGGCAAGTTCCGTGCTGCGCAGCCGGCCGGGCATCACCACATCGCTGAACAACAGATCCACCGGCACGCCGCGTTCGACAATCGCCAGCGCGCCTTGCGCGTCGCGCGCGCGCAGCACATGGTAGCCCAGGCTGCCCAGCATCTCGACCACCGTGGCGCGCACGTCCTCGTCGTCTTCCACCACCAGCACGGTCTCGGTGCCGCCGCGCGGCGGGTTCGCGTCGAATTCAATATCCGGGTCCTCTTCCTGCCGCACGCGCGGCAGGTACAGCGTGACCGTGGTGCCGCGGCCGCGCTTGCTGAGGATCTTCACGTGTCCGTCCGACTGACGAATGAATCCATACACCATGCTCAGGCCCAGGCCGGTGCCCTGGCCCTCGGGCTTGGTGGTGAAGAAGGGCTCGAAGACATGCTCCTGCACCTCGGGCGGCATGCCCACGCCGGTATCGGTGACAGCCAGCACCACGTATTGCATCGGGGTGGCCGCCGCCGGGTCATCCGGCGCTTCGCCGGGTGACGCGTTACGGGCCTCGATCGTGAGCCGCCCGTGTCCGTGCATGGCATCGCGGGCGTTGATCGCCAGGTTCAGCAGCGCGTTCTCCACCTGGAACGGATCGACCAGCGTATTCCACAGGCCCTGAGCCACCACGGTTTCAATCTCGATGCCATCGCCCAGCGCCCGGCGCAGCATGTCGTCCAGCATGCGCACCAGCCGGCCCAGGTTCACCACCTTGGGCGCCAGCGGCTGGCGCCGCCCGAAGGCCAGCAACTGCGACGCCAGCTTGGCGCCGCGCGCGACGCCGGCCAGCGCATTGCGCAGGCGCAGCTCGGCGCGAGCATCGCCGGCCAGGTCCCGCGCCAGCAGCTGCAGGTTGCCGCCGATCACCTGCAACAGGTTGTTGAAGTCATGCGCCACGCCACCGGTCAGGTTGCCGATAGCCTCCATCTTCTGCGCCGTGCGCAGGGCTTCGTCGGCATGGCGCAGGGCGGCCTGGGCTTCGCGGTCACCAGTCACGTCGCGGCCAACACCGTGGATATGGCCGTTGGCCGGATCCACCGACAGCGTCCAGGCCAGCCAGCGCAGCGCGCCGTCGGCGCGTGGCTGGCGGCATTCAAAGCGCACCGGCATGCCGTCGTGGCGCAGTGCGGCCAGTTGCGCGGTGGCGTACGCCACATCGTCCGGGTAGATGAACGACAGGTACGGGCGGCTCAGCACGTCCTGCGGCGCATGGCCTAGCGTGCGCGTCCAAGCCGGACTCACGCGTTGCAGGCTGCCATCGAAGCCCGCCACCGTCAGCAGGTCTTCGCTCAGTTCCCACAAGCGGTCGTGGTCCGCCACGGCTTGTGTGACACGGCGCTCCAGCGTGGCGTTGAGTTCCTGCAGGCGGTGCTCGGTGGCCCGGCGCAACTCGGACAGGCGCAGGTTGCTGGCCACGCGCGCCAGAAGTTCGCGCGCGGAGAAGGGCTTGACCAGGTAGTCGTCGGCGCCGCAGCCAAGACCGCTCACACGCGCCTCCTCGCCGGCGCGCGCGGACAGCAGCAATACCGGCGTGTCGCTCAGCGCGGCGTCGGCGCGCAGCGCACGCAGCAGGCCAAAGCCGTCCAGGCGCGGCATCATCACGTCGGAGACGATCAGCGCCGGCGGCTGCGCGCGCGCCAGCGCAAGCGCCGCCTCGCCGTCAGCGGCCACTTCGACGCGATGGCCCGCGGCGCTCAGCAGGCGCCGCATGTAGTCGCGCAAGTCGTCGTTGTCATCCACCACCAGCACCATGGCGCCGCTCGACGCCTCAGCCGGCGCCGCGGCGTCTTCCGCTGCCAGCGTCATCGCCGGCGATGCCGTTTGCGCTTCCGGCCAGCGCAGCGCGGCATCGACATAGGCGCGCGCCTGCATGCTGCTGGACGCGGGCGCGGCCTCCAGGTCGGGCACGTCGGCCACGCTGGCAGGGAGCATGACGGTGAAACAGGAGCCTTCGCCTGGCACGCTCTGCACTTCGATCGTGCCGGCGTGCAGCCGCACCAGTTCGTGCACCAGCGCCAAGCCGATGCCGCTGCCTTCGATGGTGCGCCCCTGTGCGCCTTCCACGCGATGGAAGCGCTCGAAGATGCGCGGCAGTTCCGCCGCACGGATGCCGATGCCGGTATCGCGCACGCTGAACGCCACGGCGTCGTCGCCGTGCGCGGATACGGCCACGGTGATGGTGCCGGCAAAGGTGAACTTGAAGGCGTTGGAAACCAGGTTCAGTACGATGGTCTCCCACATGTCGCGGTCCACCGGCACGGCGCGCGCCAGCGGCGGGCACTCGACCCGCAGCGTCATGCCGGCTGCCTCCACGCTGGCGCGGAACAGCGAAGCGAGATCGCCGGTGAACGCGGCCAGGTCAGTGGGCTGGCGGTGCATCCTGACACGGCCCGACTCGATCCGCGAAAAATCCAGCAGTGCGTTGACCAGCTTGAGCAGGCGCAGACCGTTGCGGTGGGCCATCTCCAGCAAGGCGCGGTCTTCGCCGGGATCCGCGCGCCGCACCAGTTCTTCAAGCGGGCCCAGCATCAGCGTCAGCGGCGTGCGGAACTCATGGCTGATGTTGGAGAAGAAGGTGGTCTTGGCGCGGTCGATCGCGGCCAGTGCCTCGGCGCGTTTGCGCGCTTCTTCGTACGCCAGCGCGGAGTTCATGGCAGCGCCGATCTGGCCTGCCGCCAGGGTCAGGAAGCTGCGGTAGCGGTCATCGAACAGTCGGAACGGATTCAGGCCCACCACCAGCACGCCGCGATGCGACGCGCTGCCGGAGGGCGCTACCTCGATCAACGCCGCGGACGACGGCGGCACGCCCCACGCGCCGCCGGGCAGCGGCGCCGCGAAGCGCGAGGCCAGGCCGTTGACCAGCCCTGGCCGCTGATGCGCCAGCACATCGGCCACGGGCCAGGGCGACAACGCGTCCAGCGCGATTTCCGGCGGAGCAGCGGGGTGGGCCGGATCGATGCCGATGGCGCCCGCGCGTTGCAGCGTGCATTCGCCGGGCTCGGCAATGTACAACAGCGCAAACACGATGTCGCGCGGGTTCGACGACAACGCCGCCATGGCGCGCGCGCACGCTTCGCGCCACGCGCGCGCATCGGTGGCCGACGCCGCCACGTCGCGCAGCACGTTCAGCTGCCGCTCAGCCAGTACGCGCTCGGTATCGTCGCTGTTGGCGCAGATGATGCCGCCGGTGCCGCCATGGTCATTCGGCACCGGGCTGTAGGAGAAGGTGTAGTAGGTCTCTTCCGGGTAGCCGTTGCGCTCCATGATCAGGAGCTTCTGCTCGACGAAGGTGCCTTCGGTGCCGGTCATCGCGGTGGCGAGCAGGGGTCCGATTTCTGGCCAGATCTCGCGCCAGACCACTGAGGTCGGCTGGCCGAGCGCGCCCGGGTGCTTGCCGCCGATGATGGACTTGTAGGCGTCGTTGTAGAAGAAATGCAGCGCGTCGCCCCAGCCGATCCAGATCGGCTGGCGCGAGGTCAGCATGATGCGGATGGCCGTCTTGAGGCTGTGCGGCCAGGCGCGCGGCACGCCAAGCGGCGTGGCAGCCCAGTCGGACGCGCGGATCAGCGCGCCCATTTCGCCGCCGCCGGCAAGAAAGCCGGGCGCGTCGGCCGGCGGGTCAGGTTCGGCCGGGGATGCTGGCGGAGTTGGCAAGGGCGTCATGCTGCCGCCGTCCGGTGTCCTCATGGTCGTCTCCCGGGCAGCGCCGGCCTGGCGCCGGCCGCTGCGTCTCGCACGACTTTGCCTGGCGTGGCCTGGCCTTGCCGCGCAATGCAAGCAGGCCGCGAGCGCGCCCGGCCTGGCGCACTCGCGGCCCCTTCCGGCAAACCGCCGCAAAAGCTTACAGCGGCGGAGAGATCCAGTACGGGTCGCGCCCGTAATACTCGTGCAGCGACCTGCCCCACTGCGGGTCGGCCATGGTGGGCCAGCTGTCCTTGTTGAAGCCGGGCGCGGACTTGATCCGGTCCGCGGTCACGGCGATCCGGAAGCACTTCTCGTCGGTGTCCATGACCAGCGCATTCCACGGGATGGCGTGCAGTGTATCGCCCATGCCGAGGAAGCCGCCACTGGTCAGCACCGCATAAGCGATGCGGCCGTGCGGCACGTCCAGCATGATCTCGGAGATCTTGCCGACATGCTCGCCATCGGACGAATATGTCTTGGTGCCATCCAGGCTGGATGCCGCCATCACTTCCGGGCCCGGGCCTTCGCCCACGCCGGAACCGACGATGGCCGCGCCTTCACTGCTGGGGGGGTGGTTTTGCATGCTGTGCTCCTTGTCGCAAGACGGTGGAATGCATGGCATGCGCAATGACCATGCCTGCGCTGTTTGTGGCGCGGGGGCGCACGGGGTTGTCATTGCGGGAAGGCTGCGCTGGTAATTCCTTCGCGGGGCTTGCAAAAACAACGCGTCAGCGCAGGCGCTACGGCGTGGTTGCCGCCGCCAAGGTCTTCATCGCCCTTCAGGCCGAAGCGGCTGCCGACCATGCCGCCCGAGACCAGCGCGGCCTGGTCGTTGTGTTGGCCATCCAGGTTGGAGGTGTAGCGCACGGCGGAGCTGACGATACCGTATACGGTCACGCCTGGCTCGGCGTGGGCGTTGGTGCCGGTGAGGGCTGCGACGGGCAAAAGCCCGGCCGCCAGCAGCCAGTGGCAGGCTGTCTTGTTCGTGGATTTCCTCCGGAAGTCCGACCCGCACCGGTGCTTGCGGCGCGCCGGCGCGGATCCGTCAGGCCGATGGCCTGCGGGTTCCAGTCCCGCGCGGGGCACGCGGGTCGTCATCGCAGCGGATGCGCGGGGCCCGGGCGAAGGTCGAAGCGGGCGGCGATGCCTGGTTGGCGGCGAATGCCGGCAGTACTGCCGGGCAAGCCTTGAGCAGCGCCGGTTGCCGGCGCCACGGGAGCGGCCCGAGGGCCATTGAGCGGGTTCGCCGGCGCCCACTTCGGGAAGTGTATCGGCCAGGGCCGACATGACTTGGAAGGCATGTTCCGGGTCGTCCCCGGTGCGGCGAACAGGCGGTAGTTTACCTGCATTGCGCCAACGCCCCGGAAAAGTGCGCCATCAAGCGCAGCGAGGTAGGGCGGCAAAGACGCTGGACATGAGCCCGGCCGCGGGCGCGAATGGCGCGATCAGCTGCTGGCGGCGGTAGCCGGCACGTCGCGCGACAGGCCGAGAATCCAGTTGCGGAATGCCGCCAGCGCCTCTGACTCGGGACGCCCTTCCGGATAGGCGAAGTAGTAGCCCTGCTGCTCGTCCAGCATGCCCGCCAGCGGGATCACCAGTTGGCCGGTCTGCAGTTCGCGCTCGATCAGCAGGCGCGGCGCCAGGCCGATGCCAAGCCCGGCCGCCGCGGCCGCCGTCATCATGGTGAAGAGTTCGTAGCGCGGCCCGCGCGAGGCGGCCAGGTCATATGCCCAGCCCTGCGCCGCATACCAGTCGCGCCAGGCATTGGCGCGCGTGCTCAGGTGCAGGTGGCGGCAGCGCGCCAGGCTGGCGGCGTCGGTCACGGGATGCTCGGCCAGGAACGCGGGGCTGCACACCGGCACCATGCCGCCTTCGCGGAAAATCACGCCCCCGCGCGTGCCCGGCCAGAACTGGTCGCCAAAGTAGATCGCCGCGTCATAGGCGCACTCCTGGAACGAGAACGGCTGCGAGCGCGCCGACAGGTTGACCGTCACGTTGGGATGGCGCCGGGCGAAGTCCGGCAGGCGCGGGATCAGCCATTGGGTGGCAAAGGTGGGCACCACCGCCAGCTCCAGCGTGTAGCCCATGGCGCGGCCGGTGGTGATCTCCAGCGTGTCGCGCTGCAGATGGTCCAGGTGCCGGCGAATGCGCGCGGCGTACTCGCGCCCGGTATCGGTCAGCACCAGGCGCCGGCGCACGCGCGTGAACAGCGCCACGCCCAGGCGCTGCTCCAGCTGTGCCACCTGCCGTCCCACCGCGCTGTGCGTCAGCGCCAGCTCGGCGGCGGCGCGGGTAAAGCTGCCCAGCCGTGCCGAGGCTTCGAAGGCCTGCAGCGCGCCCAGGTTGGGGATGTCGTTTCTCATGGGACGGCGGGGGAAGGAAGGCCGACAGTATAAACAGCGCCGCCAGCCTGCACCGTCAGACGGCACCGCTGTCCCGATCGTGCGCCGCACGCACAACGTTGTGCGCAATGCGCGCTTGTGCGGGCCATGGGGACGCCCCTATCCTGCCCTGCGGATCGGCGCCAGCCCGGCTGCCTTCCCAGTGCTCACCTGTCTGCGCCCATGACCTCCAATATCTCCACGCTCCTCACCGCCAATGTCGGCGCCGCCCGCGCCGCGCAACTGCTCGCGCTGGTCACCTTGCCCGCGGCGCTGCCGCAAGGCCAGCAGGGCCGCGCCCCCCGCGCGGAAATTGCCCAGGCCCTGAACATGGTGCTGTTCGGCGGCATCCTCGAGCGCGTGCCGACCGGCCGCGCCTACACCGACGACGTCGCCGCCGCCGGTGGCCAGGTCACCTTCGACCACGGCGCGCTGCGCACGGTGAAATGGCGCGACAACGGCGCGCTGCCCGAAGGCGAGGCCGCCTTCACCCGCATCCTGCGCCCGCTCGGCTACGTGCTCAACGGCACCTATCCGCTGGACCGGATCGGCATGACCGGCCGCTCGTATGCGCATGCCGACGCGCCTGAGGAAATCGCCCAGTTCTTCCTCAGCGAATTCCATCCTGAACGCTTCAGCGAAGGCTTCCGCATTGCGGTCAGCCGCGTCACCGGCACCTCGACCGACCCGCTCACGCCGCGCGCGCAGACCCTGCTGTGGCAACTGGAACGCGACGGCGCGCTGGACCTCGCCGACGGCGCCGAGCTGGTCGGCCTGCTGGTGCCGTGCTTCGAGCGCCAGCACGCCACGCCGAGCCTGGCGGACTATGAAACGCTGCTGAACGAATCGGCCGAGATGGCCTGGATCGCCACCGAGGGCAACGCCTTCAACCACGCCACCGACCGCGTCGACGACGTGTTCGCGCTGGCCGAGCTGCAGAAGCAGCTGGGCCGGCCGATGAAGGACAAAGTGGAAGTCTCGCGCAGCGGCCGCGTCAGGCAGACCGCGTTCCGTGCGGATACGGTGCGCCGCACCTTTGTCGGCGCACAGGGCGAGCCGGTGGAGCGGGACGTGCCGGGATCGTTCTACGAGTTCATCACGCGCGACCGCTTTGCCGAAGCAGCGGCCGCGCCGCAGCGCTATGACCTGGGGTTTGATGCGGGCAATGCGCAGGGGATCTTCAAGATGACGGCGGCGGCTTGCTGAGGTGGTGAAGGGGGAGGGTGCGGGCGCGTGGATGCGCCGGCCCTCTTCCCCGGCCCCTCTCCCGCTTGTGGGAAAGGGGAGCAAACCTTCGTTACCCCACCCGCTTCGCCGATATCACCGCCTCGGCCACATTGGCCGGCGCCTCCGCATAGTGCTTGAACTCCATCGTGAAGGTCGCGCGCCCCTGCGTCAGCGAGCGCAGCGTGGTGGAGTAGCCGAACATGGTCGCCAGGGGCACCTCGGCGCGCACGATCTTGCCGCCGCCGCCGGCGATGTCTTCGATGCCGTGCACCATGCCGCGCCGCGAGGACAAGTCGCCCATCACGTTGCCGGTGAATTCCTCGGGCGTTTCCACTTCGACCGCCATCATCGGCTCCAGCAGCGCGGGCCTGGCGCGGCGCATGCCTTCCTTGAACGCCATCGAGCCGGCCATGCGGAATGCGTTTTCGTTCGAGTCCACGTCGTGGTACGAGCCGAACACCAGCGTGGCCTTGATGTCGACCACCGGGTAGCCGGCCAGCACGCCCGACAGCAGAGTCTCGCGGATGCCCTTGTCCACCGCGGGGATGAACTCGCGCGGCACCACGCCGCCCTTGATGGCATCGACGAACTCATAGCCGCCGCCATGCGGCTTCGGTTCCAGATTGAGGACCACGTGGCCGTACTGGCCGCGTCCGCCCGACTGCTTGATGAACTTGCCTTCGACGTCCTTGACCGGCTGGCGGATGGTTTCGCGGTAGGCCACCTGCGGCTTGCCGACCGAGGCTTCCACGCCGAACTCGCGCCGCATGCGGTCGACCAGGATTTCCAGGTGCAGCTCGCCCATGCCGGAGATGATGGTCTGCCCGGATTCCTCGTCCGTGGTCACGCGGAAGGACGGGTCCTCCTGGGCAAGGCGGTTCAGCGCAATGCCCATCTTCTCCTGGTCGGCCTTGGTCCTGGGCTCGACTGCCTGCGAGATCACCGGTTCCGGGAAGCTCATGCGTTCAAGGATGATGACCTTGTCGGGATCGCACAGCGTGTCGCCCGTGGTCGCTTCCTTCAGGCCAACGGCCGCGGCGATGTCGCCGGCGCGCACTTCCTTGATCTCCTGGCGCACATTGGCGTGCATCTGCAGGATGCGGCCCAGGCGCTCGCGCTTGCTCTTGAGCGGGTTGTAGACGGCGTCGCCGGATTTGACCACGCCCGAATAGACGCGGAAAAAGATCAGCTGGCCGACGAAGGGGTCGGTCATGATCTTGAACGCCAGGGCGGCGAACGGCTCTTCGTCGTTGGGATGGCGTTCGGCCTTGCGGTCGTCCTCGGTATGGCCGAGGATGGCTGGCACGTCGGCGGGCGACGGCAGGTAGTCGATGACCGCATCCAGCATGCTCTGCACGCCCTTGTTCTTGAAGGCGCTGCCGCACAGCATTGGCACGATCTCGTTGGCGATGGTGCGCTTGCGCAGGCCCTGCTTGATCTGCGCCTCGGTCAGCGGCTCGCCTGACAGGTATTGGTTGAGCAGGGTCTCGTCGGCCTCGGCCGCGGCCTCGACCATCTTGTCGCGCCATTCCTGCGCGGTGGTCACGAGATCGGCCGGAATCTCCTGGTATTCGAAGCGCACGCCCTGGCTGGCGTCGTCCCAGACGATGGCCTTCATCTTGACCAGGTCGATCACGCCCTGGAAATGGTCCTCGGCGCCCAGCGGGATCTGGATCGGCACGGCGCGGCCCTTGAGGCGGTCGGCGATCTGCGTCTGCACGCGGAAGAAGTCGGCGCCGACGCGGTCCATCTTGTTGACGAAGGCAATGCGCGGCACCGCGTACTTGTTGGCCTGGCGCCAGACGGTCTCGGACTGCGGCTGCACGCCGCCGACGGCGTCGTAGACCATGCAGGCGCCGTCCAGCACGCGCATGGAGCGCTCGACTTCGATGGTGAAGTCGACGTGTCCCGGCGTATCGATGATGTTGATGCGGTGTTCGGGGTAGTTGCCGGCCATGCCCTTCCAGAAGGCCGTGGTGGCGGCCGACGTGATGGTGATGCCGCGCTCCTGCTCCTGCTCCATCCAGTCCATGGTGGCCGCGCCATCGTGCACTTCGCCCAGCTTGTGGTTGACGCCCGTATAGAACAGGATCCGTTCGGTCGTCGTGGTCTTGCCGGCGTCGATATGCGCGCTGATGCCGATATTGCGGTAGCGCTCAATGGGGGTCTTGCGAGGCACAGTGTTCTCCATGGATGAAACACGCTGGAATAGAGTAGCACCACTGGCGGTTTCCCGTTGTCCCTGTCGTGTGCAGGGGCACGCAGCCCGCGGCGGCGCCGCGCGTCTGAGGCCGGCCTAGGACTTTCGCTGCAGCCGATGCGGATTCCTCCCATCCTGCGCGCGCTTGCGGCTCCCTATACTGGCGTGGCATCGCGCCCCGGCGTGCGCCGCCCCGGCTATTCCATGCCTGTTTGGGGATGCTTCCTCAGCCGATGCTTCCTCGAACCACGGACCCGCGCATGACAACCATCCTGATCGTTGATGACCATCCGGCGATGCGGCTGGTGCTCCGGCACCACCTTTTGCAGCTGCTTGGCGTCGACGAGGTGATCGAGGCGGACAACGGGCAATGTGCCATCGAGATGGTGCGCGCGCGTACGCCCGACCTGGTGCTGCTCGACCTCGACATCCCGCGCTCCAGCGGGCTGGACGTGGCGCCGCGCCTGCGGGTGATCCATCCGCAGGTGCGCATCCTGGTGGTGACGGCGCTGGACCCGGCGGTGTTCGTTAGCCGGTCGTGGCAGGCCGGCGCGCAAGGCTTCGTCAGCAAGACGCAGGACATCAAGGAGATCCTGCGCGCGGTCGAGGCGGTGCTGGCCGGCTACACGGTCTTCCCGGTGCTGGGCCGCGGCGGTGCGCCGCGCCAGTCCATGTCGGCCGACGACGAGATGCTGCGGCGGCTGTCCGACAAGGAACTGGTGGTGCTGCAGATGCTGGCGCGCGGCATGTCGTACAAGGCCATCAGCGCCAGCCTCTTTATCAGCAACAAGACCGTCAGCAGCTACAAGGCCCGCATCATGGGCAAGCTGCAGGTGTCGTCGCTGGTGGAACTGGTCGACTTTGCGCGCCGGTGCCGGCTGACGCCATAGCGGCCAGGACGCCGGGCTTCATTCCTTATTGGACATCGTATGACGTGGCGGACAAGGCAGTTAGCCCGGCGTGCGGGGCTCGCCTCAGCCCTGCGCGCCGGCCGAACCTGAAGCCTTGCGCAGCCGCTCGCGGCTGTTGGTCAGGTGCATGCGCATGGCCGCCTTGGCGCCGTCCGGGTCGCGGCGCTCGATCGCGTCGTAGATATTCTCGTGCTCGATGCTGACGCGTTCCAGGTACTGCACACGCTCGGGCGTGCTGACTTGCAAGCGGCTGCGCGGGATCACCATGGTGCCCAGGTGGCCCATGACGTCGGTGAAATAGCGGTTGCCGGTGGCGCGCGCGATGGCCAGGTGGAAGGCGAAGTCGCTTTCCACGGCGTCATTGCCGGCGCCGGCGCTGCGCTTGAGTTCATCCAGCGCCTGGCGCATCGCGGCCAGTTGCTCGTCGGTACGGCGCGTTGCGGCCAGGCCCGCGGCCTCGGCTTCCAGGCTGACGCGGAATTCCAGCATCGCCATCACATCCATCGCCGTGCCCAGCGCGTCCGGCCCGATGCGGAAGGGCGAGGGCGCTTCGGCCGCGCGCGCCAGCACGAAGGTGCCGATGCCGTGGCGTGTCTCCACCAGGCCGCTCGCCTGCAGCCGCGACAGGGCTTCCCGCACCACGGTGCGGCTGACTCCCATCGACGCCATGATCTCTGACTCCGTCGGCAGCTTGTCGCCGGGTTTGAGGCGGCCCTGGAAGATCTCTTCGCCGAGGGCTTGCACCACTTCCTCGGCAAGCGTGCGGCCACGGCGGCGCAGCGGGAGGGGCGTGACGGGCGGGGCGGATTGGGCGTTCGGCATGGCGTGTGCGTACGAATACGGGCGGGGTTTCCCGGACTTGACCGGTTCGAGATGGCCTCATTATACTGGGTTATCAGTCATACGATGACAGATAACATACGCAGCAACGATATGGGTGGAAGAAGCGGCGCCCGCCAGAGGAAATGCCGGGCCTGGGCGCACGTGGCGATGCCGCCGGCCGGCCCCGCCGTCATCGGCTTGTCAGGCTCATCCTATAAAAACACTGCAGGAGACAACGATGTACACATTCCAACGCCAGGGCGCCCTGCGCCTGCACCACTGGCTGGGCGCCTTCGTGCTCGGATCAGCTTTCACGGTGGCGGCCCTGACCGTCAGCCCCACCGCAGCCGCCGCGACGCAGGACTGGCCGCAACGCCCGGTATCGGTCGTGGTGCCGTTCCCGCCGGGCGGCTCCAGCGACGCCATCGCGCGCATGCTGACCGTGCCGCTCAATGAAAAGCTGGGCCAGCCCTTCGTCATCGACAACCGCCCCGGCGCGACCGGCGCCATCGGCGCCACCTATGTCAAGCGCGCGCCGGCGGACGGCTACACCATGATGGTGGCGTCGATCGGCGTCTATGCGGTGAACCCGTTCCTGCAGAAGAACCTTGGCTATGACCCGGTCACGGACTTCGACCTGCTGACCGTGGCGGTGCGCGCGTCCAACGTGCTGGTGGCCAATCCGCAGTTCCCGGCCAGCACGCTGCAGGAACTGGTGGCCTACATGAAGAAGAACCCCGGCAAAGTCAGCTTTGCCTCGTCCGGCGCGGGCTCGTCCGACCACCTGACCGCGGCGCTGTTCTGGCAGAAGAGCGGCACCGACGGCCTGCATGTTCCCTACAAGGGCGGTAGCCCGGCCATCAGCGACCTGCTGGCCGGCCAGGTCGACGTGTCGTTCCAGAACATCAACGCCGTGCTGCAGCACATCCGCGCCGGCAAGCTCAAGGCGATGGCGGTGACCTCCGACAAGCGCTTGCCGGTGCTGCCCAATGTGCCGACCATGGCCGAGGCTGGCGTCAAGGATGTGGAGGTGTACTCGTGGCAGGGCGTGGCCGCGCCGCGCGGCCTGCCGCCCGAGGTGAAGAGCCGCCTGCATGGTGCGCTGGTGTCCTCGCTGAACGACCCGAAGATGCGACAGAAGCTGTCCGAGAACGGTTTCGAGGTGGTGGCCAACACTCCTGAGCAGTTCCATCAGTTTGAGGCGCAGGAGTTGCTGCGGTGGAAGACCGTGATCGAGAAGGGGAAGATCGCGTTGGACTGAAGGCACCGTGCTGAGCCTGCACACCGAGGCAGGGTTGTGGGTCGGGTTCGATGTTGTCGTAGGATTAAGCGCCTGGTTCCGCCCTGCTGGGCGGGTCACTTTTTGTCCGAGCGACAAAAAGTAACCAAAAAGCGCGTCGCCTCAGGCGGCTGGCCATCCATTCCTCGGTGTTGGTGGTTCAAACGGCGGTGATTTCCATTTGGCGTGGTTGGCCGTTCGGGCCTGCTACGCACCCTGTCTGTGCCCACATCAACGGACTATTGGACGAACCCGACTTTAGGCTGTAGGCAGCCTGCTAAGTACCGCGTCGGTGGGACGCCTTCGGCTGCGCTTCGCGCCGGCCCTAACGTGGCAGGCGGACGGCCACGTCCTGATTTGCGCTCTTTTTTTTGGGGCTCGGCATCCCGACCGCGCCGTGCGAGCGCAGCGACGCACTCCGTGCCCGAGCACCCGACCTACGATACTGAGTGCGCGCAGCGCAGCCGAAGGCGTCCCACCGATGACCTCGTTAGCAGGCTGCCAATAGCCTAAAGTCGGGTTCGTCCAATAGTCCGTCGACGTAGGCACCGGACAGGGAGCGTACCTGGGTAGAACGGCCAACCACGCCAAACGGCAAGCACCGCCGCCCGAACCACCCCCACCACCAAATTGATGGCCAGCCGCCAGAGGCGACGCGTTTTTTGGTTACTTTTTGTCGCTCGGACAAAAAGTGACCCGCCCAGCAGGGCGGAACCAGGCGGTTAAACCTACGACAACATCGAACCCGACCCACATCCCCAAGCCAACGAGCAAAGAGCCCCGCCGGCCACGCCGGCGAAACAGCCCACGCCTGCCAAGAGCGACAACTCGCGATGGCCCCCCCGCTTGCTCCCACCGAATAGCGTAGTTCTACGCCATCTCCGAACAGTAGTAGTACGCCTTACGCCGGCCCAGGCATCTCGTGAGAATCGAGTGCCGGGCATTGCCACTTCTGCGACAACTTTCCCGGAGACATCAGACATACGGAAGACGCCTGACGCGTCCGCTGCAACGAACAGAACCCATACAGGAGACCCCACGCCATGAGCAAAGTGCATCCGACCGAGGCGACCGCCGCTCCGCCGTCCTGGACCGGTGTCGTGCGATACCTTCACCTGACGCCGCGAGCATTGCTTCCGATGAAGTCGTTCGAACAGCTCACGCTCGTCGCGGGTCGTGGGATCGAAGGCGACCGGTACATTCTTGGCCACGAGGCAGGCTCCTACTCGCACATGCCGGACGAGGGGCGGCAGATCACCGTCTTCGAGATCGAGACACTCGAGGCGCTCGCCCGGGACTGCAAGATCTCGCTCTACCCTGAAGAGCATCGGCGCAATGTGACTGTGCAAGGGGTTCCTCTGAACCACCTGGTGGGCCGGCAGTTCTGGCTCGGCGAAACGCTGCTGGAGGCGCTACGCCTGTCAACGCCATGGCGGCACATCGAGAAGGCCCTCGGCAAGGCAGTCTTCGAACCGCTCATCAATCGTGCCGGTCTCAACTGCAAGATCGTGAAGGGCGGGATCGTTCGAGTCGGTGACATTGTCAGGGCCGCGTGATGGCAAAGCCAATCAAGACCGTGGCGGTCGTCGTAACCAGCATCGACGAGCCGTCGCCAGGCGTCAAGCGCTACGTGCTCGCTGATCCCGACGGCTGGCAACTGCCTGCATTCCGGCTTGGTGCGCACATCGACGTGCACTTCGAGGGAAAGCTTGTCCGCACGTATTCGCTTTGCAACGCGCTGAGCGACGATGCTCGTTACGTTATCGCGGTCAAGCGCGATCCCGCGGGTCGCGGTGGCTCGCGCTACATGCATGACGAGCTGCAGGTGGGCGCGCGAATCGGGGTCTCGCTCCCGCGCAGCGGCATCCGCACCAGCGACAGCGCAATGAACGTGTTCGTTGCCGGCGGCATCGGCATCACGCCGTTCATTTCGGCCATCCGGGACCTGGAGGAGCGAGGACGGACCAACTACGTTCTTCACTGGTCCAGCATGGGAGAGCCCAGCCTGTCGGACATGCTCGGTCCGGCGCTCGAAGGCGGCAGGGTGCGCCTCTACAACACCCTGGTTGAGTCGAAGCCTGACATCCCGGTCATCGTCGGCGCGCACGGATCCGAAGCGCTCGCGTATTGCTGTGGACCAGCGGGAATGCTGGAAGCATTCGAGAGCGCGGTCGCGCACTGGCTCGATGAGCGCAAGCACATCGAATGTTTCACGCCTCCGAAGCTCGCCATGGATGGCTCGGCGGTGCCCTACACTGTGGTTCTCGCCAAGAGCGGCAAGGAAATGGTAGTGGCGCCGGAGCTGGGCTTGCTCGGCACCCTCGAAGAGCTCGAGGTTGACGTAACGGTGTCGTGCGTTGGTGGGATCTGCGGCGCATGCCGGACACCCTGGATCGAAGGCCCTCCCCGTCCACCGCGACCGCGTCCTGACGGCCGCCGAACGCGAGCGGGAAGTGATCGTGTGCGTCGCCGGCTGCGCTGGCAAGCGCGACCAGCACTTGCTTGGCTCGTCCCGCGAGGAGACGACCTGCGTGGGGCCTCGGCTCACGCTCAGCAGTACATCAGTTCAAAAAAATACGGAGACAAGACAATGAATGACTATGCCGGTGAAATTCACCGCCCTTCCGTGGCGGCACGCCTTGAGCGCCTGCCGCTGACCAGCTACCAGCGCTCGCTGTTCGCCATCATCGCCACCGCCTGGTTCTTCGACGCGATGGACGTGGGCATGATGACGTTCGTGCTCGGCTCCATCAAGACAGAGTTCGGGCTCACGGCAGTGCAGACCGGCTTGCTTGGCAGCAGCAGTTTCGTCGGCATGTTCTTTGGCGCGGCGATCGCGGGCATGATGGCCGATAAGTTCGGGCGCAGGCCGGTGTTCCAGCTGAGCATGATCGTCTGGGGCGTGGGCAGCCTCTTGTGCGGCCTGTCCGACAGCGTCAATGCGCTGATGGCCTGCCGCGTGCTGCTCGGCTTCGGCATGGGCATGGAGTTTCCGATCGGCCTCGCGATGGTGTCGGAAATCCTTCCCGCCAGAAGCCGGGGCCGTTACGTCGCTATCCTGGAAGGCTTCTGGCCGCTCGGCTTCATTGCCGCCGGCGTCACGGCCTACTGCCTCCTGCCGGTGATCGGCTGGCGCGGCATCTTCATCGCGCTGGCGGTGCCTGCCGTCTTCGTCTTCATCGTGCGTCGCGGGGTGCCAGAATCGCCGCGCTGGCTGGAGGGTGCCGGCCGGCACTACGAGGCAGAATCCGTGATCAGTGGCTTTGAGCGCCGCGTGCTACTCGCGTCAGGACAACGCGAACTGCCGCCGGTCAGCCACGTCGGTTTCCCGGAGGCGAAGACCAGCGGCCGCACCGCGTTTGCCGAACTGTGGCATGGTGTCTACGCAAAGCGCACGCTGATGCTCTGGTTGCTGTGGCTGTTCGCGCTGCTCGGCTACTACGGCCTGACCACCTGGCTCTGCGCGCTGCTGCAGCACGCTGGCTACGCAGTCACCAAGTCGGTGCTGTACACCGTGCTGATCTCGCTGGCCGGCATTCCGGGCTTCATCTTCTCGGCCTGGCTGCTCGAGGCCTGGGGCCGCAAGCCCACCTGCGTGCTGATGCTGCTCGGCAGTGCCGTCGCCGCCTACTTCTATGGCCAGGCGGCGGCCACCCAGGCGAGCGTTGCGCACCTGATCGCCGCGGGACTTGCGATGCAGTTCTTCTTGTTCGGCATGTGGTCGGTGCTCTATGCCTATACCCCGGAGCTCTATCCGACCCGTTCGCGCGCCACCGGCGCCGGCTTCGCATCGTCGATCGGGCGGATCGGTTCCCTGACGGGGCCCTACATCGTCGGTGTCCTGCTGCCGATCACCGGGCAAGCCGGCATCTTCACGCTGGGTGCCGCATCCTTCGTCGTGGCAGCGCTCGTCGTGCTGACACTCGGCGCCGAGACCAAGGGGCAATCGCTGGAGGCGCTGTCCCACTGAGCTTGCGCGTACTGGTAGACCTGCGGCTGGTGGTCTTCCCATTGATAGAGGAGTATTGGCATCACGATTCCTGTTCTCCTGTGGGATTCTTCAATCGACTTCTCCTCGTTTAGGGTGTAAGCCTATTGAGGCGAAGCCTTGAAGGTCCATGGGAGATGTCTGAACGTGTGGGTGGAATCTTCAGATTGCCAGGATGTGATGTTGTCGGACAACGTAGGTCGAACACTGCACCCGGCGGCGCGCCGTGTTGTCAGGAATTTTGAAACACCCATGCAAAGCTGCCGCTGCACGGACCCCGGGCGGCTGGCACACTGGCGTCCTGAACTAATGGGGAGTGCGCGGTGGGAGAGTTACAGGCCTTGCTGGAACACCACGGGCTGATGCTGGTGTTCCTGAACGTGCTGGTCGAGCAGGCCGGGTTGCCGGTGCCGGCGTACCCGATGCTGTTCGTCGCCGGCGCGCTGGGCGTGCAGGAGACCGGGCCGTCGATCGGCGCGGTGCTGGCAGCGGTCATCTTTGCCTGCCTGCTTGCCGACACCGGCTGGTACTTCGCCGGGCGCCGGCTGGGGCAGCCGATGCTGCGCACCATCTGCCGGGTGTCGATTTCGCAGGATTCGTGCATCCGCCAGACCCAGTCGCTGTACCTGCGCGTGGGACCGCGCTCGCTGGTGATCGCCAAGCTGCTGCCCGGCGCCGGCGCTTTGTCGACCGCCATGGCCGGCATGACGGGCACGCCACTGACGGTGTTCCTGTTCTATGACGCCATCGGCGCACTGGTGTGGGCCGGCAGCGCCTTGCTGATCGGCGTGGTGTTCAGTGACTTTATCGATGCCATCCTGGAGGCGTTCAGCGCCTATGGGCATATGGCGGTGGTGGCGCTGGGGGTAGTGTTCGCGCTGTTCCTGGCGTGGCGCTGGTGGCGCCGGTTCCGGCTGCTGCGCCGCACGCGTCACGTGCCGCGCATGACCGTGGATGAACTGGAATCGCGCCGGCAGGCCGGCAGCCTGCCAGTGGTGATCGACGTGCGCGCGCACGGTGACACGCCGATGGAGCGCATCCCCGGCTCGATGGTGCTGGACATGCAGGGCGCGCTCGACAGCCTGGACGCGCTGGGCGTGCCGCATGCCGAGGCCGACATCGTGGTCTATTGCGCCTGCCCCAATGAGCTGTCTGCCGCGCTGCTGGCCGAGCGCCTGCGCGCGGCCGGCTACCCCAAGACCTGGGCGCTGGCCGGCGGCTTCGACGAATGGAAGCGGCGCCACGGCGGCGCCGCCCCGACCGAGGCGGCCAACCAGCCAGGCCCGGCCGAAGCTGCCTGAGCCGGCCGGGCCGCCGGCGCTGCGCTCAGCGCTTGCCCGCGGTCTGGAACACCGACAGGTCCGGGTAGACCGCGCGGATCTTCTGCCACTCGGCGGTGTTGAAGAACTGGCACTTGCCGGCGCCGAAGCGCTTGGACACCTCCACGCAGAAGCGCACCGCTTCGGCGATGTCGATCTCATGGTTGGCCGATGTCGCGCTGCCCGACACCACCGACTGCACCGTCACCGCCACGCCGACCACCGGCGCCCGGGTGGCCACGTGCGGCTGCATGATGCTGTTGAAGTGGTACAGGCCGTTGTGGTACGGCGTGATGTCCTGTTGGGAGACCGGAAAGGTCACCGCCGGGCAGCCGGTGGTGGATTCCATGGTCGCCACCAGGTCCGGCGCCACGCGCAGGATGTAGCCCTGCATCGCCGTCGGCGAGATCGCAAAGCCGCGGTGCTTGATGATGCTGTTGCCCTTGGACGCGTCGATCGACAGGATTGCGTCCATCTCCGGCAGCACCTGGTAGTCGTTCATGGTGTCGGACGAGACCGGCATGCCCATGAACGGCACCGGGTCGTGCGGCTGCATCGAGACATTGGTCGACAGATGCGTGGTCACGATCACGTCGCCCACCAGATGGTCGCCGCGCGCCTTCATCTGCGCCAGCTTGAGCGCCACCGCCAGGCAGCCGATCGGGCCGTCGGCATCAGACACCAGCCCCACCAGTTCCGGACGCGCGCCGATGGCGCCGTTGCGGCCGATCACGCCCAGCGTCGGCGCACTGCCGCCGCCGCGCTTGCCCGCGGTGCCGGGGATCACGATGGTGATGAAGTCGGTGGTGTTGGCCGTGTTCTCGGGCGGGGCGTTGTGGATCGTGGTGACTTCCACGCTCACGCCGGCGCCCGCGTAGGGCGCGAACAGTTCGCTGACGACCGCACCGTTGGCGTGCGGGCTGTCCAGGGCTTCGTGAATGACCAGCGTCTGCTGCAGGGCCATGGCTTTCTCCAAAGGATGTGCCCTGCCCGCGCGGCGCGGCCAGGGCGTCTACAAAAAGTCAGAACTGGTGGCGCAGGCCGACCATCACCGTGGTCTGGCTGTCGCGCCCGTCCAGCGGCTTGCCGCTGCCGCCGGTCCAGCTGGTGGTGTTGTTGCCGAACAGGCCCGACCAGTCGCCGTGCACACGGTCGTAGGCCAGCGCCAGGTAGGCATCGGTGCGCTTGCTGAAGGCGTAGTCGGCGACCGCATAGGCGGTGGTGCGGTTGCCGCTGAAGCCGTCGGCGCGCGTGCGGTGGTGCATCACGCTGCCGATCAGCGTGACGTTGCCGGTGACGGCGTAGCTCGCGCCCAGCGTGAAGAAGTCGTCGTGGCGGCTGCCGCCGAAGACCGAGCTGATGGCGGCGCGGTTGGTCGGCGTGGCTGCGGTCGACATGCTGGTGATGGTGGCCGTGTCGGTGCCGCCCTTGGACGAATCAAAGCCCGCGTCGCGGTCGCTGTGGATGTAGTTGGCGAACAGGCTGGCGCGGCCCACCGCGGCCTTCAGGCCGGCCAGGTAGATGCTCGCGGCGCGGCTCTGGCTGTCGCGGGTCTGCTGGAAGTCGCCCACCGCGCTGATCGGGCCTGCGGCGTACTTCACGCCGAACGACACCGACGAGGTCGCGCGGGTGTTGCCCGCGGTTTCGCCCAGCGCGTATTCGGCGATCACCGACAGCGGGCCGAAGTTGCCGGTGTAGCTGACGGCGTTGTCGTAGCGCTGGCCGGTCAGGTAGACCATCCACGCGTTCGATGGCGCCGCGCCCACGCCGAGCGGATCGACGTAGTACAGCATGGTGTTGGCCGTGGTGTACTGCCGGCCCAGTGCCAGCTCGCCCCACTGATTGCCGATCTTCACGTAGGCCTGGCGCCCGAACAGCTGGCCCTGCTGGTCCAACTTGCCGGTGTCGGCCAGCAGGCCGTTTTCCAGCACGAAACCGGCCTTCACGCCGCCGCCCAGGTCTTCAATCCCGCGCAGGCCGAAGCGGCTGCCGGACAGGAAGCCTTCGCCGCCCTGCTGCAGCCCGATCTGGGCTTGGCCCGCGGGGTTCGAATGGGACTGGTAGGTCAGCGCGGTATCGATCACGCCGTACAGCGTCACCCCGGACTGCGCCATCGCGGCGGCCGGCAGGCCCAGCAGCAGCGGCAGTGCCAGGCGGACGGCGTGGCGAATGGTCTGACTCATCTTGTTTTCTCCTCCAAAGGGCAAAAGGGGGCCCGCGCGGGCGGCATGGCGCGGCCCGCGGTGCGGTTTTCTGTTTGTTGTGCCCGGGACCGGCCCGGGTCAGAGCGTCAGCGGCTCAGGCAGTGCCGCCGGCTCAGGCCGCAAAACCCGGCCAGTCCTGCATGCCGGCCGGGCCGGTGATCTGCGACAGCGGGAAGGTCTCGCCTTCGCGGATGGTCTCGACCTGCCCTTCGGCCGGGAACCACAGCGCATGGCGCTCGCCCAGCACGGTGCCGTGGTTGCCGTCGGAGAGCAGCGCCGAACCCTCCGGCAGCGCGAACACCTGTTCCGGCGCGTTGATGTGCAGGAACTCCGCCAGGCGCTCTTCGCGGCTTTCGCCGTTATGGCCGGCGGGCTTGCCGCTGATGAAATGCGGGTTGATCTGGAACGGCACCAGCCCCAGCGCGCGCAGCGACGGCGGCTGCACGATGGGCATGTCGTTGGTAGTGCGGATGGTCGGGCAGGCGACGTTGCTGCCGGCGCTCCAGCCTACATACGGCGTGCCCGCGCGCACCCTGGCGCGGATCGCGTCGACGATGCCGGCGTCGTACATGCGCTTGAGCAGCGCAAAGGTGTTGCCGCCGCCGACCGCAATCGCTTCGGCCTGCGCCACGGCGCGCAGCGGGTCGGCGCTGTGGTGGATCGATTCCAGCGCGTAGCCCAGCTTCTCGAACACCGGCTTGACCGTGCCTTCATAGGTGTCGAAGCTGAAGGTCACGCCGGCGAACGGCACGAACAGCACCTTGCGCGGCTCGCGCCTGAGCAGCGTGTGGATCTGCTCGCCGGCGTGCTCGAGGTAGCCGAGGTTGTCCTTGCGCGAGCTGCTCATCAGGAGGATGCGTTGGGTCATGTCTTGGTTTCCGTCAGGAGTCTGGTGAGGTTCTTTGCGGGATCAGGCGATCGCGGCGCGGATCAGCGCGGCGACACGGTCGATCTCTTCATGCGTGTTGAAGTAGTGCAGCGAGACGCGCGCCATGGTGGACACGCCGTAGCGCGCCAGGATGGCGTCGGCCATGAAGTTGCCGGCTTCGATGATGCATTGCTGCGCTTCCAGCGCGGCAACGATGCGCGCCGGGTCCACGCCGCGCACATTGAACGGCACGATGCCGATGCGGTTGGCCACGTCGGCCGGGCCATACAGCTCGAAGCCGGGGATCGACGCGAACTTCGCCACTGCGTATTCGGTCAGGTCGCGCACGCGTGCCTCGATGGCGTCGATGCCGATCGCGGCCGCGTAGTTGATGGCGGTGCCCATGCCGAGGATCGCCGGCACGATCGGGCAACCAGCCTCGAAGCGCCTGGCGCCGGCCACCAGCGACAGGGCGCCGGTGTCGCGGTCGTAGGCGCCGTTCCACCAGCCCACCAGCGCGGGCTCGACTTGCTCGATCAGTGCGCGGCGCACATACAGGAAGCCCGAGCCTTCGGTCGCGCGCAGCGCCTTGCGTCCGCACCCGGCGAGGAAATCGCAGTCCAGTTCGGCCACGTCCGAGCGCAGCATGCCCACGCTCTGCGCGGCATTGACCAGCGACAGCACGCCGTGGCGGCGCGCCACCGCGCAGAGCTGCGCGGCCGGCTGCACCGCACCCGTCGAATTGGGCAGGTGCGAGAAGGTGAGCAGGCGCGTGCGCGCGGTGATGGCGGCCTCGAACGCCTCGGGCGACAGCATCCCTTCGGCGTTGGCCGCGACCATCTTCACGACGATGCCGTGCGATTGCTCCAGCCGGCGCCAGGGCAGCAGATTGCTCAGCATCTCGGTGTCAGCCACCAGCACTTCGTCACCGGCCTTCCAGTCGATGCCGCGCGCGACGATGGAGATGCTCTCCGTGGCGTTCTTGGTGAATGCGACTTCGTCGGAAGCGCAGTTGAGCAGCCCCGCCAGCGCCCCGCGCACTGCTTCCACGCGCGCATAGGTCTGCTTGCGGAAGGCCGGCAGGTAGATGCCGATATGACCGGTATCGAGCAGGTAGCTGCGCACGGTCTCGAGCACGGCGTCGGGCGGAATCGAGGCCGCGGCCGTGTCGAGATAGATGGTGGAAGCCGTCAGCGGGGTGTCGGCGCGGATTGCTTGGATATCCATGGAAACGTCTCGGTAAGGACAGGCGGGCGCAGCGCGTGCGCCCCGGGGTAAGGCTTACTTCTTCAGCTTGGTGACCGAGCCGAAGAAGCTGAACAGCGCGTCGCCGGCAATCACGCCGCCGGCAAAGGCGCTCATCTCGGCCACGTGCTTGTCACCGCGCAGGCGCTGCAGCACGAAGCGGATCGCGAGACCCGCCAGCACCGCCCAGCCGGCCAGCGGCGAGGCAATCAGCATCCCGGTCGAGAGCAGGATGCCGAGCTGGCGCCTGGAGCCGCCGATCAGCTGCAGCAGCGCGCCGGGGATGGCCCAGATCACCAGGTTGCGGGCGATCTCGGCCGACGAGCCCGCCTTGATCGAGGCCGCGTAGACGCGGTCCACCGGCGGGATCATGTTCTGCGCGAAGAAGGTGCGGTGGAACACCAGCACCACCACCGCGGCCACCGCGAAGCCGATCATCGCGGCCAGGAACTGCTGCTTGCGCCCGGCCAACTCGGCCTCCATGTCGCGGCCTTCGCCGCGCAGCAGGTAGCCGGTCTTGAGGTCGTAGCCCATGTCGGCAAAGGCCGGGCCGGTGGCGGCCGAGAAGCCCACCAGCACCGCCAGTGCCGTCGGCGGGAAGCCGATCAGGATGCCGATGGTCAGCGTGATCAGCGCCACCGCGAAGGCCGGGAACCAGCCCGAATGCATCGCCGCGATGCCGACGATCAGCTCATGCACGTAGGCGGCAAAGGCGGCATACAGCACGAACACCACCAGCATGCCCGGCGACATGTCCGAGACATGGCCGGCCAGCACCGAGATCAGCAGCGCAATCGCCAGGTAGACCAGGAAGCCGCCCGACAGGATGCGGCTGGCGCGCGAGGCCGGGACTTCGACGGTGCGCGCGTCCGCGGCCGGGGCGTTGCGCGCACGGCGGATTTCATTGGCGACCTGGAACAGCGCCACGATGCCCGCGCCGATCATCAGGCCGTGCGGGATATAGGCCTTGGCGATGTCGACGCCGGTCAGCGCCACCGAATAACCGCGCACCAGCAGGCCGATGCCGAACATGGTCAGCGCCGCCAGGTTGCCCAGGAAGGCCGCGCCGAACGCGGACATCGGCACGCCCAGCCAGGCGCCGCCGACCCCCACGGCAATGCCCAGGCCCAGGAACGCCGCCTTGCGCCCGCCGCGGTCGCCGGCCCAGATGGCCTCGGCCGTGGCGATGCCGGCCGGCCAGGTGCCGGTGGCGGGGAAGATCTTGCTGCCGAACAGGAAGTACAGCATGGCGCCGTCGACGAACATGGCGATCACCGCGCCGATCAGCATCGGCGTGGCCAGTTCCGGCATGCCCATCGCATACGGAACGCCGATCGGGATCATCAGCGAGTTGGCGGCGCCGAAGGTGGCCGACGAGATTGCCGTCTGCACCAGGTTCTGCCGCTCCAGCACGCGGAAGCGCCGCGTGATCTCCAGCGGGATGCGCGAGAACACGATCGCGATCAGCGCGCCGATGATCGAGGTGTTGGCCGAGATCCCCAGCGACACGATCAGCTGCATGCCGATCATGGCGCCGAACACTGACAGCCCCACGGAGACCAGCAGCAGCAAGGGCTCCATGAAGCGTGTCCGTGTCGCAGGCTGCGCCGCCATCGGCGCGTTCAGTTGTGTTGGCATGGTCATGTTGTCCACCGCTCCCCGTAGTGTTGTCTGGTTTTGTCTGTTGTGTGTGATGACTTGTGCGCGCTCAGCGCATGAAACCCGCTACCGGGCCGATGGTGTTGCGCGCCATGCGCAGCGCCTCCAGCAATCGCGGCATGGCCTCAGGCGTCAGGCGCTGCAGCGGGCCGGCGATGGCCAGCGATCCCACCACCGCCTGGGTGTCGCGGTGGCGCAGCGGCAGCGCCAGCCCGGCCACCGTGGCGGCGGATTCCTCGCAGGTATAGGCCCAGCCGTCGGCGCGGATCTGCGCCAGCCGCGCCTCGAGGTCGGGCGCGTCGCCTGCAACCTGGCGCCGGAACGCTTCCGGCTGGAACGCCAGCATGGCCTTGGCGTGCGCGCCCGCGTCCAGCGCGAAGCGCTGTCCCACTTCGATTGAAAAGCGCAACTGGTGCTGGCTTTGCGCGATGTCCGTGCACAAGCCCTCGCCACCGTCCAGCCACGACAGGAACACGGTCTCGCCGGATTCGCGCGCCAGTGCCTCCAGCGCGGGCTGCACCACCTCGGCCGGCGAAAACGTCTTGCGCATCACTTGTCCCAGTTCGAACCAGCGCAGCCCCAGCCCGTAGCGCCCCAGCGCGTCCTGCACCAGTAAGCCGTTGGCGGCAAAGGTCGCCAGCACGCGGTGCACCACGGCGTGGTGCACGCCGCTGTGGCGCGCCAGTTCGCGCACGCCCCAGTTGGGCTGGCGGACGGTGAAATGGGTCAACAGCGCCAGGGCGCCGTCCAGGGTCTTGAGCATGGTTGCGGGTTGCTTCGACTGCTTGTGTCTCTGTATAAGAGACAACGTCTCTGATACAGAGAAATGCTAGGCCTCGGCCCGAGCCGCAACAATCAGGGTTAACTCGGGGTCAGGCGGGATCGGATGGCGGCGCAGGGCGACTATTGGCCGCGCCGGCGGTGCGGCAACGACGGAGCGCCGCCGCCTATACTTGGCGCAGACCGACTGTCACCGGGAGGACGCGCATGGCCGCGGAACACCACGGAACCGGCGGATCCGGCGATGAGGCCGCCCGCATTGCCCAGCGCCGCCGCCAGCTAGGCATTGCGCCGCGCAGCGACGATGGCCAGCGCAACTGGGCCCTGGCGCTGTCCGGCGGCGGCATCCGCAGCGCCACCTTCTGCCTGGGCGTGATGCAGGCGATGGCCGGTACTGCGATGCCGGCCAAGGCGGCAGCGCCGTCCCCCGCGCCGGAAGCCGCGACGCCGGCCGCCGCCGCCGGGGCCGCGCAGACCGTGCCGGAACTGGCTTCGCTGCTGGCGCAGTTCGACTACCTGTCCACCGTCAGCGGCGGCGGCTACCTCGGGGCCTTCTTCGTCAGCCTGTTTGTGCCCGGACGCTTGCGCCGCGGCACCGGCCCGGCCCAGGCGGCGGCCGATGCCTATCACACGCTGCAATGCGAGCCGCCGGGGCGCATCCATACCTCGGTGTCCTATGCCAACGATCCCGGCCGCGGCGCGGTCGCGTGGCTGCGCGAGAACGGCCGCTACCTGTCGCCCACCGGTGCCGGCGACAACCTCTATGCCGCCGCGCTGGTGGTGCGCAACTGGCTGGCCATGCATTACGTGATCGGCAGCGCGCTGCTGGTGTTGCTGGCGGTGCTGGCGCTCGGGCAACACATTGCAGTGGGCGTTTTCTACGGGCTGGGGCGCTATGAGATGGACCTGCTGCATGACGCGCGGCAGGCCTTCAACCAGGGCGAATGCGCGATCTGGTGGAGCACCCTGCTGTGGCTGCCGCTGGTCACCGCGCTGGCTGGCGCGGCGCCGCCCGGGCTGGCCTACTGGCTGATCTACCCGCGCGCCAACGACCCGCAGGCGACGGCGCGCTTCGTGGGCCCCGCGCCGCTGCTTGCCATGCTGCAGGGCCTGCTGTTGCTGGCCGCGGCGCGCTGGTCGGAATGGCTCGGTCCGGGGCTGGTCATCGGCAAGCTTTTCTTCGCGTTAGGCGTGCTGATGTTGCTGGGCGTGCTGTCGTGCCTGGCGCTGCTGCAGGGCGAGCCGCCCACCGTGGCTGCCTATCGCGTGCGCGCCACGCGCGCGTTGCGCGGTGCCCTCACGCTGACCCTGTGGCTGGGGGCCCTGGGCATTGCCGACACCGTCGCACGCACCGCTTACCTTTATGCCCACCAGGCCCACCACCAATGGGGCGCGGCGCTGCCGCTGACCGTGCTGGGCGTGCTGGTCTGGCTGGTGCGCTACGGTTCGCGCTGGCGCGACGCCGGCCGCCAGGGCAGCGCCGACACGCCGTGGCGCGCGCTGTGCGCCCGGCTGCCGGTGTCGCTGCTGGCGGGCGCGGTGGCGGCCGTGCTGGCCCTGCTGTTGTTCGTGCTGTGGTCGTGGCTGGTGCTGTGGGTACGCTGGGACGGGCGCGAGCCGGTCGACTGGCTGGTGTTCGGCAACGCCTATACCGGCCCGGCGCTGGCCACGCTGCTCGTGGTGAGCCTGGTGCTGGCGCTGGTGATGGGGCGCTTCGCGGGCTTCCTGAACCTGTCGACGCTGCACCCGTTCTATGCGGCGCGGCTCACCCGTGCGTACCTGGGGGCGTCCAACGGTGAGCGCTTTGCGGCCCCCGATCATCCGAACGGCGACCCGGACGGCAGCCTGCGCCCCCGCTTCAGCGTGGCCGAGCCCGTTCCCGGCGACCAGCTCAGCCTGAACACCTATTACGATCCGCGCGTGCTGGCGCCGCTGCACCTGATCAATGTCACGCTGAACCTGACCGTCGACCCGGCCGAGCAACTGGTGCAGCGCGACCGCAAGGGCAAGCCGCTGTGCCTGGCGCCCGGCCCCTGCGTGGCGCAGCCCGGCGCGGCCGCGGCGATCCCGCCGGACGCCTACGCGCGCTTCACCATCGACGGCCGGGCTTGCTGCCCGGACGTGTCACCGCCGTCGTCGGGCAAGCTGGCCGAATGGCGAACGGTGGGCGACTGGATGGCAATCTCGGGCGCAGCCGTCTCCACCAGACTGGGGCGCGCGACCACGCTGGGCACAGCATTGCTGCTTGGCCTGGCGAACCTGCGGCTGGGCATATGGTGGCCGTCGTATCCGGCCAGCCACGCGCGCGAAGGCGGCCGCCGGGGCCGCGCCAGGCGCCTTCCGGAACGCGCCACGCATCCGTGGCTGGCCGCGGGCATCGCGCTCTTTCGCACGCAGTACTACCTGGGCTGCGAACTGAGCGCGCGCTTCCATGGCACGCGGCGCGGCTGGCAATACCTGTCCGACGGCGGGCATTTCGACAATACCGGCGTGTACGAACTGCTGCGCCCGGACCGCGACGTATCGCTGATCGTGCTGTGCGACTGCGGCGGCGATCCCGACTACCGCTTCGGCGACCTGGCCAACGTGATCCGGCTGGCGCGCATCGACCATGGGCTGGAGATCGTGGTCGATACCGAGGCTGCCACCACCCACCCGGTGCTCAGCCGTGTCTTCGGCGTGCCGGACGACTTCCTGCCGGGCGCGCCGGCGGCCGACAAATGCGCCGTGCTGCTCAACGTCTACCGCACCGGCCCGGAGTGCGGGGCGCCACGCGCGCGCACCTGCCGCATCGTGCTGCTCAAGCCGCGGCTGGTGTCATGGGCGCCGGCCGACGTGCGCTACTACGGCGCGACCCATCCAGCGTTTCCGCAGCAACCCACCGGGGACCAGTTTTTCGATGAGGCGCAATGGGAAAGCTATCGCGCGCTGGGCCATGCGATCGGCCAGCGCGTGCTGGGCGGGGCGGTGGGCAAGGCCCTGTTGGTGTAGGCGACCGGTCAGTCAGCGCACGAAGCCGATGACGTCTTCGAGCCGGCCGCTGGCATCGCGCAGCGCGTCCAGCAGGCGCGGCACCGCGGCTTCGTCCAGCCGCTGCTGCGGCCCGGCGATGGCGACCGAACCCACTACCGCGCTGCGGTCGCGCGACCACAGCGGCAGCGCCAGGCCGGCCACGCTGGCGGCGGCTTCTTCGCGCGTGTGGGCCCAGCCGCGTTCGCGCACTTCGGCCAGCTGCTGCTCGATGCGCTCGCGGTCCAGCGTCGTATGCGGGCCCATGCGAGCCATGCCCTGGCGGTAGACCTCGTCGCGGAAGGCATCATCCTGGAAGGCCAGCATGGCCTTGGCATGCGCGCCCGCGTACAACGGGAAGCGCTCGCCCAACTCGATCGAGAAGCGCAGCTGGTGCTGGCTCTGGACCAGCCCCACGCACAGGCCTTCATGGCCGTCGAGCCACGACAGGAACACGGTCTCGCCGCTTTGCACGGCGAGCTTCTCCAGCACCGGGCGCACGATCTCGTCGGGCGAGAAGCTCTTGCGCACCACCTGCCCCAGCTCGAACAGCCGCAGTCCCAGCGAATACTTGCCGCTGGCCGCGTCCTGCACCAGGAAGCCGTTGGCGGCAAACGTGGCCAGCACGCGGTGCACCACCGCGTAGTGCACGCCGCTGTGCTTGGCCAGCTCGCGCACGCCCCAGGTCGGCTGGCGCACGGTGAAGTGGGTCAGCAGGGCCAGCGCGCCGTCCAGTGTCTTGAGTGTCATCGCTTGTTCCTTCGCATCGGGCTGCATGGTACGGGCAAGCGCGGCGCGACTCAATCTTTCGCGCCCGCGAATATACCCACGCCGTCCGAAGGGCCGCGATCTGGCCGCCAGCACGATCGCGGCGGGGTCTCTAAGATAGCGAGCCATACGCATTGCCCGCGTGCGGTGCAGGCCGCCCGCCTCAAACTCATGAATCACGACTCGATCCCCACCGGAGCAGGCGTTACCTGGTCCGTCCTGGACCTGGCCCCCATCCCGGAAGGCAGCGACGCCGGCCAGGCCATGCGCAACTCGCTCGACCTGGCCCGCCATGCCGAGCAACTGGGCTACCACCGCTACTGGCTGGCCGAGCACCACAACATGCCCGGCATTGCCAGCGCCGCCACCGCCGTGCTGATCGGCTATGTCGCCAACGGTACCAGGACCATCCGCGTGGGCTCGGGCGGGGTGATGCTGCCCAACCACTCGCCGCTGGTGATCGCCGAGCAGTTCGGCACGCTCGCCTCGCTGTACCCGGGGCGCATCGACCTGGGCCTGGGCCGCGCGCCCGGCACCGACCAGGCCACCGCGCGCGCCTTGCGCCGCCACCTGTCGGCCGACAGCGCCGATACCTTCCCGCAGGACGTGGAAGAACTGCAGGCCTACTTCGACGATGTGCGCCCCGGCCAGCGCCTGCGCGCGGTGCCCGGCGCCGGGCTCAAGGTGCCGATCTGGCTGCTGGGATCGAGCCTGTTCAGCGCGCAGCTGGCCGCGGCCATGGGCCTGCCGTTCGCCTTTGCATCGCATTTCGCGCCAGGCTTCATGCGCCAGGCGCTGGACCTGTACCGGCGCACCTTCCGGCCCTCCGAAACGCTGGACCGGCCCTACGTGATGCTGGGCCTGAATGTGTTCGGGGCCGAGACCGGCGACGAGGCGCGCCGCCTGTTCAGCTCGCTGCAGCAGCAGTTCCTGGCGCTGGTGCGCGGCACCCCCGGGCAGTTGCGTGCGCCGGTGGACGATATCGAATCGCTGTGGAACGAGAGCGAGGCCGACCATATCCGCCGCTCGCTGGCCTGCTCGGTGGTGGGCGACCCAGACGCCGTGCGCGCCGGCATGCAGCGCTTTGTCGACGACCTGCGCCCGGACGAGCTGATGCTGACCGGCCAGATCCACGACCACCAGGCGCGCCTGCGCTCGTTTGCCATCGCCGCCGACGCGGCGCGCGGCCTGAAGACCGCTTCGGCCCTCTGAGCGCCTGCGGCTCTCCGGTATGGCGTGCGCCGCACTTGCAGCATGCGCCCGCCGGCGTGCCGCGAATCCTGTTTGCGCACCGCCGATCGGCTCGGATACATTAGAAGGCCCGAGACCGAGAGAGGCGCGGCTCCCGCAGCACGCGCCCGACAGTCCGCCCGATCCACCGCCCCATCCACAACACCTGGGGCCGACGGCAGCGACGACAGGAGACAGCGATGGACCTGCGGCAACGCGAGCACATCGAGACGGTGGTCCAGGCGACCACATACCTTCCCCCGCCGGCCGTGCTTGCGGACCGGATCGCGCACGACGCCATCATCCAGAACTCATGGCGCCGCTGCGTGCACCAGTACGGCCTGGATCCGTCGCGCATGCAGGAGGCGCGCATCCTGCCGCAGCCGCGCCTGCGCGAGCACCAGGAGCGCATCGACGACTTCGCCCGCATCGCGCGCCACGGCCTGCAGAGCCTGTACGGGCAGGTGGCGGGCCTTGGCTACGTGGTGCTGCTGACCGATGCGCAGGGGGTGACGGTCGACTATATCGGCAATGCCCGCACCGACGCTGCACTGCGGCATGCGGGGCTTTACCTGGGCGCCGAGTGGAGCGAAAGCGGCGCCGGCACCTGCGCGGTCGGCACTGCGCTGGCCACCGGCCAGGCGCTCACGGTGCACCAGGCCGATCATTTCGATGCCACCCATATCCCGCTGACCTGCACTGCGGCGCCGCTCTTCGACACGCACGGCAACCTGCACGCCATCCTCGACATCTCCGCGCTGACTTCGCCGCAGGCCAAGGACAGCCAGGGGCTGGCGCTGCAGATGGTGCGCATCTACGCCGCGCATATCGAGAACGCCTACTTCTTGCGCGCGCACCGGCGCGACTGGATCCTGAAGCTGAACGTGGCGCCCGAGTTTGTCGACGTTAATCCCGAATACCTGCTGGCGCTGGACGACGCGGGCCGCATCGTCGGCCATAACCACCGCGCCAGGCTGATGCTGGAGAGCGAACTCAGCGGTGCGCCGGGTGCCACGGTGCTGGGCCAGCCGTTCGAGGCGCTGTTCGACGCACGCATGGACGACCTGGGCCGCTATGTCTACTCGCGCCCGAGCGAGCAGCGGCTGGTGGCGCTGAACCGTAGCAGCGGCCTGCTGTACCTGAGCGTGCTGCCGCCGGCGCTGCACTGGCAGGCGCCGGCCGCGGAAACACAGGTGGCGATGCCGGATGCGCTGGCGGCGCTGACCGGCGGCGATGCCGCGCTGCAGCAGCAACTGCAGCGCGCAGCCCGCCTGGTCGATTCCCCCATCAACCTGCTCATCCACGGCGAGACCGGCAGCGGCAAGGAGTTCCTTGCCAAGGCCCTGCACCTGGCCAGCGCGCGCCGCGACGGCCCGTTCGTGGCGGTGAACTGCGCGGCGATCCCTGAAACGCTGATTGAAAGCGAGCTGTTCGGTCACCTGCCCAACAGCTTTTCCGGCGCGGGCCCGCGCGGTAAGCGCGGCCTGATCCAGGAGGCCGACGGCGGCACGCTGTTCCTGGACGAGATCGGCGACATGCCGCGCGAGCTGCAGTCGCGGCTGCTGCGCGTGCTGGCCGAGGGCGAAGTGTTGCCCGTCGGCGCCGCACGGCCGGTGCCGGTGCGACTGCGGGTCATCTCGGCCACGCACCATGGCCTGGAGCAGCTCGTGGCCGAAGGGCGCTTCCGCGAAGACCTGTATTACCGCCTCAACGGCGCGCGCTTCACGCTGCCGCCGCTGCGCGAGCGAACCGACCTGGACTGGCTGATCCGCAAGCTGTTGCAGGAAGGCAGCGCGCAGGGCAGTGAAGTCAGGCTGTCGCCCGCCGCACGCGAGCGGCTGCATCGCCACCGCTGGCCGGGCAACCTGCGCGAGCTGCGCAACGTGCTGGAGTACGCGCGCGCGGTCTGCGCCGACGGCTATATCGACCTGCAAGACCTGCCCGACAGCCTGGCCGGGCCGGCACCATCCGCGGCGCTGCAGCAGCCAGCACCGCCATGTACCGGCGCGCCCGCCGATCCGCACCCGTTGCCGCCGGAAGGCATGCTGCTGATGCAGTACCTGCGCGCCTCCGGCTGGAACCTGAGCGCGGTCGCGCGGCAGATCGGCGTCAGCCGCATGACGCTGTACCGGCGCATGGAGCGCTACGGCATCCAGTCCCCCAACCGGCGCGACGGCGGCGTCGAGCCGCCCGACGCATAGGCCGGCAGGCAGCACGGCGCCCGCGCCCGATACGACTGTCCATCCCCTGTACACCTGCGCTGTGACATCTGTCACAGCGCAGCGTCGTTTTTGCCCTGCCGCCTCGGGGTAATCCCGCAGGTTCGACCCCGCTGACACCCCGATTTCCCATGTTTGCACTGCCCGCACGCACTGGCACGGCCATTGCAAATACGCCTGGCAAGACAACGACAACAGGAGACAGGCAATGGGGCACGCAGCAGGCGCCAGCGCGCAGATCGCGCCAGTGGTCGGCATCATCGCCAACCCGATTTCCGCGCGCGACATCCGCCGCGTGATTGCCAACGCCAATAGCCTGCAACTGGCCGATCGCGTCAATATCGTGCTGCGCCTGCTGGCCGCGCTGGCGTCCTGCGGGGTGCAGCGCGTGCTGATGATGCCGGACCGCGAAGGGCTGCGTGTCATGCTGGCCCGGCACCTGGCGCGCCGGCAGGGGCCGGACTCGGGCCTGCCCCAGGTCGACTATGTCGACATGCCGGTCGCGTCGCGCGTCGACGACACGCTGCACGCCGCGCGCTGCATGGCCGATGCGGGCGTCGCCGCCATCATCGTGCTGGGCGGCGACGGCACCCACCGCGCGGTGGTGCGCGAGTGCGGCGCGGTGCCGATCGCGGGCCTGTCGACCGGCACCAACAATGCCTACCCCGAAATGCGCGAGCCCACTATTACCGGGCTGGCCACCGGCCTCTATGCCACCGGCCGTATTCCCGCCAGCCAGGCGCTGGCATCGAACAAGCGCCTGGACATCGTCATCCGCGACGGCAACGGCGGCTTTCGCCGCGATATCGCGCTGGTCGATGCAGTGATTTCGCACGAGCATTTCATCGGCGCGCGCGCCTTGTGGAAGACCGACACGCTTGCCGCGGTCTACGTGTCCTTTGCCGACCCCGAGGCCATCGGACTGTCATCCATCGCCGGGCTGCTGGAACCGGTAGGCCGGCGCGAAGAGGGCGGACTCGCGATCGAGCTGGCCGCGCCTGGCGAAGGCGAATTCGACCTGTGCGCGCCGATCGCGCCTGGCCTGATGTGCTCCGTGTCGGTGGCCGACTGGCAGCGGCTCGAGCACGGCCGCCCTCATCGCGTGCGCCAGCGCAGCGGCATCGTCGCGCTCGACGGCGAGCGCGAGCTGACCTTCGGGCCTGACGACGAAGTCACCATCACGCTGCATGACCACGCCTTTCGCAGCATCGACGTCGCGGCGTGCATGCGCCATGCCGCGCGCCATCACCTGATGCGCAGCGTGCCGCAGCACGCCTTTGCCTGATGACGCCGCGGGCAAATGCAGCAAATGCCCGCGTCATGCCCCCGCTTTTCTTGAAGTGCAACACCTGAAAACGAAGGAGACAGACATGACAGCCAGAGCTTCTCAAGATTCCGCCGCGCTGCCGCTCGACAAGGAGACGTTGCTGACGGTGTACCGGAAGATGCGCACCATCCGCGATTTCGAAGAACGCCTGCATGTGGACTTCGGGCGCGGCGATATCCCGGGCTTCGTCCACCTGTACGCGGGCGAAGAGGCCACGGGCGTCGGCATCCTGCACCACCTGAACGACGGCGATCGCATTGCCAGCACGCATCGTGGCCATGGCCACTGCATCGCCAAGGGCGTCGATCCGGTGGCGATGATGAAGGAGATCTACGGCAAGAAGGGCGGCTCGTGCAATGGCAAGGGCGGCTCGATGCATATCGCCGACCTGTCCAAGGGCATGATGGGCGCCAACGGCATCCTGGGCGCGGGCGCGCCGCTGATCTGCGGCGCCGCGCTGGCGGCCAAGTTCCGCGGCAAGGGCGAGGTCGGCATCACCTTCTGCGGCGACGGCGCGTCCAACCAGGGCACCTTCCTGGAAAGCCTGAACCTGGCCGCGGTGTGGAACCTGCCGGTGATCTTCGTGATCGAGAACAACGGCTACGCCGAATCCACCTCGCGCGACTACGGCACCGCCGTGGACAGCTACGTCGACCGCGCCGCCGGCTTCGGCATCCCCGGCGTAACGGTGGACGGCACCGATTTCTTCGCGGTCCATGAAGCCGCTGGCGAAGTCATCCGCCGCGCACGCGAAGGCGGCGGGCCGTCGCTGCTCGAATGCAAGATGGTCCGCTTCTACGGCCACTTCGAAGGCGATGCGCAGACCTACCGCGCCGCCGGCGAACTCGACGACATCCGTGCCAACAAGGACTGCCTGAAGCTGTTCAGCCGCACCGTCACCCAGGCCGGCGTCATCGCGCGCGATGAGCTCGACGCCATCGACCGCGAAGTCGCCGCGCTGATCGAGCATGCCGTGCAGGAAGCCAAGGCGGCCCCGCAGCCAGGTCCCGAGGACTTGCTCACCGACGTCTACGTCAGCTACTGATCCGCCACGCGCAACCCCAATCATCAGGAGACAAACATGGCTCGCAAACTGAGCATCAAGCTGGCGATCAACGAGGCGATCGACCAGGAAATGACCCGCGACCCCAGCGTCATCATGCTGGGCGAAGACATCGTCGGCGGCGCCGGCGCGGACGGCGAGAAGGACGCCTGGGGCGGCGTGCTGGGCGTGACCAAGGGCCTGTACGCCAAGCACGGCGACCGGCTGCTGGACACGCCGCTGTCCGAATCCGCCTACGTGGGCGCCGCCATCGGCGCCGCCGCCTGCGGCATGCGCCCGATCGCCGAGCTGATGTTCATCGACTTCATGGGCGTTTGCTTTGACCAGATCTTCAACCAGGCGGCCAAGTTCCGCTACATGTTCGGCGGCAAGGCCGAGACCCCGGTGGTGATCCGCGCCATGGTCGGCGCGGGCTTTCGCGCGGCCGCGCAGCACAGCCAGATGCTGACGCCGCTGTTCACGCATATCCCCGGCCTGAAGGTGGTGTGCCCGTCCACGCCGTACGACACCAAGGGCCTGCTGATCCAGGCGATCCGCGACAACGACCCGGTGATCTTCTGCGAGCACAAGAACCTCTATGGCCTGGAAGGGGACGTACCGGAGGGCGCGTACGCCATTCCGTTCGGCGAGGCCAATATCGTGCGCGACGGCAAGGACGTGTCGATCGTCACCTACGGGCTGATGGTGCATCGCGCGCTGGAAGCGGCGGCGACGCTGGCCAAGGAAGGCATCGAGGCCGAGATCATCGACCTGCGCACGCTCTCGCCGCTGGACATGGACACGGTGCTGGAATCGGTCGAGAACACCGGTCGCCTGGTGGTGGTCGACGAGGCCAGCCCGCGCTGCAATATCGCCACCGATATCTCGGCGCAGGTCGCGCAGCAGGCCTTCGGCGCGCTCAAGGCCGGCATCGAGATGGTGTGCCCGCCGCATACGCCGGTGCCGTTCTCGCCCACGCTGGAGGACCTGTATATCCCCAGCGCCGCGCAGATCGTGGCCGCCGCGCGCAAGACCATGAAGGGAGGCAAGCACTGATGGCAACCGCAATTATTCCGATCGTGATGCCCAAGTGGGGCCTGTCGATGAAGGAAGGCACGGTCAATGCCTGGCTGGTCGACGAAGGCACCGAGATTACCGTGGGCATGCCGATCCTGGATGTGGAAACCGACAAGATCGCCAATGCGGTGGAGGCGCCCGACGCGGGCACGCTGCGCCGCAAGGTGGCGCAGGCCGGCGACGTGCTGCCGGTGAAAGCGCTGCTGGGCGTGCTGGCACCTGCGGAGGTGAGCGATGCGCAAATCGATGATTATGTCGCGGCTTATGAAACGCCGGCGGACGACGGTGGCGAAGAGGACGCCGCTGCCGCGTACCATTTTGCCGACGTCGACGGCATCCGGGTTCGCTATGCCCGCAAGGGTGACGGCGCACAGACCGTGCTCTTCATCCACGGATTTGGCGGAGACCTGGACAACTGGCTGTTCAACCTCGACCCCCTGGCCGACGCGTACACCGTTGTGGCGCTCGACCTGCCCGGCCATGGACAGTCGTCGCCGCGGCTCGCGGGCACGACGCTGGCGCAGATGGCCGGCTTTGTAGCGCGCTTCATGGACGAGACCGGGATCGAGGCGGCGCATGTGGTCGGCCACTCGATGGGCGGCGGCGTGGCCGCACAGCTGGCGGTGGATGCGCCGCAGCGGGTGCTGTCGGTGGCGCTGGTGTCGCCGGTGGGCTTCGGCGACGCCGTCAACAGCGGCTATACCGAAGGCTTCGTCAACGCGCAGTCGCGGCGCGAGCTCAAGCCCGTGGTCGAACTGCTGTTTGCCGATCCGGGGCTGGTCAGCCGCCAGATGCTGGACGACCTGCTGCGCTACAAGCGGCTGGACGGCGTCGCCGAGGCGCTGACGGCGCTGGGCCAGGGACTCTTCGGCGGCGGCCGGCAGGGCGAGCAACCCGGTCAGCGACTGGCCGGCAGCGGCAAGCGCGTGCTGGTGGTGTGGGGCGGGCAGGACCGCATCATCCCCGCCGAGCACGCTGAAGCGGCGCCGCCGGGCGCAACCGTCAAGGTTTTCCCCGATGCCGGCCACATGAGCCAGATGGAGAAAGCCAATGACTTCAATGCGCTGCTGAAGACGCACCTGGCCGGCTGATGCCGCGCGCGGACGGTGCTGCCGTGCGCCGTCCGCGCTGCCTGCCTGCTTCGAACGACTCACCACAGGACACCCCATGACCACAGACCCGAAAACCCGCCTTGCGGAGATCAACAAGCAATTCGGCGCGCTCGGCCAGGCCCAGCCCGCCGCCATGAGCGCCTTCCAGGGCGTGATGAAGGCGGCCACCCAGGAAGGCAGCCTGCCCGCCGCCGTCAAGGAACTGGTGGCCGTCGCGCTGGCCGTGCAGAAGGGCTGCGACGACTGCGTGCTGTTCCATACCAGCCAGGCGCTGCGCCATCGCGCGACCCGCGAGCAGCTAGCGGAAGTGCTGGCCATCAATATCGAGATGGGTGGCGGGCCCGGCGCCATGTATGCGTCGAAGGCGCTGGCGTACTTCGATGCGCTCAGCGCATAGTTGCTAGACTGGTCACGTTGCCATCCCCGGGGCAGGTGCCATCCGATGCCGTTTGAATTTGTCGAGACAGCAGGTGCAGGTAACGCGGGCAACGACCCGCTGCAGGATGAACTGGCCCTGCTCGACCTCGCGGCGCAGGGCCGGCAGGTGGCGCAGCTGTGGGAGGCGCCGCTGTCGCTGGTGGTGCCGCGCACTTACCTGCGCCATGCGGCCCTGGAGACCGCGCGCGCGGACTTCGCGCAGCAGGGATGCCCGGTGTTCCTGCGCATGTCCGGGGGCGGCCTGGTGCCGCAGGGTCCCGGCATCCTCAACCTGAGCCTGGCCTACGCAGTGGCCCAGCCGCCGGGCGCGCTCAGTGACGCGGTCTACCTGCATCTGTGCCAGGTCATCGGCGCGGCCCTGCAAACGCTCGGCGTTGAGACGCACTGGCAGGCGGTGGCCGGCTCCTTCTGCGACGGCCGCTACAACCTGGCCTGGGGTCCGCCCGAAGCCGCGCGCAAGATCGCCGGCACGGCCCAGTACTGGCGACGCGCGCCTGCCGCCATGCAATCGGCCGACGGCCAGCACCACCTGGTGCTGGCCCATGCGGTGCTGCTGGTCGGCGCCGACCCCGTGCAGATCAACGGGCGTGCCAATGCCTTCGAAGCGGCCATCGACAGTGACCGGCGCTATGACGCCGGCAAGGTCGTCAGCGTGCGCGAGGCGCTGCTGGCCGGCGGGCGCGCGGTGGACGATGATGCCGCGCTGATGACGCAGGTCGCGGATGCCCTGCGGCGAAGCGTCAGGCAGACGCCGCCGCCCTAATCCCTCGCTCAGCCCCCTGGCAGGAAGCGGATGTCGCCATACCAGGCGCGGGCGGTGGCATTGGTGTTGTCCGTGTCGGTCAAGATGCCGTAGGCCTTGATCTGGCCCGGCGGTTCGTGGAACACCCGCTCATAGTCCTGCGTGACATTGCGGCGCAGGTCTTGCCATTTGCCGGCATCGTCCGCGCCGGATACCACGATCATCTGCACGCGGCCGGTATGCGGGTTGGGAATGACGCTGCCGGGTGCGGCGCTGGTCGACCAGATATACATCAGCGTGGCGTAGGGCAGTTCCTCGCCGGCCAGGGTCTTGGCCAGTCGCATCATGGTGCGGTCGCCCAGCGAAAGCTTGCTCTTGTCGCCATCGAAGAAGAACACCAGGCGCGCCGGCGCATCCTCATGCGCGCCTTCGCGGTTATCGGCGCCTGGAATCGCGCCTTCGGCCTTCCAGCGCCAGGCCACCTCCGGCGTGCGGGCCAGATCCACGTTGCCTTCATGCATCAGCGCCGAGGCGGAATGGTTGGCGTCGGCCTGGAGCACCGTGGTGTTGCCATCCGCCACGAGCTGATAGTCGGTCCTGGCCTTGCCTGCGGCGACAGGTAGATTTTTCCAGCCCGGCGGCAATGGGCCGCCCGGCTTGAGCGCGGCGATGGCGAGTCCCGGCTTGTCGCTTTGCGCCGGCGCGGGAAGCGAGCCAAGCAGCAGCGTGGCATACAGGGCAATGCGCAAGGCGGACAGGGTCGTCATGGCTGGTGGGCGCGAAACGGTTCAGACCGGAGGCAAAGCTTGTGCCTGGTGGCTGGCCTGACGCGAGCAGGCGATCGTCCCAAAAAAATCGCGGCCCACGCGGGGCCGCAAATCGGGAATGCGAGGAGTGTCAGTATCCTCAGGAGACGTTATCGGCGCAAAGCGGCCTCCCAAGACCCCACCTTGGTGGGGTCTGTCGATCACAGGGATGAAGGCGAGTGACCGCTTACGCGATGAGATAGGTGGAACGCGGATCCGGGTTGATGGCCGCGCGCAATTTTCTGACATTGGCCTCCAGTTCCGCATGAGCGGCATCGAGCCAGTCCACGCGATGCCTCACAGGATCCTTGGCTGACAGGGCGCTGGCCGCGATCTCGCGCAGGAAGTAGCGCACCATGCTGCCGGCGCGCGCCGGGACCGGCATCATCCCCAGCAACTGGTGGCGCGCCAGCAGCCGGAGGCTGACGGCATGCCTCAGCCCGGCCCAGGCGGTACGGCCGAGGGCGATGTACAGGGCATCGGTGCGCATCTGCCGCACGGCGCCCAGGAACCGGGTCTCGAAGACTTCGCGCAACATCGGCACATCCTGCAGTTCTTCCAGGGGGCCGTCGAACGCCAGGCCGCGCCGCGTGGTGGCATGCGGCAGCAAGGCGAGTGGCTGCAGGCGCTCGAAGCCGTCGTTCCACAAGGCCGCGGCGTGCGGCAGGCCGACCAGTTCCGGCACGCGGAAGTGGTCGAGCATGCGGATCAGGTTGGGCCGCACCAGCTTGCCGCCCAGCTCGACGCGGCGCTTGTTCTCGCGCTGGATCACGCGACCGGGCGCATGGGTGCGCATCAGTTCTTCGGTGACGGCGGCGGCCAGACGCACATGGGCATGGCCGGGCGTGGTGCTGACCAGCACCAGGTGCGCCTGGGCGTTCAGGTATTCGCTAGGCACGTAGTGCATGGCATACGTGCCGTTCTGCGCCACGACGACCGGTTTGGCAATGACGCCGGCTGCCCCCGCAAGTCGCACCTGCGCGCAATACGCTTCAATAAAGTTGGTCAAGGCATCCCCCGCTCGCTACGGTATGTAAGCATTTTTTTTATTTTTGTGCTTTCCGTTCATGGTAAGTCGGCGATGCATGGCAGACCAAGCGCACGACCCCGGTTTGGACGGAATGCGGCGAATCCTTGGTGCGCCGGCCAACACATCTGTTGGGGCTACCCCCGAACGGGTGGGCCCAAAAACGGATTTCGCGGCGGCCAAGATACTGCACCGCCTGAGTCAGGGCGATGACACGGCGGTGGGTGCCGGAAGAAGAGATCGGACACAACAGTGTCCGGTCAACCAATTAGCTGACTCAGGCCGTGTCAGAATCCGAGTCTTTAAATGATAAAGATTATCATTTGTGTGTTGACGGCAGCCAACGGAGGACCTTGTTGCGTGAGCTCAGGTAATCGAGGTCTGGATGGAGAATTGTCCGGACAAGGTCTTATGCACCGGGCAGCGGTTTGCCACGCGCAGCAGGTCGTCCAGGATCTGGGGCGTGAGTTCCCCGCTGACCTTGACCTCGCGGTTCATCGTATATGTGCCGTTCGCTTCCTCGTGGCCGACGGACACGTGGACTTCGGTGACTACGTAGCCCTTGCGCTTGGCGTACAGCTGCAAGGTCAGGGTAGTGCAGGCAGCCAGGGCCGAGTCCAGCAGGTCATGCGGGTTCGGATATTTCGTGTCGCCGCCGGCCGAAGCGTCCAGGTCGGCCTGCCACTCGGCCGTGCCGTTGGTCAGGTGGCAGATGCTGTTGCCCTGGCTTGGCTTCCATGTCGCTTGGATAGTCATCGAACGTCCCCATCTATAAGAGAGCGGCCCCACGGGCCGGAACGGTCATTCTATAAGTAGCGCTGCTTCATGGCCGAGGCATTGAAAAAGGCACTTTTGAGGCAATTTGGCTTTTTCCCGATAAACCCCTTGCCAACCCCGCCGTGCTCGCATATTATTCGCCCCCCTCGCAACACAACGCAGCGCTGCAAAGCAGACGGGGCGCGGGTTACGGGGTCGACCGGGAAGGTTGGCGCAGCGAAGTCAGCGCGCCGGCCGCAGCAAAAAAAGATTGCTGAAACGGTTGACGAAACGAAGAAAGCTCTGCATAATCTCGTTTCTCTGCTGNGTTTCTCTGCTGCTGACAACGCAGCGACGCAAACGGCAAAGCCGGTGCGGGTCCGGACGGTAACGAACGGACGAGTTCTTTAACAAACAAACAACCGATAAGTGTGGGCGCTGGGTAGCGGACGCCGCTGTCTTCGGACAGTGATGCTTCACAAGTTATACAGTGCTCGCACAGCAAAACGTGACTGGATCTTCGGATCTGGTCAGTCAGTTTTCTGAGAGTGAGCGACCGCTCGAAAGAGCGAGGACCCGCGAGGGTCCACACAGAGATTGAACTGAAGAGTTTGATCCTGGCTCAGATTGAACGCTGGCG
>NZ_QKWJ01000060.1 GCF_003353055.1 Cupriavidus lacunae
CGCGAACTGGCTGGTTTTATCTGGGCAATCGGTCAGCAGGCAAGGCTCGCGCCAACTTAACCGGGATCGAATCGGCTTAGCAGGTAGGTAAGGGTCACGGCAACTTAACCGAATCGACATAGGACAAGTGTGTTTGGGCCAGGCCCGGCAGCGGTGGAGAACCCTCGCCGACACTAGGAGGCAACTGGAAACAGCACAATCCTCGAAACTAGACCGAGGCAGCTCCTCGACGAATCGTTTGTCATGCGGTACCCAACCCGCGCATATCAGAATGATCAACCGTCGAAGANAAACTTGCCAAAATGAAATCGTCCAGTTGGTCGTCAGGCTAGGCGCGAGGAGGCGCCATAGCCGTAGCTATGGCAACGACGAGCAACGACGCGTGGCGGCCAACTGGGCGATTTCATGGCAAGGTATTTGCGGAACAGGACACTAGCCATGCATTGCGCTGCCCTCGAATTTTGCGAATACCCGGGCCTGGACTGCGTTCATGACGGCAAGGACTTCGTCGCTGGCCGGACCGCTGATGGTCACGCCGGTGGCGTCCTTCGGCTTCGAGCCGGGCGGGTCGAAGACAAAGAGCGCATCGAACTTGCCTGCCGATTCCTTCTTCAGGCGCCGGTTAAGGGCTTTGAGGTATCGCTTCTTGTCAGCTTTTGACATAGGTTCCAAGGCCATCTGCGGTGTTAATCAAAAGACGCCCACGCCGTCGCGCCGAAATGGCTTCGTGCCGCGGCGCTCATGCCAGCCGGGCAAGCCAGCCACAAGATTATCTGAATTACCTGCTTAATAAACTGGTTTGCCTGCCGGGCCTCGCCACCGGGCCGCACTGTCAATGCGGCGGGTTTGCTTTCGGTTCTCTGCCTGCAAAGGGGAGTTCGTGCTCCCGCAACCGCTGCAGCGACCTGGTCAGCCTGGCACCGTATGTGCGGTCCGCGGCCAGCAGCAGGGCCTCTATGCTCTGCTCCAGTCTTGCGAGTTCATTGTCGCCGGGTTGCCTGTTCGCTTTCATGTCCTGGAACTCGTTGGCAATGCGCTTGCCCAGCTTGCGCACAAACTCCGGGTCAAGGTGGCCGCGCGCCGCTGCACCTCCAATATGCTCGATCAGGCCCATCAGACCCTCCGGGGTGGTCTCGGTCGCAGGTGGTATTTCATGGGGCATTGGCAACTCCAGTGGGCAGGTCAAATTATTCTAGGCACCGGAGGCGCGTGCCGTGGTACGTATTTCGCGGGTGTAGTGGGATCAGATTCGCCTCGATATGCGTGATGCGCCAGCTAGAATCTGGAAGGATTCCCCCGCAGACACTCAAATCATGAACCACGATTCCGATCCCATGCAGAACGCGTCGCCGATGGTCCCGGAGAAGCGGCGCCTCGATACCCTGGCGGATCCGGATCGCTTGTTGAACGGCAATGAGCTCTATATCAACCGCGAACTCAGCCAGCTGGAGTTCTTTGGACGCGTGCTGGAGCAGGCCGCCGATCCCGCGGTGCCACTGCTGGAGCGCTTGCGTGCCCTGTGCACCTTCAGCAGCAATCTGGATGAGTTCTACGAGATCCGCGTGGCGGGCCTGAAGGAACAGTGCTTGCTTCAGTCTCCGGTTGCCGGCCCGGACGGGCTGACGCCGCAGGTGATCTATGCCCGGGTCAATCAGCGGGTCAGGGAGCTGGTCGATCAGCAATACCAGTTGTTCAATGACGTGCTGATCCCGGCCATGGCCGAGCAGCAGATCCGCTTCCTGCGCCGGCCCTCGTGGAACCCTGCGCAGGCGGCATGGATCCGGGAATTCTTCTTCGCCGAACTGATGCCGGTCCTGACGCCGATCGGCCTGGACCCGGCGCATCCGTTTCCACGGGTTCTCAACAAGAGCCTGAACTTCGCCGTTGAACTCGAGGGCAAGGATGCGTTCGGGCGCAACTCCGGCTATGCGATCGTGCAGGCGCCACGCGCGTTGCCACGCGTCATCGCACTGCCGGCGGATATTGCCGGATGCGAGCATGGCTTTGTTTTCCTCTCCTCCATACTGCATGCCCACGTCGGCGAGCTGTTCAGTGGCATGACAATACGCGGCTGCTACCAGTTCCGCGTGACCCGCAACAGCGAGCTGTTTGTGGACGAGGAAGAGATCAAGAACCTGCGCGAGGCATTGCAGGGCGAGCTGCCGCACCGGCATCTTGGCGATGCGGTCCGGCTGGAGGTGGCGGACAACTGCACGCCGGCCATGACTGCGTTCCTGCAGGAACAGTTCGGCCTGGCGCCAGGCGAGGTGTTCTCAGTCAACGGACCGGTCAACCTGGTTCGCCTGATGCAGGTGCCGGATCACGTGGACCGGCCGGAACTGAAATACCTGCCTTTCCGGCCTGGCCTGCCAAAGGTACTGCACGATTGTTCCGACATCTTCCGCGCCATTCGCGACGGCGACATCCTGCTGCATCACCCGTTCCAGTCGTTTGCACCGGTGGTGGATTTTGTCAGGCAAGCGGCACGGGATCCCGACGTGGTGGCAATCAGCCAGACGGTGTATCGCGCCGGCCACGACTCGGTCCTGCTTTCGGCACTGATCGAGGCAGCGCGCAACGGCAAGGAGGTCACCGTCGTGGTGGAACTGCTGGCCCGCTTCGACGAAGAAGCCAACCTGGGTTGGGCCGCGCAGCTGGAGGAAGTCGGCGCGCATGTCATCTACGGCGTCGTAGGATTCAAGGCACACGCCAAGATGGTCATGGTATTGCGGCGCGAGGGTGGGAAGCTGCGGCGCTATGTGCATCTCGGAACGGGGAATTACCACAGCCAGACGACGCGCACCTATACGGATTTTGGCTTGCTGACAGCCAATCAGCCGCTGACGCAGGACGTGGCGCAAGTATTCAGCCAACTGACCGGCCGGGGCCAGACCCATGGCATGACCTATGTCTGGCAATCGCCTTTCACCATGAAGAAGGAGTTGCTTGCAGCGATCCGGCGCGAAGCCGGGCATGCCAAGGCTGGTCGCAAGGGATGGATTATTGTCAAGATGAACGCACTGCTTGAGCCTGATCTGATCCAGGCGCTGTACGATGCCTCACGTGACGGTGTCGATATCGATCTGATCATCAGAGGCGCCTGTGCGCTGCGCCCCGGCGTTGCCGGCCTGTCGGAGACCATTGAGGTCAAATCGGTCATGGGCCGGTTTCTCGAGCACTCGCGCATCTTTTATTTTCACGATGACGGGGCCGAAAGGGTCATGCTGTCCAGCGGTGAATGGATGGAAAGAAGCCTGTCGCGGCGCATCGAGATCTGCTTTCCCATTCTCGATGCCAGCCTGAAAGAACGCGTCATTGCGGAAGGGCTGAGACCGTACCTGACAGACCGCTGCGACGCCTGGCAGATGGCGTCGGACGGAAGCTACGTGCGTCAGCCCTCGCGTGAGGGCGAAGCTGCGCAAAATGTGCTGCTGTCAACGTTGACGTGAGTCGTCGTCGTCCGGTGTCGCGCAATCAACAAATGACAGACATATGACAGTCATAATCGTGCGACAGCAGCCGTAGAGGCCTGGTGCGGGTAGTGCCCCTTCTCGTCGCCGGCAAGCAGACGCGGATCGTTTTGTCCTGCCTCAAAGGGCAGCGATCTGCTAGCCTGAGATGCGTAGGTGCGTCGCAACGTAATCGTCGGACCAGGGAAGAACAATCATGATGCCAATGCACGATTGCCGGTTGCGCTTTCTTCAAGCCCTGGGACGGCAAGCGGCAATCCTGCTGCTGTGGCTTAGCGCGGTGGCAATGGCGCACGCCGGGGATATCTCGGGAGCGGGGTCGACCTTTGTCTACCCCTTGATGTCCAAATGGGCGGCGACTTACTACGCCCGCACCGGGCAGCAAGTCAACTATCAGCCCACCGGATCGGGTAACGGCATTCGCCAGATCCGCTCCGCCAGCGTGACCTTCGGCGCCACGGACATGCCGCTCAAGCCCGAAGAGTTGCGCGCGGCGGGCCTGGCGCAGTTTCCTATCGTGGTCGGCGGCGTGGTGCCGGTGCTGAACCTGGACGGTGTGGGGCCGGGGCAGCTACGCATGACTGGCTCGCTATTGACGGACATTTACCAGGGCAAGATCGTCAACTGGAATGACCCGGCCATTGCGGCGGCAAATCCAGGCATGGCGTTCCCCGACCAGAAGATCGTGGTCGTCCATCGGAGCGACAGTTCGGGAACCACGTTCAACTGGACCGACTACCTCGCGAAGGTCAGCCCGCAATGGGGAGCAACCGTTGGTGCCGGCACGACCGTGAAATGGCCCGTGGGTGTGGGCGCAAGCGGAAACGAGGGGGTTGCCACCTATATTCGCAATGTGAAGGGGGCCATTGGCTACGTCGAGCTGACTTACGCATTGCAGCGCAAATTGTCCTATGCCGCCGTCAGGAATCGCGACGGGGTATTCGTGCAGCCAACGCGCGAAAGCTTCAGCGCCGCGGTCACCGGGACAGAGTGGAATCCGCAGGCCGATTTCTACCAGGTACTGACCAATGCAGCCGGCCCGCAAGCGTGGCCGATTACCGGCGCCGTCTTTGTCCTGATCTCCAGAACGCGCAGCAGCGCCGCTGAGACCAGGGACGCAATCGCATTCTTCAGTTGGGCGCTCTCCGAGGGAAAGGCCGATGCGGCCGCTGAGTACTATGTCGCGCTCCCGGATAGTCTCGTCAGGCACGTTGAAGCGTACTGGAAGGCGGCCTTGCCATGACGGGGTTCCGGGCGCGTAGCGCCGCCCCTGTACCCGGCGTTCTCCGCACAAATGTCACGCCGCCGGTTGCCGGGCTGACACGTATCTAAGCCAGCAGCAGCGCCCCCGCATGGAGCAGCACGCCCACTGCGCCACCGACGAAGGTGCCGTTGATGCGTATGAACTGGAGATCGGGCCCGATCTCGGCTTCGATCTTCCGGCCGACTTCGTCGGCGTCCCAGCTCTGCACGACCTCGGTGATCAGCGCGGCAATCTGGCGCCCGTAGCGAAGCATCACGGTGTGCACGAGTTCCAGCCACCATGCATTGAGCTTCTCCTGAATGCCCGGATCGTCCGCAACGGATTTGCCGATGGCGGCCAGTCCGGCGGCCATCGTGTGGCGGATCACGGAGCGCTGGCTGCCGATATCGGCGCTCAGGCGCGTGCGCGCACGCTCCCAGAGGATCCGGTAATAGTCCTCCCGCCTGAGATACCGGATGCAGTCCCGCATCCAGGCCTTGCCGACGCGCCGGTAGTCGTCGGAGGTATGCAGCTTGCGGATCTGTTCCTGCACGGCGGCGTCGAACTGGTGGCGTAGTTCGTGGTCGGGATTAGCGACGACCTCATGCAGCAGGGCAATGATGCCTTCCACAAACCGGTTGACGATGTAGGTATCGAGGAGCGCCGGCGTGTACCGCGATGCCTCGCCGAACTTTGCCTTGACCACGTCCGAGTTGGCGACGAGCCAGCGCTCCAGCGCCCGCAGCCCGTGATCCAGCAGCGGTTGGTGGCGGTCGCCCTCGGTCAGGATGGCCAGCATATTGCCGGCAAGGTGGGACACGTCGAGCGTGCGCAGTTGCGGCACGACCGTGCGCTCGAAGAAGCGCGCGACTTCCTTGTCGTCGAAGCTGCCCAGCAAGGCTGGGACCGAGTCCGCGACCGAATCGGCAATGATCCGGCTGTTGTCCGGCCGGGCCAGCCAGGCCGCCACGGCCGCGGCGGTGTTCTGGCCGCGTAGCCTGTCGACAACGATCTCAGGTGTCAGGAAATTCTGTTCGACGAAGCTGCCCAGGCCATTGGCAATCCGGTCCTGGTTGCGCGGGATGATGGCCGTGTGCGGGACCGGAATGCCGAACGGATGGCGGAACAGCGCCACCACGGCGTACCAGTCGGCGATGGCGCCGACCGTGCCCGCCTCGGCGAAGGCGCGCAGCCATGCCAGCGCGGGATAGTCGCGCTGGAAAACAATGCTCACGACCAGCAAGCCGATCATGGCGGCCAGCAAGCATGTTGCGGTGACCCGCATGCGGGTCAGCCGCTCCTGCTTCAGCAATTCAGGCGTCACGGCCGCTGCCGTGCGCCTGCCTGTCCTGTTGCCGGTCAGATAGCTCAACACGATGCTTGTCGAAGGAATTTCCGGATCACGGGTGCAACATCTCCTGCGCGTGCAACCAGGAACAAATGGCCGTCATCGATCACGTGAAGCTTCGCCTTTGGAATGCGCGCGGCCAGTATCCTGGCGTTGGTAAGCGGCACGATGGGGTCGTCATTGCCGTGCATGACCAGGGTGCACTGGCGTAGTGTACCGAGCCAGAGCAGGCTGCTCCACCCCCATGCGGCCAGCAGCTGATAGACGTAGCCGCGCCCGCGTGGCGGCTGGAGATGCCGGGCATGCTCGGTCAGCAGATGGGCGTTGGTGCGGTACGCGCCCCCGTAGATCTCCGCGCCGATCTTCTGCAGGTAGGCCGGATCCGTATAGCGGCGCGGCATGACCAGCTTCGACAGGACCGAAAGCTTGCCGGGAACCATGATCACGCCGGGCGACGTTGCCGCCAGGATCAGCCGGCGGCAGCGAACCGGATACAGGTGTGCAAACTGCTGCGCGAGCGCACCGCCCCACGACACACCCAGCACATCCACCGGGCCGTGGTGGCCGAGGCGTGTGAGCAGCTTGTCGGCCATCACGGCCAGGTTCGAGAAGCGATAGGGAACCAGCGGCACCGGCGAGCCGCCGACGCCTGGCACATCGAAGATGATGACACCGACGTCCCCCAGCGCCTGGGCGAATGGCTCGATCAGTTCGAGGTTGGCGCCGATGCCGTTGAAGACCAGCAGCGGCGGCGACGCATCGCTGCCGGGGCGGATGCCCACGCGCAGCGCCTGGCCATCCAGGTCGATGGTCTGGACCTGCAAGGCGCTGGCCGCCTCGGGGATGATGTTGTCGTCATGCATTGAGGTGGCTTTCCGTGTGGGGCACCGCGTTTGGGGACCGGCGTCCGGCATGCCGGCGCCGGGTCACTTGCCGGGCTGCAGGCGTGCCTTGAGTTCCTCCACGTTCTCCGTCACGCGCTTGCTGATGACCGCGAAGCAGTCCGCCTGGGTCTTGTAGAGAGTATCGGCCAGATCCTGCATGTTCGTCACCGCCTTGCGCAGGCCCTGCTGAACAACCTCGCCGGCGTTCCCGGACGCTTTCGCATCGGCAGCGGTGCGTTGCGCGATCAGCGACTGCGCGTCCGCCATGGCTGCGCGCAGGATATCGGCCTGCTTCTGGCCAAGTGCCTGCATGCCGGACAGCGCGGTGCTGTTGGCGGCCAACAGCGCTTCAATGTCCTTGCGGCGCGATTCCAGGATCGCAGTGATGTCGAGGCCCGGCAGCTTGAACTGCTTGATCATGCTCGTGTATTGGCTGAACAGGTTGTTCGGGGTGGTGGATTCCATGATGAAGATCTCCGGATAGAGAGGGTTGCGAAAAAAGTGAGTCATGCAGGCAGCGTGGCTGCGCAATACGATGCGCTACTCGGCGAAATAGGTCCCGGGCGCGGCGGCAAGCGGCGGGTGGCGCTCATTGCCTGGCGAAGCCGGCGCCGGGCGCAGGTCACCGGAACGCTCGGCCAGCCACCGGCACCAGTTGTCCCACCAGGAGTCCGCTTCGGGGCTGGCGCCCAGCAGCCAGTCGTCCGGGTTCTCCGGCAGTTCCGGGTTGAGGAAGAACCTGGCCTTCGGGTTGCCCGGCGGGTTGATCAGGCTCTGGATGTGGCCGCTCGAACTCAGCACGAAGCGGGTATTGCCGCCAAAGGTGCGCGCGGTGTTGTAGACGCCCTTCCACGGTGTGATGTGATCCGTGATGCCGGCCACCACGTATTTGTCGCACGACACTTCGGACAGGTCGATCGGCGTGCCGAGCACGGTCAGCGCGCGCGGCCTGGCGAACAGGTTGCCGGCAAAGATGTCGAGCAACTGGCCATGGAACTTCGCCGGCAGGCGCGTGGTGTCGTTGTTCCAGTACAGGATGTCGAACACCGGCGGCGCGTTGCCCAGCAGGTAGTTGTTGACCCAGTAGTTCCACACCAGGTCATTGGGCCGCATCCAGGCAAATACGCGTCCCATGTCCTCGCCCTCCAGCACGCCTCTCAGGATGCTCGCCTGCTTGGCCGCAGAGACGCTCTCCGGCGTGGCAAACAGGCCAAGCTGCGAATCGGCGGTACTGTCGAGCACGGCCACCATCAGCGTAGACGCGTTGACGAGCTTCTCCTTGCGGGCCTCCAGGTGGCCGAGCAGCGCCGCCATCGTCATCGCACCGGAACAGGCGCCGTGCAGGTTCACGTCATCGCTGCCGGTGATGTCGCGAATCGCGGCGATGGCTTCAATCAGCGCGCTGACGTAGGTGTCCATGTCCCAGTCGCGATGCTCGATGGTCGGATTGCGCCAGCTCACAACGAACACCTGGAACTGGTTGCGCAGCATGTAATCGACAATGCTCTTGCCTTCGGACAGGTCGAATATGTAGAACTTGTTGATCTGCGGCGGCACGATCAGTTGCGGGCGCGCATACACATTGGGCGTGGCCGGCGTGTACTGGATCAGTTCGAGCACCTCGTTGCGGAACACCACCGCGCCGGGCGAGGTGCCGAGGTTCCTGCCGACTTCGAACGCGCTCTTGTCCACCTGGGACGGCATGCCCTGGTTCGTCAGCGCGTCGGTGACGATATTGCGCAGGCCGGAGATCAGGCTGGCGCCGCCCGACTCGACTATCTTCTTCAGCGCGGCCGGATTGCCAAGCAGCGTGTTGGTCGGCGACAGCGCGTCGGTCATCAGCGACAGCACGAATTGCGCGCGCTCCTTGCTCTGGTCATCCAGGGCCGAGCGCTCGACGAAACCTGACAGCGCATTGCACCAGGCCAGGTAGCCTTGCATCGACATGCGGTACAGCGGATTGTCCTGCCACGCCGGATCCGCAAACCGCCGGTCGCCCTTTTGCGGCGCGGTCGTCGACTTGCCGGCCAGCACCGACACCAGCTCGCGCGCCAGCGCGGCTTCCTGCTCCAGCAGCTGCACGGGGTGGCGCACGGCCTGCACGCCGATCTGCTGCGCAGTGGCCATGATGTCGCGCGGGCGCATGCCGATGAACGGGTTGGGCCCGCGCGGGCGTCGCTTGGGTTGGGTTGCACTGGCGTCCGCTGCACTGCCGCTCTCGCGCTTTCCGGTTACTGCCGTCATTGCTGTCTCCTCATACCTCGGGTCTTGCCCTGGTGCCGGCCGGTGTGTCATGCCACCAGCAGCGCTAATGTTTCTGCGAGCAGCGCCGGCTTGCTTGCGCCGTCGATCTGCAATTCGTTTGCCATCTTCACCATGTAGCGGCCGTCGCCCTTGTCCTCGACGGACAGCAGGGTCACGCGGCTGCGCACCCGTGAACCGGCCTTTACCGGCGCCATGAAGCGCACCTTGTCCAGTCCGTAGTTCAGTCCTGACGACGCGTCGCCGGGAATGAGCCCGATCTCGATGGCCAGCGATGCCAGCAACGACAGCGTCAGGTAGCCGTGCGCGATGGTTGCGCCGAACGGGCTTTCGCGCTTTGCGCGCTCCACGTCAACGTGGATCCATTGCCTGTCGCCGGTGCATTGCGCGAAGGCGTCGATGCGTGCCTGGTCGACCAGGACCCAGTCCGACGTACCCAGCTCGCGACCGACAAACTCGGCCAGCGTGGCCATGCGGTATTCAGGGATGCTCATGATGGTGTTTCCTTGATATCAATCGATCGCCGGGGAAGGCTCAGGCAAACTGCTCGCGCATCAGCTTCTTGTTCAGCTTGCCGATGCTGGTCTTCTCCAGCGCGGAGACGATCCTGACGACCTGCGGCACGGCATATTTCGAGATGCGGCCGGACTCGCTGTAGGCGAGCACGTGCCGCTTGATGTCGTCCTCGCTGGCAGGGGCCGCGGCGTCCGGCTTGAGCACGACCAGTGCAGCGGGCCGTTCGCCCCATTTCTCGTCCTTGATGCCGATGACAGCTACCTCGGCCACGGCGGGGTGTGTGGAAATCAGGCTCTCGATCTCGAGCGACGAGACCCATTCGCCGCCGGACTTGATCACGTCCTTGATGCGGTCCGTAATCTGCACGTAGCCATCCGGGTCGATGTTGGCGATGTCCTGGGTATGCAGGTAGCCGCCTTCCCAGAGCTGCTCGGAAGCCTGCGGATGCTTCAGGTAGCCCTGGGTCAGCCACGGCGCCCGCACCACGATCTCGCCACAGGCCTTGCCGTCGTGCGGCACGTCATCCATGTTCGGGTCGACGATGCGCAGGTCGACGAGCGGCACCGGCACGCCGGTCTTGCAGCGCAGGCGGACCTCGTCGTCGGTGTCGCCCGGGGTTGCATTGGGAGCGAGTTGCGCCAGGGTCAGCACTGGGCCGGTCTCTGACATGCCGTAGCCGGAAAACACATCAATGCCGCGGTCGAGCGCGGCGCGTGCCAGGCCGTGGGGCAGGGCGCCGCCGCCGATGACCATCTTCCAGTGGCTCAGGTCCACGGTCTTGGCCTCGGCGCAGCCCAGCAGCATGTGCAGGATGGTGCCGACGCAGTGGGAGAAGGTCACGCCTTCATCGCGCACCAGCCGCATGATCTGCTCCGGCGCATAGCGTCCCGGGTAGACCTGCTTCACGCCCAGCACGGTTGCCACGTAGGGCATGCCCCACGCGTGCACGTGGAACATCGGCGTCAGCGGCATATACACGTCGCCGCGATGGAAGCGCTGTCCGGCTTCCGGGCTGGCCAGCGCCGCCATTAGCGTGATGGTGTGCAGCACCAGTTGGCGATGGGAGAAATAGACGCCCTTCGGCAGTCCGGTGGTGCCAGTGGTGTAGAACGTCGTCGCCCGGGTGTTCTCGTCGAAATCAGGAAAGTCATACTCGACCGGGCTGGCTGCGAGCAGGGTCTCGTAGTCGGCGCAGAAGGGGATCGAATGCGCGGGGGCGGCGCCGCCCTCATCGTCGATGCTGACGAAGACCCGGACGGTCTCGAGCTTGTCGCGGATCGACTCGACCACGGGCAGGAAATCCGTGTGAACGAACAGCACTTCCGCGCCCGCATGGTTGATCGTGTAGGCGATCTCTTCCGGCGAAAGGCGGACGTTCACGGTCTGCAGCACGGCGCCCATCATCGGCACCGCGAAATAGCATTCGAGGTAGCGGTGGCTGTCCCAGTCCATCACGGCCACGGTGGTGCCGTGTGCGGTGCCAAGCCGGCTCAGGCCGTTGGCCAGCCGCCCGATGCGCTCGCGCAGGGTGGCGTAGGTCTGGCGGTGCTTGCCGCGATAGACGATCTCCTGATCGGCTGCGTGCGCAAGCGGCGTATTCAGCAACTGCTTGATCAACAGCGGATACGCATATGCCGCGGGAGTCATTCCCATCACCTGGTCCTGCATTCTGGTCTCCTGAAATACGGAATCTGTGGCGCGCCCAAGACACTCAAGCCATCACACTGTTGCGGTACGGCGGCGTTTTGTGCTTGGGTCTATCGTCGCTGCGGTGCAGCAACGCAACCATCCCCCGAAAAGGGGAGCGGCGATGGGGGGAGGGAAAACGTGCAGGCGAGCGACGCGAAGCGGTGGAACGGGGCGGGTGCGGCGTCAGGGCCGCATCAATGCGGGCGAACGAGTCCCAGGGATTGCGCGCGTGCGACCGCGTGGGCGCGCTTGTCGACGGACAGCTTGATAAAGATGCTCTTGACGTGTGACTTCACCGTCTCCGGCGCAATGCCAAGGGTGCGGGCGATTTCCTTGTTCGATTGCCCTTCGGCGATCAGGCCGAGAATATTGCGCTCGCGGCCGCTCAGCGATTCACGTGCCGCCCCGGAAAGCGCGCTGTCCCCGGGTTGATAGCGCGCGCGCCATCCTTCCAGAAGGCGCTCGACATAGGCGAGCAACGCCTTGGTCTGCGCAGTGGCGGGCGTGTCCTCCCGAACCGCGCGCAGCAGCGCACCCGTATCCGGGCCCTGATCGAGGATGGTCCGGAACACGCCGGCGGCAGCAGCGGCTTCCAGGATGTCGCGGAACACGCCCACGGCCTTTTCACGTGCATTGGCCCGCAGGAAAGCAATGGCGAGCGTGCAGCGCAGGCGCAGCGCCAGGTAGTCGCGGTGCTTGCGCCCGGCGCTCTCCAGCAGTGTGTTCAGCAATACCGTGGCATCTTCCATGCGGCCTTGCGCCATTGCCAGGTAGGCATGGCCCAGCGCGCGATAGTTTTCGATCTGTCTTGAGTTGGAGCACTGGGGGTCGGACGAAGACTGCGCCAGCGCGTCGAGCCGGGCGACACACGCAGCGGCTTCGCTGATGCTGCCTTCCGTCAGCAGCAGCCGGATGCGTTCGATCAGGGTGGTGGCAATCAGCCGGTTCCATCCGCGCGCATAGCCAAGGCTCTGCGCCTGGTCGAGCCAGGCGTAGGCCTGGTCGGTGTCGGCACGTGCAAGGGCAATGCGCACGAGTACCAGGTAGGCGACCAGCACGCTGTCGAGCATGACCGCGGCGTTGATGACCGGAAAGCGCTCGGCAATGAGCGCTTCTGCCTCGTCGAGGCGGTCCTGTTCGTAGCGTATCTGCGCCATCAGGGGCGCGCACACCGCAGCCGAGGTCGACTGCGGGCCGACATGATGCTCCGCCAGTCGCATGGATTTCATGAAATGCCGCTCTGCCTGGACGAAATGCATCTGCTGCAGCTCGGCCAGCCCGAGCAGGCAGAAGTAATAGACGGACGAGAACACATTGCGCTGGTCATCCTCGTCCGAATAAGGAATCCAGGGGGTTGCGTAGAAGCGATCGAGATCGCCGGCCTTCCAGTGGGCAAAGCGGACCACATTCGACACCACGTTGGTGGACCACGCATGGCTGGCAGGCCGGTCGAGGCAGTCCTGGGCAATCGCCAGAGCACGCCGGGGATCGTCCTGCAGCGCGGCGGCGACGGCGCGTACCGCCTGGCATTCCCAGCGGATGCTGTCCCGCTCGGGGAGCACGCCCGTCGCCATGTCGTCCTCGATCGATGCCAGCATCGCCGCGGATTCATCAAACCGCATGGCCAGCGCCATGCCCCACGCAATCGCCAGCCTGACCTCGTCCTGGCCGCGCATCAGGTCGGCGGGGAACTGGCGTTGCCAGCCCAGCAGGGTGAGCAGGTCACCCTTTCTGACCAGGGCCATGGCGCAGTTGCCGAGCAGGCTGATGGCCGCTTCGCTGTCGTTCGCGGCGATCGCATGCCGTACCGCGTCGGTCCAGAGACGGCGTGCCGTATACCATCGGCAGGCGCGCAGATGCAGGGCCGCGACCTCCTCCGGCGCGCCGGCTTCGAGCCGCTGGCGCAGGAACTCCCGCAGCAGGTGATGGTAGCGGAACCAGTGGCCGTGTGCGTCCATCGGTTCCAGCAACAGCTGCCGCGTGGTGATGCGTTCGAGCATGGACTGGCTGGCGTCGAGCCCTGTTACCGCCTGGCACAGCGATGCGGTCAGGCCATCGAGGATGGATGTGTCGAGCATGAACCGGACCATCTCGTCGGGCAACTGCCAGAGCATATCCTCGATGTAGGCGGCGATCGGGCGCGCCGTGCCGGACGGCACCACGATCTCCCAGCCGCTGCCGCCGGGTTTTTCCCGCAGCAGCGTCGATGCGGAGATACGCAGCGCGGCCGCCCAGCCTTCGGTTGTTGCGTGCAGGGTGCTGATGTCGGGCTCCGGCAGTTTGCCGGCGCATTCGTGCTCCAGGAAGCGCTGTGTTTCATCCAGGCTGAACCGCAGCATCGAGGTGTCGATCTCGAGCAGTTCGTTCTGCGCCCTGAGGCGCGCAAGCGGCAGCGGTGGGTCGGAACGTGTGACGATGATCAGGTGGAAGTTCGACGGCGCATGCGCGAGCATGAACGCCACCGCGTCATGAATCGCCGGAAGATTGATCAGGTGATAGTCGTCGAGGAACAGGCAAACCTCGTCGTCGACCTCGGCGAGCTCGTTGATCAGGGTCGCGACAACGGTTTGCGCCGGAACGAGCGAGGTCTCGGCGGTCAGGCCGATGGCTGATGCGCCGACGCCGCTGCACGCCTGCCGCAGCGCCTTCGCCAGATGGTGGAGGAAGCGGGCCGGTTCATCGTCGGCGCCGTCGAGCGAGAGCCAGGCAGTGCGGATGCCGCCCGCCTGCAATCGGGCGAGCCACGCGGTCGCCAGCGAGGTCTTGCCGAACCCGGCCGGCGCCTTGAGCACGCTGAGGCGCCTGGCCGTGGCCGACTGCATCAGGTCGAGCAGGCGCGGCCGGTCGATCAGTCCGGCCGGCAGGCGCGGCGGCATCAGTTTGGTGGCAAGCAGGAGGGGTAGCTTGTCGGTGGCCATCGGTTCTCAACTGGCCTGGGCCGCCTGAAACCTGGCGACTGCCAGGTCAAGGGTGAAGAACATCCGGTCGCGCGTGAGCGTCTCGCCCAACGGTGAGCGCCGGACCATCGCGAACACATCGGGATTCATGCCAACCAGCCAGAGCAGGACCCCATCTTCCTCGCGTAGCCGCTTTTCGGCGTCGATCAGCATAAGGAGAGCGGTGTACTCAAGGTCCGATACGCCGGCCAGATCGAAGACCACCACCTTGGGCATGGCCTGGGCAACCAGCGGCCTGACCTTATGGCCGATACGCCGCGCATTGGCAAAATAGACCCTGCCTTCCGGCCTCAGCATCAGCAAGCCGGGAATGGTTTCGTCGTCGGGATGCTCATCGGACCGTGGACGGAACACGTTGGTGTTCGGCTTGCGCACCAGCACATAGAGGGGCGGGTCAGACGTCTGGTAGGCCAGCGCCAGCAGTGACACGATGATGGCAATCACGATGCCCTCCAGGGTGCCCAGAACGACAACGCCCGCCATGGCAATCAAGGCCCAGCTGAATTCGGTCCGTCGAACGCTGAGGATCACGCGAAAATCAGCGGGCCTGATCAGCGTCACCGAGTAGACGATGACCACGGCGGCGAGGGTGGCCTCGGGCATCAGCCCCACCAATGGCGCGAGGACCAGCATCGTGCCCAGGGATGCCAGCGCCGTCACCAGGCCGGCCAGTTGTGAGCGCGCGCCGGACATCTGGTTGACGGCGGTCTGCGTGGTCCCGCCGCCGGCAGCCATGGCGCCAAGGAACGCGCCGCCCAGGTTGGCGCATCCCGTGGCCATCAGTTCCCGGTTCGCCGACGGCGGCGGCTCGCCGCTCTTCGCGAATGCCCGTCCGGCAGCAATGCTCTCGGTAAAGCTCATCAGCGCAACGCCAAGTGCTCCGGGCCATAGCTGCTGCATCAGCGCAACATCCGGTAGCGTCAGCGGCGGCAGGCCGGTTGGCACCTGGCCGACGATCGCCACGCCAAAGGCCGGGAGGTTCAGGAACGAAACGCCGGCGATGCCGGCTGCCACGGCAACCAGGGGCGCAGGCGCCCGGGGCAGCCAGTGCTCCATCGCCAACAGGATCGCGACCATCGCGATGCCTACGGCGGCGGTCGCCAATGACGCATGCGGAATGCCCTGCGCGATGGCCAGCAGGTTGTGGAAGAACGAACCCTTCTGAATATGGATGCCCAGCAGCTTCGGGATCTGGTCCACCACGATGACCACGCCGATCCCCGCCTTGAAGCCGACCAGCACAGGCTCGGAGATGAAGTCGGCGACGAAGCCAAGGCGCAGCAGCCGCGCGGCCAGCAGCATGACGCCTACCAGGAAGGCCAGCGTGGCGGACGCCACGACCAGCGTCGATGGATCGGGGTGTGGGCCCAGCCTGGAAAGTGCCGCCGCGACCAGGATCGCAAGCGTCGTCGTGGTGCTCACGCTGAGCGTACGCGAACTGCCGAGCAGCGCGTAAAGCAGCATTGGGGCAAAGACGGTATACAGGCCAACCTGGACCGGCAGGCCGGCGATGGTTGCATAGGCAAGTGCCTTGGGAATGACCACCGCGGCAGCTGTCAGCCCGGCCACCGCGTCCGGTGCCGCCCACTCCTTGCGGTAGCCATGCAGCCACCGGGGGATGGGCAGGCTGACGGAACCTGATGCCATCCGGCGCGCGCCGACGCGGGAGCGAGGGCGGCCGGGTTGGTGGGGCGATCCGCGTTGCATGACTATGTCCTCCCGGGCTTGCGCTTGGAAAGGGGACTCAGACCTTCTCGGGGACGTATTTGTACGGGTAATCCGGATCCACGTGCCCCTCTGGCTTCTGCCCTGGGCAGGGTGACTTCCTTGTGGGGCATTGACTGGTATGGAAGCGCCTCCGCCTGCCAACCTGACGTTGCTGACCGGCCACAGGCAAGCGCTTGCCCGCGCACGTCTTGGAAACTGAGTCTAGGCTCTCAGAATGAGAATTCAAAAGAGGAATCAAGGGAGGAGCCCCCATGGACGATGCCGCCGGACATGCGCGTATCCGGCCATGCCATGCGATGGACAAAGGGATGGCGGACGATCAGGGCGCCCCGAAGCGCGCCGCGAATTCCCGGTCGCGGAAAGCATCGACAACGAAATCGATAAAGACGCGCGTCTTGGGGGGCAGCAGTTTCTTGCTCGGGTAGTACACCGACACGGGTCCGTTGTCGGCATGCCATCCTGGCAGCAGGCGCATCAGCGCGCCGCTTTCCAGCCACTTTGCTGCATGCGTGGTGGGCAACAGCGCGACGCCGTAGCCCAGCATGGCCGCATGCGCCATCGCCTCCGGGTCGTCGAAAACCATCCGCGTGCATTGTGCGACCTGCGCCTCGTCGCCGGCCTGGTTGCGCAGCGTATAGGCGCGCAACCGGCCGGTCGGGCCCGATCGCCGCACGATGCCGTCAAGGACGGCAAGGTCGCCAGGGTGCGCAGGAACGGGCCTGCCTTTCATATAGGCGGGCGATGCCGTCACGATGATGTGGGTGTGGACGAGTTCTCGCGCCACCACGCCCTCGGTCAGTTCGATGCCGCCACCGATCGCGGCATCGAAACCGTCCTGGATCAGGTCCACCGGCCGGTTCTCGAAGTGCCAGTCCGGCACGATGGCGGGATAACGTGCCAGGAACTCGCCCAGCAGCGGCACCAGGTACTCCCTGCCGAATGCAAGTGCCAGGCTGACCTTGAGCATGCCTGCGGGTTTGCCTGCGTCTTGAGAGGCGCCGGCAAAGGCATCGCGCAACGTAGAGAACGGACCTGACACCTGCCGGAAGAACTGCTCGCCGCTGTCGGTCAGGGTGATCTGGCGCGTGCTGCGCTGGAACAGCCGCACGCCTAGTTGTGATTCCAGCCGCGCAACGTTCTTGCTGACCGCTGCAGGGGTGATGCCAAGGCGTCGTGCCGCCGCCGAGAAACTGCCGGCTTCAGCACTCCGCACAAAGGATTCAAGGAGGTTCAGGGCTTCCATGGCACCAGTTTATACCAATGGTTGAAGAAGTTGATGCTGACTCATCGCTACCGGCGACGCAATGTACAGACCATACTGACTTCACCAACCTTTCTTGCTCAGGAGCACTTCATGACCACTCTCTCCGGAAAAGTCGCCTTTGTCACCGGCGGCGCTCGCGGCATCGGCGCAGCCATCGTCCGCCGCCTGGCGCGCGAAGGCGCAACCGTCGCCTTCACCTATCAGCAGTCGGCTACGACCGCTAATGCACTGGCAGCCGAGGTCGAAGCGGCTGGCGGTCGCGCACTGGCGATCCAGGCAGATGCCGCCGATGCCGCTGCGCTGACCGGCGCGATCAACGGTGCCGCACAGCAGTTCGGCAGGATCGATATTCTCGTGAACAATGCCGGCGTGCTGCGGCTGGGCCCGGTCGAGAGCTTCTCGCTGGAGGACTTCGACCAGACGCTTGCTGTCAATGTGCGCGCTGTCTTCGTCGCCGCCAAGGCCGCGCTCGCGCACATGGGGCAGGGCGGCCGCATCATCAATATCGGCAGCACCAATGCCTACCGGATGCCGTTCCCTGGCGGCAGCGCGTATGCGATGAGCAAGTCCGCGCTGCTGGGGCTGGTGCAAGGCATGGCCCGCGACCTGGGTCCGCGCGGCATCACCGTCAACAACGTCCAGCCTGGCCCGACCGACACCGACATGAATCCGGAAGCCGGCGAGTTCGGCGCGACGATGCATGGCCTCATGGCGTTGCAACGCCACGCGACGCCGGACGAGATCGCGGCGATGGTGGCCTACGTCGCCGGTCCGGAGGCTGGATTCGTCACGGGCGCAGGCCTGACGATCGACGGCGGATTCAGCGCCTGATCTATCAGCGGCGCAACGGTTGATGATGCGTGTTGTGATGACTGGAGTCGTCCGTTACCGCCCAACGCCATACCGCGCGGCGGGCTGGTCACGCGAAAGCTTGGGACCGAGCGTGGCGCGTGCAGCCTCGAACGTGTTCCAGTCGGCCAGGTCAGGCAACGACGGCACGGTGATCACCTCGCCCTGGTCCAGCCCTGCCAGGGCCGCATCGACCAGATCGTCGCCGCTCATGACCCCAACCCATTGCGGCAGGTTCTCGACCGGCTGGCCGGCGATGTCCCAGAACTCGGTGCGGGTGGCGCCCGGCAGGACTGCCTGTACGCGTACGCCCTTGCCGGCAAGCTCATGCTGCAGCGACTGGGTGAAGGCCAGCACAAACGCCTTCGAGCCGCCGTAGACGCCATTCAGGACCTCGGGCGCGACCGCCACGACCGAGGCGATATTGATGATGGTGCCCTGGCCACGCGCCACGAAGGCCGGCGCGGCGGCGTAGGTGAGCCGGGTCAGGGCCGTGACGTTGAGCTCGATCATGGCCTGCATCCTGTCGACATCCGATTCCAGCAGCGGTGCCGCGCCGCCGAAGCCGGCGTTGTTGACCAGGGTGGTGATGCTGGCATCCGTGCGCAGGATCTCTTCGATGCGTCGTACGTCGGCTGCCTGGCCAAGGTCCGCGGTCACAATCTCGACCGACCGGCCGGTATCGTCGGTAATCCGGCGGGCCAGTGCTTCCAGCCGCGCGCGGTTGCGCGCCACCAGGATCAGGTCGTGGCCCCTGCGCGCCAGGCGGTCCGCATAGATGGCGCCGATGCCGGAAGAAGCACCGGTGATCAGGGCGGTGCCGGAATGGTGGTGGGTTGTCATGTCAAAGCTCCAGAATCAGTGAGGGAGGGAGTGTTCGTGGCGGTCGGCCTGGATCGGCCGGCTGCGTGCAACGAAGATTAGGAGCACAATGCCATGACACCAATGTCGTAGATGCCACCTTTTCTGCCATACGCTCACAGAATGCCTTTCACTGCCCTGAGGAGACCGACAAGCATCACGTGGCCCTTGCCCTCTATCCGGCCGCCATGCCATCGATGTGGTGGCGCGGGATACCGGCTTCGGCGACCGCGAGCGCATGCGGCGTGCCTTCCTGAGGGCGTTCGGCCAGCCCCGCCGCAGGCGATCCGGCGCATGGCGCGCGGCGATGCATTGCAGACTGCCTAGGCCCTGCCTGGGATGACGGTGGCGGGCCCGCGGGCTGTGGCGCGCCGGGGGCAGAGTTGAAAACGCATGTATCCAGCGGCCGTGCTGATACATAGCCATACAAAGAAGCCAGGCGCCGGTTCGTCAGCGGAGATATCTTGCAAGCAAACGGCGGCCGGAGCGCCGGGCACCGTATTGCGCTACCCTTTCGGTGCCCGGCGCCGCGCCTGGTGGTTTCCAATCCAAATACCAAGGTGACGCCGATGGACGCACACCCCGACCACATCCTGATCGTGGATGACGACCGCGAAATCCGCGAACTCGTCTCCACCTATCTCACCAAGAACGGCTTGCGCGTCACTGTGGTGCCGGACGGGCGGCACATGCGCGCGTTCCTGGACGTCAACAGCGTCGACCTGATCGTGCTCGATGTGATGATGCCGGGCGACGATGGCCTGGTGCTGTGCCGTGAATTGCGGGCGGGCAGGCACAAGGCCACCCCGGTGCTGATGCTGACCGCGCGCAGTGACGAGACCGACCGCATCATCGGCCTTGAAATGGGCGCCGACGACTATCTTGCCAAGCCGTTCGCCGCGCGCGAGCTGCTGGCCCGCATCAAGGCGGTGCTGCGCCGGACCCGGATGCTTCCGCCCAACCTGCAGATCACCGAGGCCGGGCAGTTGCTTGCCTTTGGCGACTGGCAGCTGGACACCACCGCGCGCCACCTGATTGACCAGGATGGCGTCATCGTCGCGCTGAGCGGCGCGGAATACCGCCTGCTGCGCGTCTTTGTCGACCATCCGCAGCGCGTGCTCAACCGCGACCAGCTGCTCAGCCTCACGCAGGGCCGCGAAGCGGAAATGTTCGAACGCTCGATCGACCTGCTGGTCAGCCGCTTGCGCCAGCACCTCAGGGACGATGCCCGCGAGCCCCGCTACATCAAGACCGTGCGCAGCGAGGGCTATGTCTTCTCGACGCCGGTGGAGATCCGGGAGGCACGCCAGTGAATCTCCGTGCCTTGCCCTGGCCCCGCACGATGGGCTCGCGGCTGTTCCTGATCCTGCTGGCGGGCCTGATCGTCGCCCATGGCCTGTCGTTCGGCGTACTGTTTGCAGAGCGCTACATCACCGCGCGCCAGGTCATGCTCGGCACCCTGGAGACCGACGTCTCCACGTCGATCGCCATCCTGGACCGCCTGCCGGCCGCGGAGCGCCCGCAATGGCTGCGGTACGTGAATCGCGGCACCTACCAGTACATACTCGGGCCGGGGCTCGCAGGCGTGCCGGAGATGTCCCCGCAAGCCAAGGAAGTTGCCGACCGGATCATGGAAGCGAGCGGTGGCCGTTTCCCGGTCAGGGTGGAGTCCATCCCCGAGCAGGGCAAGCGCATGCAGGCGCACCTGACCCTCAGCGATGGCAGCGCGCTGACCATCGACGTGCATCCGAAGCCGACCCCGGTCGCGCAGTGGCTGCCCTACGTGCTGGTGATCCAGTTGCTGCTGCTGGTCCTGTGCTGCTGGCTTGCCGTGCGGCTGGCGATCCGCCCGCTGGTGGCGCTGGCCAATGCCGCCGACGCGCTCGACCCGAATGCCAGGACCCAGCCGCTGGGCGAAACCGGGCCCACCGAACTGGTACGCGCCGCGCGCGCATTCAACGCCATGCGCGAGCGCATTGCCCGCTTTGTCGAAGAGCGCGTGCAGATCCTGGCCGCCATCTCCCACGACCTGCAGACGCCGATCACGCGGATGAAGCTGCGCGCCGAACTGGCGGAAGACTCCGAAGACAAGCGCAAGCTGGTGCACGACCTCACCGAGATCGAGACGCTGGTGAAGGAGGGACTGGCCTACGCGCGCGCCACGCATGGCGATGGCGAGAAGCCCTCGCGGATCGACATCGGATCGTTCGTTGAGAGCCTGGTCTACGACTACCAGGACACCGGCAAGGCCGTCACCATCGTGCAGAGCACCGGCGGCGCGATCGAGACGCGCCCGCACGCCTTGCGCCGCATCCTGACCAACCTGACCGACAACGCCATCAAGTTCGGCGGGGCGGCGGAGCTGAGCGTGCAGCGCGAGGACGGTGGCGCGGTGATCATCAGCGTGCGCGACCGCGGGCCCGGCATCCCGGCAGAACAGCTCGAGTCCGTGCTGCAGCCCTTTGTCCGGCTCGAGGCATCGCGCAACCGGGAAACCGGCGGCACCGGCCTGGGCCTGGCGATCGCTCACCAGCTTGCGCTGGCGATCGGCGGCTCGCTGACGCTGCGCAATCGCGCGGGCGGCGGTCTGGAGGCGCTGCTCAGGGTCGGTTGAGCCGCCGCCCGCTGCATTACCAGCCGCCTCCCAGCGCGCGGAACGTGGCCACCGCCGCGCGGGCATTGTCGGCGCCCACGCGAGCCTGCTGGTCGCGCGCGGCCAGCAGCAGGCGGTCTTCTTCCAACACTTCGAACAGGCTGACCGCGCCGCCCTTGTAGGCGTCCTCGGCGGCGCCGCGCGCACGGGCCTGGGCATCCACTTCCACGGTCAGCTCCTTGTCCTGCAACTCCAGCTGGGTCAGCGTAATGATCGCGTTCTCCACATCCTCGGTGGCGCGCAGCATGGCCTTGCGGTAGGTGGCCAGGGCTTCGGCGTTGGCGCCTTTGGCCTGCGCCACTTCCGCGTCCACCCTGCCGAAGTCGAACAGCCGCCAGCGCAGCCCCGCGATCGCGGCGGGCTGGAATGCGGACGCCGTGAACAGCTTGCCGGCAGAGAGGCTCTCGAAGCCGAGCAGCGCTGACAGCGAGAGCTTGGGGTAGTACTCTGCAGTGGCCACGCCGATGCGCGCACTGGACGCCGCCAGCCGGCGCTCCGCGGCAATCACGTCCGGGCGGCGTTGCAGCAGGTTGGCCGGACCTTGCGCCACGGCGATCTTCGGCACGGCGGTGCGCCCGGCAGGCGTCACGAGTTCGGCGGCATAGGTGCCAGGGTGCGCGCCCATCAACACATCGAGGCGGTTCAGCTGCGTCTCCAGTTCGATCTGCAGCGGCGGGATGGTCACGCGGGTCTGTGCGAGCTGCGCTTCGGCCTGGGCGCGTTCGCGCTCGGCGCCGATGCCATCGGCCAGCCGCAGCTGCACCAGCTCGAGCAGCTTTGCATTGGTCCGCACCTGCTGTTGCGCGATGGCGATGCGCTGCTGCGCGCCGCGCACGCGGAAGTAGGCATCGGCCGCTTCGGCGACCACCAGCACGCGCACGCCCATGTGCTCGGCTTCCGCGGCCTGGGCCTCCGCGCTGGCCGCCTCGGCGCCGCGCCGCAGGCCGCCGGCCACGTCGATCTCCCAGCTTGCTCCCACCCCCGCGCTGTACAGCGTCGTGTTGCGCTCAAAGCCCGGCGCGTTCTTGCCGAGGCTGCCCAGGGGCGCTTCCAGCGACTGGTGCTGCTTGCTCACGCTGCCGGACAATGATGCCTGCGGCAGCAGTTCGGCGCCGGCGTGTCTGGCCGCGGCGCGGGCCTGGTCGACCCGCGCAATGGCCGCCGCCAGGTCGAGGTTCTGCGCCAGCGCGCGCTGGATGACCCGCGTCAGCGCGGGATCGTCAAAGCCCAGCCACCAGCTGTCCAGTGACGGCGCCGGCGGCGTGGCTTCGCGGGCTTCAAGGGCCGCTGCATGCGGATAAGCAGCGGGCATGTCCGCGGCGGGCGTGCGGTAGTCGGGACCGACCGCGCAGGCGGCCAGGCTGACTGCGACGCTGGCCGCGAGCAGGGTGGGCAGGAGGCCGGCGATACCGGCGCTGATGCGCCGGACGTGGTGGCGGGATGGGGTTTGCGGCATTGGGAGACCTTTCAACGAGCAACGGGTACGTCACCAGCGAAAAACTAACTTGCATGATGATAGTTACTAGTCTAGACTAACTTTCAAATTGATAGCAACTACATTTTCAAGAGGAAGCCGATCATGCACAGAAAGCCACTTGGTGACCCCCCATGCCCCGTCGCCCGCACTGCGGCCCGCATGGCCGACAGCTGGAGCGTGCTGATCCTGCGCGAAGCGTTCTATGGCGTGACCCGCTTCGATGAGTTTCAGCAGAACCTGGACATCGCCCCCAATATGCTCACCCGCCGCCTGAACTCCCTGGTGGAGCAAGGCATGCTGGTGCGGCGCCAGTACTGCGACCGGCCCCCGCGCTCTGAGTACCTCCTGACCGACCGCGGCCGCGACTTCCGCCCGGTGCTGCTGGCCATGCTGGCCTGGGGCAACAAGCATCTCGCGCCCGAGGGTGAAAGCGTGCAGCTGGCCGACCGGCGTACCGGTGCGCGCGTCGAGCCGGTGCTGGTCGATGCCGCCAGCGGCCGCCCCGTCACCGGCCCCGATTACCACATCGTTCCCGGCCCGGCGGCTACCGAGCGCATGCGCCAGCGGCTGCGCTGCTCGGCCGAGGCCTGAGCCGAGCGCTCCACCCATCGCTCCATCGATATCTCCATCCATGCCACTACGCAGGCGGTGCGTAGGTCCTGAAAGTAGAAAGGAAGTGCCACATGAGCAGCAACACGCTGACTGAACGGGCGGGTACCGAACCCGTTCCCGCGTCGAAATCCAAGGCCAGCCCCAAGCGGCTGCTGGCGTCCGGCGCGCTGGTCGTCGCCGCACTGGCCGGAATCGGCTATGGCTACCACTGGTGGACCTCGGCCCGCTACCTGCAAAGCACCGACGACGCCTACGTCGGCGCCGATGTCACAGTGATCGGCGCCAAGGTCGGTGGCTACATCGCCGAAGTCGCGGTGACGGACAACCAGACGGTTCATGCGGGCGACGTGCTGGTGCGCATCGACGACCGCGACTACCGCGCCGCACTGGCCAAGGCCGAGGGCGCCGTGGCCGCGCAACAGGCACTGCTGGCAAACCTGGACGCCACCGCGCGCCTGCAGGAGGCGGTCATTGCCCAGGCCAGGGCCGGCGTCACGGCGACCAATGCCGACACCGTACGGGCGCGCGACGACCAGGTGCGCTACGCCAGCCTGGTGGCGAAGGCGGCTGTTTCCATCCAGAGCTCGCAGAAGGCGGACTCGGACTACAAGCAGGCACAGGCTAATGGCGAGAAGGCGCAGGCCTCGCTGCTGGCTGCGCAGCGCCAGCTGGAAGTGATCGGCACGCAAAAGCAGCAGGCGCAGGCGTCGCTGGCGCAGGCCATTGCCGAGCGCGACATCGCGAAACTGAACCTTGGCTATACGGAACTGCGCGCGCCCGTGGACGGCACCGTGGGCAACCGGCGCGCCCGCGTCGGCGCCTTTGCCGGTGCCGGCAGCCAGCTGCTGTCCATCGTGCCGGCCAGCGGGCTGTGGGTGGACGCCAACTTCAAGGAAGGGCAACTGGCGCACATGCGCGCCGGCATGCCGGTCGAGATTGAAGCCGATGTCCTGCCGGGGCGGGTCTTCCATGGCCACGTGACCAGCCTGGCGCCCGCTACCGGCGCGCAGTTCAGCGTATTGCCGCCGGAGAATGCCACCGGCAACTTCACCAAGATTGTCCAGCGCGTGCCGGTGCGGATCCGCCTGGATGAGCAGGATGCCCGGCTTGGCGTCCTGCGTCCGGGCCTCTCGGTCGTCGCCCTGGTCAATACGCAGCCCGGCAAGCAGGTGCAGTGATGACCACGACAACCCTGACCAGCCCTGCGCCTGTCGTGGTGCCCACGGCACCGGGCGAGATGTCCACCGCCGCCAAGGTGTTCGCCTTCAGCACGATGTGCGTGGGCATGTTTATCGCCTTGCTCGATATCCAGATCGTTTCCGCGTCGCTGCGCGATATCGGCGGTGCGCTCTCGGCCGGCGCCGATGAAACCGTCTGGGTCCAGACCAGCTACCTGATCGCCGAGATTATCGTGATTCCCTTGTCCGGCTGGCTGTCGCGCGTGATGTCGACGCGCTGGCTGTTCGCCGCCTCCGCTGCGGGCTTCACGCTGACCAGCCTGCTGTGCGGGGTGGCGTGGGACATCAACAGCATGATCGTGTTCCGGGCGCTGCAGGGTTTCCTGGGCGGATCGATGATCCCGATGGTGTTCACCACGGCCTTTGCCTTCTTCGTCGGCCCCCAGCGCGTCATCGCCGCCGCCACTGTCGGCGGGCTGGCTTCGCTGGCGCCGACGCTCGGGCCCACCATCGGCGGCTGGATCACCGATAATTTTTCCTGGCACTGGCTGTTCTTCATCAACCTGGTGCCGGGCATCTTCGTCACCATCGCGGTGCCGCTGCTGGTCAAGGTCGACCGGCCCAACTGGTCGCTGGTGCGCGGCGCCGATTACCTGGGCATGGGCCTGCTGGCGCTGTTCCTGGGCTGCCTCGAATACACGCTGGAAGAAGGGCCGCGCTGGGACTGGTTCGGCGACGACGTGATCCTGGCCACCGCCTGGATCGCCGGCCTGTCGGGCGTGGCCTTTATCTGGCGCACGCTGACCTATGCCAACCCCGTGGTGGACCTGCGCGCGCTCAAGGACCGCAACTTTGCGCTCGGCTGCTTCTTCTCCTTTGTCACCGGCATAGGCATCTTTGCCACCATCTACCTGACCCCGCTGTTCCTGGGGCGCGTGCGCGGCTTCAGCGCGCTCGATATCGGGCTGGCGGTGTTTTCCACCGGCGTGTTCCAGATGGCGTCGATCCCGTTCTATGCCTTCCTGGCGAACCGGGTCGACCTGCGCTGGCTGATGATGGTCGGACTGGGGCTGTTCGCGGTGTCGATGTGGTACTTCGCCCCCATCACGCACGACTGGGGCGCGGCGCAACTGCTGCTGCCGCAGGCGCTGCGCGGCATGGCCCAGCAGTTCGCGGTGGCGCCCACGGTGACCCTGACCCTGGGCAGCCTGCCGCCGGAGCGGCTCAAGCTTGCCTCCGGGTTGTTCAACCTGATGCGCAACTTGGGCGGGGCCATCGGCATCGCGGCGTGCGCGACCGCGCTCAACGACCGCGGCAACATGCACTTCCTGCGCGAGGCTGAGCACCTGAACATCCGCAATGAAGCCATGGGCAACCTGCTGCAGGGAGTCAGCGACCAGTTCGTGGCGATCGGGCACGATGCCCTCGACGCGCAGACCGCGGCGCTCAGGCAATTGTGGGGGCTGGCCTGGCGCGAAGCGCAGACGCAGACCTTTGGCGACATCTTCCTGCTGATCCTGGTCTGCTTCGCGATCGCCACGGCAATGGTGCCCCTGATGCGCAAGGTTGCGGCGCCCAAGGGACCGTCGGCGGATGCGCATTGAATGGGGGGCAGATCATGAAATCCACTCTGTACAAGCGGTTACTCGCTATCGCGCTGGCCGCGGGCAGCGCCACCGCGGCGTTCGCGGGGGAACGCCCGCGCGATACCGGTGTTGGGTGCCACCATGCGGCCAATGCCTATTGCAGGCTTCCCGACGAGGGCAGCAAGCCCATGCTGCAAGGCGTGCTGCCTGGGGAGAGTCTGTTTTGTATCAACGTATCTCGCGCTCGTGCGCAGATACACAGCGATACAAAATCCCCCGAAGTCCGACACATGCCGCTTGCCATGGCCTCCTAGACTCACGTTCACGAGATCACCCACACAGGAGAAGCAGATGTCGAACAAAGTCGATTTGCCTCGTCGAGGCTTTCTGGGCGCCGCGGCAGTGACACTGGCCGCGACCCCGTTCGGGCTGTCGCAGGCCGCCTACGCACAAACCGGCGTGTCGAAGGCGCCGCCGCTGCCCTCGACCACGGCGGGCACCCATGCCAGCTTTGCGCCGATCAGGCACGTCAACGCCGGCGTGCTCAACATCGGCTACGCCGAGGCCGGCCCAGCCACAGGGCCCGTCGCGCTGCTGCTGCACGGCTGGCCCTACGACATCCACAGCTTTGTCGACGTCGCGCCCCTGCTGGCGGCGCGCGGCTATCGGGTGATCATCCCTCACCTGCGCGGCTTTGGTTCGACGACATTCCTGTCCACCGACACCGTGCGCAATGGCCAGCCCGTGGCAATCGCCGCCGACATGATCGCGCTGATGGACGCGCTCAATATCCGGAACGCCGTGGTGGCCGGCTTTGACTGGGGCGCGCGCACCGCCGACATCATGGCGGCGATCTGGCCGGACCGATGCAGGGGGCTGGTCTCGGTCAGCGGCTACCTGATCGGCAGCCAGGCGGCAGGCAAGCTGCCGCTGCCGCCCGAAGCCGAGCTCCAGTGGTGGTACCAGTTCTACTTTGCCACGGATCGGGGCCGCGCCGGCTACCAGAAATACACGCACCAGTTCGCCCGGCTGATCTGGAAACTGGCGTCGCCGAAATGGAACTTCGACGATGCCACGTTCGACCGCAGCGCCGCCGCCTTCGACAATCCGGACCACGTGGACATCACCATTCACAACTACCGCTGGCGGCAGGGCCTGGCCATCGGCGAAGCCAGGTTCGACGACATCGAGAAGCGGCTCGCCACGGCGCCCACCATCGGCGTGCCCGCCATCACCCTGGAAGGCGATGCCAATGGCGCGCCGCACCCCGAACCCAGCGCCTATGCCAGCAAGTTCACGGGCCGGTACGAGCACCGGGAACTGACGGGCGGGATCGGCCACAACCCGCCGCAGGAAGCGCCGACGGCGTTTGCGCAGGCGGTGCTCGATGTCGACAGGCGCTGACAGGGTGTTTGTCCCGGAGAATGAAAGCGCGCTCTCACCTCGCACGCATCGATCATCAATGCGAGCGTGCCTGAGAACTGGCACCGGCCGGGAGTGCGCGTACCACGGGCACCGCGGCCAGCGTCTGCCGAATCCCCTCGACATAGCTCGTCTTGCGGATCGGCCCGATCAGCCGCTGCAGCGCCGAGTCGTCCATGATCAGTGGGTCTGACATCAGGTAGTGCATCTCCACCAACTCGCGCATGACCGGGTTGAACAGGCCCAGCAGGCGCAGCATGGTTTTGCTGGCGACGCGCAGCTTCAGCCTGCGCCCGGTCTGCCGCTCCATTTCCGCGACCAGCTCGCGCTGCGTCGTGACACCGGCGCCCGCCAGGTGCCAGATCTTGCCGAAGGCCGCCGGCGTGTCGGTCAGCCGGGCGACCACCGGGCCCACGTCGGGCACATAGACGAACTCGTGCGGCTGGTCGACGGGCCCGACCATGTCGGCAGTGCCGCCATTCGCCGCTGCCTGCGCGGCGCGGTGCAGCAGGCTGGCTTGCACGCCCGGGCCATAGAAGTCAGGCAGCCGCAGCACCGTGGCGCGGATGCGCCCGCTGGCGTGGGCCTGCATCAGCAGGTCTTCCTGGGCCTTGCGCATGCGGCCCTTGAAGGTATGGGGCTCGCGCGGATGGTCTTCGCGGACCGGGTTGCCGGTCTGCACCCGGCCGTAGGGATAGACGGTGCCGATCAGGATGACGTTCCTGACCCCGGCAGCCACGGCCCCTTCCAGCGTCTTGCGCATCAGTTCGGGGTGCAGCTGGAACCGCCAGTAGTCAACGCCGACCATATAGACCAGCGTCTCGATCCCGCTGGCAGCGGCCTGCACCGACTCGGGCGAAGCAGGGTTCCAGGTGACAAGCTCGGCCAGCGGGTCCGTCCCGAAGGCCGAGCGCAGGCTGCGTTGGTTGCGGCCGACCACGCGATAGGGCTGGCCCTTGCTGCGCAGCGCGGCGGCCACGCTTTGACCGATCGCGCCGGCTGCGCCGAAGAGAGCGACTTTGGACATGGCGAATCTCCTGTTGAGTTGGCGCCTGTGGCTGAAAGCGGCTTCAGTTTGCGAGCTCGGTAGCTAAAAGGAAATTGCCTATAATCGGCTAGCCGCTATTGAAAAATGCATAGCTATGCCAAGAAGCGAACCGAACTGGGAGTGGTACCGGAGCTTCCTTCATGTGCTGGAGACCGGCTCGCTGTCCGCGGCGGGACGGGCAATGGGCCTGACGCAGCCGACTGTCGGCCGGCACGTCGACAGCCTGGAGGCCGCGCTGGGGCTGAAGCTCTTCACCCGCGCGTTCGACGGATTCACGCCGACCGACGCGGCGCATGAGCTGAAGCCCTACGCCGCCGGCATTGCCGCGACGGCCGCGGCGATGCGACGCGTCGCCAGCGGCCACGGCACGGGCGTGCGGGGCACGGTCCGGCTGTCGGCGAGCGAAGTGATCGGCGTCGAAGTGCTGCCGCCGATCCTGACGGCGCTGCGCAATGAGCATCCCGCACTGGAAATCGAGCTGGTGCTGTCGAACCAGGCTGACGACCTGCTGCGCCGCGAAGCGGATATCGCGGTCCGGATGTTCCGGCCGGAACAGGAGGCGCTGGTGGCCACGCGGGTCGGTGGGATCGAGTTGGGCCTCCATGCCCACGAAAGCTATCTGGCCGCCCATGGCGTGCCGAAGTCGCTGGCGGACCTGTCTCGCTTTTCTTTGATCGGCTTCGACCAGGAGAGCGCCTTTATCCGCCGCTTGCAGGGAAAGTTCAAAGCCTTCTCGCGCGACGCCCTGGCCTTCCGTGCCAACAGCGACCTGGCCCAGCTGGGCGCGATACGTGCGGGATTTGGCATCGGCGTGTGCCAGTCGGCGCTGGCGGCGCGGGACCCGCGGCTGGTCAGGGTCCTGCACAAGCCGTTCTCGCTGACCTTGGATACCTGGGTCGCGATGCACGAGGACCTGCGCGAGAGCGCGCGATGCGCAGTGACGTTTGCCGCGCTGGCTGCGGGGCTGCGCGCCTACGCCGAAGGGGCGTAGGCGCATTGGAAACGTCAGTCCGCAGCGTTCTCCTGCGCCGCATCGTATTGCCCGAGACAGGCCATGCCATTCAGCCGTGAGCGCAGCAGCAGCGCCCGTTGCGCTTGCGCCGCGTTGGCGGCGTCGCCGCGCCAGGCCTTCAGGGGCGGCTCCTGCAAGGCGCGCCCGTAGGAGAAGGACAGCCGCCAGGGCAGCGGGGCCAGCCGGTTCATGGCGTCGAGATTGACGGTGGCCTCGGTGGGCGTCTGGCCGCCGGACAGGAAGAAGATGCCCGGCACCGCCGCCGGCACCGTGCGCCTGAGCACTTGCACGGTCTGCAGGGCGACCTCGGCCGGCGCCGCGTGCCCGGCCTCCTTGCCGGGCAGCACCATGCTGGGCTTCAGCACCATGTGTTCCAGCACCACCGCATGCCGGTGCAAGGCGTCAAAGACCTCATGCAGCACGGCCTCGGTGACCTCGGCGCAACGTGCCATGGTGTGCGCGCCATCCATCAGCACCTCGGGCTCGACGATGGGCACCACGCCCGCTTCCTGGCAGATGGCGGCATAGCGTGCCAGCGCTTCCGCATTGGCCTGGACGGCAGCCCGGCCCGGCAGTTTGTCGGACACGTTGTAGACCGCGCGCCACTTGGCAAAGCGCGCGCCCTGCTGGCGATAGCCGGCAAGCCGCCTGGCCAGACCGTCGAGACCCTCGGTGACCTCGTCTCCGGGGGCCAGGGCGAGGGCGATCTTGCCCTTGTCCACCTTGATGCCGGGCACGATGCCCTGGCGCGCGGCCAGTTCCGGCAGCGGCGTGCCATCGTCGGCGCGCTGGCCAAGCGTTTCCTCATACAGGATCACGCCGCTGATGAACTTACCAAGACCCGGCGTCGACAAGAGCAGGTTGCGCCACGCGCGGCGGTTCTCCTCGCTCGATACCACCCCGATGCGCTCGAACCGCTTGGCGATCGTCGGCCCGCTCTCGTCGGCCGCCAGCAGCCCTTTTCCCGCTTGTGTCAGGGCGTCCACTGTGGCTTGCAGTTCGCTTCTTGTGTCCATGATGAGGCTCCGCGCAGGTGACATAGGCACAAGCATTTGCCCGAATGCGCAATCGCGCAAGGGAGCTGAGGGCGAGTGGCCCGTGCCGATGGTGCCCGCCCGAACATTTCGCGCAACCTGCAGGGCGCCGGCCGGAGCGCTGCCCGGCGCGCCTTTGGGGTGATGGCTTGCCCAGGCGGGGGTGTGGGATAATTGCCGCTTTGCCCAGGGCGCAGCTCAAGAGGTTGTTCGCACGGGCATGCCAGGGCCCTTATTCCCGCGGCCCGCTTCCTATCGCGATATTTCTTCAGCAATAAAATGCCCACATACCGTTCCAAAACCTCCACCGCCGGCCGCAACATGGCGGGGGCGCGCTCCCTGTGGCGCGCCACCGGCATGAAAGACGAAGATTTCTCCAAGCCCATCATTGCGGTGGTCAATTCCTTCACCCAGTTCGTGCCCGGGCACGTGCACCTGAAGGACCTGGGCCAGCTGGTCGCGCGCGAGATCGAGGCCGCGGGCGGCGTGGCCAAGGAATTCAACACCATCGCGGTCGATGACGGCATCGCCATGGGCCACGACGGCATGCTGTATTCGCTGCCCAGCCGCGACATCATCGCGGACTCGGTGGAATACATGGTCAACGCGCACTGCGCCGACGCCATGGTGTGCATCTCCAACTGCGACAAGATCACCCCCGGCATGCTGATGGCCGCCATGCGGCTCAACATCCCGGTGATCTTCGTCTCCGGCGGCCCCATGGAAGCCGGCAAGACGCGCCTGGCCAACCCCGTCACCAAGGCCATGGAGTTCAAGAAGCTCGACCTGGTGGACGCCATGGTGATCGCCGCCGACAGCGCCTACTCCGACGCCGACGTGGCCGAGGTAGAGCGCTCCGCCTGCCCCACCTGCGGCTCGTGCTCGGGCATGTTCACGGCCAATTCCATGAACTGCCTGACCGAGGCGCTGGGCCTGTCGCTGCCCGGCAACGGCACGGTGGTGGCCACGCACGCGGACCGCGAACAGCTCTTCAAGCGCGCCGGCAGCCGTATCGTGGAACTGGCCCGCCAGTACTACGAGAAGGAAGACGCGCGCATCCTGCCGCGCGCGGTGGGCTTCAAGGCCTTCGAAAACGCCATGACGCTGGACATCGCCATGGGCGGTTCGACCAATACCATCCTGCACCTGCTGGCGATCGCGCGCGAGGCGGAAATCGATTTCGACATGACCGATATCGACCGCCTCTCGCGCATCGTGCCGCAGCTGTGCAAGGTGGCGCCCAACACCAACAAGTACCACATCGAAGACGTGCACCGCGCGGGCGGCATCATGGCCATCCTGGGCGAGCTGGAGCGCGCCGGCAAGCTGCACACCGACGTGCCGACGGTGCACGCCCCCACGCTCAAGGACGCGCTGGAGCAGTGGGACATCAGCCGCACCCAGGACGAGGCCGTCAGGAACTTTTACCTTGCCGGCCCGGCGGGCATCCCCACGCAGGTGGCGTTCAGCCAGAACACGCGCTGGCCCAGCCTGGACCTGGACCGCGCCGAGGGCTGCATCCGCTCCCACGAGCACGCCTTCTCCAAGGAAGGCGGCCTGGCAGTGCTGAGGGGCAATATCGCGCTCGACGGCTGCGTGGTGAAGACTGCCGGCGTGGACGAGAGCATCCTCGTGTTCGAAGGCACGGCCCATGTCACCGAGTCGCAGGACGAGGCCGTGGAGAACATCCTCAACGACAAGGTCAAGGCCGGCGACGTGGTGATCGTGCGCTACGAAGGCCCCAAGGGCGGCCCCGGCATGCAGGAGATGCTCTACCCCACCAGCTATATCAAGTCCAAGGGCCTGGGCAAGGCCTGCGCGCTGCTGACGGACGGCCGCTTCTCCGGCGGCACCTCGGGTTTGTCCATCGGCCACTGCTCGCCCGAGGCGGCGGCCGGCGGCGCCATCGGCCTGGTGCGCGACGGCGACAAGATCCGCATCGACATTCCCAACCGCACGATCAATGTGCTGCTGTCCGATGAGGAGCTGGCGAGCCGCCGCGAGGAGCAGAACGCCAAGGGGTGGAAGCCGGCCAGGCAGCGCCCGCGCAAGGTGTCTGCTGCGCTGAAGGCTTATGCCAAGCTGGTGATGTCGGCGGACAAGGGTGCGGTGCGGGACTTGTCGTTGCTGGACGACTGAGCCTGCGGCGAAGCGCTAGTCCGTTTGCCGGGAAGGCCGCTCTATGGGGCGGCTTTTTTCTTTGGATTCTTATATGAACGCGTCTTATATGAACGCGTCTTGCCGGATGCACTGTCAGCAGGCGGGATCGATTGCGAAGACCTGCAATCCGTGGCCGTTCCATATCTCGTTCGCCGATACCGGGCGTGATGTCGCTCACCCTGGCCGCCCCTTGAAAAGCCCGCCCCACCTGCCTCATCAATGGCGCTGCGCCTACGACAGCTTGCGGCCGAGCGTCTCCGGCACCATCGTCAACCCGAGCAGCGAGACCAGACCGCAGCCGATCAGGTAGAACGCCGGCGCATTGGGGTTGCCCGTCAGGTGGATCAGCACGGTTGAGAACAGCTGGGCAAAGCCGCCGAATATCGCAATGGCCACATAGTAGGTCACGGACATGCCGGTGGCCCGCAGGCGCTGTGGCAGTACCTCGCTCACCAGCACCAGCGTGGCGGGTGAAGTCATTGCCATGGGAATGGCCAGGCAACCGACCACCACCAGCAGGCAAGTCAGTGACGGAAAGGTATTGAGCAGGAAAAAGGCCGGATAGGCCATCAGCAGCAGCGCCACACGCGACCACCACACCATGGTGCGGCGCCCGACGCGGTCGCACATCCAGCCCGCGATCGGACCGAACACCACCATCATGGCCGCGGCTACGAAGCCGGCCCAGACAGCGTCGCCGCGCGGGATATGCAGCTGGAAGGTGGCGTAGTTCGGCAGGTAGTAGGCGATCAGGTGGATGGCCGCGGCGAGGCCCGTCATCAGGAGCACGCTGGCTACCAGCTCACGCCAGTGCTGGCGCATCAGCTGCCATCCGCCGGCAGCGGTCTTTTTGCGCGGTGGCGGTACCAGCGTTTCCTCCAGGCGCCGGCGGATCAGCTGGCCGATGGGGATCACCAGGATGCCGAGCAGGAAGGCCGCGCGCCAGCCCCAATGCTCGAGGGCATCGGCACTGAGCGCATGGGTGAGCGAGAGCGCCACCAGCGCGGCGAAGACGGCGGCAATGCCCTGACTGGCCGTCTGCCAGCTGGTGTAGAAGCCGCGCGAGCGTTCGTCCGCATACTCCAGCAGCATGGCGCTGGCCGAGCCCATTTCACCGCCGATGGCAAAGCCCTGGATCAGGCGCGCCAGGATCATCAGGACCGGGGCAACGTAGCCGATCTGCGCATGGGTCGGCGTCACCACGAGGATCAGGGCGCTGAACGCCATCAGCCACATCGACAGCAGCACCGCGGGCTTGCGGCCGTGGCGGTCGGCGTACGCGCCGATCACCAGTCCACCCAGGGGGCGCATCAGGTAACCCGCGCCGAAGGTGCCGAAGGACAGCAGCAACTGGCCGAGCGGATTGCCGATGGGGAAGTAGAGGGGAATGATCAGGGTGGCGAAGAAGTTGTACACCCCCGAGTCATACAACTCCAGGGCGCCGCCGATGGTGATGGCGGTGATGGCAGAGACCTTGGACATGGCCCTGGGGTTGTCCTCGGCCGGAGTGGGCGTGGCGACTGGCGAAGCCATGGTGGTGGGATCGAGGGGCAAAGCGGTCTCCTGGCGCTGCGGCATGATGCCGCCGCGCGCTGTTGTTGGGCGGATGCGTCGGTTGGCGTGAGGCGGCCCGGCTGCCTGGCGTGGCCAGGGCGGTGCTGCCTTAATCCAGCCGGAATCCGGTCTGCTTGATGGCGAGCGCCCATTTCTTCTGCTCGGCCGCCATGAAGCTGGCAAACTGGTCCGGCGAGCTCTGGCTCGCGGGCTCATAACCCTTGCTCACAAGCTGCTGGCGCACGCCAGGCGCATTCAGGGCCTTCTCGATCTCCTTGCCGAGCAGCGTGACGATTGCCTTCGGCGTGCCGGCGGGCGCCACCAGGCCATACCACTCGCTGGCCTCGATCCCCGGGAAGCCGGCTTCGGCCATGGTCGGCACGTCGGGGAACAACGGCAGCCGCTGCTTGCTGGCCACGGCGATGCCCTTGAGCTGGCCGCCCTTGACGAACGGCATCACCGCCGGCACGCCGTGGAACATCAAGTGGATATGGCCGCCCACCAGGTCGGTCAGCGCCTGCGGCGCGCCTTTATACGGTGCGTGCACGATATTGATATGCGCGGTTTCCCTGAACACCTCGGTGATCACGTTCTGCTGGGTGCCCGGGCCGGGCGAGGCATAGCTGAGCTTGCCCGGCTCCGCCCTGGCGCGCGCCACCAGGTCCTGCACCGAGCCGCCCACGGACGGGTTCACCACCAGCATGTACGGGGAGCTTGCCATCAGGCCCAGCGGCGCAAAGTCCTTGCCCATGTCGAAGGGCAGGCTCTTGTGCAGGCTGGCGTTGATTGCCATCGGCGCGCTGGCGACCAGCAGCGTGTAGCCATCCGGCGCCGCCTTGGCGCCCATGCCGGCGCCGATATTGCCAGTTGCCCCGGGCCGGTTGTCGACCACGACTTGCTGCCCGAGGCTGGCCGTCATCTTCTCGGCCACCGTGCGGGTGACGGCATCGACGCCGCCGCCCGCGGGCCAGGGCACGATGATGCGGATCGGCCGGTTGGGGTATCCGCTTTGTGCCAGCGCGCCGGTCGCGCAGGCGGCAAGGGCGATCGCGCCCAGCGTACGGCCAAGACGGTTCAGTACGGATTTCATTGCTTGTCTCCTCGCTGTCTCTGGCGGGCCCCGTCCGGGTGGCGGAGCCTTCGCTGTCTCAGTCTCTGGTTTATGCCGCTTCGGTAGCCTTGCCTTGTCCCGGCATTGCGCTCCCCTGCTGCCATTGCGCCATCAGCCGCTCCCAGCGCGTGCGCGTGGCCGCCAGGTTGCGCGCCTTGACGTGGCCGTAGCCGCGGATCTCCTGCGGCAGCCGGGCAATCTCGAGCGCCAGGTCGAGGTTGTGCGCGGAAAGTGCCGGCAGCAAGGCTTCGACGCTGCGCCGGTAAGCACCGATCAGGGCCCGCTCCTCCTTGCGCTCGTGGGTGTAGCCGAAGGGATCGAATGCCGTGCCGCGCAGGCCCTTGAAACGGGTCAGTACGCCGAACGCAGTGCGCATCCACGGGCCATAGGTGCCCTTTACCAGTTCGCCGGCCTGGTTCTTCCGCGCAAACAGGGGAGGGGCCAGGTGATGGACCAGCCGGACCTTGCCCTCGAACATCGACGCGATCTGCTGGCGGAATGCGGCGCCGGTATGCAGGCGCGCCACCTCATATTCGTCTTTATAGGCCATCAGCCTGAATAGCGAGCGGGCCACGGCTTCGGTCAGGCGGGTGCCGCCGAGGACCGATTCCGCCGCCTTCACGCGGTCCACGAACGACTCATATTGCGCCGCATAGGCCCGGTTCTGGTAGCCGGTCAGGAAGTCGGCGTGTTTCTTCATCAGTTCCTCGACCGGCACCTTGCGCACGAACTGGATCACCTGTGAGCCGGCCGGCTGCGCGGGTATCTTCGACATATCGTGGGCGCACAGCCGGCCCCATTCGAAGGCCGCCTTGTTGCTGTCGATCTGCACGCCGTTGAGCTCGATGGCGCGCATCAGGGCCGCGTGCGACAGCGGCACCTTGCCCTTCTGCCAGGCATAGCCGAGCAGCAGCAGGTTGGCGTAGATCGACTGGCCGAGCACCTGCTTCGCCACCTGTTCGGCATCGAAGCTGGCGAGCTGGCCGTCGCCGACGGACTGTGCGATCCGCGCCACGGCCTCGCCGGTCTGCGGATCCCAGTCCGGGTTGCGGACAAAGGCCGCGGTCGGGGTGAGATGGCTGTTCAGCACCACATAGGTCCGCGCCGGCGACATCGCGGCCAGCGAGGCCTTGCTGGCGGCGACCACGGTATCGCAGGCGATCACCAGGTCGGCCATGGCCACGTCGACGCGGCTCGCATGCAGGGCGTCCGGGCTGGCGGCGATCTGGATGTGGCTCCAGGTGGCTCCGCCCATCTGCGCCATGCCGGTCGCATCCTGGGTGATCACGCCCTTGCCTTCCAGGTGGGCGGCCATGCCCAGCACGCCGCCGATGGTGACGATGCCGGTGCCGCCGATCCCCGCCACCACGATGCGCTGCGGCGTGCCGGCATCCGGCAGCGTGGGCATCGGGATGGCCGGCGGCGTGGCACGGCCGCCGCTGGCGGGGGCGGGGGTCTTCAGCTTGCCGCCTTCGACCGTGACAAAGCTCGGGCAGAAGCCCTTGGTGCAGGAGAAATCCTTGTTGCAGGTGTCCTGGTTGACCTTGCGCTTGCGCCCGAAGTCGGTTTCCACCGGCTGCACCGCCAGGCAGTTGCTTTGCACGGAGCAGTCGCCGCAGCCTTCGCACACCAGCTCGTTGATGACCACGCGCCTGGCCGGATCGACCATGGTGCCGCGCTTGCGCTCGCGGCGCTTCTTGGTGGCGCAGGCCTGGTCGTAGATGATCACGGTCACGCCGGATACCTCGCGCAGTTGGCGCTGCACGGTATCGAGCTCGTCGCGGTGGCGCACGGTGACGCCGGCGGCGAGATTGCTGACGCCCTTGTACTTGTCAGGTTCGTCGGTCACCACGACGATCTGCCGCGCGCCCTCGGCGGCCAGTTCGCGCGTCATCGCCGGCACGTCGAGCTGGCCGTCCACCGGCTGCCCGCCGGTCATGGCCACGGCGCTGTTGAACAGGATCTTGTAGGTCAGGTTGACGCCGGCATGGATCGACTGGCGCACCGCCAGCAGGCCGGAGTGGTTGTAGGTGCCGTCGCCCAGGTTGGCGAACATATGGGTGCGCTTGCTGAACGGTGCCTGGCCCATCCAGTGCACGCCTTCGCCGCCCATCTGCGACCACGAGCTGGTCGAGCGGTCCATCCACACCACCATGCCGTGGCAGCCGATGCCGGCGGTTGCGACCGAGCCTTCCGGCACGCGCGTGCTGGTGTTGTGCGGGCAGCCCGGGCAGAACCAGGGCAGGCGGTCGGTGGCGCGCGCATCGCCCTGGGAGGTGGCGCGTTCCCGGGCGTCGATCTCCCGCAGGCGCACGTCCATGCGCGTGGCCACTTCGGCCGGCACGCCCAGCGCCTTGAGCCGCTGCGCGATGGCCTTGGCCACCAGCGCGGGCGACAGGTCGGCCTTGGCCCGCAGCAGCCAGTCCTCGGCCGGCTTGCGGTGGCTCCATTCGCCGCCGGCGCCGTCGGCGTGGTGGTACTTGCCGAAGACTGCCGGGCGCGCGGCGGGCGGGTAGTGGTACAGCTCGTCCTTGAGCTGCTGCTCGATCACGGGGCGCTTTTCCTCGACCACCAGGATCTCGCGCAACCCGCGCGCAAAGTCGCGCACGCTGTCGGGCTCCAGCGGCCATACCACGCTGACCTTGTGCAGCCGGATGCCGAGCGCACGGCAGGTGGCGTCATCCAGCCCGAGGTCGAGCAGGGCCTGGCGCGTGTCGCTGTAGGCCTTGCCGCTGGCGATGATGCCGAAGCGGTCGCCGGATCCCTCGATCACGTTGCGGTTCAGGCGGTTGGCGCGCACATAGGCGAGCGCGGCCGGCCACTTGAACTCCATCATGCGCGCCTCGGCCGCGAGCGGATCGTCGGGCCAGCGGATATGCAGGCCGCCGTCGGGCATGACGAAGTCTTCCGGCAGCACGATGCGCACGCGATCCGAGTCGGTGACCACCGAAGCGCCCGATTCCACCACCTCCTGCACGGTCTTCATGCCGGCCCACAGCCCGCTGAAGCGGCTCATGGCGAGGGCGTGCACGCCGAGGTCGAGGATGTCCTGCACGTTGGCCGGAAAGAACACCGGCAGCCCGCACGCCATGAAGGTGTGGTCGCTCTGGTGCGCCAGCGTGCTGCTCTTGGAGACGTGGTCATCGCCGGCAAGCGCGATCACGCCGCCCAGCGGCGAGGTGCCCGCGAGGTTGGCATGCTTGAGCGCATCGCCGCTGCGGTCGACGCCGGGGCCCTTGCCGTACCAGATGCCGAACACGCCGTCGTAGCGCTTGCTGGCGGCATCGAAATCCAGTTGCTGCGAGCCCCAGACCGCCGTGACGCCGAGTTCCTCGTTGACGCCGGGTTTGAAGACCACGTGGTTGTCGGCAAGATGCTTCTTTGCCTGCCACAGCGCCTGGTCATAGGTACCGAGCGGCGATCCGCGGTAGCCGGAAATAAAGGCGGCGGTGTTGTGGCCGGCCGCGGCATCGCGCTTGCGCTGCAGCAGCGGCAGGCGCACCAGCGCCTGCACGCCGCTCATGTAGGCGCGGCCGGAGTCCAGCGCGTACTTGTCGTCGATCGACACAGCTTGCATGGCCTGCCGGGCCGCATCGGGGAGTGTGGGGGCATTCATATTGGCGCTCTTCTGACAAACAGGGTTGAACGGGGCCTGCCGGCGTGCGATTGCACCCGGATCTCTGGCAGTACTGTGACGAAAGCGGCGCTAGCCGGGGAGGGGGATGCCGAGTTCCCGGCCGAGCGCATCCAGCGCCCGCACGACCGCGTCGGGCAGGTTGATGCCTTGTGCGCGGCCTTCGCGCTCGAGCGTCTCGCCACGGTGTCCCGGGAGCCGGGCGTCGGCGCCGCCGGCGGCAAGATAGTTGCCGGTCCACTGGGCCATGTAGTCGGCGAACAGCTCCTTGCCGGCAAAGGCGTCCGGCTTGACCAGCCAGACAAAACCGCCCTGGCGGCCGACCGCGCCGCTGCCGGAGACGGTGTTGCGCGCGGGAGAAAGCGAGTCCGCGGTGGCCGCCATGGCGCCGGCCAGGCACTCCACCATCATGGCGATGCCGATGCCCTTATGCCCGCCGGTGGGCAGCAGCGAGCCTTCCAGCGCGCGTTGCGCGTCGGTGGTCGGGTGGCCGTCGGCGTCGAGCGCCCAGCCCGCGGGAATCGGCTTGCCTTCACGGGCGGCCAGCAGGATATGGCCGCGCGCGGCGACGCTGCAGGCCACGTCGAACACGATCGGCGCCGACCCCGGCAGTGGGCAGCCGAAGGCGATGGGGTTATGCCCGATCGCGGCGCGGGCAAAGCCTTCCATGCCGAGCACGGGGGGCGTGCGCTGGCCGACCATGCAGAAGGCGCCGGCCTCGGCGGCCAGCAACGCCGGGATGCCCAGCGCGCCGAGATGGCCGCACGATTGCACGGCAACCAGCACGGACGCGCTCGATTGCAGCGCCTCCAGCCCGAGTTGCACGGCGCGCGGGCCCGCGATCTGGCCCATGGCGCCGTCGGCATCCAGCACGATGCCGCCCGGGAAGGCCTTGTGCGACATCTCCGGGCGCGGGTTGAAATCGCCGGCACGCAGGCGTTCGACGTAGGAGGGCACCCGCGTCAGTCCGTGCGTCTTGTAGCCGCGCAGTTCGCTGCGCACCAGCGCGGCAGCGGCTTCGGTCGCCCGGTCTGGCGCCACACCGCACGTCCCGAACACGGCGGCGGCCCAGCGCGCGAGGTGATCGGTGTTCCAGCGGATAGTCATGTCGATTTCTCCCGCACGATCATCAGGCGCTCCGCGAACGGGGCGGCATAGACCGACTGGTAGTAGAGCGGCTGGTCACGCAGCGTATAGCCGCGCAACTCCATGATGAATGCCGGCGCCTCGGGATCCAGCCCGAGTTCCTGCGCGGCCGCGGCCGGGGCCTGGCCGAAGCGGATCCACTGGTCCACGCGCAGCGTCGGCAGCGACAGGCGCTGGCCGATCAGCTCGCGCAGGTTCTTCTCCAGGGCATCGCGGTCCAGTCCGCCAAGTTGCGCAAAGTCTTCCTCGCGCAGCCAGAACTCGCTGTAGAGGTCGAAGTGGCCGCCGACGCTGATCACGCGCTCGATGCGCACATAGCCATCACCGGCGAGGAACTCCGACCACGGTCCCTTGCGCTTGATCCGCTTCACCGAGCGCGCGTGGACGTAGGACGGCAGCTCCTTGCCCTGTTCGTCGAGGAAGCGCAGGTAGCGGACATCGGCCGGCGCCACGCGCGTCCCGGAGACAAAGGTGCCTCGTCCCTGTTCACGCGTGATCAGTCCGGAGTGCGTGAGCCGGGCCAATGCCTTCTGGACCGTGCCGACGCTGACCCCATGGAAGCTGGCGAGCTCGCCTTCGGAGGGCAGGCGATCGCCCTCGCGCAGTGCGCCGGATTCGATGGAGTGGATGATCGCGTCGGAGACGCTGCTAAGTTTGGTCATGGTTGTTCAGAGGCTCAGTGCGAATCGACTGACCGCGGTCTCCCTGATATCGAGCACCTCGCTGGTCAGCCGCGTGCCGGATGCGACTTCCATCGCATAGCCAAACAGCTGCTCGCCGAGGCCGGAGATCTTGTCCCCGTTCTGCAGGACGCCGCTTACGTCGAAGTCAATGTTGTCGGCCATGGTGCGCAGGGTATTGACGTTGCCGCACACCTTGACGGTCGGTGCCACCATGCTGCCGATCGGATTGCCCACTCCCGTGCCGAAGAAGGTGAGCTGGCATCCGCCGGCAGCCAGCGCAGTGAGATTCTCCACTGCCGCAGCCGGCGCGTCCATGAAATGCAGCCCCTTCTTCTGCGGTGCCTCGCCGTAGCGCAGCACGCCCACCAGCGGGCTGGTGCCGGCCTTGGCCATGGCGCCCAGCGCCTTTTCCTCGACCGTGGTCAGGCCGCCGCGCTTGTTGTCGGGCGAAGGCTGGTCGTCGCGCATGTCGACGCCGCGCGAGATCGCCAGGTTTTCCATATTGCGCACCGCCGTGACGAAGGCCTCGCGCACCCGCCCATCGACCGCGCGCTCGGCGAACAGGTGCTCGGCGCCGATGAACTCCGAGGTCTCGGAAATGATCACGGTGCCGCCGCCGGCGACCACCATGTCCGCCATGCGGCCGATCACCGGGTTGCAGCTCAGCCCGGAGGTGGTGTCCGAACCGCCGCACTCGACCCCGATCACCAGCGACGACACCGGGCACGGCACGCGGCGCGCCTTCGACGCGGCCAGCGACAGCCGGCTGGCCTTGCGCGTGCCTTCGGCAATGCAAGCGACCGTGCCGTCGGGCTGCAGGTGCACGCGTTCGACCGGCTTGCCGGTTGCGCGGATGCGGCGAGCGACCTCTTCCGTCGACGATTCTTCCAGGCCTACCAGCAGGACCGCGGCGATGTTGGGATTGCGGCCCAGGCCGGCGAGCGATTCGAACGCGAAATCCAGGTCGGTGCCGAACTGTCCGCGCACGAACAGCGTCGTGACCGGGATGCAGCCGCCCACGGTGCGGGCAATGGTGCGGGTGACCGGATTGCAGTTGTCCATCACGGAAACCACCGCGACCCAGTTGCGCACACCGACCGCGCCGTTCTCGCGCGGGTATCCGAGGAAGGTTGTTGTCATCTGCATTACCCCTTTTTCAGGTCGCCGCGGGCACGCGCCGACTCGATGTTGTGAACGTGCATGTGTTCGCCGGCCCGCACCGCGCGGCTGGCGCGGCCGATCACCTGGCCGTACTTCAGGATGGTTTCGCCCGCTACCGCGTCGGCGATGCAGATCTTGTGGCCGAACGGCACGTCTTGCAGCAGCGCCAGGCTGCCTTGTCGCTCGCCTTGCAGCACGCAGGCTTCGCCAGCCTGGCCGGGGTCCAGCAGGGTGGCCACGTTGTCGGCCGGGTTCAGTACGATGGCTCGGGGCATTTATCAACTCCTGTATAGGTGTTGGGATCCAATGTAGAGAGTCGACAGGCTCATAGTCAAGGATAAACAGGGGAACTCAGAGAAAACCACTACTACTCCAGTAGAAGTCCTATATAGAAGTTTATTGACATCGGTCAGACCACTGTCTATCTTCATGACAACGGCGAGGTTGTCTGCGCCGGAGCATCGACGCAGTGAATCTACGGAGAAGGCAGACATGAACGTCATGTCACACAAGGAAAAAATCGCGAAGCTGCAGGCCCTGCGTGCACGCCTGGATCCGCTCGCCGATTTCGGCCTGTGGTTCTGGGCAGGCATGACCGCCGGCACCCATGCTGTCAATGCAGCACTACACATGGCGGGCGTCACGCTGGACGACGACCGGTTCCCGACGCAGCCAGGCGTCTACCTGGTGCCGCAGACCGATGGCAGCCTGAAGCCGGCGTTCCGGCCGCTGGGCGACGTATTGCATGTGGGCCGCCCGAAAGTGGAGGGGCCGGTGCCTGCCGATATCGCCAAGATGATGGAAGCGATGGAGCACATCGAGCATTACCGCGATCCCTGCCTGCGCGAGGGGCTGGCGCCAACGGCCGGGATTGCGCAGGGTTGCGACGCCGCGCTGCGTCGTTGCCTGGACTTGCTGCAAGCCCGCCTGGAGGTAGACCCACATGGACATTGAGCAGCACATGGCGATGGCGCGCAGCATCGAGGCCTCGGTGCGGAAGTGCACCGAGGCCGACTACGAGATGACCATCGAAGGCGCGATGCTGGCGGGCACGCACTGGCTGAACGCGCTGATGCACACGCTCGGCGCGACCTCGCCGCAGGCAGATGTGTTCCACACCTACCTGCTGTCGGTCAATGAATTCAGGCGGCTGGCGGTGGCGGCCGAAAAGCCGCTGCACGCCCTGGCCGCCATCGAGGACACGCGGGCGCCATTTGTACGGGGCAACCATCCGGGTGGGGAAGCCGCTGCCGAACGGGCGCTGGAGTTGCTGTCGCTGATTCGCGCGGCCGCACTGGGCGAGGCGTAGACCAGGCATTCGCAGCAGATACAGCAAGAGACACGTCGAGAGACAGGAAAAGGAGACAGCAGTGAAGGCAGTCCGCGTAGTGCCGGGCCCCGAGGGCGGCAAGGTAGAGGTGCAGGATATCCCCGTGCCGGTGGCGGCAGCAGGGCAGGTGCTGGTGAGGGTGCGCGCTGCCGGCCTGAACCGCGGCGAGATCAACCAGGCCAGGGAGCTGCGCTCGGGCAACACGATCACCACCGGCGTCGAATTTGCCGGCGAGATCGCGGAAGTCGGTGAGGGCGTAAGCGGCTGGCGCAAGGGCGACCGCGTGATGGGCCATGGCCGCGGCTGCCAGGCGGAGTATGTGGTGGCCGATCCGCTGGCGCTGATCCCGGTGCCGGACGGCCTGTCGTGGATCGATGCCGCGGCGTTCCCCAACGTCTTTATCACCGCGCATGACGCACTGGTCACCAATGGCCGCCTGGTGGCGGGCGAGTCGGTGCTGGTCAACGGCGCTTCGGGCGGCGTGGCGATGGCCGCAATCCAGATTGCCTCGCTGATGGGCGCCCGGCCCGTGATCGCGTCGTCGCGCTCGGCGGCCAAGCTGGACAAGATCAGCCAGTTCGGCGTGGATGTCGGCATCGACGCCTCGCGCGACGACCAGGTCGAGGCGGTCATGCGTGCCACAGGCGATAAGGGTGTCGACATCATTATCGATACCGTCGGCGGCCTGGTGTTCGAGGCCAATATGAACAGCCTGGCAATCAAGGGCCGCCTGGTGAACATCGCACGGCTGGGCTCGGCGACCGCCCAGATTGACCTGGCGCAGCTCTGGCTCAAGCGCCTGCAGCTCATCGGCGTGACCTTTCGCACCCGCACGGAACAGGAGCGGCTGGAGTGCATCCAGGCCTGCGCGCGCGACATGCTGCCTTTCTTGCGCGCGGGTCGCGTGCGCCTGCCGATCGACCGGACCTTTGCCATGACCGACATCGACGCCGCGCATGCGTACATGAAGCAAGACCAGCACGTCGGCAAGATCGTGTTGCTGGTCGACTGAATTCATAGATAAACCAAATAAGGAGGAGACATGATGACGATCCAGATCAAGCCGCTGACCGGTTCCGTGGCTGCAGCCGTGACCGGCGTCGACCTGAACCAGCCGCTCGACGACGCCAGCTTCGGGATCCTGCACCGGGCGTTCCTGGAGCATGGCGTGCTGGTGTTCCGCGGCCAGCATCTGCAGCCGGCCGCGCAGGTCGCGTTCGCCCGGCGCTGGGGCAAGCCGGTGCAGGGCAACCCGCTGCTCAAGGGCCTGACCGAGTTCCCGGAACTGGCCCAGGTCACCAGGATTCCGAAGGAAACCGCCTCGACCGAGGCCTGGCATTCGGACTCGATCTATACCGAGGTGCCGCCGAAGATCTCCATCCTGTCGGCAGTGACCATCCCCATCGGCGGCGACACCATGTGGTGCAACCAATACGTATCTTACGACCGCCTGTCGCCGGCGATGCAGCGCATGATCGACGGGCTGCGGGCGCGTTTCTCGGGTGCGCGGCTGGCCAGGATGACCGGTTCGGACAAGGTGCCGACGGCCGTGCACCCGATCGTGCGCACGCACCCGGAGACCGGGCGCAAGGCACTCTATGTCGGCCACCCCGACACCGCGCAGTGCATTGAAGGCATGACCGAAGCGGAAAGCCGCCCGCTGCTCGACTTCCTGTATGAGCACTCGGTGTCGCCGGACAACGTCTACCGCCATATGTGGCAGGAAGGCGATGTGGTGATGTGGGACAACCGCTGCACCATGCACTACGCCGTGCACGACTATGGCAATGCCGAGCGCGTACTGAACCGCGTCACGCTGGAAGGGGAAGTGCCCCGCTGAGCCGCACCGTCAGAACCGGGGCCGCGCCTTGCCGTTGATCCGGCATGCGGCGCCTGGCATACAGGTTGCCCGTCCCCCCCGACGCACGGAATGCACGGGAACAATGGAGATTGAAATGCAGATAGGGATCCCGACTGAGACGCGGGCGGGGGAGACTCGCGTCGCCGCCACCCCGGAGACCGTCAAGAAATACGTCGCCCAGGGCCACAAGGTGGTCGTGCAGGCCGGTGCCGGCCTGAGCGCCAGCCAGCCCGACAGCGCGTATGAAGCGGTCGGCGCCACCATCGGCAGCGCCGCCGAGGCATTCGGTGCGCAACTGGTGCTCAAGGTGCGCGCA
>NZ_QKWJ01000061.1 GCF_003353055.1 Cupriavidus lacunae
CTGACGATCAACGGGCACGAAACGACTCATCTATGGGCTCACTCAGCGAACAGTGAATTTATCAACGCTCAACCCGTCCCGCCGGACGACTGGAGATCCCCGAAAATCCGACAATCTCCTAGGCAGAGGCTTTATTGCTTATAACCATCAGATCTACAAACGGGAAAGCATATAACCAAAAAGCTTATGATAGCAATTTGCCCGGATCTTGGTCAGACCCCATGCCGGTGGCCGACCTGGATCTGACCGACGCCGCGCTGCAGGCTGATTTGGCCGAGCTGCGCGGGCGCTTTCCCGAAACCCGCGCGCTGTACCGAGAGGTCTGCGGCCTGCTGTTCTTCCGCTACGGCGTCACACCCACGGCCAACAAGCTCTACAGCCTGGTGCGCAAGGGCAGCATGGGCACGCCCGCCGAGGTGCTGCAGGCGTTCTGGCAGGAGCTGCGCGGCCGTACGCGCGTGACCATCGACCATCCGGACCTGCCGGACCCCCTCAAGCAGATCGCCGCCGAGGCGGTCCAGACCATCTGGCAGTCGGCCAACGAAGCGGCCACCGCCGAACTGGCGACGCTGCGCGCGGAAGCCCGGCACGCCGCGAGCGAAGCGGAAGCCGAGCGCGATGCGGCTCGCGTGGAGACGGCCGCCGCGCGCGAGGATGCGGCGGCCATTGCCGCCCAGCTGGCGGAAGCGCGGCAGGCGCACGACACGGTGCAGGCAGACCTGGCCACGGAGCGACAGGCGCACGCCGCCACGCAGGCCCGGCTCGAGGCGGGGCGGACGGAACTCGAAACGGGCCGGCGCCAGCTGGACGCCTTGCGAACCCAATTCTCGGCGGAGCTGGAGCGAGCGCGCGAGGCGGTGACGCTGGCGCAGGATCGCGCCGAAGCCAGCGAGCGACGCAGCTTGCGCGAACTCGACCAGGAGCGCACCGTGCGCCAGAAGAGCGAGCGCACGGCCGAAGGCCTGCGCGCCGAACTGGCGGCGGCACGCAGCGAAGCGCGCGATGCGGCCGTGGCGCAGGCGGAGGGCCGCGCCAAGCTCGAAGCGCAGGCCGCGGCGCTGGCCGATCGGCTCGCGGTAGCCGAGCAGGCGCAACGCAAGGCGGCGGGCGACCTGGAGGCCGTGCAGGCGGAACTCGCCGCGGCACTGCGCCGGGCCGAGCGCGGCGAAGCGGAAGCGGCGCTCGCGCGCCAGCTGCTGGCCACCTTGCGCGTCGCGCCGCGCGAACGCGACGGGGGGCGGCGGCGCAAGGTCGGAAGTTCGGCAGCCACTGCGCAGGAAGAGACTGCGCAGGAAGACCAGGGGGAAGTGCGGGGCAACGAGCAGGAGGCGGCGGCGCTGCCTGGCAATCAGGACGATGGCAACGACAGCAGTGACGGCAGCGATGACAGCAAAAACTGAGTGGGCGGACGCGATCCGCTCATCCAGTCTCTCTATTACGCCGAGCCCGAGGACGTCGAATACGACGAGTCGGCAGAAAGGTCCCGAAGTCGTACGGCGTTGATTGGGCGCGAGAATTCGTAAGGAAGGCTTGGCGCAGGCGAGAAGCGAACGACACGCGAGAGACAAGGTCTCACCGTCCATGGGATAAGGGAGCGTCTGCACCTGCAGTGACTTCAATGAAGGAGAACGAATTGGCCCCAGAGCAAGTGGTTGAACCCGTTGTCGCGAGCAATGCGACGGACGGACTTGGTCAGATGGAGCTTCCCATCGCTGAGGCGATGCGCGACGCGGATCCCGTCATTGGTGAAGCCAGTGATGCATGCGACGGTAGTGGCAGCGTTGACACTCAGGTCCGACGCTTGGACTTCTGGTCGACAAGCCGGGATAGCGGCCCGACGGCGACCGTGTCATATCGGCGCCGGCGGCCTTACGCAGCCCCGGACGCTTCAACGGAAGACGTGGCACCGGAAGAATCGATGGAAGCCGCCGCCTCGGAAGCGTTGACTGAATCTGACGCGCCGGAAGCGCCCATTGAAGTCATGCCCTCGGAAGCGACCACTGAAGCCGTGGCCGAAGCTCCGGTTGAAGTCCTGGCCACGGACGAACCGATGGAAGCTGCCGCCCAGGACGAACTGACCGAAACGGCCGCCCCGGTAGCACCGCTTTACGCCCCAGCCCCGGAAGCTGCGCCGGAAGAGACGCGGGCCCCGAAGCGCGGTCGGAAGCCGAAAGCGCTCACCGAAACTGCCGCTCCGGAAGCTGCGCCGGAAGAGAGGCGGACCCCAAAGCGCGGTCGGAAGCCAAAAATCCTAGCTGAAGTTGCCGCTCCGGAAGTCACGACTCAAGAGACCCCAACCCGGAAGCGCGGGCCGAAGCAGATAACACTGCCTGAAGTGGAGGCTGCCCCGGAAGCGCCGACTCAGAAGCCGCAAACCCGGAAGCCGCGACAGGAGCAAAAAGCGCCTACCGCAACCCAAAGCCCGTCCCAATCCTCACTGCTCGCTCAACTGGCATCTGTCAATGCGCAACTTGAGCAGTTGCGAGCCACGGAAGTGCCAAAGGTCGTGGAGGAGATTCGGCAGTGGATGCAGGAGTACGACCTCAGCATTGAGGACATTGCGGGCAAGCCCAGTGTTGAGCCCGCTGCCCGCGCTGTTCCGACCAAGACGAAGGCCGCGCCGCCTCCGAGGTACCGCAACCCCAAGACGGGCCAGACCTGGTCGGGGCGCGGTCGGGCACCCGCGTGNGGGGTGATCGTACTTTCCGTGCATTTTCTGGCGTTCTGCCCCGGAAAATCTCGATCTATCAAGGACTTACAAGTACACCAATCGGGCGAGACTCATTGCACCGAAATGCCTTGCTGCAGGCGGATGCGCGCCCTGTAGCCGCCATTTTTTACATGAAAAGGAGGGTTGACCGCTATTCGCAAATATCTGAAGCTTCAGATATTCACGAATAGCGTCCGACCCTCAAAAGTACGATCACCCCTTCTACGAATCCCTGTCGGGTTCGATGCAAGCTCAGGGTCGCTTGCTGGTGCTCGTCCTTGAGCGGGACAAAGCACATGCTGGGACGAGTCACTGCCTCGCAGATGGCTGCCGCGTCCGCTGCAACTGACATCGGCCACATAGCGGCATTGCCGGCCAGGCGCCTTTGTCCCGACTCGAGCGCCGAGAAACAACGTCTTCACGCGTCACATCTAGTCCAAGAGGAGCGACAGGCCGAGGCCGGCACGGCGCCACAGCCACGGGCTCGGGCGGTAGCGCATGTCGCCCGTCAGGCGTTCGAGATTGCGCAGCACTTCAAGGACGAGCTGGGGCCCGACGGCGTCGCCCAGGGCTAGCGGGCCCTTCGGATAGCCGAGGCCGAGGTTGACGGCAAGGTCAATGTCGGACGGCGTGGCGATGCGCTGCTGGGCAATGTCGCTGGCGATGTTGACGATGGAGCAGACGATGCGCTGGGCGACGAAGCCTGCCGAGTCGCGGATCACCGTAACGGGCACGCCGTCGCTGGCAAAGAGACCGTGGGCGGCGTCGCGGGCGTCGGCGGAGGTGACCGGGGTCGTCATGATCGTGCGGCGCTTCGTGGCCTCGAAGGGCATCAGCGTGTCGATGGCGACAGTGCGCGTGGCGTCCAGGCCTTCCTGCAGCGCGCAGGTGGTGGCGTCGAGGCCGAGCGGGGTGACGATAATCAGCGCGTCGGGGGAGGGCAGTGCGCCGGTCTCCGGCGTGACGCCGAGCTTCGTCAGCAGGTTGGCGACGAGCGCGTAGCCGTGCTCGCAGCTGCGGCTGACCCAGACGCTCTTCGGGCTAGCGTCGGGCGCCGGGGCGCCAGGCGTCGGGCGCGTCTTCTGGCCGTCAGGGTAAGTGTAGAAGCCGGCGCCGGCTTTGCGGCCGACCAGCCCGCCTACCGCGCGGATCGCAGTGATCGGCGACGGCCGGTAGCGCGGCTCCTGGTAGAACTGGTTGTAGATCGACTCCATCACCGGGTGCGACACGTCCAGCCCCGTCAGGTCCATTAGTTCGAACGGCCCCATGCGGAAGCCAACCTGTTCGCGCATGATGTCGTCGATGTCGGCGAACTCGGCCACGCCTTCCTGGGCGACCTTCAGGCCCTCGATGTTCATGCCGCGGCCGGCGTGGTTGACAATGAAGCCCGGCATGTCCTTGCAACGCACCGGCGTATGGCCCATGCGGCGCGACAGTGCCATCAGCGCGTCGCCCACGGCGCGGTCGCCGGAAATGCCGTCGATCACCTCGACGACCTTCATCAGCGGCACCGGGTTGAAGAAGTGGTAGCCGGCGACGCGGCCCGGATGCTTCGCACCGACCGCGATGGCGGTGATCGACAGCGACGAGGTGTTCGACGCGATGATCGCGTCTTCCCGCAGAATGGCTTCGAGCTTGGCGAGCAGGTCGCGCTTCACGTCGAGCCGCTCGACGATGGCCTCCACCACGGCGTCGCAGGGCGCTAGGTCTTCCAGCTTGCCGCACGGCTTCACGCGCGCCAGCGTGGCGGCGGCGTCATCGGCGCTGACCTTGCCCTTGGCGGACAGTCTCTCCAGCGTGTCCCGCAGGGACTGGCGCGCGGCCTCGACGGCCTGCGGGTTCGCGTCGTAAAGGTTGACGGTCAGGCCCGCCTGCGCGGCAATCTGTGCGATGCCGCGGCCCATGGCGCCGGTGCCGACGATGCCGATAGTCTGTATGTCGGGGCGAGGGGCCTGCATCACAACTCCCGCCCTGCAACCGCGTCTCGGTTTGCTGCTACGCGTGCCCGCCGCGCGGGAGCGTAGGGCTCCTGTCCGAGCGCCTCGTAGAGTGCCTGCGTGACGCGGAAATGCTGGGCGAGGCCGGTCCGTTCGAGCAGCGAGATCGGTCCTTCCGGGTAGCCCAGGCCTAGGCAGAGGGTTTTGTCGAGGTCGTCGGCGCTGGCCAGCTTCTCGTCCAGCCGGATCAGGGCCGCGTTGAAGTAGGGGCGGATCAGCCTGTCGACGATGCGGCCGGGGAAGTCGTTGCACACCGCCACGACCAGCCCGGCGGCCTCGAATGCAGCCCTCGCGCCTGCCAGCGCCGCGGCATCCGTGCCGGGCTGCCGGACGAGTTCCACCAGCGGGCTGGGGTCGCCGTCGCCGAGCCGGAAGCGGGCGAAGCCGACCACGTTGGAGCCCTCCAGCCCGCGGCGCTCGCCGGTGTGGGTGCCCAGGCACTCGGTATCCAGTTCGATGGCGACGAACGTCAGCGAGGCGTGGCCGTCGCCGTTGCGGTATGCCTCACCGGCGTCGGCTCCCAGATAGAACCGTCCTTCGCCCTGCGCGGCGGCCTGGTCGAGGAACGGGTGGGGTGAGGGAAAGGAGCCGCTTTCGCTGGCTTGAACGATTTCGTAGGGCATGTCAGGCTCCAAACATCCGGGTATCGCCATAGGCATGGAAACCCTGTCCGGTTTTCTTGCCGAGGCGGTTGGCGGCGATCATGCGCCGCACGAGCGGCGGGCAGGCGGCGCGGGGTTCGTGGGTCAGTCCGTGCATGGCCTCGCAGAGCAGCTTCTGCGTGTCCATGCCGACGAGGTCGAGCAGTTCCAGCGGTCCCATCGGATAGCCCAGCGCGGTCTTGATCGCAATGTCGATGTCGGCGGGCTCCGCCACGCCTTGCTCCACCAGCCGGATGGCGTCGTTGTTGAAGGGAATCAGGAAGTAGTTGAGGATGAAGCCGGGGGTATCCTGTGTGGCGACGGGCTTCTGCCCCATCGCTTCGGCGAACGCCCACGCCGTGCGGAAGGTCTCCTCCGACGTCGCCAGCCCCGGCGACATCTCGATCAGCTTCATCAACTGTGCCGGGAGGCAGAAGTGCATGCCGACGAAGCGGTCCGGCCGGCCGGAGCCGCCGGCGATCTCGGTGATCGAGATGGTCGATGTGTTCGACGCGAAGATCGTGCTTTCCGGGCAGATCTCGTTTAGCTTGCCAAACAGGTCATGCTTGACCGACAGGTCCTCGAAGACCGCCTCGATGACGATGTCGCAGCCGGCTAGGCCGGCCAGGTCCGTGGTGCCCTCCCAGCGGGCGAGGGCGGCCGCGGCGGCGCCGGCCGGCAGCTTGCCGCGCTCCTCGGACTTCTTCAGGAACGCCTCGGTCTGGGTTCGGGCACGGTCCAGCGCCCCCTGCCGCGTGTCGAACACGATGGTCCGGAAGCCCGCGCGGGCGGCAACGATGGCGATGCCTGCGCCCATGGTGCCGGCGCCAGCGACGCCGACGGTTTGAATGGTTGTCACGTCCAATCTCCTATTTCCTCAGGAAGCTGCGGCCGATGAGCTGGCGATGCACCTGGTTGGTCCCTTCCCAGATTTGGGTAATCTTGGCGTCGCGCATGAGCCGCTCGACGCGATAGTCGTTGCAGTAGCCGTATCCGCCGAAGAGCTGCACGGCGTCGGTGGTGATGCGCATGGCGGCGTCGGAGGCGCGCTGCTTGAGCAGCGACGCCTCGATGCCGAAGTCCTTGTCGCCGGCATCCACCATCTCTCCTACGCGCCACAGCCATGACTCGCACAGCGCGAGTTCCGTCGCCAGGTCGGCCAGCATGAACTGGATGCCCTGGAATTCGAGGATCCGCCTGCCGGACTGGCGCCGCTCGTTGATGTAGTCGACCGCATCCTCGAATGCGGCGCGCGCGATGCCGAGCGCGTGGGCCGCCACGCTGGGCCGCGAGCGGTTCAGCGAGCCGAACAGGATCTGCAGGCCCTCGCCGGGGTTGCCGATGAGGTTGGCGCGCGGCACGCGGCAGCCGTCGAACGCGAGGCTCGCGGTGCTCGACGCGCGCGTGCCCATCTTGTGCTCGGTGCCGAGCACGCGCAGTCCGTCCGTGCCCTTCTCCAGGATCAGCACCGAGATGGCGGCCTTGGGATCGGCGATCTCCGACCACTTGCCGAACACGAGGTAAAGGTTGGCCACGTCGCCATTGGTGATGAAGGTTTTCCCGCCCTGGATGACGATGTCGTCGCCGTCGGGCGTGAAGGTGGTGCGCATGCCCGTGGCATCCGATCCGGCGGACGGCTCGGTGATCGCCAGCGACGCCAGACCGCCTTCGGCTATGCGCGGCAGCAGCCGCTGCTTCTGTTCCTCGCTGCCGTACTCGATCAGCGGCTTGATGGCGTGGAAGTTCGTGGCCCAGATGATGCCGGTGGCGGCGCACGCCTTCGAGATCTCGCGCACGCAGGCGAGATAGCTGACGAAGGAAAGCTGCGCGCCGCCGTAGGCGTCGGGGATGAACATGGCGTTCAGCCCCAGTTCATTGATGGCCTTGATATTCTCCCAGGGGAAGGCGCCTGAGCGGTCGTACTCGCCCGAACGCGGTGCGATCTGTGCATGGCAAAGCTCCTTGACGCTGTCGAGGAGCATGCGTTCCTCGGACGATAGCGGCAGCCGCGCGTCCATCCGGTCCAGCATGTTCATGTCGTCCTCCGTAAGTGCCGTTACAGCGCCATGCCTTGGCCGCCGTCGATGTAGATCGTCTCGCCCGTCAGGAAGCGGCCGGGAAGCCGGAACAGCATGGCGGAGAGCCGTCCGATGTCCGCGGACTGCGCGGGGCCGCCGGTGGGAATGCGCTTCTTCAGGAATGCCTGCAGGGCGCCTTCGTTCATCTCCTCGCGGTTCAGGTCCGTCTCGATATAGCCGGGAGCGATGTTGACGACCTGGATGCCGTCGCGCGCCCATTCGACCGCCAGGCAGCGCGAGATCGCGCCCACGGCCGCCTTGGATGCGCAATAGGCGACGTTGCCGCGCACGCCGAGCTTGTCATAGAACGAGCCGATGTTGACGATCAGCGCTGAGCCGGCCTCGCGCAGGTAGGGGTAGGCCACCTGGCTGGCCAGCAGCAGGGAAGCGGCGTTCGTCTGCATCACGCGGTCGAAGTCGGCGATGGGAAAGCTGGCGGACGGCCCCTGCAGGTGGATGCCGGCGTTGTTGACGAGCCCGACGACCTGCAGCCCGAACAACGCCGGCACGGCGGCGAACGCGGCCTGGACCGAGGCCGCGTCGGTGATGTCGCAGCGCAGGGCGGTCAGCCGCGCCCGCGCCGCGGTATCGAGCCCGCCGGCGTCGGGCAGTTCGCCCGATCGCGAGAGGCACGCCACGTGCAGCCCGGCGCGCGCTAGTTCCAGGGAAATCGACGCGCCGATGCCCCGGCTGCCTCCGGTCACCACGACTGTGCCTTGCTTGAACTCAGGCATCCTTGAACTCCGGTGTGCGTTTCTCGATGAAGGCGCGCATGCCTTCGACGGCGTCTTCCGTCCGGTAGGCGAGCGTGGACAGGTCAGCCTCGATGTCGAGCCCGGCGCCAAGCGTGGTCTCCATGCCTCGCACGACGGCCTCGCGCGCGAACAGCGAGGCGCAGCGGCTGTATCCGGTGAATTCTGCCAGGAATGCCTTGCCGAGCTCGGCGGGGTCGCCGTCGGTGACGAGCCGATTCACGAGCCCCCACCGCTCGGCCTCGGCGGCTTCCACAGTGCGCCCCGACATCACCATTTCCAACGCGCGGGCCTCGCCTACCAAGCGGGGGAGACGCTGCGTGCCGCCGTAGCCGGGAATCAGCCCTAGCTTGATCTCGGGCAGACCCATGCGCGCCTGCGCCGTGGCTATCCGGAAGGTGCAGGCCATCGCCAGCTCAAGGCCGCCGCCGAAGGCATATCCGTGGATTACCGCTACGGAGGTGATGGGCAGCTTCGCCAACTTGTCGAAGGTGCGCTGGCCAAGCTGTGCACCGAGGCGCTGGTCCATCAGGCTGCGGTCCATGAGTTCCTTGATGTCGGCGCCGGCACAGAAGGCCTTCGGCCCCGCGCCGGTGACGACTAGGCCGCGCGCGTCGGAAGCGCGCACCTTGTCGAGCGCATACGACAGCGCCTCAATCATCGTGAACTGGAGGGCATTGCGTGCCTCCGGACGGCTGAGCGTCAGAATGGCCCACGGGCCGTCGAACTTGATATCGATCGACATGGTTACGCTCCCACGGTGGCCCGCGCCTTGTAGCGGACGGGCATCGGTTGCAGGTCGCCGCGCCGGGTCATGTCGACCAGGTCGCGCTTCAGGATCTTGCCGCTGGCCGTGAGCGGGAAGCGGTCCAGCGACAGGAAGTACTCGGGCATGTCGTACTTCGACAGGCCGCTTCCGGCCAAGTGGGCCAGTATGTCGTCGGCCGCAAGCGACTGGCCGCTGCGCACCACCACCGACAGGCAGACCTTCTCGCCCAGGCGGTCGTCCTGCACCGGATAGGCGGCGGCGCGCTCCACCAGCGGGTGCTGCATGGCGAGTTCCTCGATGCGTGCCGGATGAATGTTGTGGCCGCCGCGGATGATCAGGTCCTTCTTGCGGCCGACGATCTGGATGCAGCCGTCGTCGTCCAGGACGCCGAGGTCGCCGCTCATGAACCAGCCATGCACGTTGAATGACGTCTCCGTGGCGACTTGGTTGCTGAAGTATCCGAGCATCAGCAGGCCGCCCCGGCCGCCGATCTCGCCGATCTCGCAGGGTTCCGCCTCGATGTCCGGGTTGTCCTGCTTCCAAAGCTGGACCTCGTAGCCGCGGCAGGCGCGGCCGCAGGTGGAGACGATGGTTTCCGGGGTGTCGGCGGGAATGGTGTAGTTGTGCGAGCCGTTCTCGGTCATGCCGTAGACGTTCTGCGGTGTGACGCCGAGGCTGACGAACTTCTGCGCCACGTCGCGCGGAATGGCGGAGCCGGCCATGTAGAACGTGCGCACGTCGCCGAGCGCCGTGAGGTTGCGGTCGCGCACGGCCTGGAGGATGTCCATCGCATGGGTGGGAACGCCCATCACATATGTCGCGCCGGTCTCGAGGATCCAGTCGAGGGCTTGCTTGCCGGCGCGCAGGTTGGTCATGACGAGTTCGGCGCCGGCCACCAACACCTGCTCCAACGCCACGGTGGCGATGTGGTGGCTCATCGGGCTCAGCGTCAGCAGGGTGGTGTCGGCGGAATGCCCCCAGTCCTCGACCAGCGCGCGGCCGTTGGCCAGCAGCGTGTTGTCGCTGTGCATGACGCCCTTCGGCAGGCCGGTGGTGCCCGACGTGAAGGCGAGGTAGACAATCTTGTCCGGATTTAGGTCCGGCGGCGACAGCGCTGCGGGCGGCTGGCGGTCCGGGAATGCGCGCGCGCCCCGGGGCGGGGAAGCGGAAGGATCGCCGGCCTGGGCGGGCAGGGCGAACGTCGCGGCCAGAGTGGGAACGTCGGCGGCGCGCGCAAACACCGAGCGGTTGTCCGCGTCCGCGCCGTAGCCCGGCATGCCGAACAGCGCACGGCACTGGATGCGGTTCAGCAGCGTGCAGATCTCGTCCACGGTGTAGTTCTGGTGCAGCGATGGGCAGCAGACATAGCCGTTGCGCGAACAGGCCAGGAAGATGATCGTCGCCTGCACCACGTTCGGCAGCCAGATGGCGACACGGTCGCCCGGCTTCACTCCCTGCCGGTGCAGCGCCTCGGCCACGCTGTCCACCCAGTCGACCACCTCGCGCCAGGTGAGCCGCATGTCGGCATCGCGCAGCGCGCAGGACGTCGGCCGTTCCCGCGCGTGGCGGCGTGCCAGCGTGTAGAGCGTCTCCTGCTGCCAGACTGCCGACAGGTAGTAGTCCCGCGCGTGCTGTGGATTGTGGAGCGTCAGGATGTTCTGCATGATGGTCACCGGGGTTTCAGTGGCCGAACCGGGACGGGTCCGGCTTGCGGCGTTCTGCAAAGGCGGCGGCGAGTTCGTCGTGCTCGTCGGAGTTCAGGTAGCCGCGCAGCAGCAGGTCGTGGGCCATGCGCGACAGGCCGCTGACGCCCCCGTGGCGCGCGTTGAACGCGCTCTTCAGCGAGGCCAGCGCGAAGGCGCCGCGCTCGGCCACTTCTAGCGCGTACTCGCGGGTGGCCGCGGCGAGCTGGTCATCAGGCACCACGCGGTTGACGAGCCCGATTTCCAGCGCTTCGCGCGCCGTGATCTTCGGGTTGCGGTACCAGATGTCCTTGGCGCGCTTCTTTCCGACGAGATCTTCCAGATACCAGGTGCCATAGCCGGCGTCGAAGCTGCCCACCATCGGGCCGACTTGGCGGAAGATGGCGGATTCCTTGGCGATGGTCAGGTCGCAGACCACCTGCAGCACGTTGCCGCCGCCCACGGCAAAGCCGTTGACGGAGGCGATCACCGGCTTCTGCAGGCGGTCGATGCTTTCGTACATCTCCAGCGTCGGCAGCACGCCGGCATAGAGCGTGGTGTCGGGCATCCCGTCCTTGCGTCCGCCTGTGCAGAAGAACTTTTCGCCCGCGCCGGTGATGACGACCACGCGCGTGCGCGTCTCGCGGCGGATCTCGTTGATGCAGTCGCGGATCTCGTGGCACATCGTCTCGGTGAACATGTTGCCGTCGTGCGGACGGTTCAGCGTGATGGTGCCGATGGGGCCGTCCTCTTTGTAGAGAATTTCGGTGTAGGGCATGGTGTCTCCTGATCAGATGATTTCCGAGTCGATGAGGCCCGCGATGCAAGTTGCGGACATGGAAAGTTCTTTCGTAAGAATGCGTTCGGTATCCTGGCCCAGGGTCGGAGGCGGCGTTCTCAGTACGGTGCTGCTGCCGTCGAAGCGGATGCCGAGACCGACCTGCGGCACGAGGCCGGCAGCGCCCTGGGTGGCGAAGAACATGCCGTCCTCGCGCAGGGGAATGTCGGCGGTCAACTGGTCGATGCTGTTGATGGGACCGGCGGGGATGCGGTGCGTGGCGAATAGGGTCAGCCAGTGCTCGCGCGGCTGCGCCGCCAGCAGTGTCGCGATAGCCTGCACGATCGACTCGCGCGCCTCGCGCCGCTTTGCATTGGTTTCGAAGCCGGTCTGCTGCCCGTACTCTGGACGGCCCACGGCGGTCCAGAAGCGCCGCCAGATGGCGTCGTTGCCGAGTCCGAGCGTGATGGGGAAGTCGGCGGTGTCGAAGACCTGGTAGATGGCGATCACAGAGTCGGTGCCGCCGGAGCGGTTCGGTGGCTCGTCCGAGCCAAGGTAAGGAACGATCCGGGGCGACATGAAGCGCGCCATCGTGGCGACCATCGAGATGTCGACCTGTCGGCCCACGCCTGTGCGCGCGCGCTCTAACAGGGCAGCCAGCGTGGCCATGGCGATGTCCTGGCCAGCGAGCAGGTCGGCGGCGGGCGTGCCCACCTTCTGGGGAGGGCGATCCGCTTCGCCCGTCAGGTGCATCACGCCGGAGTAGCCCTCGGCGATGAGGTCGTAGCACGGTTGGTCGGCTCGCTCGCCCTGGAGGCCGAAACCCGTCACCGACACGTGGATCAGCCGGGGATTGATGGTCTTCAGCGTTTCATGGTCAAGGCCGAGCTTTTCCTGCACGCGCCGGGTCGTGTTGAGCACCACCACGTCGGCGCCACGCACCAGGTCGTGGGCCAGGTGCTGGCCTTCGGGGCGCGAAAGATCAATGGTGATGCTCTGCTTGTTCCTGTTCATGCTCAGGAACCACAGCGACTCGCCGTCGAGGAAGGGAGGGCCCCAACTGCGCGTGTCGTCGCCGCCCTGGCGCTTCTCCACCTTGATGACCTCGGCGCCGAGGTCGGCGAGCAGGAGGGTGCCGTAGGGGCCGGCCACCGAAGTAGTGAAGTCGAGCACGCGGATGCCCTGCAAGCAGGAGAGGCCACTACCGGGCGCCTGGAAGGGAAGTGTCTTCAGTGTGTTCATTTCGGGTCGGGGTCCATGCGGGTGTGTCTCTTACTGCAAGGTATGTGCCAATGGCCGACACGGACACTGTTGCAGGCGCTGCCGGTCTTCCGCGATTGCCGGAAACGCTTATGTGGCAGGCCTTTGCGGCGATGCGCGCGCAGCGCGAGGCTTGCGAAGCCGACGGCAGGAACCGGCGTGGGACTGTAGTCGCCCTGTCGTTGGCGGCGCGCGAGACGGCAAACTTGTAGTCGGCGAGGACACCCAACGGCGAGGGCGCGCCGCATGGATGCGGCGGGCAGGCAATGGAAGGCGCGGAAAAAGGGGCTTTCGCGTGCGGCCGCGGCAGGCCGGGGAACGCGCAACTATTGATACTTCCGAAATTCACGACACGTTTGGCACTGGCGCGGCAGGGCCCGAAGGACCGACGACCGGCTCTCCGCGCCGCGGGAGGGGTTGGGGGAGAGGGCCAGCGCCAGCGCTCGCGGGCAACCACAGACTTTCACTCCGTGGACACGCCGGCCCTCTCCCGCGCGCCCCTCCCACTGGCGCGGGACACCGCGCCACCGCGCCTACCTCGGATCCAGCTAGTCCCGCAGCATCGTGGCCGCCAGCCTCGCGAGCGGCAGAAGCCAGCAGAAGCGACACCCCCACGACTGCTGGGGGGGGATGTCATATGGGGTTGCTTTTGACTTTGCCTTTACAAGACTGCGCTGACGTTGACGTTGTTCTCGCACGGTGCACAAGCCCGCAGCCCTGGTTGCTGCACAGGCCTGCCCTTTCCGCCTTCTGGAGCGCTGGCGCCGGCCTGCACGATGACCTGGTCGCCCTGTGCGACATACCTCTTCACCGTCTCCGGGGTTGCCGCGACTCCCGGGGGATGCCTATTTTCACCAATGCCATGGCGCCATTCTGCTCCCCGCGCAGGCGGCGCAGCAGTTCCAGATTGGCATCTTTCTGCTGGGGATTGGGATCGACAAGGGGGAGAGGAGGGACAGGTGGTCTGGACCGGCGATCGGCCCGAGTGGAACCGCATGGGCCGCGGTCAATGTCCGGGCGTGGACGGAGGAAACACGCACCACGAGCCATCGGCATGACGGAAGAAGAAAAGCGACAGATTTCCAGAGGCGCGGGCCACGTCCACCTGGACACAGGCCGTGCATTGCCTGGGTGGGCGCACGCGTGTAACACGAGCCAGCGTATCCGCGTCGACGCCAACCCACTTTGCGAGTAGTCCTCGCAAGGACATTCTGTCAGTGCTCATATTTCTGCCACTTTGCGATCAGCGATGCTTGCCCTATTGCAATCGCTGTGCCAACGGGCAGAATCAGATAATGGCCGAAAATTTCCTGCGTGTTCAAAGGACTTCTGGACGGATAGGGTGGAGCGGATCAAGAAGGTCGCGGCAGCGTTGTCTTCCGCACAGACGTTTATCGTTCGCGCGGAAGACAATGACAAATTCTCGTCGCCGTGCACTTCGTTTCCAAGCGAGGAGTTTCGCAAGCTGCATGTCAGCGTGACCATGCCATCCATTATGCGACCGCGCTGCTACCGCCACCTGGTGTGTTAAACAATGCCTCGCTCTGAGCTTGAGAACGCCTATTCGGGAATTCGCCAGCGCCTGAACGCGACCGCCCGCTTCGGAGGCGGGCGGTGAGTTTGCCTGCTCTGGGTTAAGTTATCGTTGTCTGCACGCAAGCTTCATCACTGACCTCCAGTTGCCTACGTGCTCAAGGCCCATCAGGGCTTCGACAACTTCCTGGATTACGGTACCACTCAGGGTACCTTGAGCATTATGTGTGAACTTGGCGATTAGCTCCTCATCGGTCATGAAGGTATCCGGATCGGGCGAAGGACTGCCTTTCGGATAGCGCTTTTCTTCGATAAACGTCCTGCCGCGAGCCATCAGTTGCACACGCGCTGGCCGGCTGGCGGCGTTACCGGTTAGCAGCTTCACATAGTCGGGATGAGGCTCGCTGGTTACCTTGGCCATCAGCTTCATTACAGATGGGCTATGAATCAGTTCTGGCTCGAGCCATGCCTTTCCAGGCCGCAGGCGATGCGCCGCCACGGCTATGCCGTGATACATGCTGAACTGCGCGTCATGCACGTCGGCGATCTCGCGGTTCACCCATACTGGTTTCTCCGCGAAGCCTTCGACGTAGACCTTGATGCCATCGATTTCGTGGGGCTGGATGTCGTGGTTCTCGACGATGCTGATGACGCAGTCGAGGAGGGCATTGAAGACTCGACAGTGTGGATAAGGTTTGTACGATGTCTCTGCCGGAAAGCGCCAGTCGACACCCAGATTGTTCACGATGTGTTGAGGCTCCCATTTGGTAGAGCCAATAAAGCGTCGATAGCCATATTCGGCATCGTCCAGTACCTGGAGATCGCCTCGGTGCCCGTATTCAGCCATGAACGCGGCAGTGACGGCTTGCAGAGCGAGTGAACCCTTCAGCGTGTACTTGATTGTCGTGGCGGGCGCATGATAGATCCACGACATCATGGAGTTCACCGGTGAGATGCACGCCGCGATACCGAGAGCATTGGCGATTGTCACCGGCGACTGCCCCCGCATCCTGGCAATGGATGCAGCTGCGCCAAAAATGGGGTTCGTGTAGCCGAATACTGCCGGGGGGGTCGACTCACCGTGCCTGGTATCGCGCAGGTTGTCCACGGCGCGGCCAAGGCGATTGCCGATCTCATGGCCTATCGCGACAGCTTCGATGATTTCCTTTCCAGTCGAGGACTTCGCCTCGCCCACGGCCATGACAGTGGAAAGCACAGCCGGCGCAACATGACCGGGCACGGTCACCGCGTCCATGTCCATGGTGTTGATCAGTTCCGCATTCGCGAAGGCTGCCGCCGGGATGGAAACCCGCACAGCGTCGCCGATGATCGAGGCATCATCGGTGCCCGCCCCCATCATCTTGGCAAAGTCGCGTCCCGCCCGGCCCTTCTGAAAGTCGATGCCGGCCAACGCGCAGCCGATTGAATCGAGCAGAATGCGCTTGCATTCCGTCACCACTCCCGGCGGCAGCCGATCGAACGTAGTGGCCGCGGTAAAGTCGGCGAGTTTCTCTACGATAGTCTTGGTCATTGATGTTCTCCTCCAATCCGGTACGCCAGAAAGGGCGTAGGCCTATGCCCCCAAGTACGCTTCGCGCATGTCTTGAGCAACTGCCATGTCGCTTGCCGGGCCATGTTTGACTACGCGGCCTACTCTCAGTACATAGGCTCGATCGGCAACCTTCAGCGCCGCGCGCATGTTCTGCTCCACCAGCAGGCTTGCCACGCCCTTGCTGCGGAGTGCAGCAATAGTGGACAAAACGAACTTGGAGATCAGGGGCGACAAGCCCAGCGAGGGCTCGTCGAACAGGACTAGACGCGGGCGAGCCATCAGTCCGCGACCTATGGCGAGCATCTGCTGCTCGCCGCCGCTCAGATTGCCGGCAGCCTGGTCGAAGCGCTCGCGCAACCTGGGGAACATATCCAGGACACTGTCCACCGTAAATTCCGGGCCGTCGCCAATGGCATCGACTACCCGAAGATTTTCCTCCACGGTCATGGCGGGGAAAACCTCCCGTCCCTCGGGAACATGAATCAGGCCCAGCCGGGCCAGTCGCCAGGGTTTAAGACCGTGAACCGGCTTCCCGTCCAATGAAATATCGCCGTGAGTAATCGGCACCACACCTGAAATGGCGTTCAGCAGCGTGGTCTTGCCCGCGCCGTTTGCGCCGAGGATGGCCACGACCTCGCCTTCGTTCACCTCGATCGAAACACCGTTCAAGGCCACCACCTTGCCATAGGCGGCACGGATAGCGTCTACACGCAGGATCGTCTTATGCATCTTCCGCTCCAAGGTAGGCTTCGACGACTTCGGGGTGCTGCAGCACATCGAGAGGTTCGCCGGATACCAGTGGCCGCCCGTCCGCCATGGCGAGGCAGCGGTGGCACAGTGCACGGATCACCGTCATATCGTGCTCCACCAGCACGACGGTACGTCCGGGCGCCACACGCCGGATCAGATCGACGAAGCCCGCGCTGTCGTGATCGTCCATGCCCGCAGCAGGCTCATCGAGAAACAGGATCTCGGGATCGGTCATGAGTGCGACCCCGACAGCAAGCCGGCGCTGCACGCCGTATGCCAGTACGCTCGCGGACCGGTTGCGGTCCTCCCACAGCCCGGTGATCTCCAGGATGTGTCGAGCGCGGTCCTGGCATGCTTCCTGATCACGGTGCCAGTGCCTGGAGTGAAACAAGCGACCGAGCACCGAATGGCCGGACATTCGGTGCCAGGCAAAGCATAGATTCTGGGAGACTGAAGCTTCCGCGAATACGGCCGTGCGCTGAAAGCTGCGCGCGACGCCGAGTCGCGCAACCTCGTGCGGCTGCATTCCGCTGATGGATCGGCCAAACAGCTGCACTTCCCCGGAAGTGGGCTGGACGATGCCGCACAGCACATCAAACAGTGTCGACTTGCCGGCGCCGTTGGGGCCGATGATGCCGAAGATTTCACCCTCCTCGATTGCGAGATCAATACCTTTGAGCGCAGCGATTCCACCATAGCGCTTCGTGACTGCCGATGCGGCGACGGCGACGGCGACGGCGAGGGAGGATGCAGGCCTGACCACCCTGGCGTGTTCGGCAATCTTGACGACGTCAGATACGTACATTGCGAACTCCCTTGAGCCTTGATACGAGCGCCTGCGCGCATTGGTGCAGTCCGTTAGGCACGAGCATCATGATCAGGATGATGGCGACGGAAAACACAAACATACGGACGTTCACGTCGAGCTCAAGGTAGAACGGCACGACGCTGAAGACGAGGGCGCCCAATATCGGACCATACAGCCACCGTACGCCGCCCAGCAACACCATCAGCAGTGCGTCGATGGTAATTCCGATGCCGAGTGACTCATGCGTGACGATCTGCGTATACGGCACCGAAAGTGCCCCCGCCACCGCTGCAAGCACCGCACTCAGGACGAAGGCCTTGAGCCGCTGCCGGAACACGTCAATACCGAGCGCGCTGGCAAGGTGCCGGTTTTGCCGGACGCTCTCCAATGCGTAGCCGAAGCGGGAATCACGGACAGCGACCAGCAAGACGACTGCGCCTGTCAACATGGCCGCGGCGAGGTAGAAGTAAAGCACTGGTTGAGACAGGTCCAGTCCAGTCAGGTACATCGGTGGCAGCGCAAAGAGGCCCATGCCACCTCCGGTGAAGTGCTCCATGTTCAACGCTACAACTACCGCAACGCTCGCGAGTCCCCATGACACGATCGAGAAATACGCTCCAGTCAGCCGCAGCGTGAGGTTGCCGATGGCCAGCGACAGTGTGGCGGCAACCACCGCACCCGCCAGCAGTCCGCCTTCATACGAAAGCCCGAACTTCTTCATGCCGATGCCCACACCATATGCGCCGAGGCCAAAGAACAGGCTTTGGCCGAGAGGCACCTCGCCCACGCCGCCGAGCATCAGATTGATGCTCAGTGCGAACAGCGCGAGGGCGCAAGTGTACCCTCCCAGGGTCAGCAGGAATGGGTCCTCGACGACCAAACCATAGGCGCCAATGAAAATCACGCCTGCCAGGACCGGAGCGAAAGGCGTCCGGTTGAGGTTGTCTTTGAAGCTCATGTCAATACCTGTGTTTGAGTGCCTTGCCGCGTAAGCCTTGTGGTGCGACGAGCAAGATCACAATTACCAGAGACCACCCCAGGGCCGGCGTCCACGACACCGAGACATAAGTCTCGAACAGCGCGTTGGCAATCCCCACGAGCAATGCGCCGAGCAATGAGCCCGTTATGCTTCCCATGCCGCCCAGGATCACGACGATGAAGCTCGTGATGAGCGATGCGTTACCCATGGTCGGGAACACACTGCTGATTGGCGCGAGCAGGCCGCCAGCCAAGCCCGCTGCGCCCACGCCGACCAGGAACGATAGCCGCCGGATTTTTGGTACGTTGATGCCGGTATAGAGAGCGCCGCGCGGGTTCTGCGCCACGGCCGTTACCTGCCGCCCGCGCACGGAGGACTTGAGCCAGAGGCCAAGGCCAGCGAGGACCAGAACCGACACTACTAGGATCAGCACGCGCTGTCCGGCAAAGACAATCCCGAAGAGCGAAAGGCTGATGGCTGCGAAGGGCGAGCCGACCGGTTGCGGATTGGGTCCGGCCACCAGCAACATCAAGGCCGTCAGCGCCTGTGACAATGCGAAAGTCACGATCAGGAAACCATGGCTGGATTCCCCGGACTGGACGCAGCGTACAACCAGAGGTTCGGTCAGCAAGGCTGCCGCCAGCACGATCGCCATGCCAGCGGGCACCGCTAGAAGGTATGGCACGCCCAGGTTCGCTGCGATCAGTACCGAATATGCGCCCAGAGCGAAGTACGCGCCATGCGCGAAATTGACGATGCCCAGGATACCGAAGACGAGGGTAAGGCCTACCGCGATCAACGCATAACCGGCACCGATCAGCAGTCCGTTGGCCAATGTTTGGAGCAGGAGTTCCATGGCGAGATCCCGCTCAGTTTTGCCAGCGGCTCACGAGTTCGAGCGACGCGCCCTTGACTCGCTGGATATAGAAGTAAGGTGCATGGGCACGCCCCTTGGCATCGAATCGGAGCGTGCCGCGCGGAGTATTCCAGGCGTTCTCACGCATGGCCTGTGCGAGCGCGGCGTAGTTGCTTGAGGTCTTCGCCTTTTCCATCGCGCCGGCGATGACCTTGACGCCCTCGTAGACCACCAGATGTACCTTGCCGGGGTCCGCGTTGTACTTCTTGCGGAAGGCCTTCACGAAGCTTTGCGTTTCGGGAGCGCTATCGCTGGCGGAGAAGATATCGCCGCTGATGACACCGTCCATGGCGCCTTCCGACGCCTTCAACACGGTGGGTGTCACAACGCCAGGAGTGACCGCTCCCGCCCGAAAGCCGCCGAGTTGGCGCGCTTGCTTCCAGAATTGCACCAGCCGCGCCGGGGCGCCGTCCGCCACGTAGACCAACTCGGGGTTGAGCGATCGCACTCTGGTGATGATCGAAGTGAAATCATTGGTCTCGGTGTCGTACAGCGACACATTGACAAGTTCGATCTTCGCTTCGGCCAGATCCCGCTTCAGGATGTTCAACAGCGGCCGCGCGAACTCGGTGTTCTCCCCAATGAAGGCGACTGTCTTCGGCTTCATGGTACTGATGACGTACTTGTTGAAGGCCGCCGAGTTCATGTTGGTCGTGTTATTGATCTGGAACAGCCACTTGTTTCCCTGTTCCGTGATGGCCTCGGCTTGCGCCGCACTATTGACATACAGGATGCGGTTGTTGGTTACCGACGCCTGGGCCAGCGCCAGTTGGCTGCCCATTCCGCCCACGATTGCATCGACCCTGTTGACCGAGATCTGTTTCTGGGTCGCCCCAACGGCCCCCTGTGGTGTGCCCTTGTCGTCCTCGTATACCACGCGCAGCATACGACCTCCGACGACGCCGCCCGCGGCGTTCATCTCTTCCACGGCCAGTTCGGCGGCCTGTCGTGCCTCTATGCCGTAGGCGGCGGCGGGGCCAGAAAATGGCATGACGAGCCCGATCTTTATCGGGTCGGCTGCCGACGCATGGGTGGCCACCAGTATGGTCATGGCAACGGCAGACTGCACCATCCCGCGATTGAAGATGTTCATGAGGTCTCCTCCAATAATTCTTGTGCGATGGTTGGGCTCAGACGGCTTGTAGCGAAAGCGGAACGAGCAGGTCAGTGTTCAGGTCGTCGGACTCATCGATCTCCCACAAGGCCTTGAGCGCCCTGTCGCAGGCGCCTGCGCCCGAACGTGGGCCGAATAGGGCGACGAACTTGGCGGAGATCTCGGCATCGCTCATCGGGTTGCGGATGTGTCCTTTCGGGTACAGCACCTCGGAGGACACTTCGCGGCCGGAAGCGCCGCGCACCGTGACACGCGCGGCGGCGCTCTCGGGCCAAAGGCGTGAGAGCGCCTGGTCTTCGGTAACGCGCACCTTGGCCATCAGGCGCAGTACGCCGGGGTGGCAGAGTTCGTCCGCATGGAAGCAGTTCGGCTCGACCCTGCCGCGCTCCAGCGCGGTCGCCACGACGAACGGCAGGCTGTGATCGGCCGATTCGGGCGTGCGGGGAGTCCATTGGCCCGCATCGCCAGCCGCCATGTCGACCGCCGTCTTGTACGTTTCGACGTGTATGTCGTCCACCTCCCCCAAGTTCAGCTTCGTGTGCAGTTCCAGCGCAGCGAGTGCCGCGGATTGCGTGTGATAGCAAACCGGCAGGGGCTTGATGCTGGTACGCGTGATCATGCGATGCGAGCGGAATTCTTCCAGTGCCGGCCACGCGAAATTGCCGGTTACCGAGCAGAGGCCCTGCTTCCCGTCGAAGATCGATGCGGGTCCCTCGACGCCGCGTTTTGCCAGCGCGGCCGCAAAAATGGCGTTGCGCACAGCGTTGGCGCCCGCACAGCCTTTCCAATGGGAAAGCTGCCCGTGACGGGTCTGGCGAAGCGCCATGTTGGGGGCGATAGCGAGTGCCACCGCATGGTGCATCTGCACTGCCGTCAGCCCGAACAGCTTCCCCACCCCAAGCACTGTTCCCAGCACCACGTGTACCACCTGGTCAAAGCCTTTCTCGCCCAGGTTGCTGGCGTCCATCAACCGGCAGTAGACGTCATAGCCGATGACCACGGCTTCCACCAGGGCGCGGCCATTGGCACCGCAGGCATCTGCCGCTGCTACCATGCCGGAGATCATGTCGCTCGGATGGCCGCCACCGCCCTTGCCGATGTAGGTATCGCTGTTCTCGCCGACGCGGAGCATTACGCCATTGACGAATGCCGCCATTTCCGGAGTGGTGCGGGAGGTGGTTCCCCAAATGCCCGCGCCGGGCGTGCCGTGGTAGTGCGAAGCGAGTTCGCGCATGGATACGCTCAGGGGATGGTCGAACGAACCCATCGCGCAGGCAATGGTATCGATGAGACGGCGCTTGCATTCGTGTACGGTCTCGGTGCCCAGGGTGTGATAGCGCGTGTCGTGCGCCAGTTCTACGAGCTGTTGTGTGAGGGAGTCCATGGATCGACGGTTTCTGCGGGTAAAGTGCGCCCACCCCCAACGCGCAGTCGGGGTGCGAAAAGGCGCTGTGATTGAGGCGGCTGGCCGCGGGTGCGAAGTTCAGTCCAACCGGCTGATCTTGGCCAGTGCGAACAGCCTGGGCCATTCCACGAGGTCGTCGCGGATCCGCCGCGCAAATGCCATCGACGAACCGCCCGGGGCCGTGCGTATGCCGGCCCGGTCAAACGCCTCGCTGGCACCCGGCTCGCGCAGCACATGGTCGATCGCCGCGTTAGCTCGCGAAACGATCGACTGCGGGGTTCCGGCCGGCATCAGGACGCCCATCCAGGCCTCCAGGTCGACGCCCCGTATGCCCTGTTCCTTCAGCGTGGGCACGTTCGGGTACAGCGGCAGGCGCTCGGCGCCAACTACGCCCAGTGCGACCAGTTTGCCGGCCTTCACATAGGGCTGTACCACGCCGGGTGGGGCGAACATGAACTGTATCCGGCCGGCCAGCAGGTCGGTCATGGCCGGCGAAGAACCCTTGTATGGCACGCCGCTCAGCGTAATGCGAGCGGTATGGGCCAGCATTGCGGAATGCAGGTGACCGAGTGCGCCCACCGAAGGGTAGGCGTAGTTGATTGCGCCCGGATTTGATTTTGCCAGCGCGATCAGGTCGCTCACGTTATGCACCTTTAACCCGGGCGAGGCGACGGCGATGGTGGTCGCATAGCCGAGGATGGAGACGGGCGTGAAATCCGTGACCGGATCGAACGTGACCTTCGTCAGCGCTGGGCTGGACGTCAGCGTCGACGACACGAGCAGCCAGGTGTAGCCGTCCGCCGGGCTCCTGGCGACTGCCATGATGCCAATGCCCGTGTTGGCGCCGGGGCGGTTGTCCACGACGACGGGCTGGCCCAGTTCCTTCGAAAGGCGGGATGCGAGCTCGCGGGCGACGAGGTCGGTCGCGCTTCCCGCTGCAACGGGGGCTACGAGCCGGATTGGCTTGCCGGGCCATGTCTCAGCCTGAGCCGGCGTGCCTGCGGCGATTGCCAAGGCTGCGAGGCATTGCACCGCCATGGTGGTCAATATGTTGAATTTCACGATGTCTCCTTCAGCATGATTTGCTGCGGCAAGCGTGACCAGGAAGGCCAGTCAAAGCTTCATGAGCACTGACTTCGTCTGCGTATAGGCTTCGATCGATTCGGCGCCGTACTCTCGTCCAAAGCCTGACTGCTTGTAGCCACCGATGGACATCACCGGATCGGCCTCGCCATAGGTGTTGATCCAGACCCGCCCACACTTCAGCGCTCGTGCGACGCGGTGCGCGCGGCTCGTATCACGCGTCCAAACCGCTGCCGCCAGACCGTAGATCGACTCGTTTGCCTGGAATACCGCTTCGGCTTCATCTTTGAAAGGGATAATCGACAGTACCGGGCCGAAGATTTCTTCCTGGGCGATGGTCATGCGATTGCCGACATGGGTGAATACGGTCGGAGTGACGAAGTAGCCGATCGACCCCACACGCTGGCCGCCAAGCTGTAATCGCGCGCCATCGCGTTGCCCCGCGTCGACGTATGACAGCACGCGGTGCATTTGTTGACCGGAGATCAGCGGCCCCAGCTGCGTGTCCGGGGAGAACGGCGAGCCTACCTTGTATCCCGCGGCCAACGCGCACACGCGTTCAGCGACCGCGTCATAGATATCCTGCTGTACGAACAGGCGCGTCCCTGACGAGCAGATCTGGCCGGAGTTGCGGCAGAAGCTCGCGACCGCGGCTGGCACCGCAGTATCGAGGTCGGCGTCGGCAAAGATGATGTTGGGCGACTTTCCGCCGAGTTCCAGCGACACCTTCTTCATGTTGCCGGCGGAGCCCTGCAGAATCTGCCTCCCCACGCCCGTGGAGCCCGTGAAGGCGATTTTGTCCACGCCCATGTGCGCCGACATGGCGGCACCAGCTGTGGGTCCGAGCCCGGGAACGACATTCAGGACGCCCGGCGGCAAGCCGCACTGCTGGATCAGTTCCGCCAGACGCAGCGTGCTGAGCGGGGCCTGCTCGGCTGGCTTGAGCACAGCCGTATTGCCGCATGCCAGTGCCGGGGCGATCTTGGTGGCGGCCATGCCCAGTGGCACGTTCCACGCATTGATTAGGGCGCAGACCCCCATCGGCTCGCGCAGCATATAGATAAAGCGGGAGGCATCGGCGGGATTGGTCGTGCCGTAGATCTTGCTTACCCATCCGGCATAGTAGCGGAAGGTCTCGGCGATATGCGGAATACGCGCTTTGCTGGCGAGGTAGGGCACGCCGTTGTCGTAGGTCTCGATCGCGGCAAGTTCATCGCCATGTCGTTCCACTGCATCGGCGATCCGTAGCAGGTAGCGCGCTCTCTCGTGGGGCGAGATCGCCGACCAGGAGGGCGCCTCGAAGGCGCTGCGAGCGGCTGTGACTGCCTTGTCGATGTCCGGCGCGTCGGCCTCTGCCACCTGTGCGAGCGACTGTTCAGTGGACGGGTCTTCGGTCCGGAAGGACTTGCCGGAGACCGCCTCGACCCAATCTCCGCCTATCAGAAGCTTTTTCGTGCCGGAAAGGATCCAGTCCAGGGCTTGCTGCTGCCCGGGGTCGAGCGCGGTATCTCCCGCCATATTCGAATGTGATGTCATTGACTTGGTCACTGTGGTTCAGAAAGCGAAGGACGGTGTATCACTCAGGTCGGCGGCAGGATGTCCATGGCGTCGGCAAGGATCATGTCGGCGCCTTTCTCGCCGATCATGGTGGTGCCCGCGGCCGTATTGCCGGAGGTGGGTGTCGGCATGACCGAAGCGTCAATGACGCGCAGGCGATTCACGCCGCGAACGCGGAGTCGCGCGTCGACGACGGCAAGTGCGTCGTTGCCCATCTTGCAGGTGCCGACCGGGTGGTACGAAGACTTGCCGTACTTGCCGACAAATTCGATCAACTGCTCGTCGGAGCGCGCCTCCGGGCCAGGCTGGAGTTCGCCGACGATGCCCGACGCGATCGGGTCGGTCGAGAGAACCCGGCGGATCAGGCGCAGGCCGGACAACGTGGCCTCCTGGTCCTCCGGTGCCGACAGGAAGTTGGCGTGGAATGCGGGACTCTGGAGCGGATCGGCAGAGCGCAGCAGGATTTCACCCCGTGAAGCCGGTCGCACGCGGTAGACATTGGCACTAATCGCGTCACAGTCATCCACCAAGATGTTGCCGTTGGGAGCCTGGCTGAATGTCATCGGCCGGAAGCCGATCTCCAGGTCGGCATAATCGACCTTGCTGCTGCTGCGCACGAATGCAGCCGCAAGCGTGGCGCTGGCGCCGAGGTAGCCGGTCTTCGCTACCACGTAACGCAGGCCTTCGCGGTATTTGCGCCAGCCGCGCAGGTCGCGGTTGTGAGACCAGCCCGGGCGTGTCTGTACCTTCACGTGCGCACCGACGTGATCCTGCAGGTTCTTGCCGACGCCGGGCAAGTGCACACGCGCCCGGATGCCGTGGGCTCCCAGATGCTCGGCATCGCCTATCCCCGAAAGCATCAGGATATGTGGAGAATTGGTTACGCCGGCGGAGAGGATCACTTCGCGCGCGGCGCGGATGGTGCGCAGTTTGCCGTTCTCGATCACTTCAACGCCAACGGCGGCAGCGCCTTCAACAAGCACCCGGGCGACGTGAGCCTCGGTCAGTACGTCGAGATTGCCGCGGTGTCGCACAGGCGCGATGAACGCGTCGTAGGTGGTCTGGCGCACCCCTTTGTGGATGGTGGCTTGCAGCAGCCCTACGCCTTCCTCGCCTGCCACGCTCAGATCGTCGACACGCTCGATGCCGCAGCGATGGGCTGCCTCGATGAATGCCTGCACGGCGCGCGAGGCCGGAGCGGCGTCGCTGATCTTCAGCGGGCCGCCCTGGCCGCGGAACTCGTTGGCCCCGCGCACATTGTCTTCCATGCGCTTGTAGTAAGGCAGAATGTCGGTCCAGCCCCAGCCCGGATTGCCAAGGCTCACCCAATGCTCATAGTCGCGCCGGTTGCCCCGGGTATACACCATGCCATTGATCGCGCTGCTGCCGCCCAGGGTCTTGCCGCGCGGCCAGGATATGCGGCGGCCGTTGAGCGCCGGAACCGGCTCGGTCATGTAGCGCCAGTCGAAGCGCTCGTCGCCGATCAGCATTGCCATGCCGGCCGGCACGTTGCTCCAGAATGTCTTGCTGGAAGGGCCCGCCTCAATCAGAAGCACGCGCATCGAAGGGTTATCCGACAGACGGCGTGCCACCACACAGCCAGCCGAGCCGGCGCCCACTACAACGTAGTCCCAAGTCTCCATGATGTCTTCTCTCCAGCGCCGTAGGGGCTGGTGTTTGCCATTGTTCAGTCGGGACTTTGCTACCGCGCGTGATTCGGGTCTAATTCTCTTTTTCACTGAGCTGATACAAATTGCGAATCAGAGCGCCGATGCCATGAAGCTCAACGTGTTGAAGTACTTCGTCGTCCTGGCCGAGGAACTGCATTTCGGCCGCGCCGCGCAACGTCTGGCGATTACGCAGCCGCCGCTGAGCACGGCGATCAAGTCCCTGGAGGACGAGTTGGGCGCGGCCCTGTTCCTGCGCAGCAAGACCCGGGTGCAGCTGACGCCGGCAGGCGCAGCGTTCCTCGTGGAAGCGCGCAAGTTGCTGGAGGGCGTGGAACGGGCCGTCAGCGTGGTCAGGGCCATCGACCAGGGCATGAGCGGGCGGTTGGACATCGGCTTCGGCGGGACGCTCCTGTTTCGCGACATCCTGACGATCATCGGGCAGTTCAATCGCGAGCTTCCGGGCATCGAGGTGATGTTGCGCGAAATGCCGTCGGCGGAACAGTTCGACCGCTTGCTGCACGGACGGCTGGACGCGGGATTCGCGCACGGCGTGACGCCGCCGCCCGAGCTCAGGTCGATGCCGTTGAAAGAGGATGACTTAGTGCTCTGCCTGTCAGTCGCGCACCCGATGGCTGCCGAGAGCGTGATCGACCTGGCCAGGCTGGAAGACGAACCGTTCGTGATGTTCGAGCGCGAGATGAACCCGGCGAACCATGACACGGTGATCGGCTTGTTCAGCCAGGCATCCATCCATCCGAGGATCGTGCACTATACGCGCAACTGGATGACCACCATGTCGATGGTATCGGAAGGCTGCGGCATGGCGATCGTGCCGTGCACGCTCGGGCGCATGCGCATGGCCGGCGTGCGACTTGTACCGCTCGCTGGTCCCGCCGTGCCCGCACGTGGCATGCTGGTCTGGAATCCGGCCCTCGTGACGCCGGGACTCGAGAGGTTCCTGGAAAGCGCGGCGCGCACGCTGGCGGATCTGTCGGCAAAGTGAACCTCGCCGCCCTCGCTCAGTGTTAGTGTGAGTCGGCTGCGGCCCCGGACGCCGCGGCCTTGCCGTGGTTCGCGCCGGAAAGCTCCTGGACGACGGCGATGAACTGCTGCAGGACAGGTTCGATACGACCCTTCATCCAGCAAAGCTGGAAGTTGGTCCTGTAGTTGACGTCAGTGAGCTTGATCACTGCCAGGCCGGAGGGGTAGGTAAAGTCCTTCCCCAGCACGGCCAATCCTATCCCGACCCCGACAGAGATCAGGTTCATCTGGGATGCGATGGAGTGGACTTCCTGCACGACCTGCGGCTCGAATCCCGCCTCCTGGCAGAAGGCGAACAGTGGCCCGTATCCCGGGCTGACGCTGGACCTCGGCACGACGACGAATCGCTCGCCGGCGAGCTGGCTCAGGGAGACCGCTTTCCGCTTTGCGAGGGGATGGTCGGCGGGCACCACGACGCCAAGCCCGCCGGTCTGGATCACGTAGCGTTCGAGCGACGCCTTGCCTTCCGCTTGGACGATGCCCTTTCGCTGCTTCCGGGGCGCTCCGGCATCCGGGCCGAAATGCATGAAGCCAGCCTGGATCCGTCCCTCGAGCACAGCCTTGACCTGCTCGGACGTCGGCATCTCGACCAACGTGAGTGCGACGTTGGGGTGGTATTCGAGGAATCGCTTGATGGCAGCGCGGAAGAGCGGGTGGTACAGGGTCAGTGATCCGTAGCCGATGCTCAATCCGCCTACCTTGCCTTCGCCAACCTGCTTGGCCAGGGTGACGGCCTGACTGAGATCGCTCATGATGCTTTGCAGGCGAGGCAGGAGCGCCTGCCCGGCGGCGGTCAACTTGACCTTGTGTGGCTGCCTTTCGAAGAGCTCCACGCCGAGTTCGTCTTCCAGGTCCGCGATGATCTGCGACACCGCGGGGCGCGTGACGAACAGACGGTCCGAGGCTCGACCGAAATGCTCCTCTTCTGCGGCTGCGACGAAATAGCGCAGGTGTCTGAGTTCCATGGATCGGGGGATGTCTCTGTCAGGGGCTTCGTGCTTGTCGGTCGACGGGCCGCCGCGTTTCCGTGGCTGGGAAGGTCGGCTTTGCTTACAGTGTCGCAACATTGTGCCGGGGTGTCGAGTCGCGTTTACCTTGTATCTGGTAAGCAATGCTAACCGCTCGACGCTGGTCGCAGGGTAAGCACAGCTTACCGGATAAGGGCCTAAAATCAACTGGACGCCCAGGCCGTGCAGCGACGACACTTTTGTTCATCGCTCTGCATGCACAGCAAACAGGGCCCCTTTATCGCCCGGCATCGCCCGGCACCATGCGGCAACGACGTCTGCTCCTGCCAGGACAGGGCCTGCACCGGGTCGAATCCGGCTGCAGCGGGCTTTCCGTCGGCCCGAAATACCCTGAGGAGACACATGAAAAACCGCCGCCATCTTCTGAAGTCCCTTGCCGGCTGCCTGATCGCGTCAGCCGTCGTTTCCGCGCAGGCGCAGGACGGAGCATTTCCAGTCAGGCCGGTGCGCCTGGTCGTCTCGACGTCGGCCGGCGGGATGACCGACATCTTAGCGCGCCTCTATGCAGACAAACTCTCGAAGACCCTGAAGCAGCCGTTCGTGGTCGAAAACATGCCTGGCGCCAGTACGATGCTCGCCTCGCGCTATGTTGCAAGACAAGCCGCCGACGGCTATACGCTGCTCGTCGCTGCCAACACCATCGCGACGCTCCCTCACGTCGAGAAAAATGCCGGCTATCAGATGAAGGATTTTGTCGGCATTGGGGAGTTGGCACGCTCGCCATCTCTGCTGGTGGTGAGCGGATCGTCGAAGATGAAGACGATCCCCGAGCTTGTCGCGGCAGCCAAGAGGAATCCGGGCGTCGTTACGTATGCGTACACGGGCCGCGGGACGACGTCGCACATGACGGCGGAGTTGTTCGCGCGGGACGCTGGAGTCAGCTTCAATGGCATCGCGTACAAGGGGATTTCGCTGGCGGTGCCAGACGTGCTGGCCGGGAGAGTCGACTTCCTGATGGGGCCATCGACTTCGACGGAAGAGTTAACCAAGAGCGGAAAGATGCGTGCCTTAGCGATCACTTCATGGTCGCGCTCCCCGGCGTTTCCTAATGTCCCGACCTTCAGGGAACTGGGATACCCGGATGCGACCTACAACCTGTTCTTTGGCATTTTTGCGCCCGCCGCGATCCCCGATGCCGTACGGAAGACACTGGCCGATGCCATGGATTTGGCAAAGCAGGACCCAACGTTCACCGGGCGGCTGCGGCAGTTGGGCATGGAAGTCTCCAATGTGAGAACGCCAGAGCAGTTCGACGCATTCCTCCGGCAAGAAGAAGAGAAATCGGTGAGCCTGCTCCGAAAGTGAGTCTGAGCCGGCCGGACCCCTCAGTTGGCTGCTGAAGCATGGCTCAACGCTGCGTCGCCATGCCAATCTCCGTCGACTATATGTGTGCGAGCGCCGAGCGCACGCTCCATCGGTCGATCGAACGTCTCGCCGGGCCGGTGAAGCTCAGTTCCCTCGACGCAGGGATGATTGGCATCCGGAATATCCGGTTTCCGCTGCCAATCCGGGTGGACGTGGAAACTGGGGCGTGCGAGGTCTCGATGCGGGGCTTTACCAGGACGGTTCGCTGCGGCGAGTCCCGCCTCATTCCCGCACTCGAAGAGGTGTCGTTGACCTTGCTGCGACAGGCCAGGGTCACGCTGACGATTCTTCCCGAATCCGGACGCGGCCAAGACCGCGGCGCCTTCAACCTGTCGGTGGATGACCTACGAGAGCGGAAGCCCGCGACGGCGGGAATTTCCCTGGCCGTCTTCGCCTCCCCTCAATTGGACTGGGGGCTCTCGTCCGCCGCAGCATGCCTTGGCAAGTTGGATGGGCGATGGCTCTCGCGCAAGCTGCTGCAGGAGTGCTCGAGCCTTCGCCAACTGGTCAGGGCGCAGCGGCTTTCGCGATTCGTCTTCGACATTCTATCTTCGGCGGCGAAGTCTTCCGCAGTGTCCTATGGGTTTTCGGACCGGTGCCGCTTGGAGAACGCGGTGTATGACCAGTTCGGGATCTCCGTCGCGGCACTTTCCAGGCTCTCCTCCGCCCGTAGACGCATGAAGGACGGTTAGCTTCTCTTACCAAACGGCGGAGAAAATCGAACTCGACGCACCAAGCGACGGCGCACTAGCATCCGATCCATACAACTAGAAGCAGGAGACAAAGGAAATGAACAGGCGTCAATTCGTCAGGGCTGTTGGCGGGATGTCGTTGGCAGTCGTAACTTGCGGAGCGGGCGCGCAGTCGGCGTCGTATCCGACCAAGCCCGTCCGGATCATCGTCAGCAGCGTAGCCGGCGCCTTGCTGGACGCTTCCGCCCGTCTGTATGCGGACAGGATGTCGCGCTACCTGAAGCAGTCGGTGGTCGTGGAGAACATGCCGGGCGCCAGTTCCATGCTAGGCGCCCGCTATGTCGCCCGCTCGGCGGCGGACGGCTACACGCTTCTCGCATTCGCCAATACGGTGGTGACTATGCCTCACCTTGTGAAGGGGGCAGGGTATGACTTCGACAAGGACTTCGTGGCAGTCGGGGAGATGGCACGCTCTCCCGGCCTGCTCGTCGTCGGAGGGACGTCACCGTTCAAGGCACTGGGCAATCTGGTGAGCGCCGCGAAGTCGAAGCCCGGGGAGGTGACATTCGGCTCCGCCGGCCAGGGTAGCACGTCGCATATGCCAGTGGAGCTGTTCATGAAGAGCGCGGACATCCACCTCACGCACATCCCCTATAAAGGCGTCGCCCCTGTGGTGCCCGATGTCATTTCCGGGCGGGTGAGCTGCATGATGGGGACGGCGACATCCCTGTACGGCTCGATCCAGGCAGGAACGCTGCGCGCCCTCGCCATCTCTTCCGAGAGCCGGTCGCGGAAGTTCCCGAACGTTCCCACCTTCAAGGAACTCGGCTATCCCGAGGGCACGTATAGCATCTTCGTCGGCCTCGCTGCACCGGCCGGCGTTCCGAAGGCGGTGCTGGCCAGGCTGGCGGACGCCATGGAGGTCGCCCGCTCCGACCAGGCGCTGCAGGCCAGACTCGCCGCGCTGGACCAGGAAGTGTCCGAAGTCCGCACGCCCGAAAAATTCCAGGCTTTCCTGCTGGCGGAAGAGAAGCGGACCGTGCAATTGATCAAGGAAGCAAACATCCAGCCGGAATGATATTGCCGGATCGGTGATGGAGCGATCGTCATGGTGGTTGAAACATGAAGCGTGAACCGGAAGGAATCCTCGTCCTGGACGAGCATGGGGCAACGACGTTTTCCAGCGGCCTGGGTCGGGACTCGCTGATCGCCCAGTCGCTCTGCCAGCTCTGGCAGAACCGGGGACGGGTGCCGGTCAAACGGTTGGCGGCCGTGACGAACCTGGACCGCCCGATGACAGTGGCTGCCATCCCCACGCGGGATGCAGTCTGCTTTCTGATCTTCGATTCGCAGGAAGGGGACGAATTCAGCGAGTTCCTGGCGAGCGTCGACTCGGCGGAGGACATCCTCCGTCACTTCATCACCGATCGATACAAGGCGTTGGTCGTCGTCGACGCCGACGGCAAGATCACGTACATGAGTCCCGTCCATGAGCGCTTTTTCGGCCTCCGGCATGGCGAAGCGATCGGCAAGCACGTGACCGCCGTGGTCGAGAACACGCGGCTGCACGAGGTGGTGGCGACTGGGAAGGGGCAGGTTGCGCAGTTGCAGGAGATGAACGGCGTCACTCGTGTGGTCTCGCGCCTTCCCATTCTCGACCGCAAGAAGCGGGTGGTCGCGGCCATCGGGCAGGTGATGTTCAAAGGGCCGGAATCCATCCGCGAGCTGACGGTCGAGCTGGCCCAGGTGAAGCAGGAGCTGGATTTCTATCGGCGCGAGCTTTCCGGCATCCGGAACCGGAGCTATGGGCTGGACCAGATCGTCGGCAGCAGCGACGCCGTGCGCCGCCTCAAGGACGATATCCTGCGCCTCGCGCCGCTCGACGTGCCCGTCCTGCTCACGGGCGAGAGCGGTACCGGCAAGGAGATGGTCGCGCACGCCATCCACATGCTGAGTCCGCGCAGCGACAAGCCCCTGGTGCTGGTCAATGCCGCGGCGATGCCGCCGAACCTTGTCGAGAGCGAACTGTTCGGCTACGAGCCGGGCGCGTTCACCGGGGCGGATCGCAAGGGAAGGATAGGCAAGTTCGAGGCGGCCGACAGCGGCACGCTTTTCCTGGACGAGATCGGAGATATGCCCATCGACATGCAGGTAAAGCTTCTGCGGGTGCTCCAGGACGGCCGGTTCGAGCGTGTGGGTGGCGATCATGCCCGGCACTCCGATTTCCGGCTCATCTCGGCCAGCAACCGCGATTTCAATGCCATGATCGCGAGCGCCGGTTTCCGGCTGGATCTTTTCTACCGCATTAGTGCCGTCACCCTCCGTCTGCCCCCCCTGCGCGAGCGCCTGGAGGACATTCCCGAGCTGGCTGACAGCTTCCTGGAGGCATTCTCAGTTCGGCATGGAACGCCAAAGAAGTCGATTTCGGAATCGGCGATCCGCTTCCTGCAATCGCGCTCATGGCCGGGCAATATCCGGCAGCTCCAGCATGCGATCGAGCGGGCGGCCATCTTCTGCGATAGCCCGGTGTTGTCCATCCTGGACTTCGGGAGCCTCGACAGTGTCGAACACCCGTCCAGCTCCATCCAGGGGGGTGGCAGGCGAAGCGGTCCCGAGGAGAATAGCTATGAGATCCGCGAGGCGACCGAACGGGTCGAGTCCGAGATGATCATGGAGGCCATGCGGCGCACGGGCGGCAACAAGACGCGCGTCGCGGAGCAGCTCGGCATTTCACGCTCCTATCTCTACAAGCGGCTGAGTATGATCGACAGCGCCCGGAGCGCGGACGTCGTTTCGCGGTAGCATTTCCGAAGCCTTCGACCTGGAGGAATCGCCAGCAGCGACGCGGTCATGCGGCCCGCGTCGTTTTCCATTTGGGTGTCTTGCCGAGGGTATTCCACAGTCATAGCCGGGGCATGGCTTCGCGGACGGCCGCTGCGGCGGCCATCCGGCAGCAACTCAGGCGATCAACTGCAGCACCGAGGCAAACGGCTTGCCGTCCCGCAGCCCGTGCACGGCCTCGATCAGTGCGTCGGCACTGACGGAAGAACGGCCGAAGTCCAAACAGTCCACGACCTTGTCTCGCAGTTGCGTGGCCGACATGCGCTTCTCGGGACTGCCGCACACGTCCTGGGTTTCGACGAGGAGCCGCTTGCCGTTGGCCAGTTCCAAGTCGAACGATACCGGCACCATGCCCAGGAACGGCAGGGCGGGATCGGCTTCGATCGTGATCCGCTCGGCGGCGAATGTGCCCACGCGCGCGTCGCGGATGGCCGTTTCGGTGAAGTCGCCGATGCGAACGGCGCCGCGTTCCAGGCCGACAGCGACGGTGTAGGCGATGCTGAACTGCGCGTCGACGACGCCGGCCGAGCGATGGTTGAACTTCCGTCCCACCATGTTCACTGCCTGGCCGCTCACGCGAATGCGGATCTGCTTGACGTCGGTGGAGCGCAGCCCCTGCGCGTGCAGTTGCAGGGCGAGGTCGATGGGGGCGTGCGTGAAGCGGCAGGCCGGGTAGGGCTTGAGGCTCAGGTCTTCTGGCAGGTCGCACCGTTCGATGCCGGCGCGGATGGCGTCGAGATCGAACTTGCCGTCCTGGTACAGGTTGATAAATCCGGCCTTGCCTTCGAACACATTGCGCGGCCCATCGATGCCGGCCTGAGCAAGGGCGGCGGACATGACGACGTTCTTCACCATCTGTGCCGGCTGGAAGCGCTTGGCGAGACTGCCGTCGATGATCGATTGCAGGCTGCCAGCCGTCTGCGTGAGCTGGTGACCGAGCGCGTTGACGGTGGTTTCCGTGTCCCAGCGGCGCAGCCGCGCGATGGCGAGTACCGCGCCCACCGAGCCGCTGATCACGCTGTAGTTCCACCCGCGCGAGCCCTTGGGACCTCCAGCGCGGCCGATGCGCATGGCGCCGTCGACCCCGACGGCGAGTGCGGTGAGAAACTCGCGGCCATCGCAGTCAGGACGGTTTTCCTCGACATCGGCGATCAGGCCCGGCAGCACCATGCCATTGGCGTGCAGGGGCACCTTGTCGTCGGTGTCGTCGTAGTCCAGCGCGTGCATGCTGACCGCGTTGAGGAACGCGGCAAACGGCGCGCTGGCGCGGCCGAAGCCGCCCCAGACCGAGCAGTCGCCGGTGCCCCAGCGCCCCAATGCCGCACGCGCCTCCTTCAGCCCGGGGGCGTGCAGGCCGGCAAGGGCGCAGGCGAGACTGTCGATCAGGCCGTCGACGGTGGCATCGATGGTTTCGTCGCGCAGCTTGTCGTATTCGCGGCCGATGGCATTCGAGGCGAGCAGATTGGCGATATCCATAGTGAGACAGGTAAGGTTGTAGACACGTCGAGTATCGGCCGGCATGACGGCGCAGAGCCAGTCGCTTTTCGTCGATGCCAGCGTAAGCGGTTCTTACGATTCCTAAAGCATGGGTACGGCGGTCAGATCGGCTTACTCTCGCTTTAGGAAAATCTGACTCGACATGCCTGTGGCTGCCCATTGACAATCAGAAAAAATCAAAGGCCACCATACTCGGAGACTCCATGACACAAGCTGTCGACCTGTCCTACGACTTCGCCACGTTCGTCGCGAACACCCAGTATATTAACTTGCCCCAGGAGGCTGTCGAGGGGGCGAAGAAGAGCATTCTGGATACCCTGGGAGTGATGCTTGCGGCGACCGGCGTGGAGCCGGCGGTAAAGGGCGTGAACGCGCTGGTGCGTGAGGCTGGCGGCGCGGAGGAGAGCACGCTGCTCGGCTTCGGCGGGCGTGCCCCGGCGCTTTGGGCCGCGTTCCATAACGGCGCGCTGGCCCATTGCCTGGATTTCGACGATCACGCGCCAGAAGGCCATCACCCGAGCAGCTCGATCGTGCCCGCCGCGTTTGCCCTGGCTGAGCGCGCGGGCGGTGTCTCGGGGCGCGACCTCATCGCCGCCGTCGCCGCAGGGCAGGACATGTTCCTGCGCATCCGGCGCAACGTCGCAAACCGGCAGGACTGGCACCTGACGACGGTGATCGGGGTCTATGCAGCAACCGCGACCGCCGCGCATGTGCTCGGCCTCAAGCGCGAGCAGATCGTCGACGCCTTCGGCATTGCTGGCATGCAGTGCTGCGGCACCATGGAACTGGCGTATGGAGTGGGCAGCGACCTGCGTGGCATGTATGCCGGCTTTACGACGAAGGGTGCCGTGCTCGCCGCGCTGCTGGCCGAGAAGGGCGTCAGCGGCGTCAAGAGCATGTTCGAGGGCAAAGCCGGCTTCTTCAACGTCTACTTCCGGGGAGAGTACGACCGGGCGATTATGGTGAAGAACCTCGGCGAGATCTATGACGGCGGGTCGATTCTCTACAAGCCGTGGCCTTCCTGCGGCGCCTCACACGGCTTTATCCATGCGACGCTGGAACTCATGAAGGAACACGGGCTGACTATCGGCGACATCGAGCAGATCCGCGTGAACGTCGGTGACTTCCAGAAGCAGCTTTGCGAGCCGATTGAAAGCCGCCGTCGTCCGGCGACGCCGGTGGATGCCAAATTCAGCATCCCGTTCTGCGTGGCCGTCGCCGCGACCAAGCGCCAGGTGAAGGTGTCCGACTTCTTTGGCGACGCACTGCGGGACCCGCAGGTGCTGGCGGTCGCGCAGAAAGTGGTCCCTGTTGTCGACGACAGCTTCGACTGGAAGACCACGCTTCCCAAGGGCCGCCTCGACATCGTCACACGCGACGGCCGCACGCTGTCGCGCGTCGGGGAAAATGTTCCGGGCGACGTGGAATGCCCGATGAGCTGGGAGTACCTCGATGAGAAATTCCGCTACAGCGCCGAGCTTGCCGCGGTTCCTCCCTCGTCCGAAGGCATTCGCAAGGCGCAGGAGATGGTGCGGCATCTCGAGGCGCTGGACGATGCGACTGATGTACTGCGCGTACTGGGCTGAACATGGACGCTACGACGCTTCGCATTGCGCGGCATGTCGCGGCGGCCGAGTTCAGGCGGCTGCCTGAACAGGCCATCCACGAATGCCGCCGCCGCATCATCGACAGCGTGGCTTGCGCGGCCGCCGCTTACCGCGAGCCGTTCTGCGCCACGATCCGGACGTTCGCCGCACGCTATGCCGGAACGCCCGCCGCCCGCATGTGGGGGAGCGGCGAACGCACCTCCATTGAGATGGCGGCGTTTGCCAACGGCACAATGCTGCGCTACCAGGACTACAGCGATACGCATCTCGGCAAGAGCAACGGGCATCCGAGCGACATGATCGGCGGCCTCGTCGCGCTGGCCGAGGCTTTTCACCTGGGCGGCGAGGATCTTGTGACGGCCATCGTCGTCGCCTATGAAGTGTATTGCAGCCTCTGCGACAGCACCGCGCTCGCCTCGCGCGGCATCGATCAGGGCACGTGCGCGGCGGCAGGCTCCGCCGCCGGCGCGGCGCGCTTGCTGGGCCTCGGCGAGACGCAAGCCGGCGAGGCGATATCGTTGGCGCTGTCATCCAGCCTGCAACTCTACAACGTCCGTACCGGCGACCTGTCCGACTGGAAGGGCTGTGCCGGTCCGAACGGTGCCCGCAATGGCGTCTTTGCCGCGCTGCTGGCCCGCGAAGGCGTTACAGGGCCGAGTGCGGTGGTGGAGGGGAAGGGCGGCCTGCGCGACGTCGCAGGCGAACTCGACTGGAGGGTTGGCGCGGGCGAGATGCCGCTCATCGTCGGCACGCATCTGAAGTTCCATCCTGTCTGTTATCACGGTCAGGCGGCGGTGGACGCGGCGCTGACCTTGCGCGACAGGATTTCCGGCGAAGACATTGTGGCCATCGAGTCCATCGAAGCGATCGAGGTGCAGACTTACGAGGCCGCCCTTCGCGCCATGGGCGGCGACCCCACGCGCTGGGCGCCGACGAACCGGGAAACCGCGGATCACAGCCTGCCCTATACGATTGCCGTCGCCTTGCTGAACGGCCGGCTAGTGTCCGCCGACTATGAACGCGAGCGGCTCGCAGATCCACGGACCCTGCGCCTGATGGAGCGGATTCGCGTCGGTTGCTCCGCCGAATTGACCAACGCTTTCCCCGCGCACTCGCGCAGTCGCATCGCGATCCGGTTGAAGGACGGCACCACGTACAGCCATTTGCAAAACGACCCCAAGGGAAGCGCCGCCAATCCGCTGACCGATGCGGAGCTGGAGTCGAAGTTTCTCGAACTCTACCGCCCCTGGAGCGACGGCCCCGCGGCCCGCCGGACTTTGGACCTGCTATGGTCGGTCGACCAGCTCGCCAGCGTCGCACAACTCGTGGACGCGTTTTGCCACGCGCCTGACGCATAGGCCGCCGGTTCGCCGCATCCTGTTCCGACAGCGGCCGTGCCACAGGGCGCGACGTGATGTTGCGTCGCGCCTCGGCAGCCGTGTGGCCCCGCATTGCCCCCCCTGCCCCCGGGCGGGCTTTTTCTCGCGTGCGACGCTACGTGTCATTCCTCGCTGCTCGCTGCCATCTGGTCGCCGTATGATGCGGCGCGCGCCTGCACGTCCTCCCGCTGGATCCCTCTGCGCATCGCATCCGCCATCCCCCGGAACTCGGCCTGCTTCGCCGCGCCTGCGCCCGGATAAGCGTTAGCAAAACTTACCGATGTCGCCAAAAAAATCGACTCGACTTTTCATCCCGCAGATTTGAAACTTGACCTCACAGCACGAGACACCGAACGAAAGCCACCGCGTTACCCGGCGTGATTCCTCGCTGCAGTGAAACCAAGGAAACCAACATGTCCGCTATCCCAACTTCCACCGAACAGAGCTCCTCCCACGGCGTCACACTGGACGACGTGCTCCAGGCCACGCAGGCCGTTACCCGGAACTTCGGCGACGAGTACTTCGCTAAGCTGGACAAAGAAGAGGCTTTCCCGCACGACTACATCAAGGCGTTGATGGACGCCAAGCTGCACACGGTGATGATTCCCGAGCAGTACGGCGGCATGGGGCTCGGCCTGCGCGAGGCCTGCGTCATCGTTGAGGAGATGCACCGCTCGGGCGGCGTCGGCTCCATGATCCATGGCCAGATGTTCATGATGGGCATCCTTGCCCGCCACGGCACTGATGAGCAGAAGCGCAAGATTCTGGAGGAAGTGTGCGCGGGCCGCGTGCGCCTGCAGTCCTTCTCGCTGACGGAGCCGAACGCCGGCACCGACACTGCCAAGCTGCAGACGAAAGCATGGCGGGACGGCAACGAGTGGGTGATCAAGGGCCAGAAGCTGTGGACCTCGCGCTTCGACTACACCGACGCCTTCATGGTGTTCGCGCGCACCAGCTCGCCGAAGGACCCGGCCAAGCCGCACCAGGGCATCTCAGCCTTCCTGGTCGACAAGCGCCAGGTCGATCCGAAGCAGTACACCAGCCGCAAGATCGACGTGATGTTCAACCATCACACATTCGAGGTTTTCTACGACAACATGCGCGTGCCCGAGACGTCGCTGATCGGCGAGGAGGGCAAGGGCTTCAAGTACCTGCTCGACGGCCTGAACGCCGAGCGCATCATCATTGCGTCTGAAGCGATCGGAGACGGCCGTTGGTTCGTGGAGAAGGCAGTCAACTATGCCAAGGAGCGCGTGCTGTTCGGCAAGCCGATCGGTGCCAACCAGGGCGTGCAGTTTCCCATCGCGCTCGGCTATGCGCATCTGGAAGCGGCGGACGCCCTGCGCTGGAAGGCAGCCGAGAAGTTCGATCGTCGTGAGCCCTGTGGTGGCGAGGCCAACATTGCCAAGATGCTTGCGTCGGACGCTTCGTGGGAACTGGCCAACGTCTGCATGCAGACGCATGGCGGCTTCGGGCTGGCGCGCGAGTACCACATCGAGCGCCGCTTCCGCGACACCCGCGTGTTCCAGATCGCTCCGATCTCGCCGAACATGGTCCTGAACTACGTCAGCCAGCACGTCCTGGGCCTGCCGCGTTCCTACTGAGCCAGGAGAAGACGATGGACGAAGGACTCTATTTCGAGGACTACATGGAGGACTGGAGGTACGAGTCCGCGGCGGTGCCCGTCACCGAAGAAGGCATCTCCGGCTTCGTCGACCTGCACCGGTTCCACACGCCGACCTTCACCGACCGCAGCTATGTCGAATCGTCGAAGGAATACGGCGCGCGCATGGCGCCCGGCCTGCACGGCCTGTGCCTGGCGGAGGGCGCAGTGCTGCAGGCGGGACTGACGCGCCGCCGCGGCATCTTCCTGATGGAACTGACGCCGAAGTTCGTGAAGCCCGTCTTCGCGGGCGACACGCTCACGGTTCACGTGCGGCTGAAGTCGAAGCGGCTGACGAGCAAGCCTGACCGGGGCGTGGTCACGACGGCGCACGAGGTCAAGAACCAGCGCGGCGAGGTGGTCATGGTGTACGACTCCACGCGGATGATCCGCACCCGCGCCTACGTCGAGACCGCCACCGCGAACTGAGAAGAGCACAAGGAGAACAAGCCGTGCAAGCCATATTGCCGAAGCCGGTCGCCAACGCCGACTCGCAGACCTACTGGAACGCCGCCCGCGAGCGGCGCCTCGTCATCCGCAAGTGCAATGCCTGCGGCCAGATCCACTTCATGCCGCGCTACCTGTGCCCCACGTGCTGGTCGGACAACCTCGACTGGATCGATGCCAATGGTAAGGGGCGCGTGCACAGCTTCAGCGTGATCCACCGTGCCTCGGATCCGGCCTTCGCCTCGCGCGTGCCCTACGTCATCGCGCTCATCGAGCTCGACGAGGGGCCTCGCATGATGGCCAACATCCTTGGCGACGATGCGCTTGACGTCGCGATCGGCGACGCCGTGAAGCTCACGTTCGAGGATCGCGGCGACGGCGCCCTGATTCCGCAGTTCGAGCGGGTCGCCGCGTCGGGAGCATGACATGAAGACACCTGCATCCCTGAAGAACAAGGTGGCCATCGTCGGCGTCGGCGAATCGGAGATTGGCCGCGTGCCGCACATGTCGGGCCTCGGCCTGAATGCGCAGGCGGCCAAGCGCGCGCTCGACGATGCCGGACTGAAGGTTTCCGACATCGACGGATTGCTGACGGCTTATTCGTTCACCGAGCCGTATTTCATGCTCGGCTCGGTGTTGTGCGAATACCTGGGCCTCAAGCCTCACTACAACGCCTCCATGGTGGTAGGCGGCGGAAGCCCGGCGGTGATGCTCAAGCACGCGGCCGAGGCCATCGCGGCGGGGCAGGCGGAGACCATCCTGGTCTGCGCCGGCGAGAATCGCGCGACCGGCCAGTCGCGCGATGCGACGGTCAGCACGTTGCTCGCGGTGGGGCATCCGTATTTCGAGCAACCCTACGGCGGCTCCATCCCGGGCTACTACGCCATGATCGCACAGCGGCATATGGAGGTGTACGGCACGACGCGTGAGCAGCTCGCCCACGTCGCCGTGCAGACGCGCAAGCACGCCCTGCTGCACCCCAACGCCCATATGAAGAAGCCGCTGGCGCTTGAGGATGTGCTAGCGGCGAAACCCATCGCCGATCCGCTGGGCATGCTCGATTGCTGCCTCATCTCCGACGCGGGCGGTGCGTTTATCGTAACCTCCGCCGAACGCGCGCGCGATCTCAAGTGCAAGCCCGTGTACCTCCAGGGCATCGGCGAATATCACACGCACGAGCACCTGATGTGCGCGCCCAGCCTGACCGAGTTCGGCGCCACGGAATCGGGACGCATTGCATACCAGATGGCGGGACTCGGGCCCGGCGACATCGATGTGGCGCAATTGTATGACTGCTTCACCATCGTGCCGATCCTCGAGCTCGAAGAGCTGGGCTTCGTGAAGCCCGGGGAGGGGGGCGCGTTCTTTGCGGAGGGCCACGCCGGCATCAGCGGCAGGCTGCCGGTCAACACGCACGGCGGCATGCTGTCACACGCGCACGCTGGCGCTGCCGGCGGGCTGTTCGGCATCGTCGAGGCGGTGCGCCAACTGCGCGGCGGGTTGGGCGAGCGGCAGGTCGATGGCGCCGAAGTCGCGCTCGTCCACAACGAGGGCGGCATCCTGTCCTCGCATTGCACCATCATTCTCGCCAACGACAGGGGCTGAGGTCCCGAGCTCACCATATCCCAAGGATTGCCATGACCATTTCCACCGCGCCGCGCGGCAAGTATTTCGAAGACTTTGAGGTCGGACAGGAATTCATCAGTCCGGCGCGCACTATCACGCTGACGGATATCGTCAACTTCGCCTGCCTGTCGGGCGACTTCAACGAAGTCCACACGAACTTCGAATATTGCAAGACCACCTCGTTCGGAGAACCGATCGCGCACGGCCCGCTGGTGTACGCCGTAATGGCCGGCCTGCAATATGCCAGCGGGGTCAACGACGGCACGTTGATCGCATTGCTGCAGAACGACCAGTGGCGGATGCTGGCGCCGGTCAAGCACGGCGACACGATCCGGGCGCGCGTCCGCGTGATCGAGAAGAAGGAGACGAGCAAGCCGGACCGCGGCGTGATCGTGGTCCAGCGCGAAGTCGTCAAGCAGGACGGGATTGTCGCGCAGGAGATGCGGACCACCTTCCTGTACCGCCGTCGCCCCAAGGGTTGACGCTTCCCTCTGTCATTCCGGCACGCCTCGTCCGACAGCGTGCCTGCATCCGGCCCCGCCGCAGGCTCTGCGCCGGGGCCTCTGTTCTAAATAGCATTCCATGACCGCCACAGCCATGCACCCCTACACCCGACTTCCCGGCACCCCGGTGCCCATGCACCATTGGACTGTCGACGTCGGCCTGCAACTCGCCGGCGATTCCTGGGGCGATCCTCATGGGCCTCTGGTGCTGTTGCTGCACGGCGTGGGACAGACGCGGCACGCGTGGCGCGCAACCGGCAGGATACTTGGCGCCGCAGGCTACCACGCCGTGGCTTTCGACGCGCGCGGCCACGGTGACTCCGATTGGGCCGCGGATGGCGACTACTCCCGGGATGCGATGATTCGCGACCTGGAGCGTCTGATCGCGAAACTGGAAAAGCGGCCGGCGCTGGTTGGCGCATCGATGGGTGGGGCGACCAGCCTGATCGGGGTCGGCGAAGGGCACATCGATGCCAGCGCGCTCATCCTCGTGGACATCGCGCCGCGCACGGAGCCGTCCGGCGTGGCGAAGGTGAAGTCCTTCATGCGCGACACGACCAACGGCTTCCGGACCCTCGAGGAAGCGGCCGATGCCATCCACGCCTACCGCCCGCGCGCGCAGCAATCACGCATGCCCAACGGGATCGCCAAGAACCTCCGGATGGGCGCGGATGGCAGGTACCACTGGCACTGGGACCCCCAACTCATGGCGCGCGGGCGAGAAAGCGACGAACGGCGCGTCGAGGCGGCGCGCCGTCTGACACTGCCGACGCTGCTGGTACGTGGGGGCCAGTCGGACGTCGTCAGCGAGGAAGGCGCGCGCGACTTCCTGGGCCTGTGCCCGAAGGCGGAGTTCGTGAACATCGCGGGCGCCGGCCACATGGTTTCGGGCGATCGCAACGATGTGTTCGGCCGCGCCGCGCTCGGCTTCCTCCGGCGTGCCGTGCCGGCTGTCCGGGAGGCTCTGCGACAGGAGTGAATGGTGAATCGGAGGTGACTTGGTGGCCAAGCCTGCGCAGTCGTCGTGCGCCTTGGCTTCCGGGAGATGGATAAAAGGCAGCGGGCGATTTCGGCCGCTGAACGCATTGCAAGCACTGGGGCCATGACCGCAACTTGCCGCAGCCTGCCCTCCCGGGATTCTCCACGAAAAAAACTCTCGCACGGCATCGGTACCGTGCGCGAGGCTCGACCTGTTCCGTCAGGAGTAGGTTTGCCCGCCGGTGGCACTCAGCGTCGCACCGGTGATGTGGCTCGCTGCATCCGACACGAGAAATGCGGCCACCGCCGCTACGTCATCGGGCTTCGCCAGGCCGAACGGAGCCTTCGATGCGATCTTGTCGAACACTTTCTGGCGGATCGGCGTGAGTTGGCCGCCCGCGAAACGCTCGTACACCGGCGTGTCCTCGACCAGCGTGACGCAGAGCGTATTGACCCGCACGTGAGAGCGCGACAACTCCTTCGCCATCACCTTGGCAGCCATGATGAGCCCGCCGGAGTGGAGGGCCACCGTCGTCTGGCCGGGGGTCGGAAAGCGGCCGCCTTCGGACGTGACAAACAGGATCGAGCCGCTTTCGCGCTCGGTCATGTGCGGCACCACTGCATGTACCGGGTTGAGCTTGATGCGAGCCGTCTTGGCGATCTGGTCCGCGATAGCGTTCGGCGCGACCTGGCCGATCACGCCCTGCGCGGCAGGCGGCGCCCCGGCGCTGGCCACCAGGATATCCACTTGGCCGAATTCCTCGATCGCCCACTTGACCAGTGCGGTCGCCCCGGCGGTGTCCTCAATGTCGGCCGCCAGGAAGGCACCCTGTCCGCCCGACGAGTGGATGGAGGCGACGAGCGCCTCGCCAGCCGCCTGGTTGCGGCCGGTTACGACGACGAACACGCCTTCCTGCGCCAGCCGGATGGCAATGGCCTTACCCAATCCGGCGGTCGCGCCAGTGACGATGGCAACCTTCCGTTGCGGCTTCTCCGATTGTTCCTTCATATCTGCCTATATAATGTGGATCCGTGTATGCATGCCTGATATCGGACATGGCGTTTCAGGATTCGGCAGTCGCGCGCGCCGGCTTCGCAGCGCCGAAGGCGCCCGCTGCTTCCAGGCGCGCAATCTCGGCGGCGGAGAGCCCGAGCTCCTTCTCCAGCACCGCTACCCGATGTTCGCCAAGTCGCGGCAGGCGCGGTACACCCTGCGCGGTCCTGAAGCGCGAGGGGTCGGCCGGCAGCCGCAGTGTCCCGCCGAGCCCGTCGTCGACTTCCTGTAGCGCGCCACGCTGCAGTAGATAGGGATCATCGAGTACTTCGCGCATGCTAAGGACGCCTGCCACGGGGACATCGGCATCGTTCAGTTTTGCCGTGATCTCCGCGCGCGTGTGCGCCCGCGTGAAGGTCTCCGTGATGGCAATGACCTCCTCCTGCCGCTTTGCCCGTTCCACGTAGGTCGCATAGCGCGCATCGGTGCCCAACTCGGGTCGGTCCATCGCCTCGCAGAGGCGGCACCAGAAGTCGTCACGATTGACACCGATGTTGACGTAGCCGTCCGACGCGGGGAAGGCTCCATAGGGCACGCCGTGGAAATCGTTGGAACCAGCGAAGGCGGACAGGGCGGCATCGGCGATCTGAACGCGTGCTAGTGCCACCGAAACCATGGGGAGCGTGCACTCGATCAGGCCCAAGTCCAGAATCCGGCCCAGGCCGTGGCGCTCCTGATTGCGTAGCGCCAGGAGAATCGCCGCGTGGGCGCTCATGCCGGCGAGGATGTCCCCGAGGGCGAAGCCGCACCATACCGGATTGCCCGCATGGTCGCGGGTGAGGCCGGTGGTACCTGTCATGGCTTCGGCCACAAGGGCCAGGCCCGCCCGGTCGGCATACTCGCCGGCGTCCCCCATGCCGAATCCGGAGATGCAGGCAATAACGAGCCGCGGATAGCGTTTGTGCAGGGCTTCCGGATGGATGCCCAGTCGCTTCAATGCAGCGGCGCGCATGTTGGTGATGAACACGTCCGCCGACTCCAGCAGGCCGTGCATGACCTTTATGCCGTCAGCGTTCTTCAGATCAAGCGCAAGGCTTTGCTTGCCACGGTTTAGCGCACCGTAATGGGCCGAGACAGTATGCCCCTCCGCATCCTCGCGCAGCGGGGCACGCGACCGGGAAAGTTCGCCGCTGGGCGGCTCGACCTTGATCACCTCGGCACCTTCCTCGGCGAGAAGCTGGCCGCAATACGGTCCGGCAATGAGGTGGGACAGTTCGATGACCTTGATGCCTTTCAGCGGCGGCGGCGTGCTTTTATCGTCGTTCATTTCGAGAACCTGGAAAGAATTGGGTAAGGCCAGTTTCGTGGCTGAACGGGATGGTGTCGAGTTGGAAATCTTGAGGGGATTGGTAAGTCGCGCTAACCGCGGCGGGCGGAGAAGCGGGCATTCGGCTTCTCTCAAGGGAGTTGCACAGGCTCGGGCGGGCCTCCATCAGTGCCCGCCCGACATCCAAGCGCTTGCGGACCGCGGCGCTGGGCCGCCGAAGGGTGCGGGCCTCTCGCCGCCGCGTGATCGCGGTAGGAATGCTCATTACTGAGCACCCCCCGCACAGATCCCGGCGTGCCCAATTCGGGCACCGGGCTCCTACCTTGGGTGTTTGACGGCAAAACGCCGGTCGGGCCACGGGTGAAGG
>NZ_QKWJ01000062.1 GCF_003353055.1 Cupriavidus lacunae
CGCTACGCTGCGCAGGGGATTCTCCCCGCGCAAAATCAGGGCAGCGCTGTTCCGCTGCATGTGAAGAAATGGATGCAGCTTAAACTCGGTTGAAATCTGTCTTGACCGAGGGGTCCACTTTAGTCCGGCAAGGCCCTAAAGGGCCGCAAGCATCGCAGATTCGCAAGCTTTAACTCCCGCAGCGCACCTCTGCAGCAAACAAGAAAGCCCTCCGCCATTGTGAAGGGCTTTTCGTTTGCTGCGCTTTCCGCCATTGTGACCCGCATCTTGGTATTCAGAGGCAATGTCGTCACCGGCTTCGAAGCCAGCGTGGCTTTGCGTTCGGTGCTCGGCGACGTCGATGCCGACTTAGCGCCAAGTTTTCCAGCTAGACATTGGCACTCACCTGCGCACAGCTAGTCGACGGAGCCCTGAAATGTCCTCCATCCGCCGAATCTTCGCATGCACGTCTTGGATAGCCTTACTTCCGCTGGTCAGCTCGGCGTCCGTAATCACTGCAATTTTTTGCTTCCAACGACGCTAGTGCTGGGGCTACCGCAACTCGCATCGCAGATAGATTGCCAAATCGACGCGAGCTGCGCGATAGGCTGGAACGGATGCTGGCCAAGCGTGCGAAAGGGCATGGTTCAGCCTTGGCAGTGATGTATCTCGACCTCGACGGCTTCAAACCGGTGAACGACAAGTTCGGGCATTATGCCGGCGACGAAGTCCTGGTAAGCGCTGCGAACCGATTGGCAAAGATGCTGCAGCGAGGCGAGTTGGCAGCACGCCTGGGAGGTGATGAATTCGCGGTTGTCGTGGAAGACGCCTCGCCTGCCGCTTGCTCCGAGCTTGCCCGGCAGATTATCCACCAGATTTCCGAGCCTTATTTGCTGTCAACCGGCGGTACAGTACGCATCGGCATCAGCATCGGGATTGCGCTCGCCGCCGACGGCGACTCATTCGAGCGGTTGATTAAGCGGTCCGACACGGCTCTGTATTCAGCAAAGGCAGCAGGAAAGGGAGCGTTTCGCTTCTTTGGTGGCATGGCCGAATCGGGACCAGCTATGCCCGAAGCGACCAGTTCTTCGTCTGGCACGTGCCAGTAGTCGAATCACCACCGCGCGGCATCCACCCTGCCTGCAACTGCCGACGGCCCCAGGTCGCCGCGCGTTGCCATTATGCGCCCCGGAAAAACGCAGCGGCTCGGCCTCACGGCTAGCGGATTGTAGAAACGAGCGCCACAGCAAACATTCCGCGCAGCCGCGCCCGACGCCACAAGACTTCCGCGTTGGCTGACACGATTCTCTACTCGCCTGTCGAAGAAATGGCGCTGCAGGATACTACTCTCCTCCATTGCCATTCGCAGGACGACGCTTTCGCGTGACCACGCGAGGCGTCGCAGACTCATTGTCTGGGGTCTTGTCTTGGGCGGTACGCGTCCCGGAGCCCGACGACTCACGCACCTGCCCCTGTAATTGAATCGTGGATATCGCGCTCTTGTAAATGGCCTGTGCGCCGCTGGGCGCGCTTAGTATCACTACGAACTGGTCGAACGACACGATTGACCCGCTCAGTCTGACGCCATTGACCAGGTACACCTCAACAGGCTTCCGCTCCTTGCGCGCTCTGCTGAGAAAGTCATTTTGCGGAGAGGATTGCTCAGGCTGCATAAATGTCTCGACAGACGCAGTCGCTTGCCCCACCCGCCTTTCACTGCTCGGCTTCCCTGCGGGCCAAACAGGACGACGTGCAAAGCTAGTTATTAGACGGGGGGAGAGGCTTTCGCCTCGGCCGCTGCGCCTCACTACCGGCGTCTCGACCGCGACGAAGAGAGTCCCCCAGGTTGGAAAAATATAGATGCGCTTCCAGATTGCAAAGAACTTTCTTGCTCCGAGTTCCGTCAAGCAGAGCGACTTACAATCACTTACAAAATGCGACACCCTGCAGTGATAGCCTTATCGAACTAATAGCTGCAGCGTTCAAGAGCAAGAAGCGGCGACACAGGAGCGTGCCAATTCTGAAGCAGGTGGAGAACAGCACCGGCTCGCTGGCACCCCATTGGCTGAGCTCAACGGACCGTAGCAGCTGCAAACTTAGTGACTCAAATTGCTGCGCTCCCGTCTTCAGCTCGCACGTAACACGGGGAGATGCTGCGATGGTAATGAGCGTGCAGGTTCGGGCAGCAAAGGCGGCTGATTGGCCTTCAATCGTTGATATTTTAGATAGCTGTGGCTTGCCAACTGATTTCGTCGGCGATTCATCACACTTCTTTCAAGTCGCGGTATTGGGCGAGCAGGTGGTAGGATGTGCTTGTACAGAGCAATACGACGAAACCGTTGTTGTGCGGTCTGTGGCCGTGACTCCTGAACATCATGGCCAACACATCACCACCCACCTTGTTGGCACTGCTCTAACGCGAGCCCGAGCGGAAGGCTGTACAAAGGCTGTGCTTATCGCTGCAGGGGGCGATGATTTCTCACCCCCTGAGCTCGAATTGCCCGAAGAGGTAAGTCTGTCTGCTGATTTCGTGCGGAGGTTTGGTTTTAATCGACGCTCGAAGCATCCCGTCGACTAGCCCCCAAATTCCTCCGCACGCGGCCGTACACTCCCACTCAGGCTTCTGGAATCAAAAATTTCGTCCGATTCTTGCCGAGCCACGCCGGCGCGCGCCCGCGTCCCGACCAAGTCGCACCAGTCTTCGGGTCCAAGTATTTTGGCGGCAGTTCGGACTTTGCTTTCGTCGCAGCCTTGGCCTTGCCATCGCCAGCAGGACGGCCACGGCGGCGCTTCGCGGCAATGTCGTCCACGGTGAGCTCATACTCAGCCATCAGGCCTTGAATTTTCTCGATGACGCCAGCGATTTCTGTCGCGCGAACCTCGGCCAATTGGGCTTCGAGCGCTTCCTTCTCTGCAATCAGTTGTTTGTATGTGGCCATTTAAAATATCCTTTTCTTTGTTGGTGACTCATATCGTACAGCACTCTTCTGAGTTTTCACTGACTTTGCGAGTCGAACCTATCCGTGAGAGATTAGGTAGCTGCTGAATTATCCCTTTGTGAGTGCTATCCTTCCGGCCCCTTCCTCGCAATCAGGAAGGGATAGACAGCCAAAGGAAGGAATCAATGCATCTTGTTTCACGGCTGGCCGCAGCCGCCGCCATTTGCCTTAGCTTCACCGCCCCGGTTCAAGCAGCAACGGACTTTGACCGTTGCCCGCAGTTCTTTGCACAAGGGGCTATCCCGCAGGTCCGAAGCCAAAACCTTAAGCCGCGCGCCCTGTGTTTTGATTCGTTTGCCGTATTGCATTCCGGCACGACGAAGACACCAGTCTATGTCGCCGAGCGACTGAATGCAGAGCAAGTCGCTGACGCGCAGGATGAAGAACGGACAAACCGCTTCTTCGCTGATGCTCGACTACCCCGGGCAGAACGCGCTGAGCTCGATGACTACAAGAGCTCCGGCTATGACCGAGGCCACATGGCGCCCGCTGGAGATATGCCGAATGCCACGGCCATGGCGCAGAGCTTCTCGCTGGCCAATATGGTGCCCCAGGCCCCACAGAATAATAGGAAGAGCTGGGCAGGCATCGAGAAATCAACGCGCAAATACGTTCGGCGCGCCAAGGGGGATGTGTACGTCATCACCGGGCCGGTGTTCGGGGCTGCCGCTCCAACCACCATCGGACCGGACCAAGTGTGGGTGCCGCAATACCTGTTCAAGCTTGTGTATGACTCGACAACCCATCGCGCTTGGGCGCATTGGATTGAGAATTCAGATTCAGCGCACGCTGGACAGCCCATTACGTATCGTGAGCTTGTCAAACGAACTGGCGTGGACTTTCTTCCCAGTGTCCCAATAGCGGAATGACGCTCAGCTAAGACATGCTGACGTTTAATTGTCATCGTCAAGCCTTGCACAGCTGACACCGGCGGGCCCTCCGGCCCGCCTAGCAATCTTTCTCCAAGCACTTGTTCCCCTGTAGCGAAGCCGCGATTGCGCAAGCGTGCGGCAGCGGTTAGGGTGTGTGCATCGCCGCACCGCAACAAAGGCGGGCGCGCGCAACATGAAGTGAGGGAGGAAGCACCGTGACAACAGCATGCGCCAGGAGCAAGACGGAAGCGCTGCGCCTTCTTGACACCAGGGGGATAACCGCGCTGGATTTGGACTACGAGTCAGGGTGGCAGGACGCTATCGAGCTCGGCCGGCGGGGGCAGAAGACAGGGATACGCGTCGAGTATCGCAGCCACGAGAATATTGCCGTCAAGTCGGTGGCGGCATTGGTTGCGGGCTTGTCGCGACCAAAGATAACGTTCCGTCAGCGCAATCTGTACTGTCAGTTCGAACTAAGTGCATTGTCGGCAGGTGAACTGGAGCTGTTGGAGGCAAAGGCGGCCAAGGTTGGGGACTACATCCTGGCAGGGCACTTGATGAGAGAGGTGGATGCAGAGTGGGCAGACTAACCCGTCGTCTGAGGCCCGCCTCCCCCTAGCACTGCACACGGTTCCACCCCGACTGGAGGTAACCCCCAACTGTGCGCCGAAGCTGATGTGGCAACGCCCGCCGGTGAGCCACCAACCCCATTTCGGAACGGGTAGCGAGAGTCGGGGTTATTCAGGTTACCCGTAACGGTCGTGGCTACTCTTCAGGCGGTCGTGGGGACAGGTAGCCCAACCCAATAAAGGCTACGCCGGTCACCAGAAACACGAGAACTTTGGACACCAGCGAGAAAGTCGACAGGTCAAGAAACAGCATCTTGCCAATCAGAAGCACGATTGCGGTACCCCCTGCAGACCACAGACCTCGATTCCGAGCCTTAGTGGCATACACGACAGTAGCAATACCGCCAGCCGCCCAAAGTATGGAAACCCAAGGCTGCATCGCCCTTTCCAGCAACAGCCAGATAGCCCCCTTATCCAACTGATACGCGAGACCAATTAGCTGCAGCGCGGTTCCGATAAGTAGCGCGCCGCTCAGTCCATACACGCCGGCCCGGAAAGCCGCACCCCACTTGCTGCCAACGTTGCGAGCAACCAGAAGCAGCATCGCAACCGATAGCCATTTCAGCAATTCAGCTACGCCATTGAACTGGCCGACCATTGTCGACAGCAGTAGCAAACAGCCGGAAAAAATCCCTGCCTCATCAGCCCGATAGTCGGTGCCTTGCCTCTTGGTCAAGGCGCAGGCGCATACGGCCCAGCCCGCCCAGAGCAGGCCGATGGCGGTGACTTGCAGACTGAGCGACATGGAGAACAGGCGCACCACTCGCAGCAATTCGACCGACGCCACTACCGGCAACAAAAGGGATGCCGGCCCTCTGAGCAATGCAGCCTTCGGCTCGGTCTTTGATACCACCCCCAAGGTAGTCGATACGAGGTACGCACTAGCAGCCAAACATGCGACCAGAACCAACTCCCGCCTTGCCAAGAATGCAGGCGCGTCTTTCGGTAGCTCGGACACCCACAGGTTAAACCCCGCCACCACCACCCAGAGAGCGCTCCAGCGAAGCTCATTCCAGTTCAGCTGACGCCCAATCGCAGTACTTACCAAGGCCCACCCGAGGAACCACCAGGTGGGGTGCACCGGCTGATGAACCAAATCTCCGAGCGAGGCATAGCATAGCAACAGCGGCGCAAATACCACGTAGGCTTTGGCTCGAACCAGAGAGCCCTTTGCAAAGAAGCCTGCGAGCAGAGCAACTATCCCAGCCAGCGCCAAAGGCAACCGATTAACTTCCGTCATAGTAATGAAGCTCGCCAAAGACGCCAGGGCCCAGTAGACAAAGGCTACTCGCTCTGCCCAGATGTTCTCTGTGGACCAAGCAAGCATGACCAATGCCATTGCGGAAACCGACAGCGCCAATGCCCGGGTTGCGCCTTCCAACCCGATACCGATGCTGACAAGACCAAGTACAGCGGCAATGACCAGTAGCCAAGTTCGCATCTGGCGGCCTCGGGCAAACCACCAGGTAACAAGGTAGACCACGACAACAGGAATCAAGGTCACCGCACAAAATGACCTCGAGAAGCCTGCTTTTTGATGCAAAAAAATGTCCATGGCTACAGGCGCAAATGTCAGCAGGCCAACAATTGAAGCCAGCTGAGGAAGCGGCCGCGCCCTTCGAGCTGCCGCCCAATACAGCCCCGTTGCACTGTAGACGGTAATGAGCGAAAGCAAGCCGCCTGCGGCGGCAATACTTGAGTCGCTCTGAAGAGTCCAGGCGCTCCCCAGCAAGAGAGCAACCCCACCTAGCGAAGCGCTGGCCAAGGAGGGCATATCAAGTCTCAACGCTGCTCCCAGGCTTAGCAGGCTGACACCAAGAGTGTAAAGTGCCAGACCGTCAAATGAGCCTCCAGCTGAGGCAATCACTGGGGTCAGCAATCCGCCCGCGAGTCCCATGAACGCGAAGAGTCCCTCTCTTCGCCATATCGCCCATCCAAACGCTGCTATTGAAACGACGCCTAGCAAAGTAAAGGCTGTAGCAGTAGAGACCAGCTCGTAGCCTTGATAGGCCCAGAGCACGCACACATACTGAACAGCCAGTGCACCACCTTGAAGGATGGAAGCCATCGCACTTCGCTCGTCGGCAAAGCGCAACGTTCCCAAGAAAACGGCAAGACCGGCCATCGCGACCAGAACGATGCGCACTGCCGGCGGGAGAACGTTGTTGGCAGCAAGCCAGGAGAACAGAAACCCGACGCTTACCAACACCAGTAAAACGCCAAGAAACGCAAATGGGTTGCGCTTCACAAGGTTGGCGACAGAGTTTGTGACCTGGCTAAAGGCGGATGGCTCGGCGGGTACGGAGAGAGTGGGTACCGGTCGCTCGACTACGGGCACTGGGGGAGTTGGCCGCGCGGGTCTCATGTCCTCGGTTGGTGACGTGTACTTCGCGGCTTCTGGGGCCAGCGAGTCAAGAACGGTAACCGGGCCACCCACTTCCGCGTCGGAAGCAGTGGGCTTGCCCTCCCTCATAAGCTGCTTAGCCTCTGCTTCCAGCCCCTTGATACGCCTTTCTAGCTCGGAGATGCGCTTCAAGGCATGGTTCGCAGCGTACAGGCCGCCCCCTGCGAGGATTAAGGCAAGAATGTCCACCGAAGTCATAGGCCCTTCCTTTCGGAGTTGATGTGCCTAGTATCTGATTGGCCGTTAGTTTTGATGTTTTCGCTTTTGAACGGCCAATTCCTGAAAATCAATGGGTTAGGCCTCTGAGGCCGACAATTTCGCCGGCAGGAACGTCAGCAGCATCTGGATGATAGGCCTCCACCATTGTGCTCAAAATAGCACCTCGAAATCACAGCCAGAAGCGTAAATGGTTGTCGTGACCATGTTGGGTCGGGTCGCGGCGGCTAGGGGGCGCTGGTCGGCTCAGCGAGGGCTCGCCAGGTTTCTACGGGCCCTTTCCTTTGGCCAAGGCTCGGCTACACTGTATATTCATACAGTATCTGTAAACAGGCCATGCTTCCAGAACCTGCGAATTGCCCGTTGTGCGGCGCGGCCGCCGAACGGATACGGTCGTCCCCGCTACGCGGGTTCAAATACACCTGCCCGTCGTGTGGCTCGTTCGCCATCGAGTCTGCGGCGCTGGCTTGCCTGCTTGCCCCTGCTTCGACACGGCAAGACGTGGTGCGAATGCGGGCGTATGGACATCTGCCGCTCATCCAGCGCGATAAGCAGGGTGTGCGGGTAGGCCCTAGCCGGGTATAGGGCATGCGCGCCCTCGTGCCATGTCGTGCAGTCGCACTAAGGAGAGTCGTCGGCACTCAGTTGCCCACGGCGGCCCGACCAGCCGAGGCAGCGCCGATTGAGGAATCGAATCATGGGTAACAGCCACAGGGCTTCGAAGTGCCATCTCCGAGGAGACAGCCTCAACGAGCCCCCAGTGCTTGGGGCTAACGGCATCCTCGCCCGTATCCCGGGACAGTACGTTTCGGCCGCTCTGGGCCTCCTGCCACCTGCGGCATCAACGCTGGCGCGCCATCAAGAGATTGAAATGGATGCAGGACCTGCAGGAAGAGTTCGCTTCTTCGCAGAGAAAATGCGAGCCCGGCACCACCGGCACTCCCACTACTTCTGGTCGGTGTACCGTGCGGAGCCGGTGAGCGTTGAGAATCCGCTCTGATGCGTTTTGCGCGGGGTCGCTGCTGCCTACGCTCTCGTTCCTCTAACTAGAAGTCCCGAGACGTCAGGACTATGCGGTGGTTTATTGGCACCCTGCGACTCCTGGCCGCAGCATCTCTGATGCGTTCCCATCCATGCATGAACGACCCGAGAATTACATGGTTCCTACCGGCGGGGATTCTTCCGCCATTCTTCAGTGCAGTAGCCCTATAAATACGGCTCGCGGCTTCAATAGTCATCGGCACCGTTTTGGGCTTCGCTTGGTTTCCGACTTGTCGTTGGACGCCTTGGTTGTTGCCTGCGGTCCGACCACGTACTTTCGCCGGTTTTGATGTAGTCGACATGATTGCCTCACTGTTTCGTTGGTTTTTCGTGCGGGCGATGCGTCGCCCTGAACGAAAATCTATTCATCAACCGAGGAATCTGAAACCCACATTCGATGGAAAAGTTTTCTTGGTGTCGCCGAGGCTTCAGTATCTCCGTTCCTGGCCTGCGAACCTCCCCCGTTGCGTAGGGGAAGGTGCCGCGCGCCAAAGGCGTCTAGGGTACGTGGCTGGCTCATGCTGCCGCACAACAAACTAAATGTGAGCACAAACTTACTTCTCTTGGAATTACCCCAGTACCGTAGAGGCTGCGTTCCGCGGTGCGGAGTTCAAAGGAGGGAGCGAATTTCCCAGATGTCAGCATCGGGTACGAAGATGTATCCGCCAGGACCGTCCCCGTAGGCTCGCGTTTTCCCCCGGAGCAAGAGCTGTGCTGTCAGTGCGCAGAGCGCGGCATCCACGGCATCAATAGAGGTTAGAGACCTGGTATCGATGCCCGCATCTTCCAGCAACTTGCGTCGCTGAACGCGCTTCAGCTTGGCAGAGGCGACCTCTTTGCCGAGCAGCGAACAAGTAATAGCGTGCGGGAACGTCTCGAAGGTGACCCTTCCTCCGAGGTAGAGCTTCTCGGTCAGCAGCGGGTAACTCGGGGCGAAAGTCTGGAAGACCCTCTCCCCGCTAAACATCCAACCATAGAATCCACTGGTGCTTGCCAGGGCTCGCTCCTGTGTCGGAGTCGAAAAGCAGAATATTCTCTCTCTGGAGAGTTCCTTTTCCGCAAGCCTCCCCGCCCCATCCAGACTCCAGCGGCATGGTGAGTCGATGCCAACGGCTGCAACGTTGTGCCGAAGACATTGCTGGTACAAGTCGCCCGGATTGCTGCTCTTCCCGACGCAGTCAATCTCGCGGCCTCGCAAGATGACAAGGTGACATCCCTTCCTTGCGCCTCCGATATCGATGCCGGCAACGGTGCCTGAAGCATTCGTTTCCAATAACGTCTCCTACTCTCGCTGACCAATTTGGCTCGACTACGGTTGTGCTAACGAGGCCGTTGGCGCAGTAGCATAATAACCGGCCTCTCCGCACTTACTTGGCACGCACACTGACCTGGAGACTTGCCATGCTCCGTCGCACGCCCACCGCAGCAACCGCTCACGCGACGCTTGCCGATGCGCTCCCCGAACTCTGGTGGGACGGCACGTGGCTCGTGTTGTCCAACCGGCTGCCGCAGCCGGGTCGCGCCCCAGCTTATCTGCATGTGCTGATTGATATCCGAGCGGGCACGTGCCCAGCGACCGCCATAGACAACGCCCCGCTTGGGGCACGAGTCGGTAACTGGCTCGACGCCGCAGTGAAGGAGCGCCACCGTCCGGTGCGGGTCTTTACCGACAATCCGCAGACCATTAATTTGGGCACGCTGGCGAGTTGAGGCGCTGCCTACGGCGTGTCGACGATGTGCCATCCCCGCAGTTCTGGCCCCGCCAGCGTGGGCATGCTGATGCAATCGGTGGTTGACACCGTCGCCTGCTTGCTCCGTGCCAACCCGCTCGGCAAGGATGCTGCTGACCCGTCCCTTGCACGCTGGCTTTTGAGGACTGGCGACTGCAGTACAACGATGCTTCGGCCCGCGGGCCAGGAGCGACGCCGGGAAGCCGCGGCCGACGCAGTTAAGGCGCATTCCGCGCTAGCCAGAAATCGACGTCCGCCTGGCGCCAGCGAAGTGGAAAATTGGGGCCAAGATGCGCAGGTGGTGGCAAAGAATGCGACTTGGTTTTCGCGCGGCGAAGAATGGTGACCGGGGTGACCTTGAAGATGGCGGCAAGGTCGTGGGCGTCGAGGTAGTCGGCTGGCGGCAGGTTCATAACCTGTATAGCAACCTCTTTCCCGAAGCAAGTCAGGAATTTACACGCGAGCCAAACTGCTAAATTTAAAACCGACTATTTGTACTGTTTAGCTGATACCAGCTTCCGGAGACCGCCACTCCATAAAGTTAGTAATCACCAACCAATATCTTCGACCCAAAAACCGCGGGTGGTGCTCCGGAACGTCCAGTGCGCATCATCGCAAAAATATAGCTGCAAGCCTTGCTGGACAAGGGATGCAGCCGGATTGAGTTGTGCTGGGCAGCTATTTATTTGTGGCTTTCGCAGTTATGTATTTTTCATTGCCACATGAATGGCCCATCACCCAAGCGCATCACCCCAAATACTTAAACAAATTCAGCCCCTGAATCTGCATAAACGACTGCTGCGCCCCTTGCAGCGCCGTCTGCCGCTGGTAGTAATCGGTAATCGCGGAAGCGTAATCCAGGTCCTGCAGGCCCGAAAGCGTCTGCGAGTAAGTCAGGTCACGATTGGTACCGACGGTATTGAGCGAATCCAGTTCCTGCATGCGCGAGCCGACCGATGCGCGTACCGTCAGCACGTTGTCCAGCGAGTTGGCGAACTGGCGGATGCCGGTGGCGACGGTGTTGCTCAGGTTGGCGCGATCGGTGTCGGTGGCAAGCGGAGCATTGAGTGCGTTGATGACCGACTTCAGGTTGGAGAACATGTCGGTGCCGGCCTGCTTTGCCGGCTCGACGCTGATGGTGTCGCCATTCTGGGGCGTGCCGCTGACCGTAAAGCTGACGCCCGCCACCTGGATCTGCGATGGCGAGCCAAAGTTGACCGCACCGCCGACCGGCGTTGCCGGCGTGGTGCTCTCGTCGGTGATGGTGTACTGCATCGTACCGGCGCCATTGGCCTGGAACGTCAGCTTCAGCGGCTTGCCGTAGAGCGGATCGGTCGGATCGGTTGTCGATACCTGGCCGTAGGTCGCGGTGCCGGTATTGGTGCTGCTGCCCTTGAGCACGTAGCCCGAGGAGCTCTGCACGCTCTGGAATATGTCGCGGCCGTTGTCGCCGCCGGCCATTTGCCGGGACACGTCCACCTGCATCATCTGGTGGCCGGTATCGCCCAGGTAAGACACACCGCCCGCGTTTTCCGAGAAAGGCGCCGAGCCGGTCTGCGTGCCGCCGAACAGGTACTGGCCGTTGCCGTCGTCGGAGTTGGCCAGGCCCAGCAGCTGGTCGTACAGGCCCTTCAGCGCGGTGGCGACCGAGGCGCGGTCGCTGTCGCTCATGGTGCCGTTGCCGGCCTGGACCAGCAGCGTCTGGATATTCTGCGTGACAGTGGTAACGGACTGCAGCGCGTTTTCTTCGGTGGACAGCGCATTGTTGGTCTGCTTGCGCGACGTGGCGTACTGGCCGTTGACGGCCTGCGCCTGCGAAACGCCCAGCGCGCGCGTGGCGGCGACCGGGTCGTCGGACGGGGTCAGTATGCTGCGGCCCGTGCCGAGCTGTTGCTGGATGTGCAGCAGGGAGCCCTGCTGGAGGTTCATCGAGGCCAGGCCTTGCTGGTACAGGGTTGAGCTTGCGACGCGCATTTCGTATTCCCTCTCAGTTCTGTTGGCTGGCGGCGCTTACCTGCCGATGCCGATGATCGTGTCGAACAGCGTGGTGGCGGTCTGGATGACGCGGGCATTGGCCTGGTAGAGCTGCTGGAACTTCAGCATGGAAACCGTTTCCTCATCCATGTTTACGCCAGACACCGACTGCTGGGCGGTCTTGATCTGCGTGGTGATGCTGTCCTGCGAGGTCGAGGCAATCTTGATTGACTTGGCGCGGGTGCCGACATCGTTCACCAGCTGGGCATAGGCATCGCTGTAGCTCGACACGCCGCCAATGGTCTTGGCCGTCTGCAGCTTGGCCAGTGCCAGCGCATTGCCGTTGTTGGAGACCGCACCGGCATTGCTTGACAGCGTGAACGAATCGCCCGTACTGGGCGTGCCGCCGAAACTGAACGTCAGGCCGTTGATGGTGTAGTCGGTGTTACCGCCGTTCGGCACGCCCACGGGCGCGGGCACCAGCGCTGCGCCGGTCGAATCGGTGAAGTCATACCCCGCACCGTTGTACTTGGCCGTGATCTTCCCTGCCGGCAGGCTGAAGCCTGGCGCAACTTTGCTGAGCGAAGCCGTGCCGCTGCCGGTGTTGGCAGCCGCGGCATCGGCGCGCGCCGGCGATGCCGCCGCCACCTTGGCCGGATCGGAGATCGCCATGTCGAAGCCGGTCGCGGCATTGCGGGTCGGCTGGATCATGAACGAGTCGTTGGCGCCCATCGCGGCATTGATCTGCACGTTGAAGCCGTCCGCGCTGAAGCTCAGCGGATAGGTGGCGCCCGCAGCCGGCACGGCGGCGGTGACCTGCTGGTTGTCGGACAGGCGCGTCAGCGTGTAGTTGGTGCCGTCGAAGTGCAGCGAATAATCGCTGGTGGTCAGCGCCGACGTATTGGTGATGCTGGCGGTCGCAACCGTGGTCTTGACGCTGTTGTTGGCATTGGGCAGCACGGTCGCGGTGCCCAGCTGGAACATGTCGGTGCCGATGGCGCCGTTCAGGTCCACGCCCAGCTTGTGCTGGTCGTTGAAGGTCTGCCCGATCACCAGCGAGAGCCGGCCGATCGCGCTTTGCGCGGCATCGAGCGTCTCGGAGCGGAACTGGAGCAGGCCGCCCAGCGAGCCGCCCGCGATGGCGCCGGCTTCGCTCTCGAAGACGCCGCCGTTGGCCAGCGTGTAGGCAACCGCGGTACGGTTCGGATCGGCGGCCGAGGGCACGGCCTTCAGGTCGTACGAGTCGCTGCCCATCACCAGCGGCTGGCCATTGCCGACGAACACGTTGTACGTGCCGCCGTCCTGCACCACCACCTTGGCGCCCACCAGCTTGGTCAGCTCGGCCACGGCCTGGTCGCGCTGGTCCAGCAGGTCATTGGGCGGCTGGCCGCCCGACGCGGCCTTGAGCTTGGTGATTTCCTGGTTCAGGTTGGCGATCTGCTTGGTATAGGCATTGACCTGGGTGACGGCCGTGCCGACCTGTTCATTGACGCCCGATTGCAGCTGCTTGAAGTAGTTGCTGGCCGAACGGACCTGGCCCACCAGCGCTTGTCCGGCGGACAGCATGCCCTGGCGCGCAGCCGGGTCGGCCGGGGTATCGGCAACCGCCTGCACGGCGGCAAAGAACTTCTGCATCAGCGGCGCCAGCCCGCCCTTCTGGTCGGCCAGCAGGTTGTCGATCTGGCTGATCTGGTCGGAGTACGTCGACAGCGCCGAGCTGGCCGAGGTCGCGCCACGCAACTGCCCAGTCAGGAACTCGTCATAGACGCGGATCACCGTGGTCGTGTTCGAGCCGTAGCCAAAGAAGCCCTGGCTGGTGTACTGGCCGCCGGCCGACGCCACGATGGTGTTCTGGCGCGAATAGCCTTCGGTCGCCGAATTGGCGAAGTTGTGGCCCGTCGTCGTCAGCGCGTTCTGCGCGGTGTTCAGGCCGGAAAGGCCAATACTGAAGAGAGACATGGTGCTCTGACCCCGGATTTGTAGGACTGCCGCGGCGTGGGCCGGCGGTGTGGATGTGGAAGATATCGGCTGATTGGGGGCGGGACTTTAGGCCGGAAAATGGATTCAAACGCACTGTCGCCCGCTGCGCGGCGGTTTTCTCCCCTCTCCCGCCGGGCGGGAGAGGGGTGCCGGGTTCATGCGGTGTCAGCTACGGCTGGCGCCAGGGCTACACCCCTGCCCTCAGGCCGCCACCTTCTTCATGATCTTCACCAGCTTGTGCCCGTATGCCGGATCGGTCGCATAGCCCGCGCGCTGCAGGCCGTGCGCCGCTTCTTCGGCGGACGCCGCACTGACCACGCCCGCATAGCGCGGGTTGGTCGTCAGCAAGCGCGCATAGTCGGCACAGGCCTCGTCGTACGAGCCATAGGCGCGGAACTTCGCCCGCACCTTCTGCGGCTGGCCGTCGATGTATTCGGTGGTGGTGATCTCCGCGACGCGGCCCTTCCAGTTCGGGCCGGCCTTGATGCCGAAGACGTTGAACGTGGTTGAGCCGTCGGCGTGCGCGATCTCGCGCTGGCCCCAGCCGGACTCCAGCGCGGCCTGCCCGACGATCAGCCGGGCCGGCACGCCGCTGGCGCGCGCGGCGGCTTCAGCGGGCCCGGCCATGCGCGCGACAAAGGCGCTGACGTGAGCCGGTGCGTCGTCCGGCAACCGTCCCAGCCTGTCGTCACCCTGACCACGGTCCGCGTACGACTGCGGCTGGTACTGCCGCAGGCCGGCAGTGGGATTCCAGTGCTGCCCCGGCACCATGGTGCCGATGGCGGCCAGGTCGGCCAGCTCGCTGCCGTCGGCAGGCGTGGCAGCGGCACCGCGGCTGTCGAGCAGCCTTGCCATCTCGGCATCCGCGGCCTTGCCGGATTCGGCCGGGCTCATGGCATTCATGCCAGGCGGCATTGCCGTGCCCGTGGCGCGCGCCAGCTGGCGCACCATGACATCTGCCAGGCCGATCCCGCGCGACGACATCTGCTGCGCCAGCTGCTGGTCCATCATCGACATGTAGAGCTTGCTCTGCTCATTGTCGAACAGGCCGTCTTGCGGCGTGGCATCGCGCATGCTCTTGAGCACCATCTGCGTGAACACCGCCTCGAACTGCCTGGCGGCGGCCTGCAGCGTATTGGCGTCGGCGCCGCTGCGCGCGCTGTGCTTGAGCGCCTCGAAGCCCTGCGTGTCCAGCGCAAAGCGCTGGGTCAGGTCGGCACCTTGCGGCGGTAGTGCGGCGTTCATGCTCAGATCACTTCCAGCTCGGCGCGCAGCGCTCCGGCCGCGCGCATGGCTTCCAGGATGGTCTGCAGGTCGGCCGGGGTGGCGCCCAGCGCGTTCAGGCCCTTGACCACGGCGGCCAGCGAGGCGCCCGCCTTGACGATCTGCAGCGAGCCGCCCTGCTGCTTCATGTCGATCTGCGACACCGGCGCCACCACGGTCTGCCCGCCGCTGAACGGCGCGGGCTGGCTGATCACGGGTTGCGTGTTGATCACCACCGACAGGTTGCCGTGCGCCACCGCGCAGTCTTCCACGGTCACCGCCTGGTTCATCACGATGGAACCGGTGCGGGCGTTCAGGATCACCTTGGCGGCGGCCTTGGCCGGGGTCACGTCGATATTCTCGATGCGAGCCAGGAAGCCCACCCGCGCCGCCGCCGATGCCGGCGCGCGCACCTGCACCACGCGGCCGTCCAGCGCCGCCGCGACGCCGCCGCCCATGGAGCGGTTGATGGCCTCCACCACGCGCTCGGCGGTGCCGAAGTCCGTGTCCTTCAGTTCCAGGTTGAGCACGCCGCCATCGGGCTGGAACGGCGCCACCGCGCGCTCCACGATGGCGCCATTGGCAATGCGGCCCACCGCCAGCTGGTTGATCTGCACCTTGCTGCCGTTGGCCGACGCGCCCGCGCCGCCCACCAGCATATTGCCCTGGGCGATGGCGTAGACCTGGCCGTCGGCACCCTTGAGCGGGGTCATCAGCAGCGTGCCGCCGCGCAGGCTCTTGGCATTGCCCATCGACGAGACCACGATGTCGAGCTGGCTGCCGGGTTGCGCGAACGCGGGCAGCGACGCGGTCACCATCACCGCCGCCACGTTCTTGAGCTGCATGTTCTTGCCGGCCGGCAGCGTGATCCCCAGTTGCGAGAGCATGTTGGTCAGGCTCTGCGTGGTGAACGGCGTCTGCATGGTCTGGTCGCCGGTGTTGTCCAGGCCAACCACCAGGCCGTAGCCCACCAGCGGGTTCTCGCGCACGCCCTGGAAGGTGGCCAGGTTCTTCAGGCGTTCGGCCTTGGCGACGGTGGCAAAGGCGCCAAAGGCCACGCCAAGCGCCAGGCCGATCACGCTCAGGCGCAGCAGGCGGGACAGGAAACGGGCGAGCATGGGAGCAGACATGGCGCGGTCAGAACGGAGAAACATTGAGGAAGAAGCGCTGCAGCCAGCCCATGTTCTGCGCTTCGTCGATCACGCCCTTGGCGGTGTATTCGATGCGCGCGTCGGCCACCTGCGTCGACAGCACGGCGTTGTCGCCGGTGATCGTGCGCGGGTTGACCACGCCGGAGAAGCGGATGAACTCGGCCCCCTGGTTGATGGCCATCTGCTTTTCGCCGGAGACCACCAGGTTGCCGTTGGTCAGCACCTCCAGCACCGTGACGGTGATGGTGCCGTTGAAGGTGTTGGCCGCGCTGGCGCCGCCGCTGGCCTTCATGGTGTTGGCGCCGTTGATGTTGGCGTTCTGGCTGCTGCCGAACAGGCCACCGAGCGCGCGCGGCACGGCATCGAACGCCAGCGCGGCGTTGCCGGTGCGGCTGGTGTTGGTGCCGGAATTCTTGGTGGCGTTGACGTTCTCAGTGATCAGGATCGTCAGGATGTCGCCCACATTGCGCGGACGCCGGTCCTCGAACAGCGGGTTGCCGGCGTACGACGACTGGTAGATCGAGCCCGAGGCCGGGCCCATCGGCCGCGGCTCCGCGCGCGCGGTGGTGGGCAGTTGCACCAGCGGCTCGCGCGGCACCAGCGCGCAGCCGCCGCTGGCCAGCACGGCAAGGCCAGCCAGGCAATGCAGCGCGAGCGCCCCGAAGCGGGACAGCGAGGCGGCCATGTTCACTTCGTTCATCCCATCTGCGACAGGCGTTGCAGCATCTGGTCGGAGGTCTGCACTGCCTTGCTGTTGATTTCGTAGGCGCGCTGGGTCTGGATCATGCTCACCAGCTCTTCCACGACATTCACGTTGGAAGCCTCGACGTAGTTCTGCTGCACCATGCCCGCGCCGTTCAGGCCCGGCACGCTGGTGTTGGGCGCGCCCGAGGCATCGGTCTGCACGTACAGGTTCTCGCCCTTGCTTTCCAGGCCGGCCGGGTTCATGAAGGTGGCCAGCTGCAGTTGCCCCACCTGCACGTTGGCGCTGGAGCCTGGCTGCGTCACCGATACCGTGCCGTCGCGCCCGACGGTCATCGACAGCGTGTTGGCCGGGATGGTGATGGCGGGCTGGATCACGAAGCCGCTGGAGGTCACCAGCTGGCCGTTCTGGTCGACCTGGAACGAGCCATCGCGGGTGTAGGCGGTGGTGCCGTCGGGCAGCGCCACCTGGAAGAAGCCCTGGCCGATGATGGCCACGTCCTTGGCATTGCCGGTCTGCTGCGGGTTGCCCTGGGTATGGATGCGCTCGGTGGCCACGGGACGAACGCCGGTGCCCAGCTGCATGCCGGAGGGCAGCGTGGTCTGGTCCGACGACAGCGCGCCGGGCTGGCGGATGGTCTGGTACATCAGTTCCTCGAACACCGCGCGGCCGCGCTTGAAGCCGTTGGTCGACACGTTGGCCAGGTTGTTCGAGATCACGTCCATCTGCGTCTGCTGCGCATCGAGGCCGGTCTTGGCAATCCAGAGAGAGCGGATCATGTGGTCCTTGCTAGTTCGTTCGTTCAGTCGGGTCAGTTGGTCGAGAGCAGCTGGTTGGCGCGCTGCTCGTTGCCGTCCGTGCCCTGGATCATCTTCATCTGCATCTCGAAGCGGCGGGCATTGGCGATCATGTCGACCATGGCTTCGGTCGGATTGACGTTGCTGCCTTCCAGCGCGGCCGAGACCACGCTAACGGTGGGATCGGCGGCCAGCGGCTGCGCGCCGGGGCGCAGCCGGAACAGGCCGTCATCGCCGCGCGCAATAGCGTCGTTGGGCGGATTCACCACGCGCAGCTTGCCCACCTGGGCCAGGCCGGCAGAGGCTTCACCCGGGCCGCGCGCGGTGATGGTGCCGTCGCTGCCGATGGTCACCTGCGAACCCGGCGGCACCGAGAGCGGGCCGCCGTCGCCCATCACCGGCAGGCCGGAGAGGGTCTGCACCTGCCCGTCCTGCGCCACCTGCAAGGCGCCGGCGCGGGTGTAGGCTTCGCTGCCATCCGGCGCCTGCACCACCAGCCAGCCGTTGCCCTGCAGGGCCACGTCCAGCGCGCGGCCGGTGTAGGTCAGCGGGCCCGCACGCATGTCCGCGCCCGGCGTGGACGCCAGCGTGAAAGCGCGCGTGGGCGACTCCTGGCCGGTCACCGGCACCGCGCGGTACAGGTTGATCTGCGCGCGGAATCCCGGCGTCGACACATTGGCGAGGTTGTTCGATACCGCCGCTTGCTGGTCGAGTATCTGCTTGGCGCCCGAGAGGGCGGTGTAGATCATGCGGTCCATGCGCTTTCCTTTGCTACGCCTGCGCGGTAGATCCCGTGCATCACTAGATGTTCATAAGCGTCTGCATGACCTGATCCTGCGCCTTGATGGTCTGCGCATTCGCCTGGTAGTTGCGCTGGGCGACGATCAGGTTGACGAGTTCGCTCGACAGGTTCACGTTGGAACTTTCCACCGCATTCGACTTGAGCTGGCCGAGGGTGCCGCCCGGCGCATTGAGCAGCGCCGTGCCGGACGCGCCGGTGGCGGTCCAGACGTTGTCGCCCGCGGATTTCAAGCCTTCGGCGTTGCCGAAGCCGGCCAGTACGACCTGGCCCAGCGACTGAGTCTGTTGGTTGGAGTAGCTGGCGAGGACCGTGCCGTCCGACTGGACTGCAAAGCCCAGCAGGCTGCCAGTGGAGTAGCCATTCTGCGTGACAGATTTGGGGTCGTTGGGCCCGCTGTACTGTGTGGAGCCGGTCAGATCAATCGTGGCGGTCAGGGCTGCCGCGCCGTTGTTCAGGCCGCCCGCGCCGGTGGCGGGAATGGTGATCGCGCTCGCCAGCGCTGGGGCATTCGCGCCGCCTGCGGGAATCAGCTTGCCGGTCGCATCGAACGACACGATATTGTTGGCGACTTCGTTGCCGGCCGCATCACGCACGGACATCATCCATGGCGAGGTCGGGGGCGGGCCGGCAACCGCGGCCTGCTTCACGAAGTAAGCGGTAAGCTGCTGCGCGTTGCCCAGCGAGTCGAACACCTGCACCGTGCTGGCGTAGTTGAAGCTCGATGCGGGCGGAACGCCATTGGCGACAGGGAACGTGGTGGGGGTGATCACGTTCGTGCCCGAGTCCAGGTTGAGCTGGATCGACAGACTTGTAGTGGCCTTCGGCGCCATCTGCGCATTGGAAACCACCATCGGTTGCGGCTGCACGCCGGCGCCGGCGGATACGCCGCTCGGATAGCCCGTCAGCAGCAGGCCCTGGGCATTGGTCAGGTGGCCATCGTCGGTACGCAGGAACTGGCCGTTGCGGGAGTAGTACACCTGGCCGGCAGCATCTTGAAGACGAAAGAAGCCACTGCCGTTGGTGATCGCCACGTCCAGTGAGCGCCCGGTCGACTCGATATTGCCCTGGTTGAACGACTGTACCACCTTGCTGACGCGCGTACCCAGGCCGACTTGTGCGCCGGCGAAGACGTCGGCGAACTGCACGGTGGATTGCTTGAAGCCAACCGTATTGGCGTTGGCGATATTGTTGCCGATCACGTCCAGGTTCTGCGCCGCGGCGTCGATGCCGCTCAATCCTTGACCGAAACCCATGATTTCTCCTCTTTTCCAGTATTCCGATTGCTGCCCGGCACCAAGTCAGCCGGCCACGTAGCTAGAGAATGCGGCGGACGTCGTCCACGCCCGCGCTCTGGCCGTTGCCGATATCGACCAGCACGCCGTTCGTATCGCCGCTGACGCTCTGCACCTTGCCGTAGACCAGCGCAACCGGCTGCACCGAGGTGCCGTTGGCGGTGGCGTTGACCTTGAAGGTGTAGTCACCGTCGGCAACGGCCACGCCGGCGTCGTTCTTGCCGTCCCAGGCAATGTCGTGCACGCCGGCCACCTGGCCCTTCATGTCAATGGTGCGCACCACGGTGCCGTCCTTGTCGACCACGCTGACCGTCACGGCGTCGGCGGTGGAAGGAATGTCCACGCCGATCTGGCTGGCAACGCCGTCCTTCACCGAGACCTGCGAGCCCGGCACCATGACCGTATGCCCGATCAGCCCGGCGGAGTTCATCGCGCGGCCGGCGCTCACCTGGCCCAGCAATTGGGTCAACGTGCCGTTCATGGTCTGCATGCTGCTCACCGTGCTGATCTGCGCCAGCTGCGAAGTGAGCTGGGAGTTGTCCATCGGGTTGAGCGGATCCTGGTTGTTCATCTGCGTCACAAGCATCTTGAGGAAGTTGTTCTGCAGGTCGGCGGCGCTGGCGCTGCCGCTCTTGAGGGCATCGTTGATGCCCTGCGTACTCTGGGTATTGCTGCTGACTGAGGTTGTGGTCGTCATGTCGCGATCCGGTTCAGTTTGTCCTGGTTGACGTCGTCACTGACCGATCGTCAGCGTCTTGAGCATCATGGTCTTGGCGGTGTTGAGCACCTCCACATTGGCCTGGTACGAACGCGAGGCCGAGATCATGTTGACCATCTCTTCCACCGGATTCACGTTGGGCATCGTCACGTAGCCTTCGGCATTGGCCAGCGGATGCGTGGGGTTGTGCACCATGCGCGGCGGCGACGGGTCTTCCATCACGCCTTCGACCTGCACGCCGCCCACGTCGCTCTGGCCGGGCGTGGGCGCCAGGCCGAAGATCACCTGCTTGGCGCGGTAGGCCTGCCCGTTGGGGCTGACGATGCTGTCCGCGTTGGCCAGGTTGGACGCGGTCACGTTCATCCGCTGCGACTGCGCCGCCATGGCGGAACCGGCGACTTCGAAGATATTCATGGCTGGCATGCTGGCCTCACTGCTGGATCGCGGCCAGCATGGTCTTGATCTTGGAGCTCATCACCGCAAGACCGGATTCGAAGTGCACCGTGTTGTCGGCAAAGGCCACGCGCTCGGTATTCATTTCCACGGTGTTGCCATCCACGCTGGATTGCAGCGGGATGCGGTAGGCCAGGTCGAAATCCTCGCGGCCCGGTGCCTGCGCGGGCAGGTGGCGCACCGAGGTGGTGGACAGCGACATGCCTTCATTGCGGTGGCCGCGCTCGACGCTCTGCGCCAGCGTGCTGGAGAAATCGAAGTCGCGCGCCTTATAGCCAGGCGTGTCCGCGTGCGCGATGTTGGAGGCAATCACTGACTGCCGCTGGTTGCGCAGGCTCAACGCTTCCTGCTGGAAACGTAGCGCCGCGTCGAGTCTGTCAATCATCTGGCATCTCCCTGCTCACGAAAACGCTCACGAAATCGCTCACGAGAACGGAGCGAACGACCTTCTTCAGGGTTGCCATCTTAGGCGGGGACCTGTCACGCCAATCGGATGAATAAGGACGGGAAATCCGCGCATTTCGGCCCGCCCGCGCGCGAGGGCCTGCCTACAATGGGACCCCGATGACAGATGTAAACGGGGCGCGCGGCCAGTCACGGGGCGGTGCGCAAGGCATGCCTTGCATGCCGTGCCGTCCTTGCCGGGAAGTCCAGATGAAACCGAATCGCCGCAACGCCCGCAGCCTGGCATACGCCCTGCTGGGCGCCTGCCTGCTTGGCCCGGCCGCCGCCGGTGCCGCGCCGGCGCAGGTCACGCCCGTCGCCATGCAGGCGCCGGCCGCGCACGGCCAGCAGCAGGCGGCTTATGTTGCCAACCCCGCTGCCAGTCCGGCTGCCACCGCCGCTGCCGGCCCCTTTGCCGAAGACCCCGCACGCGTGGCGGTCGAACGCTTCCTGCTGCAGCAGACCGCCGGCCTGCCGGGCAAGGTCAGCGTGCAGGTGGCGCCGCCGTCGGGCGGCCGCGCGCCCGAATGCGTCGCGCCCGACCCGTTCCTGCCCGCCGGCGCTTCGCCGTGGGGGCGCGTCTCGGTAGGCGTGCGCTGCGGCGGCGAGCGGCCCTGGGTGCGCTATATGCAGGCGCGCGTGTCGGTGCTGACTGACTATTACGTTGCCGCGCGCGCGCTGGGCCCGGGCGAGCCGGTCAGCCAGGCCGATATCGAAGTGCGCCAGGGCGACCTGGGCACGCTGCCGCGCGCGGTGATCACCGACCCGGCGCAGCTTGCCGGCGCGGTCACCGCCAACCGGATCGCTGCCGGCTCGCCGCTGCGCAGCGACCTGCTGCGCAAGGCCATCGCCGTGCGTCAGGGCCAGACCGTTACCGTGGCCGTGGAAGGCGAGGCCTTCCAGATCACCAGCGAAGGCAAGGTGCTGGCCGACGCCGCCACCGGCAATACCGTGCAGGTGCGCCTGCGCAGCGGCCAGGTGGTCAACGGGCTGGTACGCAGCGGCGACACCGTCGTGCTGCAATAGTCCTGCGCAAAGTGCTGTAATCGTGGCCAGAAAGACTGGAAATCCGGGGCAACAGGCGTGCGAAAATGCCGCCGAAGCCGCCATGCAGCGAATCGGGGCCAGGCGCCCTAAAGAATTCGCCGGCGCGTCCGTAATGCCATAGGAAACCAGCAAGGAACGCCCCGTGAAGATCAACCACTCCACCTCGTCCCGGCCCGCCGACGCCGCCCCGGGCGACGCCGCCGCCCGGCCCCAGGCCGCACCGGCCAGCGCCGCCGCGCCGTCCGCCGGCCTGAGCGTCAGCCCGCTGGCGGCCCAGGTGCGCGATATCAGCGCCCGCCTGACGCAGCCCGGCGACGACGATATCGATACCGCCAAGGTCGAAGAGATCCGCCAGGCCATCGCCGAGGGCCGGATCAAGATCGACCCGGGCAAGATTGCCGACGGCCTGCTCGCCACCCTGCGCGAGCTTGGCCAGGCCGACCCCAAATAGCCATCATGAGCCAGAGCCTGATCCAGTCCCTGCAGCGCGAAACCGAAGGCATCCAGGCCTTCGGCCAACTCCTCGCCGAAGAGCGCGACGCCCTCAGGCGCGGCGACTTCCAGTCCCTGAGTGGACTGCTGACACGCAAGGTTGAACTGGGCCAGGCCCTGTCCCGCCAACTCAAGGCCCGCGAAGCCCAGATGGGCGCGCTCGGCCTGCGCGCCGGCCCAGAGGGCCAGCTGCTCGGCCGCCAGGTCGACCCGGCCGTGGCCGACGCCTGGCGCCAGCTGATCTTCGCCGCCCGCACCGCGCGCGACGGCAATGCCCTGAATGGCGCCGTCATCAACGCCCACCTCGACTTCACCCGCGAAGCCATCCAGGCGCTGCGCCAGCATAGCGGCGGGGATGCGGGGCTGTATGGGAAGGATGGGAAGGCGGCGGCGGGAGTGGGTGGGGTGAGTCTGGCGGCGGGTTGAGCACGTTCTGACGACCAGTTTTCTACACAAGCGGCGCTTTGAGCATGCCGGAAGTCCCCGGATGCCAGTCACAAAAATGTTCCATTCTTTCGTCACTTACTTGAAACTGACGAAAAAACGGAACATACTTCGGGCATCATGCCGCCCCACACCCAAGCCCAACGCGTCCTCGACCTGGTCTCCAGGAAAGGCATGCTGCGACCTGGTGACCTCGACAATATCGAGGTCCCACGGGTAGTCCTGACCCGCATGGTCGACGCCGGCCTGCTCGAGAAAATCGATCGTGGCATCTACCGGCTGCCCAATGATCCGGGTTCAGAGCACGAGAGCCTGATCGCCATTGCCACCAGGGCACCCCAGGCTGTCTTCTGCCTGCTGACAGCGCTTCAGTTCCACGAACTGACCACCCAACTGCCGCGCGAAGTCTGGATTGCGATGCCGCGAGGCAGTCATGCGCCAAGGATCGAGTTCCCACCGATCAAGATGATCCAGGTAGCCGAAGATGCCTATTCCGCAGGGATTGAGGTGATCGAACGCGATGGGGTGCCGCTACGGGTCTACTGCGCCGCCAGGACGGTGGCCGATTGCTTCAAGCACCGCAACAAGGTAGGGCTGGACGTCGCACTGGAAGCGCTTAAGGATGCGCGGGCACAACGGAAGGCATCTGCTGACGACCTCTGGCGCTATGCCAAGATTTGCCGCGTCGCCAACGTCATGCGCCCCTATCTTGAGCTGGTCTTCCGTGGTCCGGAATCGGCAATGCCTACCTGAACCCCACCACCACCTCATTGCTGCGCCCCTGCAGCACCGGCACCAGGCTCCCCTGCCCCGGCACCCGGAACGCAAACACAAAGCCCTTGGTGGCGTCATCCCCGAAGAACGCATCGGTCTTGCCTTCGGCCTGCGGCAGCAGCACGCAGCGCTGGGCATTGCAGAGATAGGCTTGCAGTTCCAGGGGTGGGGTCCTGGCAAAGCTGTAGCGCCAGCGCACCGAGGTAATGACCCCCTCCGACTGCGGCAGCACGCCGGTGGGCAGGATCGGCGGCGACACCGCGCGCTGGCCGCGGCCGGACAGGGTCGGCCCGTTGACCGAGCCGGTCCACGCATGGCGGGTACCGGCATCGAACGCCGCCCCGGCGCAGGCCGATACGGCAACCAACATCCAGCAGGCGCCCCGTGCGGCGCGGCCCGCCCTGCGCATTACAGCAAGCCGCGCAACTGGTTGCGCAGCCGGGTAATCGCCTGGCCGCGGATCTGGCACACGCGCGACTCGGTCACGTCTAGCACAGCTCCGATCTCGCGCAGGTTCAGCTCCTGGTCGTAGCACAGCGACAGCACCAGCTTCTCGCGCTCGGGCAGCCGCTCGATGGCGCGGATCAGCGACTCGCGCATGCCGCTTTCCATCAGCACGGTCAGCGGGTTGCCGTCGTCGCTGCCGCCGAGGTGGCGGTCCAGGAAGTCCTCCTCGCCGGAGCGCTCGAAGTCTTCGTAGTGCAGCAACTGGCAGCCATAGACCTCGTTGAGCAGCAGCTGGTATTCGTCCAGCGGCATCTCCATGGCCTCGGCCACCTCGGAATCGATCGGCGTGCGCCCGAGCTTCTGCTCCAGGTTGCGCTGCGTGCGCTCGATGCGTCGGGTGAACTGGCGCAGGCTGCGCGACTGCCAGTCGTTGGCGCGCACCTCGTCGAGCATGGCGCCACGGATGCGCTGGCTGGCGTAGGTCTCGAAGCGCGCGCCATGGGTGTCTTCATAGCGCTTGGCGGCGTCGAGCAGGCCGATCATGCCGGCCTGGATCAGGTCGTCGATCTGCACGCTGGCGGGCAGCCTGGCGGCGAGTTGCAGCGCGATGCGGCGCACCAGTTGCGCGTGCGCCTTGACCACATCGGCCTGTTCGAGCTTTCCCTGGATCGTGTACATGGTGCAATTCTCGTGAATGCTGGATTGCTGGACCGGCGCGCCTTGCGGCGGCCGGCTGGCTCAGGGTGTGGTTCGGTAAGTTGGCATGGCTGGCAGGCTCAGGCCATCGCGGCAACGGTGGCCGGCGCCGCGGCATCGGCACGCAGCGGCCAGGCGCCGATGCCGCCGGCGGTGCGGCGCAGTGCCGTGGTCGCCGGCGCCGCCGGAAACGCCTCGACCACGCAGCGGCCCAGCTGCACGCCGCGCGCCACCAGCGGGTCGGACGGCAGCCAGCCCGCGCACAGCACCTCGACACCAAGATACTGGCTGGCAGTGCGCGCCAGGTTGCGCAGGATGGCCTGCACCGTGGCCTCGCTGGCCGCCATGTTGACGATCAGGTGGAACTGGCGCCAGGCATACAGGTGGTGCAGGCGCTTGATGCAGGCATAGGCATCGGTGATCGACGCCAGCTCCGGCCGCATCACGACCAGCACGTTGTGCGCACCGCCCGCGAGCGGCGACAGCACGCCGTCGGCATCGATGGCGGCATCCACCACCACGCTGCGAAAGCCGCCCGCGGCCGCGGCCGGCAAGGCGCTGCCCGGCACGGGCCGGCCCGCCGGCAGCACCGACAGCACGCCGCCCGGGCCGGTACCCGCGGCAGCTTCCAGCGACAGGCGGCCTGCGTTGACATCGGCCAGCGTGCCGGCGGGCCTGGCGCCGGACAGCCGCGTGGCGCGCGCCGCGGAGGCGTCTTCGTCGACCAGCAGCACGCGTTCGCCCTGCATGGCCAGCGCGTGCGACAAGCCCAGGGCCACGGTGGTGGCGCCGGCACCGCATTCGCTGGCGACCACGGCAATACGGCGCGTCGTGCGCGGCGCCAGCATCCGGCGCAGGCTCTCGGCCTGGTCCATGGCGAGGGCGCTCACGGCAGCACCTCCATCGCTTCAGCCGGCACGGCAGCGCCGCGGCCCGGATAGTTTTCCAGCACGTCGAGCAGTGCCAGCATGCGGCCCATGCCTTCATTGAGCACCGGGCCCGGCACCGGCACGCCCTCGCGCGCCGTGCGGCCGGCCAGGCGCGCGAGAAAGGCGGGCGCGGCCGCGGTCGGCGCGTGTTCCAGGCGCAGCACCGACAAGCCCAGCTGCAGCGCAGCCAGCGCGGCGCCGGCGGCGTGGCCGCTTTCAACGTCCCGGGCGAAGTGGTCGATGGCGTGGCGCAGCGTGCGCAGGCGCGCATCGGCTGCGTCGGTCCACAAGGCCCAGCGCGCCACCTGTGCGGCATCCTGCGCCAGCGCCGGATCGCACAGCAGGTAACGGGTATCGAGCAGTTCGCCGGTGGCGCGGTCGGCCAAGCGGGCCACCACCAGGCAGGCGTCGACGCCGCCTTCGGGCGTGCCCTTGCCGCGCACCGGGCTGTCCGGCACGCGCACGTCGGCGCTGGCCAGCCAGCGCACGGCGTCACGCTCGCGCACGGTGTCCTCGCCGACGGCGTGGAAAGTCAGCGTGTCGGCCAGCGCGTCGAGCTTCCAGGCCGCGCCTGCGCAGACCACGCGCGCGGTCTTGCGCGCGCCGGCCACCCAGCGCTCGCCGGCCTGCTGCCAGCGCGCCAGCGTGGCGGCGGAGGGCACGGCGTCAAGCAGGTTGACCACCTTGCGCGCGGCGCTCATGGCGGCGCGCAGGTTGGCGGCATCGGACTCGGCTTCGCCCAGCGGCTGGCCCGCACCGTGACCCCGCCCAGTCGGGGTCACGGTGGCGGCCAGCGGCATGCCGTCGCGGTCGGCCAGCCACAGCGTATGCTGCATCGGCTGCGGCGCGCGGCGGCCCGGCACGGCCACCTGCAGCGTGGCGGCGATGGCCAGCACATATTGCTCGCACTGGCGGGTCACGTCGCGGCAGACCGCTTCACGCACCTGCTGCGACATCGCGCGCAGGGCCGGGGCGCCGGCGCCGCGCTGTTGCCACAGCGAGCGGGCCAGGTCGAAGCCCAGGCCCGCGCCATTCAACTCGGCCACGCACTGGCTCAGCGCGTCGGCGCTGTCGGTCAGCGAGCGCAGCACCTCGTCGGCGCCGCCACGCGCGGGCACCTCGTCATCAGCGGCGGCGGCGCGCCGGCGCGCGGCATCGGCATCGGCAAACACTGAACCGCGGCGCGGTGTCAGGAAGGCGCGCTCGACCAGCGTGGTGCCGCTGGCCAGCTCCAGGTGCTCGGGCACGCGCTGGCCGGTGGAGGCGTAGAACACCGGCAGGCGGTGGCGGATCACCACGTCCAGCACCGAGCCCAGGTGGGTGGCTTCATCCAGCTTGCTGATGATGCAGCCGTCGATACCGCCGCCGTCGGGCGCGGCGTCATGGCGGTAGGCGTGCACCACTTCATTGAGGGTATCGCCATGGCTGGCGCCGTTGAGCAGCAGCACGCGCTGCACCGGCGCGGGCACGCCGGCCAGCATGGCGATCTGTTCCGACAGGCTGCGGTCGCGCTGGCTCATGCCGACGGTGTCGATGATCACCAGGTGCTTGTCCTTCATCGCGGCCAGTGCGAAGCGCAGGTCGGCGGCGTCCTTCACCGCATGCACCGGCACGCCCAGGATGTCGCCGTAGATGCGCAGCTGCTCATGGGCGCCGATACGGAAGCTGTCGGTGGTCAGCAGCGCCAGCTTGTCTGCGCCGTGGCGCAGCACGAAGCGCGCCGCCAGCTTGGCCGTGGTAGTGGTCTTGCCCACGCCGGTGGGCCCCACCAGCGCCAGCACGCCGCCTTGCGCGAACAGGCTGTCCTCGTCGCCCAGCACCGGCAGCTTGCTGGCCAGCTCGGTGCGGATCCAGCCCATCGCCGCGGGGCGGTCGTAGCCCAGCGGCAGCCGCGCCAGCAGCGTGCGCGCCAGTTGTCCGGAGAAGCCGGCGCCGACCATCCATTCAAACAGCGATTCGCGCAGCGGGTCGCTGGCGGCCACGCCGTGCGCAGCCGCGCTGGCAACCGCGCTTGCGGCGGGGTTGATGCCAGCCAGCTGGCGTTCCAGCATGGCGCGCATGGATTGCAGCTCGCCCCGCAGGTCGCCGATGGCGGCGGGCTCGACCACCGGCGCGGGCGGCACGTAGACCTGCGCCGTGGCCTGCACGCTGCCCAGGTCCGTATCGCGCATGGCGACGATCTCCACGCCGCCCTCGACGGTGCGGTTGGACAGCACCACCGCGTCCGGACCCATGGCTTCGCGCACCTGGCGCATGGCTTCGCGGCCGTTGGCCGCGACAAACTTCGCTACGCTCATCTATGACTCCTCACGCGCCGATCATGGCGGTGATGCGGATATTGCGGTTGTCCGGGACTTCGGCATGCGACAGCACCCGCAGCTGCGGCATGGTGCGCCGCAGGAAGCGCGCCATCAGCGGGCGCAGCTGCGACGGCACCAGCAGCACCGGATCCATGCCCATCTGCTCCTGGCGCGTGACCGCGCCCTGCGTCTGCTGCAGCAGGGCGTCGGCCAGCCCGGGCTCGATCCCGCCGCCGTTGGTCAGCGCCTGCGACAGCACGCGCTCCAGGCCGGCATCGAGGCCGATCACCTGCAGGTCGGCGTTGTTCGGGAACAGCTGCTGCGTGATCGCGCGGCCCAGCGCCACGCGCACCATCGCGGTCAGCTCGTTCGGGTCGCTGATCTTGGGCGCCTGCTCGGCCACCACATCCAGGATGGTGCGCATGTCGCGGATGGGCACGCCCTCGTCCAGCAGGTTCTGCAGGATCTTCTGCAGCGCGGTCAGCGAAATGGTCTTCGGCACCAGGTCTTCGGTCAGCTTGGGCGATTCCTTGGCGATGCGGTCCAGCAGCGCCTGCACTTCCTGGCGGCCCAGCAGCTCGGCGGCGTGCATGTGGATCAGGTGGTTCAGGTGCGTGGCCACCACCGTGCTGGCGTCGACCACGGTATAGCCATAGGCCTGTGCCTGCTCCTTGATGCCGGCATCGATCCACACCGCCGGCAGGCCGAAGGCAGGATCGCGCGTGGCCGCGCCCGGCAGCGTGCCGCTGACCTGGCCCGGGTTGATCGCCATCCACTGGCCCGGCATGGCTTCGCCCCGGCCGACCTCCACGCCCTTGAGCGTGATGCGGTAGGCGTTGGGCTTGAGTTCCAGGTTGTCGCGGATATGCACCACCGGCACCAGGAAGCCGATCTCCTGCGCCACCTTCTTGCGGATGCTCTTGATGCGGCCCAGCAGCTCGCCGTCCTGCGCGCGGTCCACCAGCGTGATCAGGCGGTAGCCCACTTCCATGCCGAGCGGGTCGACCAGCGTGACATCATCCCAACTGGCTTCGGTGGATTCCGGCGCCAACGCCGGGGTACGCTCCTCGCGCTGCTTGACTTGCGCCTGCGTGGCCGCGCGGCGCGACATATAGCGGCCCGTCCACACCAGCACGCCTGCCAGCAGCAGGAAGGCAAAATGCGGCATGCCCGGGATGATGCCCATCAGGCCGATGATGCCGGCGGTCAGGTACAGCACGCGCGGGTTGGCAAAGAGCTGGCCGGTGAGCTGCTCGCCCACGTCTTGCTCGTTCGACACCCGCGACACGATCACGCCCGCAGCGGTGGAGATCACCAGCGCCGGGATCTGCGCCACCAGGCCGTCGCCGATGGTCAGCAGCGTGTAGTTGTGCACGGCGGTGCCGAAGTCCAGGTCGTGCTGCACCATGCCCACCACCATGCCGGCCGCAACGTTGATGAACATGATCAGCAGGCCCGCCACGGCATCGCCGCGCACGAACTTGCTGGCACCGTCCATGGCACCGTAGAAGTCGGATTCTTGCGCCACTTCGGCGCGGCGCTTCTTGGCGCCCTCTTCGTTGATCAGGCCCGCGTTCAGGTCGGCATCGATCGCCATCTGCTTGCCGGGCATCGAGTCCAGCATGAAGCGCGCGCCGACTTCGGCAATACGGCCGGCGCCCTTGGTAATCACCATGAAGTTGATCACCACCAGGATCGCGAACACCACGATGCCCACGGCGAAGTTGCCGCCCACCAGGAAGTGGCCGAAGGCCTCCACCACCTTGCCCGCGGCGTCCGGGCCGGTATGGCCTTCGAGCAGCACCACGCGCGTGGACGCGACGTTCAGCGACAGACGCAGCAGCGTGGTGAACAGCAGCACCGCCGGGAAGGCGGCAAAGTCCAGCGCCTTCTGCGTGTACATGCTGACCAGCAGCACCATGATCGCCAGCGCGATATTGAAGGTGAACAGCAGGTCCAGCACAAAAGCCGGCAGCGGCAGGATCATCATCCCGAGGATCATGATGATCAGCAGTGGCCCGGTCATGGCCTTCATCTGGCCGGCGGCGCGCAGGCCGGGCAGGTTGAACAGGTTGCTCAGAGCGTTCATTCGCGCATTTCCGGTACGGCGAGTTCATCGGGCACCGGCAGGTCGGCGGGCGCCTGCGGCTGCGGGCCCTGCGAGTAGTGCCAGTGCTTCAGTTGATAGACCCAGGCCAGCACTTCGGCCACGGCGGTATAGAGTCCGGCGGGGATTGCCTGGCCCAGCTCCACATGGCGGTGCAGCGCGCGCGCCAGCGGCGGCGCCGACATCAGCGGCACGCGGTGCTCGGCGGCCAGCGCGCGGATGCGGGCGGCAATATCGCCGGTGCCCTTGGCCACCACGCGCGGCGCGCCCATGCGCCCTTCCTCATAGCGCAGCGCCACGGCAAAGTGGGTGGGGTTGGTCACCACCACGTCGGCCTTGGGCACCTCGGTCATCATGCGGCGGCGCGCCATGGCGCGCTGCTGCTGGCGGATGCGGTTCTTGATATGGGGGTCGCCCTCGCTCTCCTTGAACTCCTGCTTGACCTCTTCCTTGGTCATGCGCAGCTTCTTGAAGAACTCCCAGTACTGCCACGGCACGTCGATGGCCGCCACCACCAGCAGCGACAGCGACACCGGCAGGCAGCAGTGCATCACCAGGTCGACCATATGCAGCAGCGCTTCCTGCACCGGCGCATTCATCAGCGCGATGGCCTCGGGCAGGCGCCGCCACAGCACCCAGGCGCCCACGCTGCCCACCAGCAGCGACTTGGCCACGGCCTTGAGCAGCTCCACCAGCGAATGCGCGGAGAACATCCGGCCCAGCCCCGCCAGCGGCGACAGGCGCGAGAACTGCGGCGCGAAAGATTTGGTCGAGAACACCCAGCCGCCCAGCAGCAGCGGCGCGGCCAGCGCGGCCACGCCGAACAGCAGCAGCAGGGGCAGGAAGGCCAGCAGGCTGTCCCACACCATCAGGCCGAAGCGCGACAGCATGCGCGAGGTATCGAATGCCGTCGCCGGCTCGAATCGCAGCGCGCCCTGCATCACCTGGTTCAGGCTGCGGCCCAGCTGGCCGCCCAGCGTCCACAGGCCGGTGACGCCAGCGATCAGCATGACGAACGTGGCCAGCTCGCGCGAACGCACCACCTGCCCCTCTTCGCGCGCCTTTTCCAGGCGCCGGGGTGAGGCGGGTTCGGTTTTCTCGAGGTCGCTTTCTTCGGACATCCATGCTCCGTGCGAAGCGGCAAGCCGCTATTCGTCAGCAGGGATTATCGAAGCAGGACCCGGTGGGCATTAGGCGGAAAAGGCGGGGGATTTCGCTGCTGTTTGCGCAATGAGCAGCGGGGTGAGAATTAACGGCGCGGGCGGGAGCGACTTGAGTGCCAGCGCACCGGCCTGGCCCACCTGGACGCCGCGAAATTGTTACAAACCCGCCCGCGCCCACCGTCAACGCCGGCAATCCAGGGCCCGTTGTAGGAGCCAGCACCAGAGGGCTGGCAATGGCTGCCGATTGCCGTCATTGCAGGCACGATGGGGCAGGAATCGCGAAGATTGTTGTCAAGTTAAGCATTAATGCTGTCGCAGTCATTCCTCCAACTGTCAATGCAGGAGTTCTCCATGAAGCGCTTTCTCGTCGTACTTACCGCCGGACTGCTGACCTCCCTGGCGGCCGTGGCACAGCCAGCCCCGACCGCAACCTGCAAGGATGGAACCACCTATTCCGGCGCCAGCAAGCAAGGCGCCTGCTCCGGCCATGGCGGCGTGAAGGAATGGACCGGCAAGCCTGCCGCCACGCAGGCGGCCGCCAGCACGCCGATGGCAACACCACCCGCGGCGCCGGCTGGCCCGGGCAAGGCGGCCACGCCGGCCGCTGCGGCTCCGGCAACGCCTGCAGCGCCCGCTGCCACCGCGGCGCCCAAGAAGGCCGCGGCTGCACCCGCAGCCGGGGGGGGGGCCGGCCAGGTCTGGGTCAACAAGGACTCCAAGGTCTACCATTGCTCAGGGTCAAAGTGGTACGGCAAGACCAAGAACGGTGCATACATGACGGAAGCCCAGGCGACCTCCCAGGGCTTCCATGCCGACCACGGCAAGGCCTGCAGCTAAGCACCGGACCTGGCGGGCGGACCATGGCGAGGGCGCCGGTTGCGGCCCTCGCCTGCGTTTGCCCCCAGGGTTATAGCGCACCAACCTGGGCATCACCGCACAAGGCGAACTTGTCATGCACCTGATCTGGACCATCCTTATCGGCTTTGTGGCCGGACTCGTAGCCAAATTCCTTACCCCCGGCGCGGCCCGTCGGGCTTCTTCCTGACCGCCGCGCTCGGTATCGGCGGTTCTCTTGCGGCAACCTACCTCGGGCAAATGCTGGGCTGGTATCACCAGGGCCAGTCGGCGGGATTTATCGGCGCGGTGGTGGGCGCCGCGATCCTGCTGGTGCTCTACCACCTCGTCACCAGACAGAAGGCCTAACGGAGCGACAATCATGGGACTGATGGATCTATTGCAGCAGGCCGCGGGCATGCTGGGCTCGAACCCGGAGCAGCACTTCGACCAGGTCGCGCAGCAGGCGCCGACAGACGTCATGGGCAAGGGGCTTGCCGACGCCTTCAAATCGGATCAGACGCCACCGTTTGCCCAGATGGTTGCGCAACTGTTCGCCAACTCGACGCCGGAACAACGCGCCACCATGCTGAACCAGTTGCTGGCGACGGTCGGGTCGGGCGCGCTGTCGCAGGCAGCGGGCGGGGCCCTGGGCAACGTGCTGGCACCGGGCGCCAGCCAGGTCACGGGCGAGCAGGCCAGCCAGCTCACACCCGAGCAGGTCCAGCAGATCGCCGCGCACGCCGAGCAGTCGCACCCGGGCGTGATCGACCAGCTCGGCAATTTCTATGCGCAGCACCCGACGCTGGTGAAGACGCTGGGCGGGGCTGCGCTGGCCATCGTGCTGGCGAAGATGAAGGATCACCTACAGGCTTGAGGCAATCCAAGGCCCTCAGAACCCCAAGCTCGCCAGCAAATCATCCACCTGCGCCTGGTCCGACACCACATCCGGCTTGCCTTCCGGATTGATCTGCGGCCCGTTCATCAGCGTGGCGGCCGGCGCCTCCACCCGGCGCTCGGACGGCACGTTGTCGATCAGCACCTGCAGCAGCTCCTGCTCCAGCGCGCGGATCATGTCCATCATCTTCTTGATGACCTGGCCGGTCAGGTCCTGGAAGTCCTGCGCCATCATGATGTCGAGCAGGTGGCTGTTGGTGGCGCGGGCCTGGCCGGGCACCTCGGACAGGAAGGCGCGGGTATCGAGCACCAGTGAACGGGCGTCGGCCAGTTCCACCGGCTGCTCGAACCATGCCCCCCAGCGCTTGTCCAGGGTTTCAGCCTGCTGTTCGATATCGGACTGGATCGGCTGCGCCAGTTCGACCGCGTTCAGCGTGCGCTCGGCGGCCTGCTCGGTCATCGCGGCGATGTAGTTCAGCCGGTCGCGCGCATCGGGGATGGCCTGCGCGGCGCGCTCGATCTCCTTGTCCAGGCCAAGCTCGCGCATGTTGTCGCGCAGCATCCGCGTCAGGTTGCCGATGCGCAGGATCAGTTGTTCGGCGGAATCGTTGCTCAGGGTCAGGGTCATGGAAACGCGCCTCCGCCTCAGCCGCCGAGCTTCTCGAAGATCTTGGTGATCTTCTCGTCCAGCGTCGCGGCCGTGAACGGCTTGACCACGTAGCCGTTGGCGCCGGCCTGTGCAGCCGCGATGATGTTCTCCTTCTTGGCCTCGGCGGTCACCATCAGTACCGGGACCTTGCCGATATTGGCGTCGGCGCGGATCGCCTGCAGCATCGTCAGGCCGTCCATATTGGGCATGTTCCAGTCCGAGATCACGAACTGGAAGCTGCCGTCCCTGGCCTTCTCCAGGCCGGCGGCGCCGTCCTCGGCTTCCTCGACGTTGGCGAAACCCAGCTCCTTGAGCAGGTTGCGGATGATCCGGCGCATGGTCGGGAAATCATCCACGACCAGGATCTTGATGCTCTTGTCCACTTTGACGGCTCCAGTTAATGCAGTTATGGCTTGTTGCCAGGTCCAGCGCCGCGCGCAGGCATGCGCGCGGCGCTCGGCCCGATTTGTTTACACCCGCTGCGCGCGCGTGCCGTACGTGGCCAGGCGCGCCATTACGCGCTGGGTCATCGCCGGCAAGGGCACGACTTCATGCACGCCGCCGGCGGCAATCGCCTCCTTCGGCATGCCAAACACGATGCATGTGTGCTCGTCCTGGGCCAGGTTGTAGGCGCCGGCTTCGCGCATGCGCAGCATGCCGCGCGCGCCGTCGCGGCCCATGCCGGTCAGGATCACGCCGATCACGTTCTTGCCGCCGTGCTGCGCGGCCGAATCGAACAGCACGTCGACCGACGGCCGGTGGCGGTTGACCGGCGCTTCCTGCGACAGATGCGCCACATAGTTGGCGCCGCTGCGCGCCAGCAGCAGATGCGAGTCGCCCGGCGCGATATACGCGTGGCCCGGCAGCACGCGCTCGCCGTGCACGGCCTCCTTGACGGTGATGCGGCACAGCCCGTCCAGCCGCTGCGCGAACGAGCGCGTAAAGCCGGCCGGCATATGCTGCACGATCATCACCGCGGGGCTATCGGGCGGCAGCGGCATCAGGAATTCCTTGATGGCCTCGGTGCCGCCGGTGGAGGCGCCCAGGATGATCAGCTTCTCGGTCGACAACAGCGGGCTGCGCAGCATCGGCACGGGCGCGGTGCCGCTGGCGGATGGCGCGGCCGGCTGCCCCGCCGCGCGCACGCGCGCGCGCGAAGCGGCGCGCAGCTTGTCGGCGATGGTGTCGGTGTATTCCAGCAGCCCGTCGCGGATGCCCAGCTTGGGCTTGGTGACAAAGTCCACCGCGCCCAGCTCCAGCGCGCGCATGGTGATCTCCGAACCGCGCTCGGTCAGGGAGGACACCATCAGCACCGGCATCGGCCGCAGCCGCATCAGCCGCTCCAGGAAGTCCAGGCCGTCCATGCGCGGCATTTCAACGTCCAGCGTCAGCACGTCCGGGTTCAGGCGCTTGATCAGGTCGCGCGCCACCAGCGGGTCCGGCGCGGTGCCCACCACTTCCATGTCGGGCTGGCTGTTGATGATCTCCGTCATCAGGCTGCGGATCAGCGCGGAGTCGTCCACGCAGAGCACCTTGATCTTGGCGGCAGTCATGATTGATCGTGCTTGTAAGGGTTTCAGGAAAGCTGGCGCGGGTAAGGCTGCCGAGCAAACAGTTCAGGCGTGCGCGCCGGCTCGCGCGCCGAGGTGGCAATGGCCCGCGCCAGCGCGCGTTCGTCGCGCGCCACCGAGACCTGGTCGTCCTGCCGCGTCAGCCGGCGCACCAGCGCCAGCCCGCCTACGGGGAAATAGCTGACCCGGCGCGCATGCGGGCCGCGCAGGTCCTGCGCCGCCACGCGCACCTCCTCGGTCTTCAGGTAGCGCAGCACGAAATCCGCATTGCGGTCGCCGATGTTCAGCGTGGTCATGTTGGCCAGCACCGCGCCGCCGCCGAAGACCTTGGCCTCCAGCCGCTCGCGGCGCGCGCCCATCTTGAGCAGTTCGTTGATCAGCACTTCCAGCGCATAGCTGCCGTAGCGCATCGACGCCGACAGCATGCGATCGGCGCTGCCGTCGTCTTCGGGCAGCATGAAGTGGTTCATGCCGCCCACGCCGGCGGTCTCGTCACGGATGCAGGCGGCCACGCAAGAGCCCAGCACGGTGGTCAGCACCACGTCCTCGCGGGTCACGTAATACTCGTTGGGCAGCAGCTTGATGGCCTGCTTGCCGAACTCGCGGTCGAAGTAGGTGCGCGTGGCGAGGGCTTCGGGCAGATGGGGCGTGCGCATCACGGCCTTCCTGCCCTGGCAGCATCCGGTGCCAGTTCATAGACGGTCTGCCCGCGCAGCTGGAACGCGCGCGTGACGTAAGAGAAGTTCTCCGAATGGCCGGCGAACAGCAACCCGTGCGGCTTGAGCAGCGGCACGAAGCGCTCCAGGATGCGTCCCTGGGTCGGCTTGTCGAAGTAGATCATCACGTTGCGGCAGAAAATGGCGTCGAACTGCTCGCGGATACCCCAGTCGGGCGCAAGCAGGTTCAGCGGCTCGAACGCGATGGTGGCGGCCAGCTCCGGCTTGACCTTGACCGAGCCGGTGCGCGGCCCTGTGCCCTTCAGGAAGAAGCGCTTGAGCCGTTCCGGCGACAGCCGCGCCACCTGGTCGGCCGAATAGACGCCGCTGCGGGCCTTGGCCAGCACCTGGGTGTCGATATCGGTGGCCAGCACCGTGCCGGCGCGATCGCCCAGGGCCTCGGCCAGCGTGATCGCGATCGAGTATGGCTCTTCGCCGGTGGAGGCAGCCGAACACCAGACGCTGTAGGGGCGCCCGGTCTTCTTCGCGTGCTCGGCCAGCAGCGGGAAGTGGTGCGACTCGCGGAAGAACGAGGTCAGGTTGGTCGTCAGCGCATTGGTGAAGAATTCCCACTCCGGCGAGCGGTCATCCGCGTCCAGCAGCGCCAGGTACGAGGCAAAGTCCGACAACTGCAGCGTGCGCAGGCGGCGCGCCAGCCGGCTGTACACCATCTCGCGCTTGTGGCTGCCCAGCGAGATCCCCGCGCGCCGGTGGATCAGCGCGCGGATCTTATCGAAGTCGCGTTCGGTCAGCAGGAAGTCGCGCGCCTCGTCGCGCCGCAGGAGGGCGGCCGGCGCGGGGACCTGCCCGGTGTGACCGGGTACGCTGGCGGCAGTGCGGAACGGCGTCATGGGTTGCTTCAGCGATGCAAGGTCAGGCGTATTCGGCTTCGACCAGTGCCATCTCGGGGCTGGTCATCAGCTTCTCGATGTCGATCAGCACCAGCATGCGGCCGTCGATGGTGCCCAGGCCGGTCAGGTGCTCGGTCGAGATCGACACGCCGAACTCGGGCGCCGGCTTGATCGCATCCCCCGTCAGGGTCAGCACGTCCGAGACGCCATCCACCACGATGCCGACCACGCGGCCGGCCACGTTCAGGATGATGACCACGGTCTGGTGGTCGTAGCGCACGTTGCCCAGGCGGAACTTCAGGCGCAGGTCGACGATCGGCACGATCACGCCGCGCAGGTTGGTCACGCCCTTGATGAAATCCGGTGCGCTGGAAATGCGGGTCACTGTCTCGTAGCTGCGGATCTCCTGCACCTTGAGGATGTCGATGCCGTATTCCTCCGACCCCAGCGTGAAGACCAGGAACTCCTGGCCCGAAGCGTCGCTTCCGGGGGTATCGATGTGTCCGATGCCGGCCATGATGTCTAGCTCTCCTGTGATTGGACGATTACTGCGCAAGCGCGGGCTCTTGCCGGCGCACGCCGGTGCGCTGCAGCGCGCCGACATCGACGATCAGCGCCACGCTGCCGTCGCCAAGGATGGTCGCCGCGGAAATGCACGGCACCTTGCGGTAGTTGGTTTCCAGGTTCTTCAGCACCACCTGGTGCTGGCCGATCAGCTGGTCCACCAGCAGCGCAAAGCGCTTGCCTTCGGCCTGCAGGATCACGGCGATGCCCTGCGTGGGCTCCTGCAGCGCGCCGGCCACGTTGAACACGCGGTGCATCTCCAGCAGCGGCAGGTATTCGCCGCGCACATGCATGACGCGGTCCGAGTTGGCGGCGGTGTGGACGTCCTCGGCCTTGGGCTGCAGCGACTCCATCACGCAGTTCAGCGGCAGGATGAAGGTCTCTTCGCCCACCTTGACCGACATGCCGTCCAGGATCGCCAGCGTCAGCGGCAGCACGATGCGGATGGTGGTGCCCAGGCCCGGGCGCGAGCTGATCTCGACATGGCCGCCCATTTCCTGGATGTTGCGCTTGACCACGTCCATGCCCACGCCGCGGCCGGACACGTCGGTGATGACCTCGGCGGTGGAAAAGCCCGGCGCGAAGATCAGCTGCCAGACTTCTTCGTCGGTGATGGTCTCGGACACCGGCAGGCCGTTCTGGATGGCCTTGGCCAGGATGCGCTCGCGGTTCAGGCCGCCGCCGTCGTCGCTGACTTCAATGACGATATTGCCGCCGTGGTGCTGCGCGGACAGGATCAGCTGGCCGGTCGCGTCCTTGCCGGCGGCCACGCGCTTGTCGGGGGTCTCGATGCCGTGGTCCAGGCTGTTGCGCACCAGGTGCGTGAGCGGATCGATGATGCGTTCGATCAGGCTCTTGTCCAGCTCGGTGGCCTTGCCGAAGGTGACCAGGTCGATCTGCTTGCCGAGCTTGCTGGCCAGGTCGCGCACCAGGCGCGGGAAGCGCGAGAACACATAGTCCATCGGCATCATGCGGATCGACATCACCGCTTCCTGCAGGTCGCGCGCATTGCGCTCAAGCTGGCCCATGCCGGAGAACAGGCGGTCGAACAGCACCGGGTCCAGCGACGAGGCGGTCTGCGCCAGCATCGACTGCGTGATCACCAGTTCGCCCACCAGGTTGATGATCTGGTCGACCTTTTCCGTGGGCACGCGGATCGAGCCCTCGCCTTGCGCGTGCGCGGCGGCCGGCGCGGGCCTGGCCTTCTCGCGCGCGGCGGCGGGCGCGGCCGGTGCTGCGGCGGCAGCCGGCGCCACCGGGGCGGGCGCCGGCGCGGGCACCTCGACCACCGCCGGTGCGGCAGCCGGTGCGTCGGTCGCGGCCTCGATCACGATCTGGTCCATGTCGATCACGAAGCAGCACACCGCGATGATGTCGTCGGCGCTGCATTGCGTGTTGAGCCACACCACCAGCTCGCCGTTCACCTCCTCCTGCCCGGTGATCTCGCCCAGGTTGGCCAGCTCTTCGCGCAGCAGCGCCTGGTCGGCGGCCGAGACCTTGATCAGGCGGATCTTCAGGCCGCCGCCCGCGGGCGCGGCTGCGGGGGCCGGTGCCGCGGCGGGTGCGGGTGCCCCGGCATGGCCGGCGGCTTCCTGCGCCAGCTGCTGCAGCACGGCACAGATGCGTGCAAGCGTTTCCGGATCGGGTTCGGTGCCGTTGCGGTAGGCGTTGAGCTGATCTTGCAACACGTCCTTGGTTTCCAGAAAAGTGTCGATGATGGTCCTGGTCAACGCCAGTTCCTGCCGGCGCGTGCGGTCCAGCAGGTTCTCGAAAATATGGGTGGTCTCTGTCAGCGCCGCGAAGCCGAAGGTAGCGGCCCCGCCCTTGATCGAATGCGCCGCCCGGAAGATCGCGTTCAGATGTTCGGGATCGGGCGACTCGATGTCCAGGCCGAGCAGCAGCTGCTCCATTTCGACGAGCAGTTCTTCCGCTTCCTCGAAGAAGGTCTGGTAAAACTGAGTGATATCGATATCGACAGACATGGCGTCCTGAGTCACGTGGTTACTACGCTGGGCGCGCCGGCGGCGCGGCCGCGCGTCATGGTTTGCTGCCCGCGGCCGCGGCTGCCGGTGCCGAGGCTGCCGCCAGTCCTGCCTGCATCTCCTGCGCGGCCTTGCCGGCCTGCGCCGCCACCGTGACCTCGGCGGCGCTGGCGTTCTCGGCCTCGAAGCGCGCCTGCGCCTTATGGTTAAGCACCACGATGCTGATGCGGCGGTTCACCGGCGCCAGCAGGTCTTCCTTGTCCAGCGGCATGGTCGCGGCCAGGCCCAGCACGCGCAGCACCTTGCCCTCCTGCATGCCGCCGCCGATCAGCTCGCGGCGCGAGGCGTTGGCGCGGTCGGCGGACAGCTCCCAGTTGCTGTAGGTGCGCTCGCCATTGGAATAGTTGGCCGCGTCGGTATGGCCCGACAGGCTGACCTTGTTGGGCAGCTCGTTCAGCACCGGGCCGATCTCGCGCAGGATGGTGCGCATATAGCTTTCGACCGCGGCGCTGCCGGTGCGGAACATCGGGCGGTTCTGGGTATCCAGGATCTGGATGCGCAGCCCTTCGCTGGTGATGTCCAGCAGCAGCTGCGGCCGGAACTGGCGCAGCACCGGGTTGTTCTCGATGATCTGCTCGAGCCGCTGCTTGAGCGCGCGCAGGCGCTGCGCCTCCTGCTGCTCGTTGCGGCGCTGCTCGTCGCTGGGATCGTTGTCGCGCGCGCGCATGATCTCGCCATCCTTGCGCATCGCGTCCATGCCGCCGCCCGGGATCATGCTGGGCGTCTGGCTGCTCTTCTCGCCACCGACGATGGCGACCTTGAGCGGCATGCGGAAGTACTCGGCAATGCCTTCCAGCGTCTTCTTGTTGGCGCTGGACAGCAGCCACAGCACCAGGAACAGCGCCATCATCGCCGTCATGAAGTCGGCGTAGGCGATCTTCCAGCTGTGGTTGCCGTGCGGCCTGGCGTGCGATTTCGCCCGGCGGACGATGATCGGACGCATGTCATGTGCGCTGCCCATGGCGGTGCCCTCCTTTGCTACCCGTCAGTTCAGGCTCTTGACTTCACGCACGTGGTCGTCGAGCTCGAGGAACGACGGCCGCACCGTGGAGTACAGCACCTTGCGGCCGAATTCCACCGCCACCAGCGGCGCGTAGCCATTGAGCGAGGCCAGCAGCACAACCTTGATGCATTCGTAGACCTTGACGTTCTCGGACACCTGCAGCTCGACGCGCGCGGCCAGCGGCGAGACAAAGCCATAGGCCAGCAGGATGCCCAGGAAGGTGCCGACCATGGCGTGCGCGATCAGCGCGCCCAGCTCAGCCGGCGGCAGGTCGGCGGAGCCCAGCGCATGCACCACGCCCATCACCGCGGCCACGATGCCGAAGGCCGGCAGGCCGTCACCCATGCGCGCCAGCGCGTGGGCGGGGATCTCGGCCTCATGGCGGAAGGTCTCGATCTCGTGGTCCATCAGGGCCTCGATCTCGAAGGCATTCATATTGCCGTTGACCATCATGCGCAGGTAGTCGGTGAGGAATTCCATCACCACCGGATCGGTCAGGATGCGCGGGTACTGGCTGAAGACGCTGCTGGAGGCGGGATCCGCGATTTCCTTTTCCAGGAACAGGATGCCCTCGCGCCGTGCCTTGGACAGCAGCACGTACAGCAGCGACATGACGTCCAGGTACAGCTCTTTCTTGTACTTGGAACTCTTGAACAGGCCCGGCAGCGCGCGCGCGGTGGCCTTGATGGCCTTGCCGGTATTGGTGGCGATAAAGGCGCCGATGGCGGAGCCCGCAATGATCACCACTTCCGCAGGTTGATAAAGCGCGCCCATATGGCCGCCGGTCATGGCGTAACCGCCAAGCACCGCCGCTACCACGACGACATAGCCAAGAACTACTAGCACGATCGGATCCCCGTCTAAAAACGCGCGTCAGCCACGCTCATTTGCCCGTTGCACGGGCGCACGGAGAGAATCCGTCCGCCAGCGCAGCAAGCTTGCCAGCCGGCGGACCTTGACCAGGATCAGGCGTTGGTCTGCACAGCGGCGGCGTCTTTCGAGAGCTTCTTCACCTTCCCTGCGCGTGACGGCGGACGGCACAGGCTGCACACAAAATTCGCGTGCGGCTCATACGCGTGCGTGACGAACTGTCCGCCGCAACACGTGCACCGGGACAGCTGCAGCATGTTGCTCTCGAAGAACCGTACTAACGTCCAGGCCCGCGTGAAACTTAAGACAATTTCGCCGCCGAGCAGCGAAACATGTTCAAGGTACAGGCGGTAGGCAGCCACCACCGCGCGAATGCCCACGGTCTCGCCTTCCTGCACCATGAACTGGTAGGCAGAGAAGAACAGCGACGAGTGGATATTCGGCAGCCAGGTGGTGAACCAGTCCGTCGAGAAGGGGAGCATGCCCTTGGGGGGCGAGACGCCGCGCAGCTCCTTGTACAGGCGGATGAGCCGGTCACGCGACAGCGTGGTCTCGGCTTCAAGCACCTGCAGGCGCGCACCCAGGCCGATCAGCTCGATGGCGAGCTGGGTCTGGTTGGCGTCCTGGAGCACGCTCTTGCGGCTGGGAACGGAGGTGGCCGTGTAACTCCGGGTTGGCTCAACCTGCAGGAGCGCGGTCAATTGAGCGACTCCACAGGCTGGCGTGCAAGCAGGATCGCGGCGTGGATCTGCTGCATGTCATGGCTCTTGGCCGTGTGGGTGAGAGTGGACAGAAGCGCGTGGTCGTCGAAGCGGAACCTGCACAGCACCATGTTGGATGCCGCCAGCTTGACGAGTTGCGCGGAAGTCAGCTTGGCAAGAATATCCGCAATTTCCTTGCTGACCCCGAGCCGGAACATGGCTTCGACCTGGTTTTCGCGCACCAGGCGTTGCGCGAGCAGCAGATAGGCGAGGTTAACCTCCCTGATCTCCTGGAGAACTTCACTGCTTTCCAATTTATCCCCGCTACCAAAAACCCACCGTGGCCGCTTGTCCGGCGCTTACCGTTGCCCTCGCGGGCCCGGCGACCAGATCGTTGGTGTGCGGCTGGGCGGGTACAACGTACGACTAAGGAACTACGCCCGTGTCAAACTGTAATCAACTCCGTTACAGGTGTTACAGAGTGTAAGTGTGACTGTTACGTTTATATCGGCAATCGACCCGCAATGCCAATCCCTACTTACGCGGGGTGAAAGCAAATGTCGCATGAAACATACATGACGGCGCGCATTTTGTAACAATTCACACTCCTGACGCTTGATCCTGCGCAAAGCTGTTCAGCAAACGTCATTTGCGTCCAACGCGCAGCAGTCACCTTTGGTAGCCTGCTGGATTCCTCTATTGACGAGGGCCGCGCGCAGTGCTTCTCACACGCACGCTGTCCGTAATACGTACGAAACTCGGCGCGCAAATCAGCGCCTGGCTCAGCCCTGCAGCGGTCCTGCGCGGCTCAATGTCCGAACATCCGCCGCAGCCATGCCGCCAGCCGCGCGAACACATCGTCAGGCGCTTCGCGAAACAAGGCGGGACGCACGCGCTCCACTTGCTCCAGCACGCGCGACGCCTCTTCCGGCAGCACCGATCCATACTCCAGCGCCAGCCCCAGCATGCCGCGCAGCTCGCCCACGCGCGCGCGGCCGGTGGCGTCGTCGCCCTCGGTCTGCAGCGCGTACATCAGGTCATAGGCCCGCTGGCGCAGGCTTTCAGCCAGGCGCCATGCCGGCGTGCGCATGCGCTCTTCCAGCACGCGCATGTCTTCCGCCGATGCCGCCACCTGCGTGGCAAGGGCTTCGGTAAAGGCCGTATCGGCGCCGCATTCGGCCAGCACCTGCGCGGCCCATTCGCGTGCATGCGCGAGGCGCTGCCCTGCGGTCCAGCCAGGCTGGACCGCCAGCCCGAAGCCAAAGCGCTGGGCATCGCGCATCAGCGCCGCCAGCGCATTGGGCAGCTGCTTGTCGAACACGCGGCGCGCCCAGCCGTATTCGCCCCCGGACAGCAGCCGCGAGACCGCGCGCTCAGTGAGCGGACCGTCATGCTGCAGCAGCCGCGCGCGCAGGAAGTCATTGAACTCGGGCGGCAGGAACTCGCGGTCCAGGCCGGTCGAGACTCCGATGAACTGGTCGAATTCCTTGCGCAGCCTGGCCGCATCATCTTGCGGCAGCGCCAGGGTGATATCGGTCGTCATGGCATCGGGGTCAGAACGCGCTCCAGTCGCCGTTGTCAGCGGCTGCCAGCGCGGGCCGCGGCGCCCTGACCGGAGTCATCCGTGCCGGCTGCGCGGCCGCTGGCTCGGCCGCATTGCGCGCGGCTTCGGGGTCCGCTGCGGCGGGCTTGGCGGCAGGCTTGGCGGAAGCAATGGCACGCACCGCGCCTGCCGTGCGGGAGACCTTGCCCGGCACGGGCGCCGCAGCGGCCGCCGGCAATACGTCGAAGCGATCCGCGCGCGCATCCTCGGCCGCCAGGCGGAAGGTTGCCACGGCGGACTGCAGGCGGCCGGCCTGCTCTTCCAGCGAGCCTGCGGCGGCCGCGGCCTCTTCCACCAGCGCCGCGTTCTGCTGCGTGACCTCGTCCATCTGCGCCACCGCCTGGTTCACCTGCTCGATACCCGAGCTCTGCTCA